>CAZYKH010000006.1:0-88398 GCA_964648225.1 uncultured Acholeplasma sp.
TAAAACTTTTGCGATGAGTAATTTTCAAATATTCAAGTTCCATTTCTAGATGTTTGACTTTGAGTTCTAAATCCTGTACTACCTCTTTAGATGGTGTATGGAACTTTCTAACTGGATTCCTACGATAATCTTTTGGTGTCTGATAAAACCGTTCCTTCCCATAAAGTCTATATTGATAAACCCATCTGGCTGGTAGTGTATCATTTAAACTACACGATCTTAAATATAGATTATATTTACGTGCAGCTTGGCTATAGGATAGTTCGTTTTCAATGATGTCTAAAACGACCTTTAATTTGAATGCTCCACTCCATAATCTATTCTTTTTCTTTTTATCATTCATCTGATGCCTCCTGCATATACTTGTATTATAACAAAGTACAACTTTTGGGTATCAGTTCATTTTTTATAACTTTTAAGGTTTTTTCAATGAAAGTGTTATATATTAAAGGTAGATAGACTATAAAAGAGGGGATTTGTATGAAAAAAAGATTAGTTTTACTTTACATTATATTATGTACCATCATTATTTTACCTAAACCCACGTATGCTGATATGTTTTCAAAGCCGACTGCTACGATTGAAATAAAAGGCGTTCAAAAGCCTTATGATTTTGAATTGCTCATACCTTATAATTCAAAAGCAGAGGTATTAGAACTTGAAGATTATGAATACCGATTAGATTATTATTATAAAAGCACTTACCCAGTTGATGTATTTAATGGATACCAAGATGCTGATGGGTTTGTTGCCCGGACAATATACAGTGCTGGTGCTCCCACACATTTAAGTTTGGTTAAAGCTGAAATATATCATGTTGGTTATTATAGTGCGCCCAGAATATTTAAAATAGCAATAGTCATTGATGAAGATATTGTTATATCTTCTCCAATTATTCATCGTAGGATGTTTACATCTGAAATAGTATTTAATTTAAATAATGTTGATTTGTCAGTATCAACACTCAATGCAGGAGAAGTAACCGAAGTTATCCCGATGGATCACTTCTTTAGTCAGTATGCTTTAAGAGTGATACTAACAATTGTATTAGAGTTAATTATTTTATTTGTCTTTATGTACCGCATGCAAAAAAGTTTTTTAATTGTTGGGCTTACTAATTTTATTACTCAATCTATTTTAACCATCATAATGATTGTTGGATTCTATTTTTGGGCAGCAGAGGTAGGCCTAGTTCTAACTTTAGTTTTAGGTGAGATTTTCGTCTTCGTTGTAGAAGGTATTACGTATGTCTTTCTACTTAAAGAAAACAGTAAAAAAAGCGCATTATTATATGCATTAATAGCTAATTTAGTCACATTATTATTTACAATTTTCACATTGAGTTACTTTTAATCAAATATAATCACTTTAAAATAATCGTTAAAGTAAATGAAAATGCTTATGAAAATAAAGCGTTTTCATTTTCATGTTGACACGAACAATTGTTCATGATAAAATGATGTTGTCAATAAATGAATAATCATTCATATTTGAAATATTTGAAACATATTATAAAGCTACACGAAGTGGATTTGCAGCATCTATATGAACGAAATTGTTGTATATAGAACATAGAGCTTATAATGACATGAAAAGAAGAGGCAAGACAATATGTTAGATCTTATATTATCTGGATTAATACAATCTGCACCATTAACGCTTGCGACATTGGGTGTTGTATTAATTTTTAAAACATCATTTACAACAAACTTTGCCCAAGGTATGATTGGTACCATGGCAGCATATGTTGTTACCTTTATACTCATGCCAACACCGGACGTTACGGGTAATGTGCCTGATCCTACAGTAGGAACATATACATTAGCTATCGTAATTGGAATCGCTGTTGGTTTTATTGTGTCGATGTTGCTTGATTTGTTTATTTTTAGGAAATCAAGATATTCAACCCCGGTTGGTAAACAAATCATTACCATGGGTATTGTATTGATTATTACAGGTCTTATTCCTACATTTTTTGGTATTAACGAAAGGTCATTGCCTCGTATTGGTGCACAGTTTGAAGATACTTTCTTAAACTATCCAGTTCAAGCGATTATTTGGTTATTTAACCTATTTGATTACAACATCTTATATCATCAAGCTGTTTCAGTATTCATTGCATTTGTCTTAATTACAGTCATTTTTATAGCGCTTCGTTACACTAAATGGGGGTTAGGCGTTCGTGCAACTGCATCGAATGAAAATGTAGCAAGTATGATGGGTGTAAATACCAAACTAATTACTTCAATGAGTTGGGCGATTGCTGGTGCACTTGGTGTGATTGCAGCGATTATGATTTCATCAAGTAGAGGTTATTATGGTAACATTAATACTTATTTTATGATTCCAATTCAAGTACAGGCATTTTTTGCAGCAATATTAGGTGGTTTTTCAACGTTTTATGGGCCAGTGATAGGCGCTGTTATATTTGGTGTGTTAAACAGTGTCTTTAGTTTTTATTTAAACCCATGGGGTAATACAATGCTTTACTTATTAATTTTACTCATCGTATTATTTAAGCCACTTGGCTTATTTGGTAAGAAAGTAGCAAAGAAGGTATAGATATGGACGCAAAACTTAGCCAAAAATTTAAAAACTATACAAAACATCCTTTCTTTGGGTTTATCGTATTTGGACTTATATTATTAATCATTCCATTTGCTAAAGATATTATCGGTGTCACTTTAACAGATGCGATTGCCAAGACTTTAATCTTTTATGTCGTAGCTTTAGGATTTTCGTTATTAATCGGTTATGCCGGCTTGGCATCTTTAGGTACTGCAGCATTTATTGGTATTGGAACTTTCTTGTTATATAGCATTATGAATGTATTTAATCTACCGTTTATTGCAGTTATTATTATTGGTCTTATCGTAGCTATATTACTAGGTTTAATTTTTGGTGGTGTATCACTAAGAATTGAGGGTATGTATTTAGCAATAGTTACACTTGGTTTATCAGAAATTGCCGTCGAGTTATTTAAAAACTTTGATCAATTTACAGGTGGTGTATCTGGTACAACTTTTACAGGTATTGAATTGTTTGGATTTAGTTTAAATAGCCAACAAACTTTAATACTCATCATTGTAGCAGTAGTCGGAACAATGATGTTAACACATAACTTAATAAGATCACCATTTGGACGTGCTTTATTAAGTATTAAAAATAGTGATTCCGCCGCACAAGCAATGGGTATAAGTATTTTAGTATACCGATTAATGGCATTTGTTTTATCAACCATTTATGCATTATTTGGTGGTGTATTATATATGGCTTATGTAAAGTTTTCAATGGGTTCACAATGGAATTTATCAGTTTCCTTAAACTTATTAGCGGCAGTCGTTGTTGGAGGTGCTAAATCAATTTGGGGTGTACTGATCGGTACGTTTGTTATCTTTGGGTTAGACTTAGCAGTCTTTAAAACAATTCCATTTTTAAGAGACAGCCAATTTTCAAATATGTCATTTGTTATTAGTGGTATTTTAATTATTATAGTGATGATGTATTTCCCAGGAGGATTAATTGGTCTATTTAAAGATCTATATATGAAAATCAAGTTGAAGATATCCAATAAGAAATTATCTAAGGAGGCTGTTTTAGATGAAAATAATGACTAAACTAAGCACATATAGCATGACTAGAAAAATAGCGAAACTCCAAAGATTAAAAAACTATTATACATATAGAAATTTAGCTGACAAAATACAGTTAATAGATAACAAACTATTATTATTAAGCGAAAAACTAGGTATAATTCAATCAAAAGAAAACGAACATAAACATTTACAATTAGATAAATACAAGAAATTACTTGAACAAAATCCAGACCATGATCAAGCAGATATGATGCAAACTGAGATTTTAAACAATGAAGACTATGAAGCATTTATTGCTGATGATAACGCGCATTTAATGGTATCTCATTTAACGATGCGTTTTGGTGGCATAAAGGCCGTTGATGATTTATCCATTACTGTCAATAAAGGTGAAATATTTGGCTTAATTGGACCTAATGGTGCTGGAAAAACGACGGTATTTAATTGTATGACACAATTTTATCGACCAAATCTAGGTAAAGTATTTTTTAAAGATAACCAAAATACACCAAGAACATTAAATAATTATCAATCACATGACATTATTAACTTAGGGATGTCACGTACTTTCCAAAATGTTGAACTCATTTGGGAACTGAGTGTTATGGATAACTTATTAGTTGGTGCACATGCACTTTATAGTTCTGGTTTCTTTACGCAACTATTACATTTACCTAAGTTAAAGCTTGAAGAAAAAATGTTTCGACAAAAGGCCGAAAACATATTAGACATGTTAGGTATTAAAGACTATCAATATGCATTACCTTTTGGCTTACCTTATGGGATTTTAAAAAAGGTTGAATTAGCACGTACATTAATGAGTGATCCAAAACTAATTATTTTAGATGAACCTGCTGCAGGTTTGAATGAAACAGAAACGGTTGAACTTGCAAAAACAATTCAGTTTATTCAAAAAACATTTGATGTAACCATTATCTTGGTTGAACATGATATGGGGCTTGTTATGAATGTTTGCGATAGAATTTGTGCTATATCTTTTGGAAAGATGATTGCAACGGGTACACCGGAATATATCCAAAATCACCCACAAGTACAAGAAGCATACTTAGGAGGCAAATAATGGAACAATTAGAAATTAAAAACCTCGTTATTGATTATGGTATTATTCGTGCAATTAAAGGTGTATCTATGAAAGTTCCTAAGGGGCATATTGTAGCTATATTAGGTGCAAACGGTGCAGGAAAAACAACACTCATTAAATCAGTATCGGGTGCAGTTAAAGTGCATTCTGGAAAAATCTTATTAGATGGTAAGGAAATTCAAAATAAAGATCCATTTAAGATCGCCTATGAAGGTGTTATGCAATCACCAGAAGGTCGTATGATTTTAAATGGGTTAACCGTTGAAGAAAACTTATTAGTTGGTGCTTATCGAATTAAACATAAAACTATCCAAAAAGAAGTAGATGGCCAAATAGTTCAAGAAAAGATTTCACGAAAAGTATATATTGACACATTGATGCAAGAAGTGTTTGAATACTTTCCAATTTTAAAAGACAGACGCAAACAACAAGCTTCTACTTTATCTGGTGGTGAACAACAAATGCTGGCAATTGGCAGAGCATTAATGGGGGATCCTGAGATTTTATTATTAGACGAACCATCACTAGGACTTGCACCACTGATTGTTCAAAGTATATTTAAAATCATTGAAAAGATTAAGCGACGCGGGAAAACAATTTTAATTGTTGAACAAAATGCATATCAAACATTAATAATTGCAGATTATGCATATGTATTAGAATTAGGTCGCGTAAGTATGGAAGGCCCTGCAAATGAGCTCTTAAACAATGAAGAACTTATTAATGCTTATTTGGGTCAATTAAATTAATTTAGTTTATAAATAAATCAATCAATAGGTTGAAATATAAAAAAGGAGAAAGTAAATGAAAAAATTATTGGCAGTTGCGATGCTAGCATTAACAATAGTATTAGCAGCATGTACGCAATCACTTCCAAACTTAGATGTGGAAGAATATGAGGTACCTGCAGTACCTGCAGGTTTAGTTCAAGGAGTTTCACAAAGAGATGGTAAAACAGTTGTTAAGGTAGGTAATACTGCTTCAAAAACTGGTGCATTTGGAATTGTTGGTATTCCATTTAGCGCAGCGATAGATTCAGTTTTTAAAGCATATAATGCAACAAGTGATAAATACGTCATCGAATATATCACATATGATGATGCAACCGATCCAGCAACAGGATTAACAAACACTAAAAAGTTAATTGAAGAAGATAAGATATTTGCATTAGTAGGTCATGTTGGAACAGGTACAGTTGGTGCAACACTTCCTACGATATTAGAAGCACATATTCCAATGGTTTATGCAGCAACTGGTATTAACGAACTATACTTTGGTAACACACCTGGTAACCCAGTATTTGCTGTGCAACCAATTTATAAAACAGATGGTCGTATTGCTTATGCTAGAGCGATCAATGAAGCTTTATTTGGACCAAATAAAAATGAAAAATTAGCAGAAGATGCTACAATCTATGTTTTATATACCAATGATGATGCTGGTAAATCTATTACAGCAGGTATTATTGAAGAAGCTAGATTAGCTGGTCGTGAAAAAGACTTAAAAGTTGCATCATTTGAAGAAGATACTATTGATGCTGCAGTAAAGGGTGCTTTAAAAGCAAATCCAGATTTAATTATTGTTGCAGGTAACCAAGCACCATTTAATAATGCTTTAGTTGCATTAGATGATAATAATAATAAAGCACCAGTGATTACATCTTATGTCAATACAAATGCTGCATCGATTACAGCAAGAGATTATAGCTTTGATTTTTATGGTAGTGCATGGTTAGATACTTCAACCGATGAAGGTATGGCAGATTATATGGAATTCTTTGCGACTATGACAGCAAATGGTTATGGTGTAGAGCCAGAAGAAAGTAAAGAAAACTATTCATTAAATGCGTTTGCTATGGCAGGGTTTGTTGCTGCTAAAGTATTTTTAGAAGGCCTCGAGCGCGTTGAAGGTGATCTAACATTCTTATCATATATTGAAGCATTAGAATCGGCACCAGTTGATGTACCAATGGGTGGACAAATTGATTTTACAGGTGGTAAACGTTGGGGGATTAACTCAATGTCACTTCTTAAATATGAATACGATAAAGAATCAAAAACAGGCGCATTTGTTAAAAAGGCTGAAATTGAATCCATAGAGGAAATTAACAAAAAATAATTTTTCCTACAATCAGTGAGGTGTGCGTTATGCGCACCTCATATTTTTATGCATAGACTGACAAATTTTATGATAAATACATATATAGACATCTTATATGAAGATATATCATCATTATTTTGTGAATCCTATGCAAAATTTATGTAAAAATGCTATATTAATAACAGTAAAAAGAAAATCAGAAGGAAAGAAGAAAAAACATATGAAAAAAAAAGTAACACCGGGTATGGATTCGGCATCATCTGTACCAACATTCTGGCAGAAAGCAAAAACATTTTTACATAAGACATTAAACGCGATGACATTTGGTATCTTTGGTACTATTGTTGCTGGCGCAATTATTCAAACGATTGGGATCGTTACAGGGTTAGATGTACTCAGTTTAAGGGTTGCACCTGTTCTTACATCCTTACTCGGTATGGGGATTGGTTTAAGTATCGGTTTATCGCTTAAATTAGACGGTTTAAAATTAATTATGATTGCAGTTGCAGGTGGTATTGCAACGCTTGTTAAAGTTGATTTTACGATGGCTGGTTGGTTTGATCCGGTTAGGTCATCCAACAACCCGATTACAGCCTTTGTTGTTGTAGTGGGCACATATTTTATCATTGAGGCGATATTTAAAAAGAAGACATCGTATGACTTGTTTTTTATACCGATAATCGGTATTTTAGCAGCTGTATTGATGACATATATCGTTTCGTGGCCAATTGATCGCTTAATGGATGCGATTTATGCATCGATTCGATTCTTTATGCAATTAGAACCTTACGTTACATCTGCATTTGTCGCACTCATATTTGGTGTGCTATTAACATTACCATTTATTAGTAGTGCAGGTGTTGCAATCGCAGTATTTTCAGTGCCATTAGGTGTTGGTAATGCCATGGCAATACCAGATCCGATTGCGATTGCTGCAATGTGTGCTGCTGCAATTGGTTGTAGTACACAAATGGTTGGTTTCTCTGTTCAAACTATTAGAAAAAACAATGCGGGGTCCATATTTACAGTTGGGCTAGCAAGTTCAATGTTCCAATTTAAAAATATCTTAAAAAAACCGATTGTATGGGTTCCAACATTACTAACTAGTTTTATTTTAGCTCCAATTAGTTATTTTATATTTGATGGCTATGAGTGGTTTATTGCATCTATTCCGGTAGGACACCAATTTAGTGCTGTATGGGCAGGTATGGGTACATCTGGTTTAGTTGGCTTATTACAACCGTTAACGATTGCAGGATTCTCATTAAATGGTTGGTTATTTGCTGCTTCAATGGTGATTTTCCCACTCGTGATTGTCTACTGGTTGGATGTATTATTTATCCATTTTAACTGGTATACTGAAAATGATTTAATATTAACTACGGATCTATAAAAAATAAATACTAGATAGGCTATTTTTTAACCTATGATGAAGAAATAAAACATGATAAAATAACTTGTAGGAGATGATGTTGTGAAAAGAAATTTAGCATTACTAACAGACTTTTATGAACTGACCATGTCCAATGCTTATTTTAAAGATAACAAACACTTAGATATTGCTGTATTTGATGTCTTTTTTAGAAGTATACCGGATGATGGTGGTTATGCCATATTTGCTGGTTTAGAATCTGTTATTGAATATATAAAAAACTTAAAATTCGATGAAGATACCATCAATTTTTTAAGAAATAAAATGGATTTTGATGAAGGATTTTTAAATTATTTAGCGAATTTTGAGTTTTCATCGGACGTATATGCCATTAAAGAAGGAACGCCTATTTTTCCTAATGAACCAATTATGGTTGTTAAGGGACCTTTAATAGAGTGTCAATTAATTGAAACCTTTGTTTTACTGTCAATTAATCATCAATCATTAATTGCAACTAAAGCATCTCGAATCGTAAGAGAAGCTAAAGGACGTCCAGTTTTTGAATTTGGTGCTAGAAGAGCACATTCTTATGATGCAGCAAACTTAGGTGCTAGAAGTGCTTATATCGGTGGTGTGACTGGTACATCCAACACATTAGCTGAATACATGTTTGGTATTCCTTCATCAGGTACAATGGCACATTCTTATGTGCAAAGCTTTGATACTGAATATGAAGCTTTTAAACAATATGCACTAAATTATCCAGATCAATGTTTATTATTAGTGGATACTTATGATACTTTAAACGAAGGTATACCGAATGCGATTAAAGTACATCATGAAGTGTTAAAACCAATGGGTAAATCACTTAAAGGTGTACGTATTGATTCTGGAGACTTGGCATATCTATCTAAAAAGGTCAGACAAATGTTAGATGATTCAGGTTTAACAGAAACAAAAATTACAGTATCTAATTCATTAGACGAGTTTTTAATTCGTGATTTAATTGTACATCAAGAAGCAGCAATAGATTCTTTTGGTGTTGGTGAACGTTTAATCACAGCGCGCAGTGAAGCTGTTTTTGGTGGGGTATTTAAACTCAGTGCGATTCAATCAGGTGATGAATTAGTGCCAAAAATAAAAATATCTGATAATGTTGCAAAAACCACCATACCTGGATTTAAACAGGTTTACCGTTTTTATGATGAAAATAAAAAGGCAATTGCCGATGTGATTACTTTATTTGATGAAGTAATTGATCCAAGTAAACCATATAAATTATTTGATCCAATGCATCCTTGGAAATATAAAATTGTTGAAAATTACTCAATCGAAAAATTACTCATCCCTATCTTTGAAAAAGGTAAACTAGTTTATGATCTACCTACACTTGATGAGATTAGAAAACATAAAGAAGATAGTTTTGAAACTTTATGGAAAGAAGTCATTCGATTAAAAAATCCACATGAATATTATGTTGACCTATCTCAGGACTTATGGGATTTACGTCAAAAGTTAGTGACGGAACACAAAAAATAAGAGGTTAAAAGACTGCCTTATGCAGCAGAATATGTCGAAGAATACACAAAGAATGTTAAATGGGAAGCATATATGGTTATATATGCTCCTTTTGTCGTTACCAATTTTAATTAACAATTTGATTAAATCATTTAATGGTATGGTTGATATTTATTTTATCGCCAGAATGCCAAATGCTTCATCATCAACAGTGGATTCAGCAATTGCAGCTTTAAACATTCATGAATCCTTTAATAATTTAATTTTAGCAATTGGCGTTGGTATATCCATTGCAGCGATGGCGATTATTTCGCAATTTTTAGGCGCTAAAAGAGAAAATAAAGCGAAGTTTTATGCGGGTCAACTCATTACAATATCCATCATTGTAGGTTTGGTGTTGACACTTGTTATTTTCTTATTATCAGATGTCTTTGTTGGTTTACTTGGTGCCCAAGGACAAACCAATATATTTGCAGATAATTATTTTAAAATACGTAGTTTAGAACTTATTGGCGTTATATTCTTTTTAGTTTATCAAGCAATTAGACAAGCACAAGGCTCAACGCTTACACCTACGTTTTTAAATATATTAGGTATATTAGTCAATATTCCCTTAACGTGGTATTTTGTACAAGTGCTTGATCTAGGTGTCGAAGGTGCTGCATGGTCTACTGTAATTGGTAATTTAATATTTGTACCGCTGATGATTTTAGATCTTTTTATAAGCAGAAAATATATGCGTATTAGCATAAAAGACTTTGTTCTTAAAAAACAATCAGTGAAAGAAATATGGCCATTTGCTTATCCAGCAACAATTTCTCATTCAGTAACATTTTTTGGATTTTTAATTATTAATGCATTTGTCTTAACTCAATTTGGTGATGTCATATCTGCTGCATTTTCAACGGGTAATAAATTGAGTAATATATTAATGAATCCAATTTATGCAATCACAACGATTAGTGCCGTATTTATAGGAACTAATATTGGTAATAAACAGCCTCAAAGAGCAGTTAGTGCCTACCGGCAATCTGGTATATTAACTTTTTCATTAACGGTAGTTGCCGTGTTGATTGCTATTATATTCAGAAGAGATTTTGTGATGTTATTAGTCGGTGGACAAAACGAAAGATTAATTCGTGTATCTATTGAATATACGCTTTGGTTATTACTCACCCAACCATTTATGGCTATCTTTCAAAACTATATGGCTATCTTTAATGGTAGTGGACAATCTAAATATGGATTGCGTGCACAATCATTTAGATTGTGGGGTTTACGTATACCACTTTTATTTGGTTTATGGTGGATATTCCCACAGATGCAATATAGTGTTGTTTGGACAGCTATGAACATATCTAATGTATTGGCATTATTCTTTGCCCATTTCTTAAGAAAAAATATCACATTAGATATTCGAGTGAACTTATCGGATGATGAAAGTGAGGTTTTAGCATGATTCATGTTGTATTATGTCAACCTGAAATACCACAAAACACAGGTAATATTATGAGGACTTGTGTAGGCAGCGGTGTGAAACTGCATCTAATTGAACCTTTAGGTTTTAAAATTGATGATAAAAAGTTGCGTCGTAGTGCTGTGGATTACTATGATGCACTTAATTTTGAAATTCATTCTGATTTTGATACGTTTTATAAAACACATCCAGGGAAATACTTTTTTCTATCTAGATATGGTTCAAAGACCCATAGTGAATCGAGTTATGCTACAATAAAAGAAGATATATATTTAGTCTTTGGATCTGAATCATATGGTATATCTAGATCACTGTTAAGTAAGCATATGGAAAGTACATTTAGAATTCCTACCAATGATAAGATTAGAAGTCTTAATTTATCAAATGCTGTCGCTATTACTGTTTTTGAGGTTTTAAGACAACTAGGATATCCAAATTTAAGTACATATGAACCAGAAACTTTGAAGGGTAAGGACTTTTTAAAAAATTACAAGGAGTAGATCTACATGCAAGAAAAGATAAAAAAAGTGAAACGGCCACAAACAATTGGCGAAGAAATAGCAAATGCAACCTCACATGGCTTGATGGTAATATTTGGCATCATAGGGCTTATTATGATGTTGTTGCGCTCTACAGATGGTTGGCAAATAGCAAGTGCAATTATCTTTGGTATTGCTATGATTATTTTATATTTGAGTTCTACGTTGTATCATGCACTGGCATTTACAGGTTCTAAATCTATTTTTAAACGATTTGATCATGTTGGTATTTATATGCTCATTGGTGGTACATTTGCACCAGTGTTTCTATTACTACCTGTATTTAGAACACCTTTGTTTGGTATTGAAGGTTTTATGAGTTTGGGATTATTTTTTCTCATCGCACAATGGCTATTAATTATTACAGGTATCGTTTTTAAATCCGTATGGGTTTACCGTTTTCAAACAATGCATATTGTTATATTTTTATTATTAGGATGGAGTGGTCTATATTTTATGATTGACCTATACAAATATAGTCCGCCAACCATGTGGTATATCTTACTTGGTGGTTTAAGTTATTCAATTGGTGTGATATTTTATAAACAATCTAATAAGCCTTATTTTCACTTTATATGGCATATATTTGTCGCTATTGGAACAATTTTACAATTTGTAGCAATTTATAATTATTTAATGGTTTAATACCATAATTGAAATAAGGCTTGAATATTTATTCGCACTGAGTTAAAATCTATTAGGATAGGAAGGTAATATTATGAAAATTTTATCAGTTAATGCTGGTAGTTCCAGCTTAAAATTCCAATTATTACAAATGCCAGAAGAACATGAAATTGCATCTGGTGTTGTTGAAAGAATTGGTAATAAAAACGCAGAATTTAAAATTAAGTTTAATGGTTCATCAGAAACAAAAAGCGATTTAGTCGTTTTAGATCACTCGGTTGCTGTTGATTTAGTCATCAAAGGTTTATTAGAACATAAGGTGATTGAATCATTAGATGATATTCAAGGTGTTGGTCACCGTGTTGTTCAAGGTGGTGAAACATTTAAGGAATCTGTAGTGATAACAGATGATGTTGTAATTAAAATTGCAGCATTAAATGATTTAGCACCATTACACAACCCTGCAAATATCATTGGTATTAACGCTTTTAGAAAAGCAATTCCAAATGTGATTCATGTGGCAGTATTTGATACAACATTCCATCAAACAATGCCAAAAGAAAACTTTATGTATGGTACGCCATATGAGTGGTATGAAAAACATGGCGTTAGAAAATACGGATTCCATGGTACATCACATCAATATGTATCGGAAGTTGCACATGAGCGTTTAGGAAAAGAAGATTCAAAAATTATTGTTGCTCATATTGGCAATGGTGCATCAATTACAGCAGTTAAAGGTGGCAAGAGTATTGATACATCGATGGGCTTAACCCCACTTGAAGGATTCCCAATGGGTACTAGAAGTGGTAATGTAGACCCTGCAATCTTCCAATTAATGCAACAAAAAGAAGGATACTCACTTGAAAAAACACTTAATGAGTTAAATAAAAATAGTGGTTACTTAGGTATATCTGGACTTTCACATGACTCAAGAGATATTATTGAAGCTGCACACAATGGTCATGAACGTGCACGCTTAGCATTAGAAATACAAACAAAACGTATTGTAGATTATATTGCATCTTACTATGTATTATTAGGAGGCTTAGATGCATTAGTATTTACAGCGGGTATCGGAGAAAATGCACGCGAGGTTAGAAAACTTATTTGTGATCGCTTAGAAGTTTTAGGTATTATCATTGATGATGAGAAGAATAACTCTAGAGGTGACAAAGAAATTTCTGCAGATAACTCAAAAGTTAAAATTTGGGTCATTCCAACCAATGAAGAAATTATGATTGCTAGAGATGTCTTAAGATTACAAAAAGCACAATAAAAGATAAAAAAAAACAATTCATTATGACATTATGAATTGTTTTTTTAATATATAGATGTTTATAAAAATATACCATCTTTTAAAATACGCATGACTTGATCAACAATATCATCAATTTCTTGTTCAGTAACATGTTGTTTAAAAATTACTTGCAAACCAACGAAATTGGATATCCCCATTAATGTATAAGCAAGTGTTTCTAAGTTTAAGTCGGGTTTGATTTCACCTTGTTCAACTGCCTTTTGAAGTTGTTTCATATAGACAGCAGCAAAGTTAGAGTAGTAATCTACAAAGAGTTGACGTTCAACAAACATCGATTCCCAAATAATACGGTAACTTAAACGATCTTCAAGTGAAAATTTAATAAATGTTTTTAAACCTTGTCTTTCTTGTTCAAAACGGGTTGGTAGATCTTTAATAGCAATTTGAATTTTTTTACGAATGCGTTTGGAATAATCATTTAATAAATAATCATATACAGCGCGTTTATCATCAAAATAAATATAAAAAGTTCCGATAGCTACTTTTGCTTCAGATATAATTTGATTGGTAGATGTTGCAAGAAATCCGTTTTCTGCAAATAGTTTTTTTGACACTTCAATAATTCTATGAAATGACTTGTAACCTACTTTGGTTTTTGGTAACCGAATAGCTTCTGACATATGTAATCTCCTTTGCATTATTTTATATGAAAAAGGCCAAAAATACAAGTTAAAACATATGATATGAATATAAATTCGTGTTTAAGCGTATTTTAATTTTAATCAGAAATTAAAAATTAAAATATTAGGTGTGTTAATATTTCAAATTTTTAAGTATTTATCTATGTATATATAGAATAATTAACAAAATAATAAAGCGTTTACATTTTGTGTTGACATGTCTATTTATTCATGATACAATAAACATGAATAAACATTCATATTTATTAAGATAAATTAAGAAAAGAGGAAAATATCATGAGCAAAGTTTATGTTGTAGGTGCTAAAAGAAGTGCAATTGGTGCTTATTTAGGAACATTATCACAAATCTCACCTGCAGAATTTGGTTCTCAAGTATTAAAACAAACTTTAGAAACTCATAACATTGATCCAGCTTGGGTGGATGAAGTAATTATTGGTAATGTATTACCAGCTGGACAAAAACAAGGATTACCAAGACAAATATCCATTTTAGCAGGTCTTTCACCAAATATACCAGCTTATGGTGTTAATATGATATGTGGCTCTGGTATGAAATCGGTCATGATGGGTGTTGCAAATATTAAAGCGGGTTTTGCAAACTTAGTTGTAGCTGGTGGTGTTGAATCAATGTCACAAGCACCCTACTTGGTTTCAGGTAAAGTACGTAGTGGTGTTAAAATGGGTAATTTAGAGTTCGTTGATTATATGGTTACTGATGGTTTAACCGATGCATTTGGTAACTACCATATGGGGATTACTGCAGAACACATTGTTGAAAAACATCAATTCAGTCGTGAACTACAAGATGATTTTGCATATCACTCCCAAGTTAAAGCAAGAAAAGCTCAAGAAAATGGTTTGTTTGACGAAGAAATAGTTCCAGTCAAGATCCAAACTAGAAAAGCAGAAATTGTTTTTGATAAAGACGAATATATTAACTATACAACAACAAGAGAAAAAATTGCTGCATTAAAACCAGTTTTTAAAAAAGATGGGACTGTGACAGCTGCAAGTTCATCAGGTATTAATGATGGTGCAAGTTTTATGATTTTAGCAAGTGAGACATTTGTTAAAGCACACAATTTAAAACCATTAGCAGAAATTATTGGACTTGGTCAAGCAGGTGTAGAACCAAGCGTGATGGGATTAGGTCCAGTAGATGCAATTAAAAATTCATTAAAACAAGCAAATTTAAAAATAACTGATATCGATACTTTCGAATTAAATGAAGCATTTGCAGCACAAGCACTCGGTGTTGTACGTGAACTGGGTCAAGACTTAGATATTAAAGAATCACTCATATTGGATAAAACCAATCCAAACGGTGGGGCGATTGCTTTAGGTCATCCAGTGGGTGCATCTGGTAACCGTATTATGGTGACATTGTTACATAATATGTTAAGAAATGAATCATACAATATCGGATTAGCAAGTTTATGTATTGGTGGCGGTATGGGAACATCAGTCATCTTAAAGAAAGTTAAATAAGGAGATTTGAAATGAAAAAACTAGAAGGTAAAATTGCAGTGATTACTGGTGGTGCAAAAGGTTTAGGTCAAGCAATTGCTTTAGCATATGCAAATGAGGGAGCTAAAGTTATTGCAGCTGATTTAGGGGAGTTAACCTATGAACATCCGAATGTTGAAGGTATGTATTTAAATGTTACAGATGTCACAGGTGTAGAAAAGTTTTATCAAGCAGTGATCGATAAATACGGTCAAATTGATATCTTAGTGAATAATGCAGGTATTACACAAGATGCAATGACAAGAAAAATGACTGAAGCACAATGGGATGCAGTTATTGATGTCAACTTAAAAGGCGTTTTTAACTTAACAAAATTAGTTGGACCACAAATGCAAGCCAAAGGTAGTGGATCAATCATTAATATTTCATCTGTTGTTGGTGTTTTTGGTAATATTGGACAAGCAAACTATGCAGCAACTAAAGCTGGTGTCATTGGTTTAACCATGACATGGGCTAAAGAGTTTGCATTAAAGGGTGCTAATGTACGTGTCAATGCGATCGCACCAGGATACATTATGACAGATATCTTAAAAACAGTACCACAAGATTTACTGGATAAATTTGCTGCATTAACGATGTTAAACCGTTTAGGACAACCAGATGAAATTGCTAAGGTTGCATTATTTTTAGCAAGTGACGATGCATCTTATATCACAGGACAAACAATTAATGTCAATGGTGGTATGAGATTATAATAAAAAATTGAGGTGAAGGTTATGAAAGATCATGTTGGAATTGTAGGCACCGGTATTTATTTACCAAACAACCGTATGAGTGCAAAAGAAATTGCAGAACAAACAAACGGTATTTGGACAGAAGCAAATGTGATTGAAAAACTAGGTATCAAATCTAAAGTGATTCCTTCATCAAGTGCAAGCGATGGCACCCAAGAAATGGGTGCTTTAGCTGCACTTGATGCATTAAAAAACACAGGCATTGATCCACTAGAAATTGATGTCATTTTAAGTGTATCTGAAGAATGGAAAGAATATCCATTAACAACATCTGCACTCTATGTTCAAGATAGAATCGGTGCACTTAATGCATGGGGTATTGATGTACAAAATAGATGTTGTACAACCGTATCTGCATTAAAAATGGCAAAAGATATGTTAATTGCAGATCCTGAAATTCAAGTTGTCATGGTTGTTGGTGGATACCGCAACGGTGATTTTGTAGATTATAGTGACAAGAACATGTCAATGATGTATAATTTAGGTGCAGGTGGTGGTGCAATTATCTTAAAGAAAAACTACGGTAAAAACTTACTTTTAGGTAGTCATATGATATCCGATGGATCACTATCACGTACTGCAGGTGTAGAAATTGGTGGTATTGCCAACCCAATTACTAACGATAATATTGATGAAGCTAAAAAATCTTTACGTTTAATGGATCCTGTGAAGATGAAAAATAGACTGAATGAAGTTTCTATGGATAATTGGTATAAATGTATTGATGAATCATTAAGAAAATCCAATCTTGAAAGAAAAGATATTGACTTCTTAAATATTTTACATATTAAAAGAAGTGGTCATTTAGCGATGCTAAAAGACTTAGGACTTACAGAAGATCAAACAATTTATTTAGAGGATTATGGACATATTGGTCAAATTGACCAAATATTGTCACTTCATTTAGCACTCGAACAAGGCAAAGTAAAAGATGGTACAGTGATGGCAATGATTGCAGCAGGCATTGGTTATGTTTGGGCTGCAAACATCATCAAGTGGGGACCAATCAATTCTTAATAAGGGGAGTCAATGGATATGTACAAGAATAAAATAATTACCGCAAGCCAAGCAGTGAAGCTTGTTAAACCTAATGATCATATTGTCGTGGGTATGACTGCTGCAGAACCACAACTTTTTATGAAAGAATTACATACAATCGCAGATGATGTGACTCAAGTAACAATATCTAATTGCTTACCAATATTAGAAGCCCAATTTTTTACAAATGAAGCTTATAAAGATAAATTTGATGTTGCGGGCTGGTTTTATACCAATACATTAAGACGTGTGCATAAACAAGGTAATATTTCATTTATTCCGAACCATTTACACTTAGCAGGTAAAAAGCGTTTTGAATATCGTAAACCCAATATATTTGTTATGACTACATCAATGCCTGATGAGCACGGTTATGTGTCATTATCTGTTGGTAATGTTTATGAAAGAGATGCTATTGATCAAGCAGATTTGGTCATTGTTGAAATTAATCCTAATTTCCCTAGAACATTTGGTGATAATAATGTGCATATTAGAGAAATAGATTACATCATTGAATCTGATTATCCTGTACCATCTATTCCAGACTTAGAACCGAATGAAAAAGATATTATTATCGGTAATATGATTGCAGAAAAGATTCATGATGGTGATACCATCCAAATCGGTATTGGCGGTATACCAAATGCGGTAGCAAGTGCCTTAATGACTAAAAAAGATTTAGGTATTCATACTGAAATGTTTACAACAGGTATTATGCGCCTTATTAAAGCAGGTGTTGCCACAGGTAAACGTAAAAACTATATGCCAAATAAACATGTTGCAGCATTTGCATATGGTAATCAAGAACTCTATGATTTTATCAACAACAATCCAAGTATGTATTTTATGCGTGGTCGTCATGCTAATGACCCATACATCATTGGTAAAAATGATAATCAAGTAAGCATTAATACAACCTTAGAAATCGACTTAACTGGCCAATGTGCATCCGAATCGATTGGACATGTTCAATTTTCAGGAACCGGTGGTCAATCAGACACAGCTGTTGGCGCTCAAAATGCCAAAGGTGGACGTTCATTTATTGCATTATATTCAACAGCTATGGTACGTAATCAAACGACCGGAGAACGTGAAGAAGTATCTAAAATTGTTGCAACTTTAAAACCTGGTGCAGCAGTATCTTTATCCAGAAATGATGTAGATTACGTTGTCACAGAATATGGTATGGTTTCTTTACGTGGTACAACCATTGCAGAAAGAACAAAATTACTGATATCAATTGCTCATCCAAAATTTAGAGAGCAATTGCTTAAAGAAGCCAAAGCGTTAATGTATATTGGACAAGATTATGAGCTACTTTAAATATTTAGATAAAAATGTATATTATGAAATAACAGGTTCTGGTGAACCTGTTATCATCTTAAATGGTATTATGATGTCAACTAAAAGTTGGGCACCATTTAAAAGTAATTTAAGCGAGCATTTTCAATTAATTTTGGTCGATTTTTTAGATCAAGGTCAAAGTGATTCCTATGAAAGTGATTATACACAAGATATTCAAGTAGAACTTGTCAAAGCACTGCTGATGCATCTAAACTTAAACAAAATACATTTAGTAGGTATTAGTTATGGTGGTGAAGTTGCATTACAATTTGCTGCGAAGTATCCGCAATTCATAGAACGCTTAATCATTTATAACTCATTACCATATACAACGTATACACTAGCTAAAACAGGCCATCTTTGGAATCAGTTTGCACAAGCAAAAGATGCGATTCAATATTATGAAGCAACCATTCCTATCATCTACTCAAAAGCATTTAATGAAAGACAAAAAGCATGGATGGAACAAAGAAAACAGTATTTAATCAATCATGTATTTAATGATCCTGTATTTTTAAATCGTATGATTCGATTAACAAATTCTGCTGAAAATTATGATATTCGTCATAAACTTGATAAAATACAAGTACCCGTAATGGTTGTTGGTGCAGAAGAAGATTATTTGACACCATTGGTACATCAACGTATTTTAAATAATAATTTACCGAATTCAAGATTAGTCATTTTACCCAATGTGGGACATGCATCGATGTATGAAGTACCAGAAGTATTTACAACAATCTTAATTGGATTTTTAAAAACATCTTTAAACTTTAATATAACATAAAAATAAGGGGGGCTATTAGAGTGAAAAAACATCAAATAACACTATCTAATGGGGAAACTTTAAGTTATTATGAACAAGGTGATTCAAAAGAAACGTTATTACTCATTCACGGCAATACATCATCAGCTATATTTTTTGAACCACTCATTAAAACATTACCAAAAAGTGTGAGTGTCATTGCGTTAGATTTACGTGGTTTTGGAGAATCTACGTATCATCAAGCAATTGATACACTTTCCGACTTTGCAGAAGATATTAAATTATTTTTAGATAGTTTAGGTATTGACTGTGTTAGTCTTTTAGGGTGGTCTTTAGGTGGTGCAATTGCAATGGAGTTTGCTGCCAACTACCCAAATATGGTTAGTAACCTCATGTTATTATCATCTGGTTCACCAAAAGGTTATCCGGTTTTTAAAAAAGATGATAAAGGACAACCAATCATACCTGAAGTTTATACTTCTAAAAAAGATATGGCACTTGATCCAGTTCAAGTATTACCTCTGTTAAATATATATGAAACTAAAAATATTGATATGCTTGCTACTATCTATGATATGGCAATTTATACCGGTAGTAAAAAGCCAAATAAAGATGACAACTTAAAATGGATGGAAAAAGCAGTTTTACAAAGAAATTTAGTAGATGTAGATTGGGCACTTGCTAACTTTAATATCTCAAATGAACCAAGTTTATACAGTACTGGTAATGATAAGTTAAAAAATATAAAAGCTAAAACACTGATCATTTGGGGAGACAAAGATATCACAGTACCTAAAATGATGTTTGATGAAACTGTCCGCTTATTACCAAATGCTGAAGTCATTATTTATAAAGATGCAGGTCATTCAATTATTGTGGATGAAACTGAAAAATTAGCGATTGATATTATCCATTTTATTTCTTAATTTAAATCGTTTAAACAAACAAAACCATATCTAAACTTTGATATGGTTTTAATTATATAATATTCAAAATCATTTGAGTTAAGCATGTTATAATATAAATAGGTGAATGTAATGCAAGAACATATAAATTTACATGATATTATAGAAATTGAAATTAAACGCATGGGTATCAACGGCGAAGGTATTGGTTACTACCAAAGGCTTGCTATTTTTATTGATGATGCACTTCCAGGTGAAAAAGTGCTCGCCCAAATTAGTGAAGTTTATACAAATAGAGCACATGCTAAAGTATTAAAAAGATTAAGTGATAGCCCGTTACGTACTCAACCGAATTGTCCGGTTTATGATGCTTGTGGTGGGTGTCAAGTTCAACATGTTGAATATGATGCCATGCTTGATCAAAAACAAGATATTATTTTAAAGGCTTTAGATCGTTATGTGAAAAGATATGATCGAACAGTCATTGAAAAAACAATTGGCATGGATAATCCCAATAATTATAGAAATAAAGCTTCACTACCTTTAAGAAAAATCAATGGCAAAAATAGATTTGGTATGTATGGTAGAAACTCGCATGAGTTTGTTCCAATTAAGACATGCGGCGTCCAACATACAAAAATTAATGATGTATTTTCGACAGTCACTAGACTGATGGATACTTTACAAATAGATGCCTATGATCCTGACACTAAATCCGGTGTTATTTCGCATTTGGTTGTACGTATTGCTGAAAATATCGATGAGATTCAGGTATCTTTTATCTTGCCAAGATCATACGATAAAATTCATCTGATTGTGGATGAACTTACTAAATTTCATCCTGAAGTTGTTTCGGTATATCAAGTGGTTCAGCCAGATATTAGACATAGTTTTTTTAATGAACAAATGGAACTAATCTATGGGAAAGAAGAAATTGAATTATCACTAGGTGGTCACTCATTTCATTTAACACCAGATACATTTTTTCAACTTAATACAACACAAGCACATAAGTTTTATCAACAAATGAAGAAGTTATCAAATATTCAAGCATCAGATATCGTCGTAGAAGCCTATGCAGGTATTGCACCAATATCACATTTTATTGGTAATGATGCAAAACATATCTATGCAATAGAATATCAATCATCTAAAGCACAATCTGCTATTAGATCATTAAAAGAAAACAACATAGATAATGTTACAGTAATTGAAGATCATTTTGAAAGTGCAATGAATAAGTTTCAAATTGAAACAGTTGATGTCATGTTATTTGATGCACCCAGAAGTGGTTTAACACCATCTACCATAGAAACGATTTTAAAATATGAACCACAACGTATCGTATATGGGTCATGTAATCCATCAACTCTAGCAAAAGACCTTAACTTATTATTGGAAAAATATACACTTAAAAAGATTGTTCCAATTGATATGTTTCCATACACGAGTTTAGTAGAAAGTATTACCTTACTAGAACTTGATATGTAGCCACATCTTATTAAGGAGCATTTTACTTATAAATGAAAAAACATATACTTACAATTATACTCGCATCTTTGGCATTTATTGTTATGTTTTGGGCCATAGATGCTATCGGTAAAAATAAAGCAGCAACATCAGATGGTGTTGTTACAATTGAAGTGATTGAACTAGATGAAACAGTAATTACTTCAAAAACTATTAATTTTTATAAAGGTGCCACCTTACAAAAGATTATAGAAGATAATTTTGATCATGTTGTTTTTGAACAAAGTGCATATGGTCCGTATTTAACAGCGATTGAAAATTATGAAACACCATCTAATTATGAAACTTATTTAACAATTTATGTCGATGGTGCCTATAGTCTAGTAGGTATTGGCGATATCAAGTTAGAAGATGGTATGACAATAACAATTAAAGTTGAGGCCAGCCAATGAAAAGATTAACTGTTTATGACTTGGTTTTAATGGCTGTATTAACATCGATACTCTTTATTCAAGAACAACTATTGTATTTTTTACCGAACATACAATTAACAATATTTTTATTGGTACTCTATTCAAAAAAATTAGGCACTGTTAAAACCATATGCATGATTATAGTCCATGTTATATTAGATAGTTTATTTACTTCAAGTTTAGGTATAATTTATACACCTTTTATACTTGTAGGATGGATACTTATACCTGTGACATTAAACACGATTTTTAAATCTGTAAATTCAAATATCACACTAGCTTTTTTAGGGGGATTATACGCCATCATATATAGCTGGTTATTTGTTATACCTTTTGTCTATATGCTAAAAGTTGATTTTATGGCATATATCATAACAGATATCCCATTTCAGTTATTACTAGCTTCTAGTAGTTTTATAACGATATTGTTGTTATATGAGCCAAGTTCAAGAATGTTTGATTATTTACATAAAATTAAATAAACGTAAGACAATGTATTACAACAAATAATAATCCTATAACTATTTTTTAACATTAATTATGTAATTTAATTATATTTATTAAAAATAGTGTATACTTTAATAGGTAGTTGATTTTAACATTTTTTACATGAGAGGTGTTTGTATATCAAACACCTTTTATATTAAAGAAAATAAGGAAAACAAATGAAATTTGACACATTAAATATTATAGACCGTATACAAAAGGCGCTTACTTTATCAGGATACACTGAGCCAACTGAAATTCAAAAAAAAGCGATACCTGTATTACTAGAAGGTAGAGATTTATTAGGTAGTGCACAAACAGGAACTGGTAAAACAGCTGCTTTTGCAATACCTATACTACAGCATATGAATGCAACAAAAGAGCATAAAAAACCTAGAAAGGTTGAAGCGTTAGTGTTAACACCTACTAGAGAACTTGCCTTACAAATATTTGATAACTTTAAAACATATGCAAGATACTTAAACATCATAAGTACAACCATCTATGGTGGTGTATCTCAAAAAAGACAAGAAGAGGCCTTAAAACGTGGTGTAGATGTTGTCATTGCCACCCCTGGTAGATTATTAGATTTGATTGAACAAGGTATCATACACCTTAAAGACATAAAATATTTAGTATTAGATGAAGCTGATCAAATGTTAGATATGGGTTTTATTAAAGACGTATTAAAAATTGTTGAGAAAACACCTAAAAATAGGCAAACGATGCTGTTTTCAGCAACCATGCCCAAACAAATTGAGGCACTTTCAAAACAGATTTTAAAAGATCCGGTAAGAATTGCTGTTACACCAGTAACTAAAACGCTAGATACTATTACACAAAGTGTTTATATAATAGATAAATCCAATAAGACAAAGCTGCTTATGGATTTAATGAAATCTTTAAATATGCAGTCAGTATTAGTCTTTACTAGAACTAAACATGGCGCTAATAAACTTGTTAAAAACTTACTCAATTACAATATTCAAGCAGAACCAATTCATGGTAGTAAATCTCAAAGTGCTAGACAACGAGCACTTACAAACTTTAAAATAGGTCACACAAAAGTATTAGTAGCAACAGATGTGGCTGCTCGTGGTATTGATATCGAGGCACTCGGTTATGTTATAAATTTTGAATTACCAGAGGTACCTGAAACATATATACATAGAATTGGAAGAACTGGTCGTGCTGGTTTAAAAGGATGTGCAATATCACTTGTAGATATAGCAGAATCTAAGTTACTTCATCAAATTGAACGACATATTGATACTAAAATTGAACAAATAGACCATGCATATATGATCCAAAAACAAAATGAACGCATCGTTTCAAAAACGATGCAACCAAAGCAAAGCTCAAAAAATAAATCCAAACAACAAAAAAATGAGATACCGGATTACTTAAGATTTAAAGGTCATCGAGTAAAACGTAAACAAAAGAAAACAGATGATCCAAATTATGTAGCATATCAAAAGAAATCAAACCCATATTTTCAAACAAAAAAGTCTCATAAACCAAACAATAAAAAGAAAAAATAATGCATTTAACATACATCACAAGATAATTAAAATGTTAAAATATAGATGTTAAAGATTTAAGAGGTAAATATGATAAATCAACAATTAAAGATCCTTGATCTAATTGAAGTGGAAATTAAAAAATTAGGTATTAACGGTGAAGGGATAGGTTACTATCATAAACTTGCTGTTTTTATTGATAATGCCCTACCAGGCGAAGTAATATATGCTAAAATTACAGAAATTTTTGAAAACCGTGTATTAGCAGTGATAGATTCCATAAAGGTAAGTAGTCCAGACAGGTTACCTGTTTTATATCCTGACTACGATTTATGTGGTGCCTATAGCATGCAACATGTTACATACCAAAAAGCACTAGAACTCAAAAGAGATATTTTAGTCAACGCTTTTAACCGCTATATTGATAAAAAAATTGTCTATGCTAAAATCAAACCAATGATTGGTATGGATGAACCACTAGGCTATCGAAACAAAGTGTCTTTACCCGTGAGAAAACTTGATGGTAAAAATCGTTTTGGCCTTTATGCAAAAGGTGGTAATGAATTTATTGCAGTCAATGATACACCAGTCCACCATCCACGAATCAATGAACTAATTCAAACAATTGAAAAGTTAATGGATTTATATGGGTTTCATGCCTATATTCAAAAAGATAAGTCAGGTTATATGAAATCTATGGTTATTAGAAGATCTTTTACAACGGGCGAAACTCAAGTTTCGTTTTTACTGATGAAAAAATATCCGAATATCAATGACTTTGTAGAAACACTTATAAGTAACAATCCGGATATTGTATCTGTCTTTGCCTTTTATACTAACAACTATAAAGAGCAAATATTTTTTACAACAAACTATGAAAAATTATATGGCAAAGCAACCATTAATGAAAAAATCAATGATCAAACTTTTTCACTTTATCCTGAAGCTTTCTTTCAGTTAAATACGGTAATGGCAGATAAATTTTATAAGCAGATGAATGAACTAGCAAATCTAAGCCCAAATGATATAGTAATTGATGCTTATGCTGGTTCAGCACCAATTAGCCATTATATTGCAAAAGATGTTAAAAAGGTTTATGCTATTGAAATTGACCAAAGAAGCGTTCAAAGTGCTATATTATCTTTAAAACGTAACAATATAAAAAATGTAACTGTCATCCAATCTGATTTTAAAAAAGCATTAAAACAATTAGAAGTTGGCACAATTGATGCAATGTTTTTTGATCCACCAAGAACTGGTTTAGGTTATGAAACTATAAAACAAATTTTAAAGTATCAACCTAAGCAGATTATATATGGTTCATGTAACCCATCAAGTCTAGCAAAAGATTTAAATGATTTATTAAAAACATATGACTTAGTAGAAGTTATACCGATGGATATGTTCCCATATACACCGTTAGTGGAAAGTGTTTCTTTACTTAAATTAAAAAATACTTAGTACAATGACAGCATAATCATTAAGGATTGGTTTCTCTATCAGTTAAAAATCAGTCCTTTTTATTTATAAAAATTAATGAGATTATTATGATTTAAATCAAATATAATTAGTTTTAATCAATTTGAACTTTGAGTTAATTTATGATGGGGCTCAATTTTCATTATCGAAACTGTTATCATCGTTAAAAGTGAGATACACAATATAGGAACGAATATGACGCTTAAATTGATGGAACTATCGATTAAAATACTTGTATATAAATTACCGATGACAGCAGCAACACCATAGCTTAAATACATATGACCATATGTACGATTAAAATTATTTTTACCAAAAATATCTTTAGTAATGGTTGGCATTAGGGATAACCACCCACCAACGCTACCCCAACTTAAAATCATAGTGAGTATAAATAACCAAGATTGATTTGGGTTAAAAAATACATAAATGGATGCTACAACTAAAGTCAAAAAACTTAAGAGGATCACTGAAAATTTTAAATGCATACGGTCATAAATATAACCAAAAAGTGGTCTAAAAAGTCCGTTTGCTAAAGCAAATAAACTCATATATATAGTAATCGTATCTGCAGGCATTTGATAGTAGTCAATTCCAATATAAAGTGTTAAACCAATCATGGATAAACCAAACATAATACCGAGCGTAAATATTATAAAGAACATCGTAAATAAAAATTTTGAGTGATTTACTTTTTCTTTATGATGTTTTAAATATAATTTAGAAATGTCTAGTTTTCTTGTTAATAACCAAAATAGTATAAATAAAAATATAGTGGAACCAATGCCGAAAGTTACTAACGTATGTTGAAAGCCTAGAGTTTGAAAACTCATATTTAACAGTGGTGCCACTAAGACAGTGGATAAACCAAAGCCAGCAATCGTTAAGCCTACCACAAATCCTTGATTTTTTTTGTATACAGTCTGTATAATTTGGACAGGAATACCATATAAAATACCAACACCACTACCAATAAGCACACCATGACCTAGTGTAAATATAAGATAATGATTTGCATATGCAGCAGTTATATAACCTAAACCAATGGCTAATATACCAATAATTGAAAAGATATAAAAATTTGTTTTTTGCATCAATCGACCACTTAACATCACCATGAAGGCAAAGACTGCTAGAGAAGTTAAATATGGTATTGAGCTTTGTGTATGATTTAAATTAAGTTCATTTTCTAATTGTAATCTTATGACACTGTAAGCATAAACTGCACCAATAATTAATTCAATAAATATACCGCTTATTAAGACGGTTATTTTTTGTTTTTGATTTAAACTTTGCATAATATATGTCTACTTTTCATCATGATAGATTTCGCTTTATAAAATTGCGATATGGTTAGGATAACAAAATCTATGATAAAAAATCAACATATATGATTTTAACACGGCAATGTGTATACAATATATTTGACATAATCAACTATTAACTTTCATTGATAAAGCTTGTTATATCATGTATAATCTAATTAAAGATGTGCGATATCAATGAAAGGTAACAAAGTTATGAAAATATTATTTTGTAGCTCAGAAGCATTCCCTTTTAGTAAAACCGGTGGTTTAGCTGATATGGCTTATTTTCTACCAAAATCATTAAAGCGTTTAGGACATGATATTAGAATCATTACACCATATTATGAGTCCATCAAAACATATCACGATGATATGAAGTTTTTAGGTACAAAAAAGATTTATATGGGTGATGGTGAAGCAATTGTTAATTATTATGAGATGACGCATCAAGAATTAACCTATATATTTGTACAAAATATGCATTACTTTGAAAGAGATGCTCTTTATGGTTATCATGATGATGCAGAACGCTTTACAGCTTTTGATTATGCCATTTTAGAGAGTTTGGATATCACGAAATTTTATCCAGATATATTACACTTAAATGATTGGCAAACAGGGATGATACCTTATTTATTGGATAAGCATTATCGTCATCAAAGTTATGATTATTTTAAAATACATACATTACTTACAATTCACAATTTACAATACCAAGGTAATTTTGATAAAGATGTAGCAAAATATTTTAATACAGATTTTGATTACACCTATATACATTTTGACCGCATAAATTTTTTAAAGGCAGGTATTGAACGTGCAACACGCATTAATACCGTATCACCAACGTATAGTAAGGAAGTGATGACACAACCGTATGGATTTACATTAGATGGTGCATTATATAACCGTAAAGAAGATTTTATCGGCATTATAAATGGTATTGATGATGAACAGACATTTACCCCTGAAAGGGATAAATTACTATCTAAAACATATGGTAAAACAAACTTCATAACTGGTAAGCGTGCAAACAAGGCACATATTTTAGAACACTTTGGTTTAGATACAAATACCGACAGCCCACTGATAACTTATGTGGGGCGCTTAGCAGATCAAAAAGGTATTGAACTGATGGAACAAGCATTAGAAGAAGTCATTGAATATAGTAATGCCTTACTGATTTTATTAGGGTCAGGAGAAAAACATTATGAAGAATTTTTTAGATATCTAACAAATAAATATCCAAACAGAGTTGCCAACTATATTGGCTTTAATGAAAAGACAGCTCATAATTTATATGCTGCGAGTGATATATTTATGATGCCTTCTAAATTTGAACCGTGTGGTTTAGGTCAAATGATTGCTATGAAGTATGGTGCATTACCAGTGGTTAGAGAAACAGGGGGCTTAAAAGATAGTGTGATACCATATAATAAGTTTACTGGTGAAGGTACCGGATTTAGCTTTGCAAATTATGATGGGTATGAATTAAAAGAAAAGTTGTTTGAAGCCGTAAACCTTTATAACGAAGATCAAAAGACATGGCAAAAACTCGTAAGACAAGCAATGAAAAGTGATTTCGGACTTACCAAAATGGCCAAATCCTATGAAAGTTTATATAAAGAAATATTAGGGGAGAAATAATATGGAGACTTTAGCGATCATTCTTGCAGGTGGTAAAGGCACAAGATTAGACATTTTATCTGAAAAAAGAAGTAAACCAGCGGTGCCGTTTGCTGGTAAATTTAGAATTATAGATTTTACATTATCTAATTGTGTTCAATCAGGTATTTATGATATTGCTATTTTAACGCAATATTTACCACTTTCTTTAAACAAACATATTGGTAGTGGTAAACCTTGGGATTTAGATAGAAGAGATTCATCCGTAACGTTATTACAACCCCACACCAATTGGTATTTAGGTACAGCGGATGCAGTGTTAAAAAACCTAGAATACTTATCCAATAAAAATCCAAAATATGTACTGATATTATCGGGGGATCATATTTATAAAATGGATTACCGCAAAATGATTACTTTACATAAACAAAAGGGCGCTAATCTGACTATAGCAACCCAACGTGTACCACAAGCAGAAGTCTCTAGATTTGGTATCATGTCTATTAACGATGACCAACGCATTATAGAATTTGAAGAAAAACCAAAACAAAGCCAATCAAATCTTGCATCTATGGGTATTTATCTATTCGACTTTGAACTATTAAAACAGGTCTTAAATGAAATGATTTCTGAAAACTTAGATTTTGGAAAGCATGTCATACCACATTTAATTGATCAAACAGATTCTAAAGTATATGCCTATGAGTTAAAAAACTATTGGATGGATGGAGGTACATTAGATGCTTATCTAGATGCGAATCTAGCAATGGCAAAAACCTTTTCTGAACTAGATTTACACGACCCTACTTGGAAAGTCTTTACCCGTAGTGAAGATCTACCACCTGTTAAAGCAGGTACAAACGCTGTGATACAAGATAGTTTAGTCTCTAATGGGTGTGTGATTGAAGGTACAGTCATTAACTCAGTATTAAGCCCTGGTGTTCGCGTGGGTAAAGGTAGTATTGTCAAAGATAGTGTTATCTTAAATGACACAATTATTGGTGAGGATGTAAAAATTACACAAGCAATTATTGATAAAAAAGTTATTGTTGGTGGTGAAACTGAAATTGGCTTTGTCGATGATATGACACCAAATAAAGAAAAACCGGATGTCCTTCATAATGGTATCACGGTCATAGAAAAAGAAACGGATATTCCAAGAAATGTAAAAATCGGTAAAAATGTACGAATCTTTAAAACAGCTAAATTTGAAAAACATACTATTTTATCTGGTGAAACAGTTCGATAAAAACATAATAAAAGTGGTGCATAAGTTCATTGAACTCACGCACCACTTTTACTTTAAATATTATTTTTCAAATTGTAAAACACTATAAACGAGTGATAAGACTGCGCCGATGATAGAAAATACATAAGCCAATATACCACCGATAGCTAAATCAAGATTACCAAAGTTACCTGAGATTTCTGCACCCAATATGGTTGTAATGTGGGTTGTATTGCTTGGTATTTGGAAAATAAGTACTGTTGAGATTACAAATGCAAATGTTAATAAAACACCAAACAATAACTTCTTCATTGAAGTTTTTTTGTCGTTAATCACAGCAATGACTGCAACTAGACCAATTAAAGCAGGTAAACCAAAAGCAAATAAGTTTAAGAGACTAAATTGAATTGTATGGTCGAAAAAACCGCTTGCTTGATATGGTGTGCCACCAAATGTTGCTGTTACACCGGTTAATACAGCATCACCATTAGATGTTTTTAAAACATCAAAGAAGATTGTTGCAAGGACTAAGAGTCCAAATGAAAAAATTAAAACTGGTAAATAATTTTGTAATTTTTTTGTCATATGTAGACCTCCTTATAAAATTATTATAACAAAAAAATATAACATACAACGAAATTAGTTTTAATAAAATGCTTAACATGATAAAATGACAGTAGGTAGGTGTAAAGCATGATACAAACAAATGAACTCTTAGAACAACTATATCAATTAAGAACTGAACTTAGACAAGCAACACTTGAAAGTACTGGTGAATCCGTTACAATATGTAGCGACCAAGCACTGTATGAAATTGTTGATAAAAAGCCTACAAAAGTAGGTGATTTTAATGCAATATCTGGCCTAGATACTAATTTTAATCAGCTTTATGCACGCAAATTTTTAACTATACTAAAAAGTTATCAAAGTAAAGAACTTAAAGCTGTGAAAGTATCTAAACAAGCAAGCAAAGTACTCCACCACTACAAAGATCGTCTAACGAATATGTCCAAACGTAACACCAATCTATATATGGGACAAATTTATCAAAACCATAGTTTTGATTTAATGACCATCATTGATCAAGAAACTCTTGAAACCTACTTAGTGAATAACCGTGTTAAAAATTTAAAACTTACCTATACAACTGATAGTCAAGAACGTCATATTACGCAACTATATCGTCAAGTAAATAAAAGTTTTGTAGAAACTGGATCTTATAATTTATACATTGCCTTTCCTTTTGTAGAAGGTATATTTACTAAAGAAAAATTTCCAATTAAGGCACCACTGCTTTACTTTCCAGTCACAATTGAGCGTACTTTAAGAACATTTACAGTCAAAAAAGATAGCCAAAGAGACATTATCTTAAACCGTGATCTTTTATTAGTTACATCAAAAATCGAAAAAGCAAGCATTGATGCAACAATGCCTTCTTTAAGTGATTTTGATTTAAAAACGCTCAAAGAAGTTGTTATACCTTTTTATGAAAAGCATGGTATCACTATCAAATCTAAGGACATATCATTTAACTTTGAACCATTTAAAAATGAATTAAAAGAAGATTTTGTCAAACTTAATAAATCACAATTTGAGATCAAAAACTATATCACATTATCTCGTTTTTCAATTTACTCATCAAGTATTCAAAAAGATATGGAAGATATATTATCATCCAAGCGCTACAATGATCTACTAGAAGGTTTGATTGATGAAAGTAATCTTTTTAAAGAAGAAGTCAATCGTCCATTAATTGTTTCAAATACGCCGGTTGATGAACAAAAAATTAATTATATTAATGATCTAAACTTTAGTCAAGAACGTGTCATAGAACTACTTAATGATGAAAAAAAGATTGTTGTTTGGGGACCACCAGGAACTGGTAAAAGTCAAACCATTACATCTTTAATAGCTTCTGCAATTTTAAAGGGTGAAAATGTTTTAGTGGTATCGGAAAAAAAGGTTGCTTTAGATGTTATATATTCCAGATTAAAGCGAGCATCCAAGTATGCTATGTTTATTGATGATGCTGAAAACAAACAAGACTTTTATGATAAATTAAATAAGTTTTTAGTTCCAGAACCACCTACAAGAACACTAAATAATGATATTTATGCGTTAGAAGTTGAAATTAAAAAACAACTTCATGACATGGAAAAGTCACTTCAATTACTCTATGGACATAGTTTAGAAAATAAACCAATCTATGAGTTATTTGAACGTTATATTAAAGATAAAAGTATATTATTATATTTAACACCATTTGATATCCATAAGATATTTAAAGAAACCTTTAAAAAGGTTACTTTTGACATGGTTGAACAACTAGAAAAAACTTTTGATACTGATACGCATTTAAAGCGTATGATTGATTTTGATTACTACATGTCAAAATATCCAATCTTTAAAAGATTAGAAACCAAAATACCAAGAAGTCAACGTCTCATGTTTCAACAAATGCATGAAGCATATGCTTCATTAAAACCAAAGTACCAAAGTGCTGGCTATTTTAAAAAGCGTAAATTAAGAAAAGACTTTATGCATCAACATGTCGATGAATTAAGTTATTTAACAAATAAAAGAAAATATAGTCTAAAATACTTAAAACTATTATTTGAAGATGATCGCCTACATTTATACATTCAATCCAACATTAATAGTTTAAATAAATATAAAACCATTTATGAAACTTTAAAGCCATTTGAAAAAACATTTTTAAAGTTATTCTATATACATCCAAAACTAACATCTATAGAAGATGTACATAAATTAAGATCCTATATTTTTGACGGTTATTATTCAGGATTCATTGAAGTCTTTAAATCAGAACATCAAAAACATTTATATATTTTTGATAATTATCAAGAAAAAATTAATGAACTTAAAGAAGTCATGCTTCAAAAGATGCAAATCACCAATGAATCATTTGAAATGGAACTTTATAAGCATGCGTTAAACTTAAATAATACAAAACGTATTATGGATATTAAGCGCATTTTTGAACAAACTCAAAAACCAAGTATTAAAGCATTTATTGATAACTTCCAATTAGAAATGAGAAATCATGTCAGATTATGGATGATGACACCTGAAGTTGTTTCTGCAATCTTACCATTAGAACATGGTATGTTTGATTTAGTCATCTTTGATGAGGCGAGTCAAATGTATGTGGAAAAAGGTATACCAGCGATTTACCGAGCTAAAAAGGTAGTTATTGCAGGTGATCCTAAACAACTTCGACCAAGTAGTCTAGGCTCTGGACGTATTGAAGATTTAGATGAATTTTATGAAGATGCTGTTTTAAAAAATGTCTCACTTGATGCTAAAAGTTTACTCGATTTAGCAAGATACCGTTTTAAAGAAGCATTATTAAATTATCATTACCGTTCTACTTATGAAGAACTCATTGCCTTTTCAAATCATGCATTTTATGATAATAAATTAATGATTTCCCCAAATCATGAATTAACAAAATCACCACCGATAGAATACATTTATGTAGCGGATGGTAAGTTTGAAAATAGACGCAATAAAAAAGAGGCACAAAAAGTAGTTGATGTTATTAAAAAGATATTTAGAACTAGAAAAAATAATGAATCGATTGGAGTCATTACCTTTAATAGTGCCCAACGTGATCAAATAGAAAATGCCATTGACCAACAATTGTTTAAAAAAGGTACATATCAAAAAGCATTTGAAAAAGAAATGTTTAGAAAAGATGATGGTGAAGATAAATCATTATTTGTTAAAAACATTGAAAATGTTCAAGGTGATGAACGCGATATCATTATCTTTTCTATGGGTTATGCTAAAAACAATAGCGGGCAACTGATGCGTCGTTTTGGTTGGTTAAACCATGATGGTGGACAAAATAGGTTAAATGTTGCTATTACACGTGCTAAACAAAAGATTTACTTTGTTTCTAGCTTGTATCCAGAGGAGTTTAAAGTTGAAGATTTAAGTTCAACTGGCCCTAAGTTATTAAAAGACTTTATGAGATATTGTTACTACGTTTCTAATAAAAATACAGAACTAGCTAAAGAAGTATTAAACCAGCTTTACAAAACAGAAACTGAAACTCAAGAAGCACTCATGCAAGTTATGGTTTCAGATTTAAGTAAACGTCTTGAAAGATTCGGTTATCTAACACATGCCAACATAGGTATTGGAAAAGATAAGATACAACTAGCTGTATTAGATCCAAATAAAAAGAATTATAAATTAGGTATACTCACTGCCTTCCAAGATACATCACTCAATGCTAGAAGAGATTTACTACATCAAGAAAAGTATTTAGAATCTAGAGGTTGGAAAGTTTATCGTTTATTTGAATCTAATTGGTATACCGATCCAAATAAAGAATTAAAAAACATTCGTGAATTATTAAAAGAAGCTTAAAAGGAGAAAAAAATTGAGACCAGTATTCATATACATATATGTTGTTGCATGGATATTTATATCCCTTATAACCTACGGTGCTTATTTACTAGACAAAAATAGAGCCAAACAAAAAGGGATGCGTATTAAAGAAAAACATTTGTTATTACTGAGTGTATTTTTAGGTTCAATTGGGGGCATAATGGGGTTATATGTTGTAAGACATAAAACAAAACATTGGTATTTTGTAGTTATTAATTGGTTAGCCTTTGCACTACATGTTTATTTACTCTATGTAATTTACCAACAAGTTACCACTTAAAATCAATCAAATGTATTAAAATATGCCATATTTAAGCAATATGTGGCATATTTTTTGGCTTCATAATCATTTGATTTTTTATTTGAGCGGTTTCGTAGTAAAATAGTATTAGAAAATATAATAAATTGGGGGAAATCGTATGAATTTAAATGATTTATTTCAGGATACTTGGGGCCTGGCTGAATGGGCTATTGTTGGATTAGGTGCATTAATTGTTTTATTCTTGCTGTTTTTATTATTAAAACCTAAGAAAAAACAAGCAGTGACTTATAAAGAAGTTCAAGTGGATAAAACACCTGAAACAGCACCAAAACCGGCAGCAAATATGCAATCAGAAAGTGATGATTCTAAAAAAGAAGAAACACCTACAAAAAAAGTAGAACCGACTAAAGAAGCTTCGAATAAAGAAGAAGAAAAAGATGAACCTGGATCTACGAATAAAAACGTGCCATATCATGTCTCACAAAACAAAGATAAAAAATCTAAGTTTAATGGTCAATGGCGTGTTCGTAAACAAGGTTCAAGTAAAACGATTAAATACTTTTCTACTCAAGCGGAAGCTATAAAATATGCAGAAGAACTTGCTGAAAGTAATGACACATCCATTGTTATTCACAAACGTGATGGTACCATTAGAAAACAAGACTATTCTAAAAAGTCCTCTTAATAGAGGATTTTTATTTGGTGTGTTAAAATATATTGAAGGTAGGTGACACCGATGTGTGGACGTTTTACACTCACTTTAACGACAGAACAATTAGAAGATTATTTAAAAGAACGTTATGATATTTACAATCATAGCCAATTTAAATTGCCTAGATATAATATTAGTCCATCGAATGAAGTTATTAGTGTTTTACACGATGGTTCAAAACATCGAGTAGGTACATTAAAATGGGGCTTTAGACCACTTTATACAACATCTAATCGACCTTTAGAAATTATTAATGTCAAAGGTGAAACTGTTTTTGATAAAGCAATCTTTAAAACGAGTGTGCTTCAAAGACGATGTGTTATATTAGCAGATAGTTTTTATGAATGGAAAAGTGATAAATCAGATAAAAACCCATACCGATTTATGACGGATCAAAAAGTTTTTCCAATGGCAGCTATTTGGCAAACAGTAGCAACTCCTAGTGGTGGAAAAATCCATACAGTTGCGATTATTACTACCCATAACAATGATACGTTAAAGGGAATACACCATCGAATGCCACTTATCCTTACCAAAGAAGATGAAAAGATATGGTTAAATAATAAAATAAAAGATATCCCAACTCTAAAAAAACTCATCAAGCCCTATGATGATAAATTAATGCATTTTGAACAAGTATCGAGTTTGGTGAATAACCCTAGAAATGATGATATTTCACTCATTAAAAAAATAAATTAAGGAAGAAAAATATGGATAAATTAAAAAGATTAGGTGAAGTACTTTATGCTTTTGATACAGTCGAAGTATTTGAGTATTATAAATTAAGTGGTGCTAGTGCACTTCAATACATCGTGTTTGATTTAGGCTTTATAACTAATACGTTAAACTTTGATTTAGATACAACTTTAGATATTTCAAAAGTGAATGAATTACGTCAACTTGTGAACCAAACCTTACCAAAACTATTACAATCTAAAAACTTTACATTAGACACTAAAAAATCTAAATTAACAGGAAAAATTGATAGTTATGTCATTGTCGATAATATCACTAAAGAAGTTTACCAATTAAATTTTAATTACTTAAATCGTGTACACATATTAAAACCAGAGTATTTTGCGCGTATAGACAAACATTTTGTTGATCTACATATTTATGCATTATCACCATTAGAAAACTATGCACGTTATATCGTTGAGTATTTAGAAGGTGTTTATGACGATAAGATACTAGAATTTATGGTTGCTCACCGTAAAGTATTACCACAACAATATCCTTTTATGCGTAAAATGGTGGCGTTTTATTTAAGTATAAGTGATCAGTTTAATGACATAGATTTGGATATTAAAAATTTAAGATTAATAGATATTTTATCTTGGAATGAAAACGAACTTAAATACTTTGATTTAGCAAGAAATGGGCAATATGATCTAAAATTAATATTGCCAGAAACAATGGCTAACAAAATGGATAGCCATCCTAAATTAAAATTATTAAGGAGATAAACTATAATATGAAGCCTTATACATTTGGTATCATCACGTTTTTAGAAAGCGGAGTCGATGAACAAAGTGGTAAAATAAGCTATAAACAAAGACTAGATAATGCGATTGAAGAAATTGTTTTAGCAGATAGAGTGGGTTTAGACTATTATGGTATTGGTGAACACCATCGTTCAGATTATGCAGCATCTAGCCCACAAATGATTTTATCTGCAGCAGCAAAGTTAACCAGTCACATTCATTTGGGTAGTGCAGTGACCGTTTTATCTAGTTCAGATCCTGTAAGAATATATGAGGAGTTTGCCACACTCGATTTATTAAGTAATGGTCGTGCTGAAATTATGGCAGGGCGTGGTTCATTTATTGAATCATTTCCACTATTTGGTTATGATTTAAACGATTATCAAACATTATTTACTGAAAAATTAAATATGTTACTAGCTGTTCGAGATCAAGAAAAGTTAACTTGGCCAGGCGGAAAACATACACCAAAACTTGATCAAGTAGGTATTTATCCTCGAAGTTATCAAAAACAACTTAAGGTAAGTATTGCAGTAGGTGGCACACAATCAAGTGTGGTACGTGCTGCAAAATTAGGTCTACCTTTAGTACTTGCTATTTTAGGTGGTTCACCATTAAGATTTAAGCCATTTGTCGATTTATATAAGCATTTTTATCTAGAGGCGGGTCATGATCCTAAAGATATGGAAATTGGTGTTGCCATACACGGTATTGTAACCGATGAGAACCCAGATGATTTAATTGAAAGATATTTTGCACCACATCATGCTAGTTTTGCTAAAATTGGTTCTGAGCGTGGTTGGAATATGGGACATAAAAAGGAATACTTACAAAAGGTAAAAGATGGACCGTTATTTATTGGGCATGTCGATGATATTGAAGACCGTATTTATGAACTTTTAGTTGGTTTAGGTGCAAATCGATTTTTACTACAAACACCAGGTTCTTTAATGCCACATGAAGATACGATGAAATCAATTAAGCTATATGGGGAGCGTATCGTCCCCAATATTAAAAAAAGATTATTATAATAAATAATTATAGAAGATGTGAAACTTGTTTTACTGAGTAACAATGTAAACGGTTGCACATCTTTTTTTATGAGATAGTATGATAGAATATGCTTGTATTATGACTTATTAGAAAGGAATAAGATATGGAAAACGTATTTTTAAACAAAGATGTTTTTAAGGGTGCATATATTTTGATGCTTAAAAATCTATTTAACAAAAAAGTAGAGGATGCAAGTGTCTATGAAAGATATGCTGCGCTTGCTGCATTGCTTGATAAACAACTTGAAACAGATTATGAAGCAACAACAGCATATGTTGAAAAAAACAATTTGAAAAAGACAATTTATTTTTCAATGGAGTTTTTAATGGGACGTCTTATAACTTCAAACCTCATGAATGCAGGTTATACAGAAGTTGTAAGGGCTGCTTTTAGTGATTTTGGAATTGATTTAAATGAAGTTGAACTTGCTGAAACTGACGCAGGTTTAGGTAATGGTGGGCTGGGACGCTTAGCAGCTTGCTTCTTAGATTCTGCTGCATCATTATCATTACCGCTTTATGGTAACTCATTACGCTATAAAAAAGGATTTTTTATACAAAGATTTGAAAACGATCAACAAAAAGAATATCCAGATCCATGGTTAGATAAACCATTTTACTGGGAAACACGTTTGGAAGAAGAATCTATTGACATTCCATATTTTGGTTATGTAAAAGATACAAAACTTATTGATCCAGTATGGGTTAAGGCAGTACCATATGATGTAAAAGTTGTTGGTGATGGCAATGGTGTAGTGACATCACTTCGTCTTTGGGCAACTGAAAAAAGTGATCGCCACAAATATCATGATGACGAATACTTAAATATGGTGTATAAAATTACAGAATCACTTTATCCAGATGATTCAACCGAAGCAGGTAAAACATTAAGATTACAACAACAATATTTATTTTCAGCAGCAGGTATTAAGTCCGCTATTTTAGAACATAAGCGCCTTGGAAGAGATCTAAGGGATCTACATAAATATTATGTATTCCAAGTCAATGACACACATCCAACCTTAATCATTCCAGAACTTATGCGTATCTTAATGGATGAAGAACATCTAGGATATGATGAGTCATGGGATATCGTTACCAAAACAGTAGCTTACACAAACCACACCATTTTATCTGAAGCTTTAGAAAAATGGAATAAAAAGATTTTTAGAAATTTATTACCTAGAATTTATGAAATTATTCAAGAAATGAATCGCAGATTTAATATTGTTTTAGAAGAATCTAGTGTACCTCAAGATAAGAGATATCAAATGCAACTCATTGGTACAAACAATGTTCGTATGGCAAACATTTGTATTTACGGCGCATTTTCAGTCAACGGTGTTGCAGCTTTACATACTGAAATATTAAAGCATATTGAACTCAACGATTTTTATAAACTTTATCCAAAGAAATTCAACAATAAAACAAATGGTATTACACACAGACGTTGGTTATTACATATTAACCGAGAGTTAACTGAAATTTTAGATGATGTATTAGGTTCTAAAGATTGGCAAAGAGACTTACCTCAGATTGAAGGGCTTGCTAAATTTAAAGATGATAAAAAAGTCCAAGGCCGTATCAAAGATATGAAGTTGGCTAAAAAGCGTGCACTTATTGAAAAAATTAAAGAAGATACAGGTATATTATTAGATGAAAATGCGATCTTTGACATTCAAATTAAAAGATTACATGAATACAAGCGTCAATTACTAAACATCCTAAATATTATCCATACTTATTTACGCTTAAAATCAGATGCTCAATTTAAAAAGAACTTCTACCCACAAAACTTTATATTTGGTGCAAAAGCAGCGCCATCTTATGTGATGGCAAAAGGTATTATAGAGCTTATTAATAAAGCAAGTCATGTCATCAACAATGACCCTGAAACTAATAAATTATTAAAAGTTGTATTTGTTGAAAACTATAATGTAACTTATGCAGAGTATTTATTCCCTGCAGCAGATTTATCCGAACAAATTTCAACAGCCTCTAAAGAAGCAAGTGGAACAGGTAATATGAAGTTTATGCTTAACGGTGCAGTAACAATTGGTACAATGGATGGTGCCAATGTTGAAATCGTTAAAGAAGCAGGTAAAGAAAATAATATTATCTTTGGTCTATCGGCAGATGAAGTCAATGAAATATATCGAACCAATGGTTATAAACCAAGAGAAATTTATGATAACGATGAAAGATTACAAAAAGTCTTTGAATTTATTAGAAATCTAACAACAAATCCAACTCACTTTGACTTTATTCTACAAAACTTATTAACATCTGATTATTTTTTAGTCTTAAAAGATTTTGATAGTTATGTAGAAGCTCAAGAAAAAGCCAACAAACTATACCAAGACCAAAATACTTGGTGGAAGATGGTTATCATGAACATTGCACACGCTGGATTCTTTACATCTGATCGAACCATTGAACAATATAATAAAGATATTTGGAAGTTAAAACCAATCAAGCTTTAATGAATATATCCATAAAATGTGCCTTATTTTTCAAATAAGGCCATTTTTATATGAAAAATAGTGTAAAATATAATTAATTAGACAATGAAGGAGGGGTTAAGTTGGCGTTTACTGAACAACATGCTAATTTGTATTTATTGGGGAAAAATTATTTAGCACATCAGTTTTTAGGTGCACATCTTAATAAAGATAAAGATGGAAATATCATTGCAACAACATTTAATGTCTATGCACCAAATGCTAAAGAAGTACGACTTATTGCTGATTTTAATAATTATGAAGGTTGGAAACACGTCTTAAGTAAAATTCATCCGCAAGGTTTTTGGTCGATTACCATACCTAAAAACTTAGAATGGAGTACTTATAAGTATGAGCTTCATCTTCATGATGGCAAGGTACTACATAAGGCCGATCCGTTTGCTTTTTTTGCAGAACTTAGACCATCTAATGGTTCCAAGGTCTATGATATAGATGGTTATCATTGGCACGATGATACATGGCTTTATGAAAAGAAAAAAGTCTATGATCAACCAATGCTAATTTACGAACTCCATTTAGGTTCGTGGCAACGCAATTTTGGTGAGTTTAGAAAGTATAATGAAGTGGTCGCAGATATTATTCAACATGTAAAATATAACGGTTTTACACATGTGGAACTCTTACCAATCTATGAACATCCCTTAGATGATTCTTGGGGTTATCAAGGAACTGGATTTTTTGCAGCCACATCAAGATATGGCACACCCAAAGATTTAATGTATTTTATCGATCAGTGCCATCAACATGGTATTGGTGTCATTATTGACTGGGTGTTAGGCCATATTAATAAAGATAGTTTTGGTCTTTTTAAGTTTGATGGCACTTACCTTTATGAATATGAGGATGAAAAAAGAAGAGAAAACATTACGTGGGGTACTGCAAACCTAGACTTTAATAAAGGTATTAGTCGCAGTTTTATGTTATCTGCCCTAACTTTTTGGATGGATTATTTCCATGTAGATGGCTTTAGAATAGATGCTGTATCACACTTATTTTACTATCTAGGTGATCAAAATCATGGTATCAACCATGAAGCTATTGACTTCTTAAAAGAAATTTCAAACCATGTATTTAGTAAAGATGATCGCTTTATTTTGTCAGCAGAAGATTCTACAACATATCCGAATGTCACCAAACCTACCAATATGGGTGGTGTTGGGTTTAACTATAAATGGAATATGGGCTTTATGAATGATGTCTTATATTACTTTAAACAAGATCCGATTTATCGAAAATATCATCATGATAAATTAACCTTTGGCTTAGTATATGCTTATAACGAACAATTTATATTACCTTTTAGTCATGATGAAGTTGTCCATTTAAAAGGATCGTTATTATCTAAAATGCCGGGTAGTTATGAACAAAAGTTTGCCCATTATAGAAATTTATTAGCCTTTTATATGACCCATCCAGGTAAAAAATTACTATTTATGGGTCAAGAGTTTGGCCAAGTTGCAGAATGGGATTTTAAAAAAGAACTCGATTGGCATTTACTTAAATATCCAATCCATGATGCATTGAATCGGTACTTTAAAGATTTAACAAGTATATATCACCACCATCCTGCAATGTATGCCAAAGATCATGATCCAAGTGGCTTTAAATGGTTAATTGTAGATCACAAAGATACATCCGTATTTGCTTATGTAAGAAGTTCAGATGACGAAACATTAATCGTTATTCACAATTTAACACCGAACTATCATAAAACATATGATATCGGTGTACCATTTGAAGGGGCCTATGAAGAAATATTAAATTCTAATAAAGCGATATATGGTGGTAATGATCTATATAACGGATTACCACTTACAACTAAAAATGAAGTTAGAAATGGCCAACCATACTTTATACAAGTAGAGCTGGCAGGACTTACAAGTATCATATTAAAATATAAAAAATAAGAACCCTTTTAAGGATTCTTATCGTGTGGATTTACGTTCAATTAATTCAACTTCCATTACTTCGTGTAATGTTGGTAGTTCATCACCGCGAATGAGTCTGGTTAAGTTAATAAAAGCTTGTTTACCTAATAAACTAATCGGTTGTGAAATGGTGGTTAATGATGGCTGAATCCATTCAACAAATGGCGTATTGTCATAACCAATAATTTGTACATCTTCAGGTACTTTACGACCAAGTCGCTGTAAAATAGATGAGATAACAAGCGCTATCGTATCAGAATAAGCAAAGATACCATCGATGTGTGGATTTGCACGCAAGACCTGTTCAATCAGTTTAGCATCTGGGTGTACGAGATCAAAATCAAAGACATCGGCATGTAATTTGTGTTTTGCTAATACTTTATTAAAGCCAAGTGTGCGCTCTATGGTTGTCATTAAAAAACTTGGACCTCTAAAGACTGCTAAGTTTTTAGAACCACCTGCAATTAATTTCTTAGCAGCTAATTCGCCAGCCTTAACAGAATCGGCTGTAATGGAAGGAATATTTTCATCTAAAATATGATCAATGGTAATAATAGGTACTTTAATTTCATCTAACTTCGACATATTTTGGAAGTTGGATGCCACAATGATACCTTCAATATTATATTGTTCAAAAAAACGAATATATTCTAATTCACGTTCAGGGTCATCTTGAACGTTAAAGAACATGATCTTATAACCATTGGATTGTGCTTGTGATTCAATGGCCTCTAATAGTTCACCATAAAAATATGGACCAATGTGGGGTACAATTACAGCAATAATCTTAGAAGAACGGTTGGTTAAACTACGAGCTAATTGATTAGGTACAAAACCTAATTCTTCAATGGACTTTTCAATTAACTTACGCGTATCTTCATGAACATATCCGCGTTTATTAATAACGCGAGATACGGTAGAAATACTTACATTTGCTTTTTTGGCAACATCTTTAATCGTTGGTTTCATATCTCACCTCTTAATATATATTTTATCATATAAAACAAAATAAAAGAAAGTGTAGGACAATAATATACATGATGAAAGCATTTATCGATGATTTAAACTTAATACGTGTTGAATCAGATGCATATATCTATCATATACACATCGATCAATACGACATAAAATGGTATAAAAATGATGGTGGTTTCCAATATTTTAAATCAAATAAACCACTAATATTACATGAAGTAGATCATATTTATATTAATGATCATAAATATCCGCTTGAAATTGGTTTGGTGACACTCAAACAGCCATTTAATCAAGCATATCAATATGATGGACCCTTAGGTGCAATTTATCATAAGGACTATACAGATTTTTACGTTTTTAGCCCAGTGGCTAAAGAAATGTATGTTGTCATAGATGAAATAGAATACCCAATGACCTATTTAGACGGTGGTGCATACCATACGCGTGTACTAGGTAATCTAGAAGGTAAAAGCTATATATATAAAGTGAGATTAGTCGATCAATTTACCTATGCTAAAGACCCATATACAGTTGCAAGTAATCTAACAGATTCAATCATTATTAATCCAAATAAGTTATACCAACAAAAATATGACTTTGTCAAACTCAATAAATATACAGATGCGGTTATTTATGAAGGTATGATTAGAGATTTAACCATTGATCTAGATGTCGAACATAAAGGTACTTTTTTAGGTGTTGCAGAACATAGTAATCAACTAGGTCAATCTGTCCTTCATTACATGAAACAATTAGGTATCACACATTTTCAAGTGTTACCAGTTTATGATTTTTATGGTGTGGATGATGTTGATAAAGATAAACGCTACAACTGGGGATATAACCCAATGCAATACTTTGCTTTAGAAGGTTGGTTATCTAAAGATCCTTATGATCCATATAGTCGTATCAATGAATTTAGACAAGTCGTGGATGAAGCGCACCGTCTCAACTTAGGTATCAATATGGATGTTGTTTATAACCATGTTTATGAACGTGCTTTATTCTCATATGATCATTTTGTTCCAGGCTACTTTTTTAGACATGATAAAAACTATCAACAAACACACTCTGCTTTTTTAGAAAATGATGTTGAAACAACCCATTATATGGTGAGAAGATTAATCATTGATTCACTCGTTCATTTTGTTAAAAATTATAAGGTGGATGGATTTAGATTTGACTTAATGGGTTTAATGGATGTTGAAACAATGAACATCATTGAAAAAACTTTAAGAAAAATTAATCCAAATGTGATATTATATGGTGAAGGTTGGAATATGGATAATGCCTTACCTAAATTGATGAGAAGCAATATGAATAACCAACATCTTATGAAAAACATTGGTCACTTCAATGATTTTTATAGAAATTTATTTAAAGGTAAATTACATACAAAAGAATTAGGTTATGCAACAGGTTCTAAGGCACATTTAAAACAAGTGAAATTAGCATTACATGGTTCTCCACATATATTTGACAGTCCTGAAAAATCAATTAACTACGTTGAATGTCATGATAATTTAACGCTTTATGATACTTTGGCATTGAACTATGATGATGAAAAGATTAAACAAGTTTATCAAGATTTAGCTAATCATTTGATTGCGATAAGTCAAGGTGTACCTTTTTATCATGCTGGACAAGAAATGTATCGCACTAAAGATGGGGTAGAAAACTCATACCAACATCCAGATGCAATTAATAAAGTAAAGTGGCACGATTATGAGAGCGTTGATAAACTAAAAGAACTTTTAAAACTAAGAAAGAGATATCGAGTTTATCGAAACCATCGCTATGATGAAAAACATATCACATCTAGTATCCATAAAGATTATATATTATATACATTAACGGGACAAACTTATATATTAGATCATTTTATAAAAAATGATTTTAACGCAGTAGATATTCAGCACAATGGTCAATTGATATTTAATTCACAACCTATCAAAAAACAAAAAAATAAAATCACATTAAAAAAACCAGGTATTTATATCATCAAAAGGAAGAAGACATTATGAAAAATTATTATTTAGGTATTGATTGTGGCGGTACGAATATTCGTATCGGATTAGTCGATGAACAAAACAAGATATTTCATCAAGAAAAACATAATGCACAAAAAATAGGTTCTAACCTGAGTGGACTTATTGAAAGATATGTTTTACAATATAAAGACAGCTACCCGATTAAAGCCATCGGTATTGGCTTTCCAGGCCTTGTTAATTTAGATACAAAAGAAGTACTTCATGTACCCAACTTAAAGGCATTTGAAGGTAGTTATTTAAATGCATTAGAAAAACAACTCAATATACCAATTTATATTGGTAATGATGTGAATTTACTCATGTTATATGATGCCATGCATTTTGGTATTGACCCTAACAAATCGGTGATGGGCTTTTATTTGGGCACTGGCTTAGGTAGTGCCATACGCATCAAACAATGGATGTATCAAGGTGACTTTGGTGCAGCAGGTGAAATTGGACATGTGCCTGTTTATTTACGTGGGCTAAAACACGGAGAACGTCAAGTAGATTTAGAATCAGAAGTTTCTGGTTTTAACTTAAAAAATATTCACCAAAAACACTTTTTAAACGATCCGTTTGAAACGATGCTCGTAGATCATTTTGATAGTCAAGCCATACAAGATTACTTAAATTTATTAGCTGTATATATAGCTACTCAAATTACAATTTTAGATATTTCAACCATCATTTTAGGGGGTGGTGTCATCATGAGTGAACAATTCCCTAAAAAATATTTAGAATCGCTCATTTTAAAAAATCTTTTTGCCAAAAAAACTAAAGAAAACTTTAAAGTGTATTATGCAGAAAGTAGTCAAAACTCAGGTATTTTGGGTGCAGCTATTTTCGCAAAGCAACATAAAGGATAAAATAAAAAAGAAAACGGAGTTTTTACAAAATGAAAGTATTATTATATTCTCAGAAACAAAGCATGTTAAAAAGATCTGGTATCGGTCGTGCGTTTTATCATCAAAAGCGGGCACTAGAATTGGTTGGTATTGAATATACAACCGATCCAAAAGACACATATGATGTTGTGCATGTGAATATTGCACGCTCTAGAAAAATAAAAAAGTTTAGAAAGAACTATCCAGTCATTGTGCATGGTCATTCTACCGTACAAGATTTTAGAAGAAGCTTTGCTTTTTGGCGTTTTGTAGCACCGTTTTTTTATAAACATCTTCAAAACATTTATGGTAATGCGGATTTAATTATTACACCAACAAGGTATTCTAAGTTTTTAATTGAATCGATGCATGTAGTTAAATCACCAGTGCGTGCGTTATCTAATGGTATTGATTTAGAAGCATACACTTATAAACAAGAAAATGTTGATGCATTTAGAAAACATTTTAACTTAAAAGATGATCAAAAAGTAGTCATCGGTGTGGGTCTACTTTTTGAAAGAAAAGGTATTCATGACTTTATTGAAGTCGCACGTAGTATGCCGAATGTCACATTTATTTGGTTTGGACACCTTGCAAAATGGATGACAACGCATTTTATACGTAAACGTATTAAGAACAAACCTAAAAATATGATTATGGCAGGTTATGTCGATGGTGCTGTGATTAAGGGTGCATTTAGCGGTGCTGATTGTGTATTCTTCCCAAGTTATGAAGAAACAGAAGGGATTGTTGTATTAGAAGCACTTGCAAGTAAATCACCAGTTGTATTACGTGATATTCCTGTTTATTATGATTGGCTATTTCATAAAGAACATGTCTTAAAGGGTAATAATAATTTTGAGTTTAGCCAATTAATTCACAAAGTTTTAGAAAATGATTTAAGCCGAATGATTGAAAATGGTTATAAAATCGTGGAGGAAAGATCAATTGATAAAATTGGTCACGGTCTAAAAGCTGCCTATGAAGAGGCGATACGAATTAAGAGGTGATTTCAATGGAATATAAGGTATTAACAAATGGTTTTAAAATACCAATGGTTGGTATAGGTACCAACACCTTTGGTAAAGTCAACCATGATTACATGGGTGACATTAACATGGACACCAAAGAATTGTTAAGCGCTTATGAAAATGGTTATCGACTAATCGATACAGCGATATCGTATCGTAACGAAAAAGTCATTATGAAATCGATTGTTGATAGTGGTTTAAAAAGAAGTGATGTTTTAGTCACAAGTAAAATACCACTGAAAGAATTAACGGATCCGGTTGATGAACAAATTGAAAATCATATTCAATCATCATTAGACATTTTTGGCGGTTATGTTGATATATACTTGATACATCATCCGCTAGATGACCAACTTAATTTAAAAGTATGGCAAGCGTTAGAAAAACATTACAAATTAGGTCACTTTAAAGCAATTGGTGTATCTAATTTTAATGAAGCGCAACTCAACTACTTAATGAAACACGGTGACATAAAGCCGATGCTTAACCAAATTGAATCCAACCCTGATAACTGGCAAAATGATTTGATTGATTTTTGTTTAAAGCATGAGATTGCCCCCGTTGCATGGAGCCCGTTAAAGCGTGTATCAAAAAAAGAAGTTTTTGAATCAATTGGTAAAAAATATGATAAGTCTTGGGCACAAGTCCTATTAAAATATCAAGTAATGCGTGGTGTTGTTGTCATACCAAAAAGCCATGATAAAACTAGACAATTTGATAATATAAATATCTTTGATTTCACATTATCTAAAGAAGATTTAACAAAAATAAAAGAAAATAGTTAATATTTAATCTATTTTCCTAACTTTTATACATATAATGTTATAATATAAAAGTTGATATAATTTAGGAGGAAGTTATGAAATTTGTACATACAAAAAAGAATCATGTGAAATTTACATTTACAGTGACACCTGCAGAATTTGAACATGCACTTGATCATGCTTATGCACATATTAAAGATGATGTTGAAGTTAAAGGATTTAGAAAAGGTAAAGTTACTAGAAAAGTTTATGAGCAAAAATTTGGTGAGACTGCTTTATACCCAGAAGCATTAAATCATGCAATTGGTCATAAATATAACGATGCATTAATGGTAAAAGATTTTACAATTGTATCTGATCCAATGAATATAGATTTGGATTTTGAAAAGATTTCAAAAGATAAAGACTTTGAAGTAAGCTTTGAGGTAGCAATCAAACCTGAAGTTGAAATTGAAGGTTATAAAGGCATTGAAGTAGAAAGAGTTGATTCTGAAGTTAGTGAAGAAGAAGTTCAACAAAATATTGATGCTTTATTAGCTCAAAACGCTGTTTTAGAGCCAAAAGAAGAAGGTGCTTTAGAAAATGGCGATACTGCAATTTTTGATTTTGAAGGTTTTCAAGATGGTGTACCATTTGAAGGTGGAAAAGCAGAAAACTTCAGCTTAGAAATTGGAAGTGGTCAATTTATTCCAGGTTTTGAAGAAGGTATGTTAGGGCTTAAAGTTGGTGAATCACGTGATGTAAACGTGACATTCCCAGAACAATACCAAGCAGAAAATTTAGCTGGTAAAGATGCAGTATTTAAAGTAAAACTACATGAAATTAAAACAAAGAAGAAAAATACATTAGATGATGCATGGGTTCAATCGTTAAATAGAGAAAACGTGAATACTGTCGATGAATTAAAAACATCTGTTAAACAAGATCTAGAAGCTTCAAAAGCAGAACAAGCAAAACGTGAATTAACAGATCGTGTGATTACTGAAGTTGTTAAACTTGCAAAAGTAGATGTACCGCAAGCAATGTTTGATAGTGAAATTGAAAACTTCAAACGTAATGTAGAGCAACAAGCTAAACAATATCAACTAGATATGGATACATTTATTCAATTGTCTGGTTTAACAAAAGAAACTTTTGAAGAACAAGCTAAACAACAAGCTGAAAGACGCGTTATGCAATCACTCGTTATTGAAGCGATTGCTAAAAAAGAAAAATTCACAGCAACAGATGATGAATTGGCAGCACGTTATGAAGAATTAGCAAACCACTATAAAATGGAAGTTGGCGAAATTAAAAAATATATTACAGATGAATTAGTCACCAATGATATTGCATTTGAAAAAGCAGTTGCATTCTTAGTGGAAAACGCAGTTCAAAAATAAATCCAAGAATAAGCCTCTGAAGCATCAGGGGCTTTCTTATACACTAAATTGTGATAAAACATGTGATGAAATTGGCACTCGTGCATTATGATTGCTAATTGACAATTTTTTATTATAATATATAATATACATATAACCCAGAAAGGGGATCAAAAAGATGGAATTACAAACAAGTTTACCAGCGATAGTTGTCCGTGGTATTGTACCAATCCCAAATAATGATTTTAGAATTGAAGTAGGTCGAAAAGTATCCCTTAAAGCGATTGAGGAATCAGAAAAAGGGTTTTCTTCTTATGTCCTAATTTTAGTTCAAAAAAATCCGTTAATTGAAAATCCAACTGCGGCTGATATTGAGGAATATGGTGTCCTTGCAAAGGTTGCAATGAAAATAAAATTGCCAAATAATAATTATAAAATTAAGTTTAATTTAATGGATAGAATTAAAGTTAAAGAATATTTCTTAACAGATCCTTATTTTGTTGCAGATTATGAAGAAGTTGAAACGAAATCAGGTGAGATTGAAGAAGAAGCAACTTTATTAAAACTAATTGCACAAGAAGCTGCATCTAGTCCAAATCAGTTGTTTAATAATGCTCAACAAATCTTAAACCAAATGCAATCTGGTATGGCAACCAACAAACTTGCTGATCTTTTAGCATACAATTTAAGAATTAATGATACAGAAAAATACAAGTATTTGGCAGAATTAAACTTGAATGCACGACTTAAATTAATCTTAGAAGATCTAAATCGCTTAAAGATGATTGCTGATTTAGAACAACGCATCAATGAAGATGTTAAAAAGGCGATTGATGAAAATCAAAAAGAATATTATTTAAGAGAAAAAATGCGTGCAATTCAAAATGAATTGGGCGATAAAGCTAAAAAAGAAGATGAAATTGATAAATTAAGAGAACAAATTAAAGAAGCCAAAATGCCAATTCATATTGAAGAAAAAGCATTACAAGAATTATCTCGTTATCAATCAACACCATCTGCCATGGCAGAATCTCAAATTATTAAAACTTATTTAGACTTTTTAGTGACTTTACCATGGCATCAAACATCTAAAGATTTAAATGATTTAACAAAAGTTCAAGAAAACTTAGATAAAAATCATTATGGTTTAGAAAATGTTAAAGAAAGAATTATTGAATATTTAGCAGTAAAGATTATGACTGGTAGAAACCCACAAACTATTTTATGTTTAGCGGGTCCTCCAGGGGTTGGTAAAACATCACTTGCAACTTCTATTGCAGAAGCATTAGGTCGCAAGTTTGTTAAACAATCCTTAGGTGGTGTTAAAGACGAATCAGAAATTCGTGGTCATAGAAGAACATATGTTGGTGCGATGCCAGGACGTATCTTAAAAGGTATGAAAGATGCAGGAACGATTAACCCTGTATTCTTACTTGATGAAATCGATAAGATGGCATCAGATTATAGAGGAGATCCTGCATCAGCAATGCTTGAGGTATTAGATCCGGAGCAAAATGCTAAATTTAGTGATCATTACTTAGAAGAAAACTATGATTTATCACAAGTAATGTTTATTACAACAGCCAACTACTTAGAAAATGTTCCAGCACCGTTAAGAGATAGAATGGAAATTGTTGAACTATCTAGTTATACCGAATATGAAAAAATTCAAATTGCTCAAAAACATTTAATTGAAAAGCAATTAAAAGCACACGGTATTACAGAAGATCAATTTTCAATAGAAGAAGAAACGATTTACTATATTGTAAAACACTATACAAGAGAAGCTGGTGTACGCGAATTAAACCGCTATATTGGATCTTTAGTTAGAAAAGCAATTAAAGAAATCTTGATGAATAAAACTAAAAAAGTTCATATTCATAACGGCAATGTAGAAAGTTATATTGGTAAGCCTAAATTTAACTATAACGTCATGGATGAAAAACAACAAATTGGCGTTGTTACAGGCTTAGCCTATACTGCATTTGGCGGTGATACATTACCAGTTGAAGTTACATATTATAAAGGTAAAGGACAACTAGTCTTGACTGGAAAACTTGGTGATGTCATGAAAGAATCTGCAATTACTGCACTATCATATGTGAAGTCACATGCAGAAGAATTCAAAATTGATCCTGCAATCTTTGAAAACAATGACTTCCACGTTCACGTGCCAGAAGGTGCAATTCCAAAAGATGGCCCTTCTGCTGGTATTACAATGGCAACCGCTATTATGTCAGCAGCCAGCAAAAAGTACGTTAAAAAAGATGTTGGTATGACAGGTGAAATTACCTTACGTGGTTATGTACTACCAATTGGTGGCTTAAAAGAAAAAGCTATTGCAGCATTAAGAAGTGGTTTATCCACCATATTAATACCAAAACAAAATACAAAAGATATCGATGACATACCAAAAGAGGTTAGAGAAAAGTTAAACATTATTCCAGTAGAGACAGTCTCTGATGTCTTTACAAAAGCTATTATTGATTAATTTAAAACAATTTTTAAGACAAAAGGAGATACGCAGCATGCTTGCATACTGTAGATATATCTCCTTTTTGTTTGGGTATTTTTAGATTTTTGGGATGATTAAATGATTAAAATAAAAATAAGTATTACATAGAAAAAAGTATATTATTTATATATGGGTTATTTCATAGATTTATAGAAGATAATTCGAAGAAACTATCCATAAAGTACACATTTATGATACAATAAATTGAGGCATGAATTTATGATAAAACAAGCAGAATTTATAACATCCGCAGTATCCGTTAGGGATTTACCTAACGATCAATTGGATCACATCTTAATATTAGGGCGCTCAAATGTTGGTAAGTCTTCGATTATTAACGCTATTACAAACCGTAAAAGTTTAGCTCGAGTTTCCCAAACACCTGGTAAGACGATTACACTTAATTTGTATTTACTCAATAAGGCGTTTTATTTAGTCGATGCACCAGGATATGGTTATGCAAAACGATCAAAGACCCAAACTGCATCTTTTATCCGCATGATTGAAGAGTATATCAACTTAAATGGGCACTTAAAAAAAATTATCTTATTAGTTGATTTTTTTGTTGGACCAACACAAGATGATTTGAATATGTATATATCACTTCAAGTATTTGATATAGACGTTATTGTAGTTGTAACAAAATATGATAAGGTCAAACCTTCTCATCGCTTAAAACATGAACGTATGATACGTCAACAGTTCATTAAAGGTCAAAAGATTTATTTCACATCGAGTCACTCTAAATATGGAATTGATAATTTTATTGAAGAGGAATTAAATTATGAGTAAAGTAATTATTACCACTGATTCAACCGCTGACTTAAGTCCAGCATTATTAGAAGAAAGAAACATTGGCGTTTTACCACTTTATGTAAGGTTTGGTGAAGACATATATAAAGATGGTGTAGATATAACAACTGAACAACTTTATGATAAGGTAAGCCAGTTAGGCTACTTACCTAAAACACAAGCTGCATCACCTGGAGATTTTGAAACTTTTTTTAAAGGCTACTTAGATCAAGGTTATAAAGTTGTACATATTTCAATTGGTTCTAAAATATCAGCAACTTATCAGTCTGCGATGTTGTCTTTAGATTTACTTGAAACAAAAGATGTTTATATTGTAGACTCACAAAACCTTTCAAGCGGTATTGGTTTACTGGTTTTAAAAGCAAGTGATTTTGCAAAAGATGGTATGGATGCAAAAGCCATTTATGAAGCAGTAACAAAACTGGTACCTAAGGTAAGTAGTCAGTTTGCAATTAGGACATTAGATTACCTACATAAGGGTGGACGAGCAAGTGGACTATCTGCTTTTGTAGGTTCAGTTTTACGTGTTAAACCAATTATTCAAGTTAATGACGGTAAGTTAGATGTTTATAAAAAGTCCGTGGGTAAAATGTCTAAAGCATTAGATATTATGATTGATGATCTTTTAGCTTTAAAGGATAATATAGATGATCATTATGTCTTTATTACCCATTCATTAGCACCGGATTCATATCAATATATATTAAATAAATTATCTAGTCAAATAAACGTTAAACATATTTTAGAAGGTCATGCAGGGTGCGTTATCTCAAGTCATTGTGGTAGAGGCACCATCGGTATATTATATATAAAAAGGTAGGTAAACATATGAAGATAGCTGTAATCGGCGCATCGGGGTTTATCGGGGAAAATGTTGTTAATGAAGCCTTAAGTAAAGGGCATGAAGTTGTTGGTATTTTTAGAAGAAATCCAATTAGTAAACAAAAAAATTTAACATTAGAAAAACTAACAATTTTTGATGAAGATAAATTTGAAAAAGCCATCAAAGATTGTGATGTCATTGTATCTGCATACAATCCAGGTTACTATCATGTTGAACAAGCTAAAAGATATTTAGATGGTTACGAAGTGATATTTAACGTAGCTAAAAAGCTAAATAAGCATGTTGTAGTTGTAATAGGTTCTACAACACTGATTCAATATGATGGAGAGCTAGTTAAAGATAGCCTTGTTTTTCCAAAGCCTTGGATTAAAGCATTAGAAGGTACAGATTTAGTTTATGAAAAATATAAAGATGATCGTGATTTAAAGGTAAGCTTTATATCACCAGCTGCAGAAGTATTTGATGGACCAAGTACTAAAAATTATAGTTATGGTAAAGATCATCTACTATATGATGCATTAGAGCGTTCTAGAATATCAGTAAAGGATTTAGCACATGCCATTGTTTTAGAATGTGAAAACCCTAAATATATAAATAGTCGTTTTACAATTGCATATCAAAACTAAATAGTATATAATATGTTAAACACGAAGAAGTGGAAAAGTAGTTTATTGAACCATTTTAAAAGAGATTAAGTGAATTTGGTGAAACACTTAAATAAAATAAACGAACGTCACCATGGAGTGGATTAGGTGAACTTATAGTAGCTTAATACGTTAAACTTTACGTTAAAAAGATATGAAGGTGCACATGGCAACATGTGAACTAAGGTGGTACCGCGATTTTTCGTCCTTAGGCTGTTTATCAGTCTAAGGATTTTTATATTTAGGAGGACATATGCTACCGACATTATTTGGTAAAAAAGTGACCTTAAGAAGTCCAAATCCAAAAGATTTAGTTTCATTTTTTTACTTTGCCTCTAAGCCAAGCATTGGACCGAATGCCGGCTGGTTTCCTCATAAGAATTTAGATGAAACGCGTATGATTTTAGACCATCATATTAAAGAAAACAATTTATGGGCAATTACGCTCGGGCGTGATGATGTTATGATTGGTACAATTAGTCTAAACAATCAAACAAAAGATCGCTTCTTTGGTAAGGGTGCTGAAATTGGTTTTGTTTTAGATGATACCTATTGGAATCAAGGTATTGTAACTGAAGCAGTTTATCTTGTTATGAAATATGTATTTAAAACATTATCTTATGATTACTTAAGAGTAGCGCATGCGGATTTTAATACAGCAAGTAAACGTGTCATTCAAAAATCTGGATTTAAGTTTATGTATAAAAAACATAAAAAGTATATAGAAAACCCAAATATAAATTATGTATTATATTATGAAATTACAAAAAAGGAGTTTTTCGAACATGAAAAAAACACTACAACCGAAATATGATTTTAAAACAGTTGAAGAAGGTCGTTATGATATATGGCTTAAAAACGGTTATTTTAAATCTGGTAAAGATTTAAATAAACAGCCATTTACAATTGTTATTCCATCACCAAATGTTACTGGAAAACTACACTTAGGTCATGCTTGGGATACAGCGATTCAAGATATTATTATTCGTCGTAAACGTATGCAAGGTTACGATGCACTTTATTTACCTGGTATGGATCATGCAGGTATTGCTACACAAGCACGTATTGATGAGCGTTTAAAATCTCAAGGTATTTCAAGATATGACCTTGGCAGAGAAAAGTATTTAGAAAAAGCTTGGGAATGGAAAGAAGAATATTCAGCACATATTCGTGAACAATGGAAAGCATTGGGCTTATCTTTAGATTATTCTAAAGAACGTTTCACTTTAGATGACAAGCTTAATGAAGCAGTGAATAAAGTATTTATATCACTTTATGAAAAGGGCTGGATTTATCGTGGTTACCGCATTATTAATTGGGACTGTCAAGCAAAAACAGCACTATCAAATATCGAAGTTGAACATGAAGAAACCAATGGTCATTTATATCATTTTGTTTATCCATTTACAGATGGTGATGGTGGGCTTACGATTGCTACAACAAGACCAGAGACTATGTTTGCTGACCAAGCACTGATGGTGCATCCAGATGACAAACGTTATCAAAAATATATTGGAAAGACAGTATTTATTCCAGGTACTGATATTAAAATACCAATTATTAGCGATGATTATGTAGATATGGAATTCGGTACAGGCGTTGTTAAAGTTACACCTGCACATGATCCAAATGACTATGAAGTCGGTATGCGTCATAATTTAGAAATGCCATTATGTATGGAAGAAGATGGTACGATGAATGCGCTTGCTGGTAAGTATCAGGGCCAAGATCGTTTTGAATGCCGTAAAAATGTTACCAATGATTTGAAGGCTTTAGGTTTATGTACAAAAGTTGAACCTTATGTGCATCAAGTTGGTTATTCAGAACGTACGGGTGTCATGGTAGAACCAAGACTTTCTTTACAATGGTTTGTTGATATGAAAGGTTTAACTGAACAAACCTTAAAACAAAATCAAGTTGAGTTTGTACCAGAACGCTTTAAAAAGACATTTGAAAATTGGATGCACAATATTCAAGATTGGACAATTTCTCGTCAACTTTGGTGGGGACATCGTATTCCTGCATGGTTTAAAGGTGATGAAGTTAAAGTTCAAGTTGAATCCCCTGGTGAAGGTTGGCAACAAGATGAAGATGTTTTAGACACATGGTTTTCAAGTGCATTATGGCCATTTTCAACACTTGGTTGGCCAAACGAAGATGATCCAGACTTTAAACGTTATTATCCAACAGATGTTTTAGTTACAGGTTATGATATTATTTTCTTTTGGGTTGCAAGGATGATGTTTCAAGGTATTGAATTTACCGGTAAAGACCCATTCAAACAAGTTTTATTACATGGACTTATTCGTGATGAGCATGGTCGTAAGATGTCTAAATCACTTAATAATGGTGTAGATCCAATGGATGTTATTGATCAGTATGGCTTAGATGCTTTAAGATTCTTCATTGTTTCCAATGCGGCTCCAGGCCAAGATACAAGATATGATATTACTAAAATTGAATCCAGTTGGAACTTTATTAATAAGTTATGGAATATTACAAGATTTGTTACATTAAATATTAAAGATGCAACACTCAAAATTGATGAAAAAAATCTAAATTTATTTGATCGATGGATCCTGACTAGATTAAGTCAAACAATTGAGCAGGCCGATACATATTATGAAAAATATGAATTTAACGAAGCTGCTAGAGTGCTAACCAACTTTATTTGGGAAGAGTTTGCTAACTGGTATTTAGAAATATCTAAAATTTCTTTACAAAATGAAGCCTTTGAAAAAAATACCCAAGCAGTATTGCTTTATGTACTTAAAGATATATTAAAGTTATTACACCCGTTTTTACCGTTTGTTACAGAAAAACTATTTATTGATATTTATAATGAACCATCGATTATGATTAGTGATTGGCCAAAGCCTATCTATAACTTTAAAGGTGTTGAAAACTTTAATGACATCCAAGATGTCATTACAAAGGTCAGAAATCTTAAAAATGAATATAAGGTGGCTCCAAGTAAGCCAATAGCTGTTAACTTAGAAGTGAAATCTGAAGAATTAGCAAGTGTATTAAAGACTTATAAAGAGTATTTAGAAAAGTTTTTACATGCTAGAGCACTTGAAATTAAATCAAAAGTTGACACAGAAGACATGATATTTATTGCAGGAAGTCATATTAATACCTATATTGAAAAAGCAGATTTAATTGACTTAGAACAAGAAAAAGCATCACTTTTAAAACAAAAGGAACAACTAGAAAAAGAACTTGAAAGATCACGTGGTTTACTAAATAATGATAATTTTATGAAAAAAGCGCCACAAGCTAAAATTGATGTAGAACAAAGAAAGTTTGATGACTATCAAAAACAATATGATGATGTCATAAAGATGTTGAAAAAATATGTTTAATAACGTTCAAAATGGCATTGACTGGATTGAATCACAACTGAGATTTCGTCCTAAAACAAGTTTAGATCATATGAAGCATGCTTTAAGCATGCTTCAACTTCAACTTGACAATATAAAAAAGATACATGTAACAGGTACCAACGGTAAAGGTTCCGTTTGTATGATGACAACACAAGTACTAGTTGAAGCAGGATATAAGGTTGGGACATTTATATCTCCTTATTTGGTACGCTTTAATGAGCGTATTAAATTAAATGCAGAAGATATAGATGATGAATCACTTTTAAAATCTATTAACAATATATATGAGTTAAATGAAAGATATTTTTTAGAGACAGGATTTAAACTATCCTTTTTTGAGTTGATGACGTTAATGGCTTTTACATACTTTAGTGAAGTAAAAGTCGATGTTATGGTCATAGAAGTTGGTATTGGTGGATTACTTGATGCAACGAATATATTAAATTATGATGTATCTGTAATTACCAATATTGGATTAGATCATATGAAACAATTGGGTGATAGTTTAGAACAAATAGCAACGAATAAATTAGGTATTTTAAAGACAGGTGGACATTTAATTACAACTGTCAATGAAGAATTACACCCACAATTTATGCATGATGTAGAAACTAAAGATGCAACAATTAAAATTATTTACGATTATGATGTTCAGACGATTTCAGAACAGCCACACGTCATAAACTATAAAAACAACAACTTTAAACTATCATTGTTAGGTGATTATCAAAGACTGAATGCAGCGCTTGCTATTGAGATTGTTAATTATTTATATCCCAATGTTAGTTACAAAACAATTAATAAGGCATTATCTCAAACAAACTATCCAGGACGATTAGAAACAGTGTTACCTGGTGTTGTTGTTGATGGTGCACATAACATTCATGCAATTCGTCAAGTCATTTTTTCACTCAAATCACTTTATAAAGTGTATAATATACATGTACTTTTTAGTGCACTATCTGATAAAGAGTCAAATTTGATGCTCGATGAGTTAAATAAATGTGCAAAATCTATTACTTTGACTGCTTTTCCGGATCCTCGTTATAAAAACTTAGATTTTCTTCCATATAAATTTGAATTGAATCCTAAAAAAGCTTTAACCAATTTAATAAAATATAAACAAGAAAATGACGTTATTTTAATAACGGGCAGTTTGCACTTTATTGGGTACATGAAAAAGGAAGTTATTCCGTACTTGAAATAAGGTGAAATCAATGTTAATTAATCAAGTTTTAATTTATTCTGAAAATCATTTTGTAGAAAATTCAAAAGGTATTATCATTATTACACATGGTATTGCACTTCATGCAATATATTATAGAAAGTTTGCAGAACTTTTAAATAAAGCAGGTTACTCTGTTGTTTTGTATGATGTAAGAGGCCATGGTAAATCTCAAGGTAAACGTGGCGATATAAAAAGTATTTATCAATTCACATCGGATCTTTATGAGTTAGTAGAACATGTGAGAAAAAGAAATGATATACCAATTTATTTATTAGGTCATTCAATGGGTGGTGTTATTACAAAAGTATACGCAACACTCTATGACAATTTTTCAGGTACGATTATTTTAGCGAGTCCATTTGATGCCTCCAGTTTGGGTATCTTTGGTTACTTACCTGGTTGGTTAATAGGTCGTATTCGAGTTAAGACTGATTTTAGCGATCCTAGATTATCGCATTTCCAATCTTCGGATAATGTTGATCCGTATGCATTAAAAAACTTTACGGTAAGATTAACTTTACAAACACTTAAAAAAGGCACTAAACATGTACAAAAAAATATTGATAAATATATCAAACCAACACTTTTAGTTCATGGTACAGAAGATAAATTAGTGGATCCATCAAGCTCTCAAAAGTTTTTCCAAAAGCTACCAAACATAGATAAAACGTTAGAACTTGTTGAAGGTGGTTACCACAATTTACATCATGATACGGTCACTGAAGAGGTTGTAGAGAAAATCTCAAGATGGCTTAATAATCAAATTTCTAATTAAATATATAATGAAAAAATCACTCATATAATATGAGTGATTTTTTATTATTTATCTATAAAGAAAATGTTAATTAACTTTTTTTAAGTCTATTTTTGAAATATTTTAACCATCTATTGAAGTAGGTGATAGTACTTGTTAATAAGATGATAAAGATCATTAAGTAAGTTACAAAATTTGCAATGTTTAAAACATTAGAAAGACTGGTTTCGAAGTAGTTAGCCAATAATTCATAGTTTTTAGGTAAGATTACATCTGGTAATAGTAGTAAGATTACCATAAATATTGAACTATAAAACTCAGTAACAGTGCTTAAAATGAGTGTATATAATGTTTCACTACCAACATAAAATTTATATAAATAGTTTAAAATGACCAATACATTTGTTGAGATAACAAAGAGTGTGAATATACCTTTATATGCTGTGTTTAAAAGAGCAGAAGAATCCCCATTAACAAAGATTACAGCGATTGTATCATAATATACAATGAATAAAATACTGAAAGTTAGCATTAAAATAATCACAATAATCATTTCTATGAGCAATTGTACTCTTGTTTTCATAGCTAATGTTGGTTCTATTTTAGGAACTTCTGGTAGTTTATCAGCTTTCCAAGAGTTCATGGTATCATCGATTTTTGTCTTAAATGAAGGTAGTTTATATGCCCAAAATATAAGGGTAATTATTGTAAATGCGCTCGATGCAAATATAAACATATTACTAATGATTTCGGCTGATAACATCGTAAATATTTGAATTGGATCTGTAAAGTCTACATTCGATAATGTAACAATTACTCCAACGATAATCGCCATCATTGCTGCAAAAATTAATCCAAGTTTTAAAATAATTTTATAGTCTTGATAAAATCTAGGGTCAACAACGTGTTGATCTTTATTTTGATATTGGTAAGCCACATCAATTGGATGACCAATTTTATGTAAAACTGCTTCAACATCGTCTTCAGTATAGTTTGGATATGCAGATAACATATCTAAAATATTTGATTCTAATTCTTTTTTTATTTCATCTTTTTTATCCTGCGGACACCTTAATGTTACCGCATATATATATTTTTCAATCATCTTATCCATATTATTTATCCTCCTCAAAAAGTATATTCATTTGTTGTTTGATGAAAAGCCATTCTTGTTTTAATTTTTCTAAAACCTTTGTACCAACATCATTTATTTTGTAGTATTTTCTTGGTCTTGATTCAGTAGTATCCCAAGTGGAATCTAATAAGCCTTGTTCCTCTAGGCGCCTTAATAAAGGATATAGGGTGCCAGCTTCAATCGGAATGTTTTGTGATTCTAGTTGTGCGAGTAATGAATAACCGTATTGGCTATCTTTTAAGGCATTTAATACAAATAGAATTAATGTGCCTCTTTTAAGTTCTGTAATTAAGTTATTAACAATTTGATCCATATCTTTCTCCTTTCTGATTTTAATTATACTGTATGACATACACTATTGTCAATAAATTAACATTAAAAAAATACATATTAAAAAACACCTCGCATGAAGGAGGTGTTTTTGGTTATAAGTAGTATGCGATTTATAGTGTTTCTTGAGTTATATTTTCAACATATGACTTATCTCTAAAATGATGACTTAAATAAAGAAATATGAGTGATACTAAGAAAAATATTGCAGAAACATCAAATAATAGTTTAGGGTTGTAGTCATAAATAAATGCACCGAATATAGGTCCAATAATCGTGCCAATTGAATAAAATGATTGTCGAATACCTAATGTAGTGGCAACATTATGCTCGTTTGAAAAACCTGAAACATAGACTTGTTCAATCGGAGTAAAGATTGCTTTAATCATAATATAGACTAAATACATTGTATATAAATAAATTAAAAATTGCGTATTCGGTACTCTAAATAAAATTATAACGATGACTGCGCTAATTATTTGGAAGATAGCCATTAATAAAGTGCGGCCTTTAATCTTCATAAATAAAGGTACCAACAATACACCAGCAAGTAATGATGCTATACCAGCTACCATTTTAAAGTTACCTAATTGATTTGCTAATAAACCGATATCATTAAAGTAAACATCCAAATATTTTTCTACATTAACTGCTGCAATTGTTATAAATGTTAATGCAATTAAAAAGTATAAAAACTGTGGTTTAATATGTCTAATTTGCTTAAATCCATCCCAAAATTGAGTTCTTTTCTTATTTGGATCTAATTTGACCTTTTTAGGCTTGAACCAAATAAGTATGACAAGCGCAAAGAATAACACACCAACTGCTTGGAAAACGAAGGCATTAAAGAATATATCTGTTCTTAAATACTTAATAACAAACTCATTTGTATGAATAAATCCACCTAAGAATTGACCTAAAGCAGCTCCAAGTGCTAGTGATGCAGCACCAAATGCGATATTTTTAGCTCGATCATTTGTATCTGATAAAACAATCATTTCACCAGTAAGAATTGTAAAGGCGGCAGCCATACCAAATCCACTGAGTAATCTAAAAACAGAAAGCGACCATTGATCAAATACATGACCCATACCGAATAACACTTGCATGACAGCATAAATTACAATACCGATGACTAAACTAATTTTCTTTTTGTTATGATCGGCAAGATTACCCCAAAATGGACCACCAATCATCATACCTAAATTCATAAATGAAAAGAAGAAGCCGAACATGTAACTTGGTAAGTTAATGCTTTCAACATAATAAGGCATTAATGCATGATGCATATTGGTAAATATACCTTGTATAAATAAAACGATTAAATAAAATATCATAAACTTTTTCATAAAATCACACTCACAAAGAGCATTATAGCACAAATTAGCCAAATGTTGACACCTTAATCCGCCTTTGATAACTAGACAATTAAATTATAAAAAAAAGCACACATTTAAGTGCGCCTTGTTTATTATTTGTTTTTCTTTTGACCGATTTTGTTTTCTGTACCTTGCATGAGACGTATAAAATTCTTTTTGTGCATATAAATAATGAGTAACACAATCAGTGAGATGACAATGAGATTGATTAATTGAGATTGATAAGTGATCTCAATGCTAGGAGAAGTTGGAATCCATATTTGATCTACTAATACGCCAAGCCACATCATAACGCCTACAGAAAATGTAGCCACAACAGAACCAATTGAAACATACTTCGTTGAAAATGCTACAATGAAAAATATTGCAATACCGCTAAATCCAATAATTGGATTAATCGCTATGACTGCACCAACACCAGTAGCCACTGCCTTACCACCTTTAAAGCCAATAAAAATTGACTTTATGTGACCGATTGCTGCAAAAGCACCATAAATAATTGATATATCATAGGTATTATTGATTAAATATAAATCAGGAACACCTAGCATATAACGTATGACAATTATTGGTAATGCACCTTTAAAACAATCAAGTAAAAAGGTTGCAATACCATATTTTTTACCTAATACTCTTAATACATTCGTAGAACCGACATTTTGACTACCGTGTTCACGAATATCAATACCTTTAAATACTTTGGGTATAATATATCCAAACGGGATTGCACCAATTAAGTATGAACATATTATAGCCACTAAAATCCATAAAATTTGCATATTATCTACCTCGAATAAGATTATAACATAAAACTATTTTTATATGGTAAATAAAGTATGTGATTTTAATCATATATTTTGTCTATAACATTTATAAATAATGTAAATTTAGCACATAAATCTTGACAGTGCTATTTTTTTATTATACAATGACATTGGCACTGTATTAAAATGAGTGCTAAAAGGGTGATAAAGATGTTGAGTTCCAGACAAAAACTGATATTAAAAGCAATCATTGATATATATTCTGAAACTGCAGAACCGGTTGGTTCTAAAGCGTTGATGGATTTACCGTATCTAAACTATTCATCAGCAACACTACGCTATGATATGGCAGCACTTGAAGAACTAGGTTATTTGGAAAAAACACATACTTCATCAGGTAGAGTGCCATCTGAGCGTGGTTATCGATATTATATTGAGCATCTCGTTACAAGAGACAGTAAAATTACAGAAGTATTTCCGCTGATTGATGAAGTGTTTAGTCAAAAAAATCTTGGACGCGAACATACAATTAAAGAAGCTTTAAAGTTATTAACAGATCTTACAAACTATACTGCAGTTGCCGTTGGACCAGATGTCTTACGTTCAAAAATACAGCGTATTGAAATGGTACCTTTAAGTCAACAAGATGCAGTCATGCTGATTGTAACCAATCGTGGCCATGTTCAACATCAACAAATACACATATCCGAAGATATGCGTATGGATGACATTAAAGAAGTTATTCACACACTAGATGATCTATTAAAGAATAGAACTTTAGAAGAAGCTTTAACGATATTAAAAGAAGAATATGCAATTTCTGAACTGAATCAATTCATGAGTTATCAACGACAAATTGTCGATTCATTTATTGAAGCATTTTCAAAATTTGCATCGGAATCCTTTTATTTATCTGGTATGACGAATGCTTTTGAACAACCAGAATTTAACGATGTTACACATATGAAGCGATTCATCGATATGATGGAGCGTAGAGAAATTGTTAAATTAATCGGTACAGAAGACGGTATTACAGTACGTTTTGGGACAGATATACATCTACAAGCATTAAATCATATGACAGTGATTTCCATTCCATATGATATTGATGCAGACCAAAAGGGTACAATAGCCTTAGTAGGTCCTTCGCGTATGTCTTATCAAAAGGTCATACCATTATTAGAATATATCGCAGCAAATCTTGAAAAATTATATAAAGACAATAATAAGGAGTAGCATATGAAAGAAAACGAAAACAAAAAAGATGATATTCAAGCAGAAGCATCGGTTGAAAAAGAATCTAAAAAAGAAAAGAAAACAAAACAACAATTAAAAATAGAAGCGCTTGAGGCAGAAGTTAAAGAATTAAAGGATAAATATTTAAGAACATTAGCTGAAAGCGAGAACTTCAAAAAACGTATGCAAGCCGAGAAACTGCAAGATCGTAAATATGCTGCAAGTGGGTTTGCTACAAATTTATTAACACCTTATGAACAATTTGTAAAAGTTGTTGAAATGGAAACTGATAATGAACTATTAAAAAACTTTTTAATCGGATTTAAAATGATTAAAGATCAATTTAAAACAGTTTTAGAAGATGAAGGTGTTGTAGAAATAAAAGCATTAGGTGAGCAGTTTGATGCAAAAGTACACTATGCAGTGGAAAAAGAAAGTAATTTAGATAAACCTAATGGTATCATATTAGAAGTTTTACAAAATGGATATTATTTTAAAGATAGAATTTTAAGACCTGCCATGGTAAAAATAAACGAATGGAGTGAAGAAAATGGCGAAGACAAATAAAATCATTGGAATTGACTTAGGAACTACAAACTCAGTTGTATCAGTAATGGAAGGCAATGAAGCAAAGGTTATACCGAATGCTGAAGGTGGACGTACAACTCCAAGTATTGTTGCTTTCAAAGGTGATGAAATTTTAGTAGGTGAAGTTGCAAAACGTCAACTCATTACAAACCCAGATACTGTATATAGTATTAAACGTCACATGGGTGATCCAAAATATAAGGTAAAAGCTGGTGGTAAAGAATATACACCACAACAAATTTCAGCTTATATTTTACAAAACTTAAAAAAGACAGCAGAAGATTATTTAGGCGCAACTGTCACAGAAGCGGTAATTACAGTACCTGCTTACTTTAATGATGCACAGCGTCAAGCAACAAAAGATGCTGGTACCATTGCTGGATTAAATGTACGTCGTATTATTAACGAGCCAACTGCATCAGCACTTGCTTATGGTATTGATAAGACCGATAAAGAACAAACAGTCTTAGTCTTTGACTTAGGTGGTGGTACTTTTGACGTATCAATCTTACACTTGGCAGATGGAACTTTTGAAGTTGTTGCAACTTCAGGAGACAATAAATTAGGTGGAGATGACTTTGACCACAAAATCTATGAGTTTTTAGCAGCAGAATTTAAAAAAGAACACGGTATTGACTTACTACAGGATAAAATGGCACTTCAAAGATTACGTGATGCTGCTGAAAAAGCTAAAAAAGAATTATCAGGTGTAACAACAACCTCTATTTCACTACCATTTATTACAATGGGTGCAGCAGGTCCATTACACTTTGAATATAACTTAACACGTGCTAAATTTAATGAATTAACTAAAGATTTAGTTGATCGTACAATGAAATCTGTACGTCGTGCATTATCAGATGCTAAACTAACTAACTCAGATATTAATCAAATTCTATTAGTTGGTGGTTCAACAAGAATTCCTGCAGTACAAGAAATTGTATCTAAAGAATTTAATAAAGAACCAAACAAATCTGTCAACCCAGATGAAGTTGTTGCAATGGGTGCAGCAATTCAAGGTGGTGTCTTAGCAGGTGATGTCAAAGACGTATTATTACTTGACGTTACACCATTATCATTAGGTATTGAAACATTAGGTGGTGTTGCAACCAAGTTAATCGAAAGAAACACAACAATTCCAACATCCAAATCTCAAGTGTTTTCAACAGCTGCTGATAACCAACCAGCGGTAGATATTCACGTTTTACAAGGTGAAAGACCAATGGCGGCAGACAACAAAACTTTAGGACGTTTCCAATTAACTGATATTCCACCGGCACCACGTGGTGTACCTCAAATTGAAGTGACATTTGATATTGATGCTAACGGTATTGTTTCTGTTAAAGCTAAAGACTTAGGCACAAACAAAGAACAAAAAATTACAATTACCGGTAATGGTGGATTGTCAAAAGAAGAAATTGATGCTATGATTAAACAAGCAGAAGAAAATGCAGAAGCAGATAATAAACGTAAAGAATTAGCAGATGCTAAAAATGAAGCAGATACAATGATTTTCCAATCTAGAAAAGCAATAGAAGACTTAAAAGATGAAGTTACAGATGAAGAAAAAGAAGCAGTTGAATCTGCAATTAAAGAACTTGAAGAAGTATTAAAAGAAGATGATTTAGAAGCAATTAAAGCTAAAAATGAAGCTTTAGCAAAAGCTTCTCAATCGATTGCTATAAAAGCATACGAAAAAGCCAATAAAGAACAAAGTGCAAATTCAAAACCATCTGATGAAAACAATGACGATGGTAAGGATGATGCTGTAGAAGCTGAGTTCACAGAAAAAGAGTAAAACACAATGTTAAATAGGAAAGTCTAGCTACTTTCCTATTTGACTAACATAAGGAAGCGATAATTATGGCAAAAAGAGATTATTATGATGTATTAGGAATTTCTAAAAATGCATCACAAGACGAAATTAAAAAAGCATACCGAACATTAGCCAAAAAGTATCATCCAGACGTATCAAAAGAACCGGATGCAGAAGCCAAGTTCAAAGAAGTTCAAGAAGCATATGATGTTTTAAATGACTCCACTAAAAAAGCTCAATATGACCGTTTCGGTCATGCGGGTACAGGTGCTGATCCATTTGGAGGTGCTGGTGGCTTTGGTGGTTTTGGCGGATTTGATGATATCATCAATCAGTTTTTTGGTGGTGGTGGCTCCAGAAGAGCACGTCAAACATCGAATGTCGGTGAAGACATAAATATGCGTATGACCATAGACTTCATGGAAGCTGTTTTAGGTACTACCAAAAATGTTTCTGTAGATATCACAGAAGATTGTGGTCATTGTCATGGCTCTGGTGCTGAAAGTTCAAAGGATATTCATACATGTTCTAGATGTCATGGACAAGGTTATGTCAATGTGGATCAACGCACGATGTTTGGTACGATGCGTACACAACAAGTGTGTCCACAATGTCAAGGTGAAGGTCAAACTATTGACAACAAATGTCATGTTTGTTCAGGTGCTGGACGGGTTAAAGCTAAAAAAACTGTTGATGTTAAAGTACCAGCAGGTGTCGATAATGAAATGACACTACGTGTACCTGGTTATGGTCATGGTGGTAGAAAAGGGGCAGAAGCTGGTGATTTATACATTACCTTTAGAGTACGCCCACATAAAGTATTTAAACGCCGTGGGGCAGATATTATTTTAGACATTCCAATCACATTTACCCAAGCGGCACTTGGCGATAAAATAGATATACCTACCATTCATGGTGAAGTCGAATTAACGATACCTTCAGGTATTCAGTCAGGAACCCAATTAAAATTAAGAAACAAAGGAACGAAAGATCCAAGATCTAATAAAACAGGTGATCAACATGTTGTTGTCAATATCGAAACACCGAAGAGTTTATCATCTGATGAAAAGAAACTATTTGAACAACTTGCAAAACTTGAGAGTAAACGTAAAAAATCAGGTTGGGATAAATTCAAATCATTCTTTACAAATTAAGAGGATTTTTCCTCTTTTTGTTTTATAATTGAAAATAGAAAGGATGTGGACATATGATTTTAGTTAGACATCATAACGAAGGTAATTTAAAACCATACTTTTATTTTGCCTTAGAAAAATATGTTTTAGAACATTTATTAAAAGATGATGAAACATACTTTTTTACATGGAGAATTAAAGGTATTGTTTCAGGTAAAAACCAAGTCATTGAAAATGAAATCAACATTCCATATGTAAAAGAAAATAACATTAACTTTTTTAGAAGACCAACAGGTGGTGGCTCTGTTTATGCAGATGAAAATAATACAATGTTTACCATTATTACCAAACGTAGCGAAAAAAACTTTTCTTTTAAAAACTATTTAGTCAAACTCATTGACGCTTTTAAACAATTAGGTGTTAACCTTGAATTTAGTGGTAGAAATGATATTTTATTAGAGGACAAAAAAATATCTGGTAATGCTTTTTTACAAAATAAATATGGCATGCTTATGCATGGTACATTGATGTATGATTTAGATATAGAAACGATGGTGCGTGCACTGAATCCTCCCGATGAAAAACTTATTTCAAAAGGTATTGCAAGCGTACGATCAAGAGTTAATAATTTAAAGCCTTATTTAAATGGTATGAGTCATGATGCGTTAGTAAACTATTTAGAAACCACACTGACAAATCAAGTCTATGAGTTAAGCTCAGCAGAAGTTGAAAAACTATTAGAAGATGCTAAAGTTTATGCAACTGATGAATGGTTATATCGTATGCAACCTGCCTATACCCAAAAATTAAGTAAACGTTTTGGCTGGGGACATATTCAAATGCGTTTTAATATCGTAAAGGGTATCATTGAATCATTAGATATTACCGGTGACTTTTTCGAACTTAAAGAAGACTTAAAAAGTTTAGAAAATGCCTTTTTAAACCAAGTTTGGAGTTATCAAAACATCACAAAAATCATTAACAATTTACCAATTGAAGACATTATCTTAAATGCTAGTCAAGCGGATATGTTGACGTTATTTAAAGATGCATTTTTAGATATAGAGTAATTCACTTCAATTCATATGAACAATACTTAAACATATTTACATAAATTGTGATAAAATACGTTTAATAGATTGACTTATTTAAGTCGATTTAATATAATTAGTAAGGTTGAGGTGATAGCTATGAAAATAGAGACGAAGTTATTAGAATCTAAAACCTTAATTGATACAAAAGTTAGTTTAAAACATCTTATTGACAGAGCTGTTGATTTGATAGCTTTAAACCATGTACACATTCAAGGTACAATTTACCGCAACTATGATGAGGTCACATTAGATTTAAATGTATCTTGTGAAGTTGTACAAAAATGTACCATCAGCTTAAAACCTGTAACATATCCATTAACTTTTAAATCAGATATTATCTTTTCAAATGATTTAGAAATTTATGATTATGTACCAACAGATATTATTGACTTGGATGAAATTATCTTTGCAGACATTTTATTACATAAAGAACCGAATGTATACCATGAAGATGCCAACAAAGAGATGTTCCAAGACAAAAAAGAACCCCATCCCGCTTTTAAGGCATTAAAAGAACAATATAAAGATTAGGAGGTGACAAGCATGGCAGTTCCATTTAGAAGAACCAGTAAAGGAAAAAAACGCCGTCGTCGTTCACACTATAAGTTAAAGACTCCGACAATCGTTGTAGATCCACAAACAGGAGAATTTACCTTACCACACAGAGTCACACCAAATAGTGGCTATTATAAAGGTCAATTAGTTTTAGCTAAGAAGGTTAAAAAAGAAGACTAAACCTTTATTAAAGAAAAAGCACGAATAGTGCTTTTTTCTTTGGTATAATATAAATAGTTGAGGTGAAAAAATGAAACATATTAGTGTTTTACTAAATGAATCGATTGAAGGGTTAAACATAAAACCTGATGGCATTTATGTCGATGCGACATTAGGTGGTGGTGGTCACTCCCTGGAAATATTAAAAAAACTAACAACTGGACATCTTTATGCATTTGATCAAGATGATTTTGCGCTTAAAAAAGCAGAAGAACGTTTAATAGATTTTGACCAAAAAACTTTGATCAAATCAAATTTTGCAATGATGAAGGAAAAATTAAATGCAATAGGTGTTGAAAAAGTAGATGGTATATTATTTGATTTAGGACTTTCTTCATTTCAAATAGATGATGCGTCCAGAGGCTTTTCTTACCTACAAAATAATATGTTAGATATGCGTATGAATAAAGATGCGACCCTTACAGCTAAAGAAATTGTTAATACTTATGATAGACAAAAATTAGCGGATATATTTAGGATGTATGGTGAAGAAAATAATGCCTGGAAAATTGCTGGTATGATTATTGAAAGAAGACCGATTGAAACAACGCATGAATTAGTTGAGATTACAGACATTGCCAATAAAGGTATGAAAGGACACTCTGCAAAACGTGTTTTTCAAGCATTAAGAATCGAAGTCAATAAAGAACTCGATGTTTTAGAAAAAGCCTTAAATAGCGCACTTGAACTACTCAATATTGGTGGTAGACTATCCATCATCACTTTTCAATCATTAGAAGATCGTATGGTTAAACAGTTTTATAAACAACATAGTGAAGATAAGCATCCAAAACATATTGATATTAGAAACTTACCGAAACCACCATTAAAAATAATGAATAGAAAACCAATCTTACCAAGCGAAAATGAAGTTAAAAATAATTCAAGAAGTCGATCAGCAAAATTAAGAATTGCAGAAAAACAAAGTTAATAACACACTTTTTATACATAGAAGTATTGACTGAATAGATAATAACCTAAAATGGTTTAAACATTAAAAAATGGAAGTTTAACATCCCAAGATAACATTTTGGATATTAAACTTCCATTTATTTTATATCGTTATTTCTTATAATCTTTTTTAGCTGGTGTTGCCGCAACTAATATACGAATATATTCAATATCGTAATGTCTAAAAACAGGATGTGATTTGATAGCCTCATATATTTCAGGATAATCAATTTCTTTAATTGTCGGATTATAATCATCTTCATCCTTAATGACCATATGTAAGTGAGAATCATGTTGATGGTAAGGATTATCTATACCTAAGTCATAATATTTGACACCATCTAAATTGATTTCGATAATAAGATTATTGTCAAGAAAAAATTGGAGATTATTATATAATGTTGAAATGTTTTTAAAGCCTTTTTTACTAAGCTCATCATGTATTTCTTTAAAAGTTAAATGACGATCTTTTAAAACTTCAAGTAATGCTTTTCTAGCTCTTGTAAAGCGTTTATTACCTTCAATCATTACTTTTGGTTTCATAGTTTTCCTCCTTTAAATCACTATGTTCATTAAAATAATCACTCATAATTTGATGAACCTTATCTCTAGTCAGTGCATAAGTTTTTTGTCTAGTTTCACCTTGGATGACTTCAACAGGCTCTAAAATGTGTAAGTGAAGTCTTGGTTTTTTGCTGTAGATTTTTTGGATAAAGTTTGGTTTTTTATAGACATAAACAAAAGGTAGTATTTTGGCATCTGAGTCAGCAGCAAACCTAAAGGCACCACTTAAAAATTTACGTATACCTACATGGTATGGACGAATAGAAGCCTCTGGCATAACAAGTACTGGTGTTTTCTTAGATAGCTCAGTTTTAAGTTCATCTAAAAAATGAACCATATGTTCTTTAGTTTCAGGAATTGGAATACCACCGGCAATTCTTAAGATGTTGCCAACATAAGGTAGACCTAAATTAGACTGTAACATGGTTACATATATTTTTCTTGGAAAAATTAATGAACCTAACCAAATAGCATCTAAGACATGCACATGATTAGAAACTAAGATAAAACGATCTTTTTTCAAGTGTTTTAAGTTTTTCTTACCACGAATACGTAAGCCACTAAAGAGTTTACCGTAAATAAAGTAAACAAAAATTTTAATGAGTAAAACAACAAAAAAAGATCCTAACTTAAAAAAAGGATTCTGATTGAAAAAAGTATAATCTTTTTTTAATTTGATTTCTTTTACATTTTTTACAACATCATAATCGTGTTCTACTTTATGGTTCTTATTTGGCATAAAATACCCAGCTTTCTTAATTATAAAAATTATACCATTATTTATACAAAATATCACACATTAAATAAATTATGGTATGCAAATATAGCCAAATCTATCGTTATATAGGTGTCTTAATGTTATAATACATAGTAGAAACGAGGATTTTATTATGGTACTTGTTTTTGGTGGAAGTTTTAATCCCCCAACCTTAGCGCATGAGGCAATTATTAAAAAACTTTATATTACATATAAACCTGAAAAAATAATCATTGTTCCAACCGGAGATTTTTTTAGTTGGAAAGATAATTTAGTATCGTATAAAGATCGCTATCATATGGCATCTTTTATGATTAAAGATTTAGATTACGCTGTTTTAAGTAACATAGAGGATACTAAAGAGTTTTTAGGTTCTTATCATACATTAAATCAACTTAAGCAAAGCTATGATAATTTATATTTTGTCGTTGGCGCTGATCATATTAAGTCATTAGACCAATGGATAGATTATAAAAAGCTAATTAGAGATTACCAATTTATTATTATGACAAGAGACAACTATACTTTAGATGAACCCTATCTAAAAAAATTAGGTGTTCGCTATGAAGTATTTAACTTTTCTAGTCCAATAAGTAGTACAACAGTTCGAGAAGATTTAAAAAAGCACTTGGACTTCTTAAATCCATTAGTAAAGGATTATATTTTAAAACATAACTTATATCAAGAGGTGAAATGATGACACAACACGGTATATTAAAGGTTGCACTTGCAAGCCCTAAAGTATATGTAGGTAATCCCCTACAAAATGTAAAACCAATTTTAGATATATTAGAAAACCAAAAAGCCGGTCTGGTCTTATTTCCAGAACTTTCGATTACTGGTTATAGTTCCGCTGATTTATTTTTTCAAGCAGATTATATTCAAAAATCATTAGATGCTTTAGAAAAAATCATGACGACGACCACCTATGAAGGTATTTATGTTTTAGGTATGCCTTTAAAAGTAATGGATACATTGTATAATGTAGCAGTTGTCATTCAACAACAAAAGATATTAGGGGTGATACCTAAATATCACTTACCGAATTCTAAAGAATTTATGGAAAAAAGATGGTTTCAATCAGGTGCACATTATCAATTAGATACGGTTGAAATTTTAGGTCAAGAAGTTTTATTTGGTGATATTGTCTTTAAAGATGATGCACTTGATATTGGTTTTGGTGTCGAAATTTGTCAAGATATGTGGGCGATTCAAACACCAGGAGATTATTTAAGTTTAGCTGGTGCACACCTCATTTTAAATTTATCAGCTTCACCAGAAAATGTCGGTAAACAAAATATTCGTAAAACCACTGTGATCGATGCATCCAGAAGACAAATATCAGCATACCTATATACAGCATCAGCATCCACAGAATCGACAACTGATGTGGTATTTAGTCCACATAAAATTGCTGCATCTTATGGTGCACTCCTCAAAGAATCCAATATATTAAACCCAGTGGATGTTATGTATGTTGATATTGATGTTGAAGCCATTCGTTATCAAAGAAGAATTGACTCAACCTTTAGGGATGAACAAAATATAGAAACACAATCTATACCTAAAGTAGCAGTTAAATTTTTAAAAACTAATACATACACATTTGAACCAGATATCAATACCGCACCTTTTATACCAAAATCAAATGTTGAAGAAAACTTAAATATCGCTAACGAAATTCAAGTTCAAGGCCTGATTCAAAAACTTAAACATTTAAAAGATGCTAAAATAGTTATCGGTGTTTCGGGTGGTTTAGATAGCACATTAGCTTTATTAGTGGCGCATCAAGCGATTCAACGTCTTGGCAGAGATTTAAAAGATATTATTGGTGTAACCATGCCAAGTTATGTCACATCAGGTGCATCAAAAGTAGATGCTATAAAATTAATGGAAAAATTAGGTATCAAAGCATTAGAAATACCGATTGAAGAACAAGTTAAACTCCACTTAAAGAGTTTAAAACATGAAGAAAATGCGGATATTACGTATGAAAATGCACAAGCACGCATTCGTACATTGATACTTATGAATTTAGCCAATAAAGAAGGTGGCTTTGTCTTAGGTACCGGTGATTTAAGTGAGATTGCTTTAGGTTGGATGACATTTAATGGTGATCATATGAGTATGTACAATGTCAATGGTGGTGTACCAAAAACACTTGTACAAGCACTAATTGGTCATCATGCAAAACATCAATATAAAAATATCCAAAGCATTTTAGAAAGTATTTTAAAACGACCAATAAGTCCTGAACTTAAAAAGGATCAAAAAACAGAAGATGAAATTGGACGCTATGATATTAATGATTTTATGTTGTATCACTTCCTAGAAAATGGTGCAGACACACAAAAATTAGCCTTCTTGGTTGAACATACATTTAAGCTTTCTAAAAAAGAAAGCCAAACTTATGCCGATCGATTGATCCATAGGTTTTATAATGCCCAATTTAAACGTCAAACCATGCCAGAAGGACCGAAAGTTTTAAGGGTAAGTTTATCACCTCGTGGTGATTTACGTCTACCTTCAGATATTAAAAGAAAGTAGTTGAATTGAATTGAAAAAGAAAGTATTAGTGGGATTATCAGGGGGCGTAGATTCATCTGTGGCTGCATTGTTACTCTTACAACAAGGTTATGATGTAGAAGCTGTTTTTATGCGTAATTGGGACTCGGCAACCAATATGGATTTTAGAGGTAACCCAACACTATACGATGAAACATGTGAACAAGAAAAAGATTATCAAGATGCTTTAAAAGTTGCAAATAAATTAGGTATTAAATTACATAGAGTGGATTTTATTCATGAGTATTGGGACCGTGTTTTTTCATATTTTATAGATGAGTATGAAAAAAATAGAACCCCAAATCCGGATGTGTTATGTAATAATGAAATTAAGTTTAAAGCGTTTGTTGATTATAGTGAAAAGTTTAAACCGGATTATATTGCGATGGGACATTATGCGCGTATAGATAATCGTGGAAGTGAGCCAAAACTAATGCGTGCAGTAGATGAAAATAAGGATCAAACTTATTTTTTAAGCCAATTAAAAACAGAACAGTTAAAAAATGTGTTATTTCCAATTGGACACTTACCAAAAGAAGAGGTCAGAAGGCTAGCCAAAGAGCATAATCTAGCAACAGCCGATAAAAAAGATTCTACCGGTATATGTTTTATAGGGGAGCGTCATTTTAATGACTTCTTATCCAATTACTTACCAGCAAAAGAAGGTCAAATGACACGTTTAGATGGTACCTATATGAAACAACATTATGGTTTAATGAACTATACTATTGGCCAAAGAAAAGGTTTAGGTATTGGTGGTACAACAGATACAACTGACGCATGGTTTGTTGTCGGTAAAGACTTAAAAACCAATACTTTATTTGTCGAACCAGGTTTTGATCATCCTTATTTATACTCTGATGAGGCAATCATTACTGAAGTTAAATGGCGTGGACCTAAAGAAAACGGTAAGTTTAGCGCTAAATTTAGATATCGTCAAGAAGACCAAGCAGTTGAAGTTGAATGGATGAATGAAGATACCTTTAAAGTCAAATACCCACATAAGGTTCGTGCAGTAACTCCTGGACAAGTATGTGCAATTTATTTAGATGAAGTATGTGTTGGATCAGGTTTCATCTCAGAAGTATTTAACGAAGGGGAAAAAAGACAGTATAGCTAATGAGTGAAAAAATTAGTGGATATATTAAATCCTATGTATATAAAAATGAATCTAATGGTTATACAATTGCTAAACTTGAAACGAGCGATAAGGAAACATTTTCTATCGTTGGTTATTTTCCATTATTAAGTGAAGACTTAGAGTATGAATTTGAAGGTGAAATGACAACACATACAAAATATGGAAAGCAATTTAAAGTATCAAGTTATAAAAGACTAGAAAATGCATCAGAGTCTGGATTAGTCCGCTACTTATCGAGTGATAATTTTTCAGGTATTGGCCCAGTAACTGCTGAAAAAATTGTAAAACTATTAGGTATTGATGCGATTGATAAAATATTAGAAGATGAAAGTGTATTAGCACCGATATTAAATCCGATTAAAAGAACGCGATTAAAAAAAGAATTAATGGCCCATCAAAGTGAACAACAAATCTTTATTAAATTACTTGATTTAGGATTAACATCAAGAATTTCTGCAAGACTTTTTAGCAATTATGGCCACCAAACATTAGAAAAGTTAGAAGAAGATCCGTACCGTTTAATGTATGAAATTGATGGCTTTGGGTTTATTAAATCAAGAGACATCGCTGAAAAGTTTGGTATACCTAAAGAAGATATACGCTCACTTAAAGCAGCGATTGTCTATTGTTTAATGCTAGCAGCAAATAATGAAGGTAATCTGTATTTATTTGAAGAAGAATTAACTTTAAAAGCTCAAAAACTATTAGATATCGACATAGACTTTAAACCTGCATTGGATCTACTTGTTGAAGAAAAGAAAATTGTTGTTGAAGAAGATAAATACTTTATTAAACAAATTTATAAAGATGAATTAGATATTGCCAAACGTATTAAAGAATTAAAAAGTTATCCAATCGATAAAATGGATAAAGATTTATTGGAACTATTATTAAGTCAAATAGCTATTCAAAAATCTATAGATTATACAGAAAAACAAATTGAAGCCATTTTAACGGCCATACAAAACCCAATTACCATCATTACAGGTGGTCCCGGTACCGGAAAAACAACGTTAATCGATGGTCTATTAGCTTTATATGCTGCTTACTTTAAAATTGATTTAAAATCAAAAGAAGCAACCAATGAAATAGCTTTAATGGCACCAACTGGTCGTGCATCGAAACGAATGAAAGAATTACTGGACTTTCCAGCCAGAACGATTCATTCACATTTAGGTTATGATTATGACCAAACATTTAGAAGTTCTAAATACCAACCACTGGTTCAAAATTTAATCATTGTCGATGAGTCATCTATGATTGATATCTTTTTAATGAAACGACTGTTAAATAGTATCTTAGATGGTGCTAGACTCATTATTGTTGGTGATGAGGACCAACTACCAAGTGTAGGACCAGGATATGTTTTAGGAGATTTAATTGCATCTGACACATTACCAGTTGTACGATTAAATGAAATACACAGACAAGCCAAAGATTCTCACATTGTCAAACTAGCCAGTGCGATTAATAATCAAAACTTAAGTAGTGATGATTTAATTAGCCATAATGATGTAACATTTTATAGTGGTACACAAGATGATATTCACCGTGTTATCTTAAATCAAATTGGTGGAGCAATCCAAAAAGGTTACGACCTTATTGAAGACATACAAGTACTTATTCCGCAATATAAAGGTACTTTAGGTATTGATATGATGAATGCAAGTATTCAATCTAAATTTAATCTAAATTACCAAAAAGAGCCGATGATGCGTTTTGCGGATAAAACATATTATTTAGGTGATAAAGTTATTCAACTCCAAAACGATAAAGAAAAAGGTGTCATGAATGGTGATATTGGTGTTATTACAAAGATACGTAAAAATGACAAGGCTCATAAAGTGTTAGAAGTTAGTTTTGATGGTCACTTAGTCCTTTATGAACAAAGTGATTTAGATCAACTTAATTTAGCTTATGTTATATCTATTCATAAGTCACAAGGTTCTGAGTATAAAATTGTATTCTTACCAATTATTAAAAGTTATATGCATATGCTTAAAAAAGAATTGATTTATACAGCAATTACTCGTGCAAAGTCTCACTTACTTATCTTAGGTGATTTAAGATTACTACAATATGCATCGAACCAATTGGTTGAAAAAAGACATACGATGTTAAAGAATAGACTACAACATGATCCAAAATCTCATGATTTATTTGATGTTTTAAATAATGAAGATGATGATATCTTAGATGAAAATACATTAGATAATTTAAGTCCTTGGGATCTTATGAATTAAACTAATAAAAAAAGTTGCAGACAAGCAACTTTTCTTCTATATAAAGTATTAAAATCTAGGCATTGTTTTCTTTTTAGAGAAAATCCAATCAATTAATCCGGGTTCTTCATAAGCTTTCACCCAAACACCATGTCCTGTATCATTAAATTCTGTATACATAACATCTGCACCCATTTCAACTAATTTTTCATAACCTGTTTTAAACGGTGTGTAGTCAACCACTGGGTCATCGGATGAATGGAATAACCAAAGTGGTGTACGTTTATAGCGTTTTAATTGGTTTAAATCAAGTGTGCCACAAATAGGTAACGCTGCAGCAAACTTACCAGGGAAACGTGTAATGAAATCCATCGTACCTGCTGCACCCATAGAAATACCTCCGATATAAACATAACGGTTATCCACTTTGAAACGTTTTTCTAATTCTTTGTCTAAAAAGTCATTAAAGATTTCTTGAATGGGGTAGACTGGGTTTGTTTCATAATTATATGTACCATGTCTTACATCTTCAAGTGGTACCCATGTTTGGCCTTCTGGCACTTGTGGGGCAATAATGATGGTTTCTTTTCCATGAATTGGGTGATCAATGATGTAATTTAATAGTTTGGCATTATGTTGGATGTGTGCTAAGTTGTCATCACCGCGTTCACCGGCACCGTGTAAGAATATAAATACTTTATATTTTCTACGTTTAACCTTAGGTATATAAACGCGGTAGCGTAACACCTCATCATTAATCTCGGCATTTTCATATGTTTCTACAGTCATGTAGTTTGTCAATTTAATTTCCATTTAGTACACTCCTAATATTTTTATATTAAATTCATTATCATTTTCTATTTGTTTTAATAGTTGGTTAAGTTGATTGGTTTGACTTACAATTTCTAAATAGAAGTGGTAAGGACTTTTAGGTTCCATACGAGGTCTGGATATGATCGAAACTAAATTGATATTTAAATCTTTAAAGTAACCTAATAAGTCGTAGAGTAAACCAACTTTATCTACTTTGGGGCGAATTGAAATCATCGCTTTAATTGCCTGGTTGGTCGTTGGCATTTTATGCTCTTTTTCTATGAATGCAAATCTTGTATGGTTGAGCATTTGATCATGGATATTGTGAATCGTTAATAAATAATCTTTATCAATTAAATGCTTTGGAATAATCGCTGCTGTATGTTTTGGATTTGATTGGTAAAGTTTTAAACTTTCCGTATTGGAATCGGTTGTAATAAAAGATACATGGCTTAATTGTTCTAGAAAATCTAAACATTGATTTTTCGCTTTAAATTGCACATATATTTTATGAATGTCTGTTAAACTTTGCTCATTGGATACCAAACTAAAATCGATTGGTAATTCAGTAACTTGTGTCATAAAGTAATCATGTTTATAGAGTAAATCTAGTGTGCGTTGAATATAACCATCAATGGCATTTTCAATCGGTAAAACTAAATAATCGGCATCTTTAAGCGCCTTAAAGGATGCATCTATGGTTGGCTCAAAAAAAATATCGGCATTTAATTGAAGCGTTTGATTTAATTTTTGAGCAGCTAAATCTGAGTAGGTTAATTGTGTGCCAAGGGTTATGAGTTTTTTCATGATATTATCTTTTAGTATCTTATCCTATAATTATGTGTATTTCACCGTATATTATACCACAAATGACAACAAAAAGCATTTTAGTGGCTTTTATTTCGAATTCGAAATATAATGAAACTGTGAAAGAAGGGATATTATGAAAATACAAGGTATACATCATATTTCAACCATCGTATGGCATGCACAAGAAAATGTAGACTTTTATGCAGGCGTACTTGGTTTAAGACTATTAAAAAGAACTTTAAATTTCGATGACCACAAAGTATATCATTTATATTATGGTAACCAAAATGGTGATCTTGGCACAGCAATTACGTTTTTCCCATGGCCAAAAAACTATAAAGAAGGTATGATTGGCGATGGGCAAGTTGCAGTAACAAGTTACATGATACCTAAGGGGTCACTTAACTTTTGGCAAAAAAGACTGGATTCATTTGGTGTTCAATATGAAACATCTACTCGTTTAGGCGATAAATTCTTATTATTTAAAGACCCTCACGGTATTAAAAATGAGTTGATAGAAACTGATGTAAATAACGTCAATACATTTGAATTTAACGGTGTTACAAAAGATGTAGCAATCCAAGGCTTTTATGGTGCGATGATGTATTCATCAAATTATGAAGCAACAAAAGCATTTTTAATCGATGAATTGGGACTGGTATTTGTTAAAGAAGATGATGAATATGCTAGATTTGATACAGGACAAACACCAGGAAGATATGTAGATGTTTATAAACATTCAACTGGTCGTTCTAAAATGGGTGCAGGTTCTGTACACCATATTGCATTTGGTGTGAAATTAAAAGAAATTGATACATGGAAAGCAAATCTAATTGACAAAGGATTTCATGTAACAGGTGTAAAGGATAGAAAGTTCTTTAAATCTATTTACTTTAGAGAACCGGGTGGTACGATTATAGAACTAGCTACAACAAAACCAGGATTCAAACCAGATAAAGTTTATCTTGAAGAACCAGAGCTATTTATGCCACCACACTATGAACATTTACGTGAAGAAGTAAAAGCAAAAGTGATGCCACTATTTGTACGACCAATTGATCAATTAAGAGAATATCCTTATGAAGATAAAATAGGTTATGAAGTATGGCAAAAACATCAAGAATTATTAACTAAAATAAACTACTATGCAAAAGAAGCAAAAGTAAGACAATTAACAGATGAAGAACTTGAAGAAAGAAATCTTTTGAGACAAGCATATGTACAAAGTATACGCGGAGCAATCCAAGAAAACTTAGATAATATTCAAGTTGAAGATGAAAAAGGAAATTATCAAGCACTTAAAAAGAAAGAAGGACCAGTACAATGACAAACTTATTAGGTATCCATCATATTACTGCAATTACTAGCAGTGCACCTAAAATATATGATTTTTATACTCATGTTTTAGGCTTAAGACTCGTTAAAAAAACAGTGAACCAAGATGACATCAATACATATCACTTATTCTTTGCAGATGATCGAGGTAATCCTGGTACAGACATTACATTTTTTGATTTCAAAGGTATTCCACAAGCAAGGCATGGGGTGAATGAAATTTCTAGAAGTGGTTTTAGAGTACCAAATGATGAAGCATTAGCATATTGGCTAAAAAGATTTAAAAAATATCATGTAAAACACACTGAAATTCGCGAAGTTTTTGGTAGAAAAGCAATTTACTTTTATGATTTTGATGACCAACCTTATGCATTGTTTTCTGATGAAAACATAGGCGGTGTTGCACCTGGTACACCTTGGCTAAAAGGACCAGTACCCAATGAATTTGCAATATATGGCTTAGGACCGGTTTACTTTAGAGTTAATCGTCTAGAGTCGATGAAAAACATATTAGAAGATATCTTTAACATTAAAGAAGTTGCCCAGGAAGGTGCATATCATTTATTTGAAATGGGTGAAGGTGGTAATGGCGCATCTGTTATAGTTGAAGAAAACTTATTATTACCACCAGGTACACAAGGTTATGGTGGTGTACACCATGTGGCATTTAGAGTCGCAGATCGAAAAAGTTTAGATGCATGGGCAGATCACTTATCAAAACTTGGCGCACCACATTCTGGTTATGTAGATCGTTATTATTTTGAATCGGTATATACAAGATTGTATCCGGGTATATTATTTGAACTTGCAACGGATGAACCTGGCTTTATTGACCATGAAGAAACATATGAAATATTAGGTGAAACATTAGCATTACCTCCAGCATTTATAAATAAACGTGCTTATGTTGAAAGTGTTGTCAAACCATTTGATACTATCAGAAGTACCAAAACCTTTGAAAAAGAATATTTATAGGTGATCACATGGAAGATACAAGCAACTTAAAAACAATGCGCATACTATTTAGAGCTGTTGGTGCAGTAGAGCGTATTGTAAAAAAAGATATAAAAAAATATAGCTTAACGGTCAATGAATTTACGGCATTAGAAGCTTTATATACAAAGGGTACGATTACTGTCAATGATTTATGTTCTGTCGTTTTAATACCGAATTCATCGATGACATATGTCCTTGATAAGTTAGAAGAAAAAGAACTTATCCATCGCATACAAGATGCAGATGATAAGCGTACCTTTCATATAGAACTTAGTGAAAATGGCCTTAAAACTGCAAATGACATATTTCCTAAACACTATCAAACAATGAGTAAAGTCTTTTCAGTACTTTCAAAAGATGAACAAGACATCTTAAATACATACTTAAAGCGTTTAGGGTATCATGCCGTAGATATGGAGGAACTGATTTAATGAAACACATTTATATTGATAAAAAAAGTAAAAAAACATTTTTAACATTACATGGTACAGGTGCAGATGAAAATGATCTGGTACCATTAGTAAGCTATTTAAATAATTCATATAATATATTATCACCACGTGGTAATGTCAATAAAAATGAACTAAACCGCTTTTTTAAAAGACATGGTATTGGTACATATGACATTGAAAACTTAACCGAAGAAACAAAAAACTTAAAAGCATTTATTGAAACTTCAATGTCTACATATAATTTAGATAAAGGTCAAGTAATTGGCTTAGGATTTTCTAATGGTGCTAATATTTTAGAATCATTACTACAATTACATGGGCCAGTCTTAAATAAAATTGTCTTATTAAGTCCTGTGTTACTGCAACCAAATGTAGCATTTAAAGATTTAACAGGTGTCGATATCTTTATAGCGACATCCGATAAAGACCCATATGTTAAAAACAAAGAAAATGATACATTAATTCAAATGCTTAAAGATGCACATGCCAATGTCTATGTACATAAACATGATCATGGTCATCAAATTAGTCAAATGGTTTTAGAAGACTTAAAAAACTGGTTAAACACATAAATAAAGAGCCTTTTTGGCTCTTTTCGTTTATAATAGGTAAAGAAGGAGATTGTGATGAAAATATTTACACCCAATAAAAGATTTTTAAAGTTTTGCTTCATATTATTGCCATTTAATCTGATATTAGTGGTTTTAGTGATGATCGCTATGATGCAAAAAAATGAGACTTTACTCAATGTTGCAACCATTTTATTATTGGTGATGATACTTACCTTCACTTTGGGTAGCAGAATCATTAGAAAAGATAATATCATCATTACACAGGATAAAATACAGTACAGTTTAAAAGATAAAACTGGTGGTATATTTAAAATATTACTACTTCAATTTGATAAAGAAGTCATCTTTTTAAATCAAGTAGAATCTTTTACGTATGAAAACAAACAACAAAAAATCCTTCTTTATACAAAAGAAGGTATCAAAACTATCAGGCTAGACTATTTTAGTCAAGGTAGTATTCGAAAAATTATTAAGCTTATTGAAGAAAGGATTTAAAATGGTTAAAGAAGTATCAGCAGGGGCAATTGTCTATATCAATAGTAATGGTGGTCGATTATTTTTATTAGTTCAAAATAAAAATGGGAATCACTTTTCATTTCCAAAAGGACATGTTGAAAAACAAGAATCTATTATGGACACTGCCAAAAGAGAAGTATTAGAAGAAACTGGCATTGTCTTTGACATCGTATCTGACAACATGGAAGTTGTTACTTATTTAATGCCAAATGGTATTTACAAAGATGTTTATTATTTTCTTGGTGAAGCCCAAAACCAAAAAATTACTTACCAACCCTCAGAAATATTACATGCAGGTTGGTATAATTACGATCAAGTATTAAGATATTTAACGTATGATAATGATAAAAAAGCATTTATCAAATTAACGAGGTATTTAACAACATGGTAACAATTCATATTATTGGTGATTCAACAGCAGCCAACAAAGAAGCAAATAAACGCCCAGAGCATGGTTGGGGCGAGTGTTTACACATGTTTTTAAAGGATAGCATTCAAGTCAAAAACTATGCAAAAAATGGTGAATCTTCTAAATCATTTAAAGACAGAGGTCTATTTAAAGCGGCTAAAAAGCATTTTAAAGTTGGTGACTATCTGATCATTCAGTTTGGTCATAATGATTCTAAAATTATCGACCCTGAAAAATATACAACACCATTAGATACATATCAAACCTACTTAAAATATTATGTAGACTCAGCAAAGCAATTAGGTGTTATACCAATTATTTTTTCAAGTATTTCTAGAAGGTATTTTATCAGTGAAAAGGTACTAGAAAAAAATACAGTTGGTGCATATCCTGATGCAGCAATGCATTTTGCTAAAAACCACGGTATTATTCATATAGATATGTATCGATACACCTATCAACTATATGGATATTTAAATGATAGTGTGTCCCGAAAGATGTTTATGCACTTGTTACAAAATACATATGAAAACTATCCAGATGGCTTAACAGATAATACACACTTAAATGGTTATGGTGCAAAAGTTATTGCATCTTTAGTGGCAGAACGCTTATTACAAAGCCGTCAAACTAAGTCACTACACCCCTATATTTTAAAAGATAAATTATTAAGAAAAATTGATGTAAAAAGGACTCTAAATGCAAAAAGATTATAATGATGATATTGTATTTGATGCACTAGATACTAAGGCATTTGAACAAATGCCTTATAAAATGCAATTGAGAACAAAAACTGAATACATTCAACAATTGTTTAACAAAGATGTACAACCAATGATCGCCAATCCTAAACCAAGAGGTTATCGACATAAAGCAGTACTTTCTGCAACCAATATTAATGTTAATAATAGGCAACAATTAAGGTTAGGTCTTTTTGTAGAAAACACCAAAAAAATCCAGCCTAAATTGAGTCATTTTTTGCATGATGAAGCTATTGATGAAATATTTGTTTCTATTGAAAACATATTAAACAAATACAAACATAAAGCCTATGCAAAAAATTATAGACAAGGCATCATTAAACATGTTATGATTAGAAAATCATATGCAACTGGCAAGATGATGGTTATTTTTGCAACTAACTTAAATAATTTTCCAAATCATAGAAAAATAGTGAATGAACTTATTTTAAAACATCCAAACATAGAAACAATTATCCAAAACATTCATCGAAAAGATACAAAGTTTGTCTTACAAGATGAGATGCGCATATTATATGGAAAAGGCTATATATTAGATCAAATAGATAATTTAGTTTTTAAAATATCAGCCAATGCATTTTATCAAGTCAATCCGATGCAAATGATGAATTTATATCATAAAGTTTTTGAATTAGCCAATCTTCAACCAAAAGATACAGTGATTGATGCATATTCAGGAATTGGCACCATCACACTTTTAGCTGGAAGACATGCTAAAAATGTGTATGGTTTAGAAATTAATGAAGCATCACACAAAGATGCGATTGATAATAAAAGAATTAACAACATATCTAATGTACACTTTATTTTAGGTGATGTGGAACAAACCATTGAAAACTTTAATGAAACAATTGATTGTTTAATTATGGATCCAGCAAGAGATGGTGCCAGTTTAAAGTTTATTCAAACTATTCTTAAAATGAAACCTAAAAAGATTGTGTATGTGTCATGTAACCCAGAAACTCAAGCCAGAGACTATAAACAACTAAGAAATTTCTATGAATTAAAAGTTATACAACCACTAGATATGTTTAGTTATACAACACACGTTGAAAACATCGTATTGCTTTCTTTAAAAACGGCTTAACAAAACCATTCATATAATAATAGAAGAAGTATCTAACCTCTTAAATCAGGGTTAAATACTTCTTTTTTACTTTTTGCCCAATGTGGAAACATATCGAAATCAATGTGGAAACATCTAAAGAAGTTGTTTTTATTGACTCCGTAGTTTATTGTGATACAATATATCTATATGAATGAGCACTCATATAGATAGGAGATTAGTATGGATCAAAAAGATATAATAGAGTTTTGTTAATGTAATGTTCTTCACCCTGATAAAATAGAAATAGCCCATAGAAATTTGCTTGATAATGAATCTATTTCACTGCTAACTTTGTTCTTCAAAACATTTAGTGATTCCACAAGAATGAAAATCATATTGGCATTAAAAGAAACCGAGTTGTGTGTATGCGATTTGTCTGCTGTGATTAATGTCAGTCAATCTGCTGTCTCACATCAATTGAAAACCTTAAGAGAAAATCGTTTGGTTAAATACCGAAAAGAGGGAAATGTTGTTTATTACTCGCTTGACGATGACCACGTCCACGTGTTAATAACTCAAGCAATGAATCATCTAAAACATAAGTAGAATGGACAAAAAACATGACAGAGATTAAATATAGTTTATCAGAAATTAGCTGTGCGAGTTGTGCAGATAAGATTGAACAAAAGATAAAGAAGTTAAACGGAGTTGAGGAAGGTTATTTAAACTTTGTTACAAAAGAATTCAAGGTACAAGTTGCGGATTCAACTGATACTGCAAGACTATTTGATACGATTAAAAAAATTGTGAAAGATGAAGAGGGTGATGTCGAGGTATGTGAACTAACCCCAAATCTCATTTATACTATCGATGGTTTAGACTGCGCAAATTGTGCGGCTAAGATAGAAGAAAAATTAAACAAAACCGAAGGAATTTTAGGTGCCAACGTTGATTTTATAGCAAAAAAACTGACACTTCAATTCAAAAATTTGCTAGATCAAAAACGTATGGAAGAGAAGGTTCAAAAAATTATTGATAAAATTGAATCTGGCGTAACGATAGCACAATCAAATGTGAAGAATGAAGATCACGTGGATGAAGAATCATCAATGACGAAAGATTTAATCATCTTCGGTATAGGTATCTTACTATTTACTGGAGGATTATTGATTGCTGAAGGAACGGTTTTTCGTTATGTATTACTTATACTAAGTTATTTCATCATCGGTGGAGAAGTTGTACTGAAGGCAGTCAATAACATATATCGAGGTAAGGTGTTCGATGAAAACTTCTTAATGACGATAGCAACTATGGGTGCATTTGCTATTGGAGAGCATCCTGAAGCAGTTGCAGTTATGATTTTTTATCAGGTCGGTGAATTTTTCCAAGACGTAGCAGTCAATCGATCCAGAATATCCATAAAAAAATTGATGTCAATCAGACCTGATGTCGCAACTATTAAAAGAGGCAACACTTCTGTGGAAATGCGTGTTGAAGACGTTCAAACTGGAGAGATAATGATCATTAAACCAGGCGAAAGAATTCCGCTTGATGGTGAAGTGTTGTCAGGAGATTCCACGATTGACACAAAAATTCTAACAGGAGAATCTGTGCCAGTAAATGTTACAAAAGGTGAGATGGTACTCTCTGGTTGTATTAATATCAACGGGTTATTGACCGTTAAAGTTACCAAACTCGCAAGCGAATCAACTGTTTCTAAGGTACTTGAATTGGTCGAAAATGCAACCAGCAAAAAAGCGCCAACCGAGAATTTTATCACTAAATTTGCACGAGTATATACTCCAATTGTCACTTCGTTGGCTGTTTTGATTGCGGTAATACCACCACTCGTTATACAAGGTGCAACTTTTGAGGAATGGATCTACAGAGCATTTATATTCTTAGTTATTTCGTGTCCATGTGCTCTCGTTGTATCGATTCCGCTTGGTTTCTTTGGTGGTATTGGAGCTGCATCAAGAAATGGTATCTTGGTTAAAGGTGGAAACTACCTAGAAGCATTAAATAACATTGAGATTGCAGTTTTTGATAAGACTGGCACATTGACTGAAGGAACGTTTACGGTGACTGAAATCAATACAGCTAATGGTGCAACACAAGAAGAGTTGCTCGAAAAAGCAGCTTATGTGGAAAGTTTTTCTAATCATCCTATTGCTGTCTCTGTCGTCAAAAAATACAATAAAGAAATCAATCAAAGTTTAATAACTGATGTTGAAGAAATAGCTGGACACGGTGTGAAAGCAACCTATCAAAATGACGTCATTGCAATAGGGAATGCTAGGTTGATGAAAAGAGAAGGTGTTGAATTCAAGGAATCTGTTGCATTGGGTTCAATTATATACATCGCTATCAATGGGAAATATGTTGGAAATATTGTTGTCTCAGATCAGATAAAGAAAGACTCAAAAGCAG
>CAZYKH010000007.1:0-80478 GCA_964648225.1 uncultured Acholeplasma sp.
TAATTTCATCTGGACTTGCTAGTCTTATTTTAAAGTGTGTATATGCTTTAGAACCGTATGTTTTACGAATTGGTTGAACAACTCTAGATAAACGGTCTTCAACATTGACAATTTTATCAATCGGTTGACTTGCTTCATCAGCAAGTTCAGCCGTTAGTTTTTGTTCTTGATATAGTTCAAATAAATCATTAATTTCTTTAAGTAAGAATTCATCTTCTTTAAAGATATGATAAAGTGTTGTTTTATCATATTTTGTTAATGATTCTAAATCTTTAATACCAGCAGTTTCTAAAACTGAGACTGCTTCATCTGATAAAGATAGATCCTTAACATCTCTTGGTAATTTATAATAAATTAGTGTTGGAAGTACTTCTGTAAAGGATTCACCTAAAAGCATTTGAAGCTCTTTTAAATTAAACGTATTAAAATCTTCTAAGCGACCAATACCAGATAGTTTTAATCTATCTAAAGCTGATTGACTTAGCTTTAATGATTCTACAGGTAATGATAATACTTCATTTTTAGCCATGATTAAAACCTCCCTTTGTTAAAACCTTTAGACGAGTTATCAACGAGTGACTTAATCGCCTCATTTTCTCCTTTATTCGCATCAATAAGTTCTACATATAAACCTAATGCTTGTAGTTCTCTAGTTAAAACTCTAAAGGATTCTGGAATACTTGCTTTCGGTATTTCTTGACCGTGGGTAATTGCATAATAAACTTTGTTACGGCCAATCATATCATCCGATTTGATGGTTAACATTTCTTGGAGTGTATGTGCAGCACCATATGCATAAAGTGCCCAAACTTCCATCTCACCAAAACGTTGTCCACCGTTTTGTGCTTTACCACCCATTGGTTGTTGTGTAACTAATGTATAAGGACCAACGTTTCTAGCATGAAGTTTGTCATCGACCATGTGGGATAGTTTAATCATATACATCACACCAACAGCAATTCTATTATTAAATGGTTCGCCTGTACGGCCATCATATAAAATAGTTTTACCGTCAGCTGCCACACCTGCTTCAGCCATGATTTCACCTAACTCATCGTTAGTGACACCATCAAAGACAGGTGATGCGACTTTAATACCTAGTTTTTGAGCTGAAATACCTAAGTGGATTTCTAAAATTTGACCAATGTTCATACGTGATGGCACCCCTAATGGGTTTAACATGATGTCTACTGGTGTACCATCTGCTAAATATGGCATATCTTCTCTTGGTAATATTTTGGAAATAACACCTTTATTACCGTGACGACCTGCCATTTTATCACCTTCAGTGATTTTACGCTTTTTAGCAACATAAACTCGAATTTGTTCATTGACACCACTTGGTAATTGATCACCATTTTTCTTGCTAAAGTATTGGATAGATTGTACAACCCCACCACCACCGTGTGGTACACGTAAGGATGAATCTCTATATTCTTTAGCTTTATCACCAATAACTGCATGAATTAATTTTTCTTGTGGTGTCGGTTCAAAGACACCTTTTGGTGTAATTTTACCAACTAAAATATCGCCTTCTTTAACTTCTGAACCTGGTACGATAATACCACGCTCATCTAAGTATTTAACGGCTTCTTGACCAACGTTAGGAATTTCTCTTGTAATTTCTTCTTTACCGTTAGCTTGTTTTAAATCTCTTGTTTCAATTTCATATTCATCAATGTGAATGGATGTATAAATATCATGTTTAACTAAGTCTTCTGACATAATGACAGCATCTTCATAGTTGTAACCTTCCCATGTCATAAATGCCACAGTCACGTTACGTCCTAATGCGAGCTCACCATTTTCAGTGGATGGACCATCGGCAATGACATCACCTGCTTCTACATATTCACCTTGTACAACAATTGGTTTTTGTAAAATAAGTGTGTCTTGGCTCGATCTAAAGAACTGAATGAGTCTATAAGTCTCATTATCAGCTAATCCTAAGTCATATAACTTTTTAGCAATTTCATAGTTAAAGTCACCATCTACTTTATAAATGGTTTTGCTGCCAACTTTAACATTTTCTTTTGGTTCTAATGTAACAATAATTTTTCTAGCATCAACATATGTCACATACCCTGCAGTTTTAGCAATAACAACCGCACCAGAGTCTTTTGCAGCACGGTGTTCAACACCTGTACCAACAATTGGTGCAGATGGTTGTAATAATGGTACTGCTTGACGTTGCATGTTGGCACCCATGAGCGCACGTGAAGCATCATCGTGCTCTAAGAATGGAATGGATGATGTTGCAACCGAAACAACTTGCTTTGGACTAACGTCCATTGCAGTAATTTCTTCTGCATCATAAATACCAGTTTCACCATTACGACGACCAATGACTCTTGTTTCAGTAAATACACCGTCATTATCCATTGGTGTTGCCGCCGATGCAATCGTATGATCTGCTTCTTCATCTGCTGTTAAATAAATAATTTCTTTAGTGACTGATGTAGCACCATCTTTTTGTACAACTTTTAAGAATGGTGTTTTAATAAAGCCATATTCATCTACTTTAGCATAGCTTGCTAAAGATGAAATTAAACCAATTGAAGGGCCTTCAGGTGTTTCAATTGGACAAAGTCTACCGTAGTGCGAGTTATGCACGTCACGTACTTCAACACCGGCTCTATCTCTAGCGATACCACCAGTACCTAATGCAGAAACTCTACGTTTTTGTGTCAATTCTGCAAGTGGGTTAATTTGGTCCATAAATTGTGATAATTGTGATGAACCAAAGAATGTTTTAATCGCACCCACAAGTGGTGTCATATTAATAACGTTTGCTGGTGTTGCATCATTAAAGTTTGTTGTTGACATTTTGTCTTTAATATTTTTTTCTGCACGTGCTAAACCAATTCTAAATTGGTTTTTTAATAACTCACCAATTAATCTTAAACGGCGGTTACCTAAGTGGTCAATATCATCGACATAACCTAAACCATCGTATAAATTTAAGTAATAAGAAATACTTGCTACAATATCGGATACACAAACAAAGATTCTATCTTCTCTTTGATCGCTACCGATAATGCGGATTGTATTTGATTTTTCGCCTGCATCATCATAAACATAAACATCAATGATTTCTGCAATAACACCTTGACGTAATGATTCTTTCTCATAAACGTCTTCGGTTAAGAAGTACTTAATAACTTTTTCATCCAGTGAATGTCTGTTTTTTCTTAAGGTTGTTAAAACATCTTCATTAATTGCTTCATTTTTCTTAACAATCACTTCACCAGTTTTTAAGTTGATGATATTTTCTTTAGCATACAATGTATCGCCACCTTCAGGTAGTGTTGTTGCTAAAATTTCATCTGCTGTTTCGTTTTGTAAGTTGTTTTCTTTTGTAATGATTTGTTTTCTAAATGCATCTCTGTTTTGTGCTAATAAGTTAATAACATCTCTTGTTAAATGTGTATCTTTTGCAACTAACACTTCACCATCAAGCATAATGTCATTTGCTAAGTAAGCTCCTTCTGCTCTAGATAATACATCTAACTTCTTGTTAAACTTATAACGTCCAACCTTCGCTAAATCATAACGTCTACGGTCAAAAAGACGCATTCTGATAAATTCGCGCGCTGCATCAGCAGGTACTTTTTCACCTTGACGTAATTTTGAATAAAGATCGATAACCGCTTCGTTTGGTGATTTGGTTTCATCTTTTTCAAATGTGTTTGTAATTAAGTTTGAACGACCAAAAGCTTCTTCTATTTCTTTTTTCGTTGTAAAACCTAATGCTCTAATAAAAGTTGTTAAAGGTACTTTTTTAGAACGATCTAGTTTTGTATATAGAATTTCTTTTGAGCCTTGTTCAAATTCTATCCAAGCACCACGGGTTGGTATGACTTGGGCAGCATACTTAATTTTATTTAATCTCTTATCCAATTCAGATGTGTAGTAAACACCAGAAGAGCGAACAATTTGTGAAACAACAACACGTTCAGCTCCATTAATGATAAAAGTCCCTGACTCTGTCATCATGGGAAGATCTGTCATTAATACAGTGGACTCTCTTACTTCACCTGTAATCGCGTTTTCTAACTTTACCTTAGCAGATAACTGCCTTGAGTAGTTAACATCACGAATCTTGGCTTCAATAGTATCATACTTCGGTTCTGATAATGAACTTTCTTCAAAATATAACTTCAAATCACCATTATGGCCTTCAATTGGTGAGATGTCCTTTAAAAGTTCATCAATACCAGTTTCTACAAACTCCTTAAAGGATTTCGTTTGTATCTCGATAAGATTTGGCAGTTCAACTTGATGTAACATTTTAGAGTAGTCACGTCGTTCTGCTTTTTTTCCGTACTTTACGGTTTTATAACTCATGAATCCACACTCCTATCGTTATATAAAAATTCTCTTTTTGGTTAGATTTATATATATAAATATATAAATAACCCATTTATATGCATTTTATAATTTTACCACAATCAATACAACAGTGTCAATATAACCGCAATACTTTGTTATTTGATTGCGCAAATCACATAAAAACCCTTATGTCGCTTGGTAAGCGACACTTGTGGGTAAATTGTTTTCAAATAGTCTATTGTTGACTTTGCACCTTGGTCTTTTCTAACCACGATCCAAAGTTGTCCATTTGTGTTTAAATGTTTATAGGCTAATCCATATAATGTGTACAGCATCTTTTTTCCAGCTCGAATCGGCGGATTAGATACGATGACATCATAGTTATCTTTTAGCGCACTAAAAAGATCAGATTCTATAATTGTTGTTTCAACATGGTTGATATGAGCATTTTTCTTATTCAGTTCTAATGCTCTATGATTAATATCTACCTGCGTTACATCTAGACTTGGATATACTTTTTTGAGTATGATGCCAATGACACCAATACCAGAGCCAATATCCAATAAAGTTTTTGCATGATCAGGTATATTTAGATACTCAATGAGTGCTCTAGATCCGGTATCTAGATGTGACTTACTAAAGACACCATGATCTGTATAAAAACTAAATGTTTGTCCTAATACATCGACATAATAGATAGATTCTTCACTTTTTAATCCGGGGTCATTTTTAAAGTAATGTGACATGTTTTCACCTATAAAATTGAAGTGAAAAAACCCGAGAAACTCTCAGGTTTTTAAACATTCATTTAAAACAAATTAAGCAATTTCAATGGTTGCACCAGCAGCTTCAAAGTCTGCTTTTAATTGTTCAGCTTCTTCTTTCTTAACGTTTTCTTTAATCACAGCATCTGCAGTTTCAACTAATTTCTTAGCTTCAACTAAACCAAGACCTGTTGCTGCACGAGCAACTTTAATAACTTCGATCTTTTTGTCACCAAATGATTTTAAGATAACGTTGAATTCTGTTTTCTCTTCAGCTTCTTCACCAGCTGCTGCAGGACCTGCTGCAACTGCTACTGCTGTTGGGTCAATACCGAATTCTTCTTTTAATCCATCTACTAATTCTTTAATTTCTAATAAAGACATTTCTTTTAACGCTTCTACGAAAGCTTCTTTTGTTAATTTAGCCATGTTAATTTTTCTCCTTTAAATTATTCTTTAGATTCGACTAGCATGTTTAATCCAACCGCTATATCTCTTACTGGTGCTAATAGACCAGCTGCTAATTGTGTTAATAAAGTTTCTCTTGATGGTAAATTTGCAAGTGCCATAATTGCTGCAGTATCAGCAACTTTTTCTTCAATAACACCAGATGTTATCACAACCGTTTTGTTTTTCTTAGCAAAATCACTAATGATCTTAGCTGGCGCTACAACATCATCATATGATATTGCAACTGCTAAAGGACCTACTAATGATGGTTCTAATGCATCAAATCCTGCATTTGCTGCGGCACGTCTTGTGATATTGTTTTTGTATACTTTTAATTCAACGTTTGCTTTATGTAGTTCAGTTCTTAATGTTGTTAAATTTGCAACGGATAAACCTTTGTACTCAAACATAACAATTGTTTTAGCCATTTTAAATTTATCTGTTAGTTTATTAACTTGATCTACTTTACGCTGTAATTGTTTTTTCATGTGTGCCTCCTTTTTAAGGTTTCTTTTGGATTTCATTTTTAAAAAATAAAATCCCTCAAAATATATAAAGACATATTAAGAGAGAAAATAAGTTCCAGTTTTATTTTTCCTCGGTAGCAAATTAAGTGTGTTCACAGCTACTGTCTTTGGTCAATAATTAAATTATTATTTGTTGCTTATTTTTTGATATTCGCTTCATCAACAATGATGCCAGGGCCCATTGTAGTAGAAACTGCAATCTTTTTCATATACGTACCTTTAACTGTTGATGGTTTGATACGTACTAATTGATCATAAATAGTTAACATGTTTTCATGTAACTTTTTAGCATCAAATGAAACTTTACCAATTGGTGCATGAATGTTACCGACTTTATCTGTACGGTATTCAATTTTACCTGCTTTGATTTCTTCAACTGCTTTAGCAACATCTAATGTAACGGTTCCGGTTTTAGGGTTTGGCATTAATCCTTTAGGACCTAACACTCTACCTAATTTACCTAATTGAGCCATCATATCAGGGGTTGCAACCATCACATCAAAATCAAACCAGCCTTTACCAATTTTTTCGATTAGTTCGACATCGCCTGCTTCGTCTGCACCAGCTGCTAAAGCTTCTTTAGCTTTATCAGGTTTTGCAACAACGACAACCCTAACTGTTTTACCAGTACCGTGTGGTAAGCTAATTGCACCTCTTAGGTTTTGCTCAGCTTTTTTCGGGTCTACGTTTAAGCGGAAAGCGACTTCGACAGTTGCATCAAACTTAGTTACAGATGTTTTTTTAGCAAGTTCTATAGCTTCTAAACCAGCATAAGCAACTGATTTATCATATAACTTAACTGCATCTAAGTATTTCTTTCCTCTTTTCATGAATTTCCTCCTAAATGTGGTATAACGGGATATCCTCCCACAATTTAGAAACTCTTAAGTTCTAAATTATTCTGAAACTAAAATGCCCATTTGTCTAGCAGTACCTTCGATAATCTTGGATGCTGCTTCGATGTCATATGCGTTCAAATCCGGCATTTTCATTTTTGCAATTTCTTCTAACTGTGCTCTAGTAATTGTAGCAACCTTATCTTTTTTAGGGTTACCTGCTCCAGCCTTAATATTAGCTGCTTTTCTTAACAAGTCAGAAGCTGGTGGTGTTTTTGTTTCAAGTGAGAATGATCTGTCATCATAAACAGAGATTACTACTGGAACAATATATCCAACCAAGTGTTGAGTCATATCGTTAAATTGTTTAACAAATTGTGGAATGTTTACTTGCGCCTGTCCCAGTGCTGGACCAACTGGTGGTGCAGGTGTTGCTTTTCCGCCAGGAATTTGTAACTTAACTTGTCTGACTACTTTTTTCTTTTCTGCCATTAACACAACCTCCTTCTTTTATAAATAAGTATGTGGTACGATTAAATCTCCCACTATGGTGTGTTCACACGCGTGAATATTCTATCATTATTGACAGTCATTGTCAACAACAAAATTGAGTCATATACGTAATTTCCCACATAGTCTTTATCTTTAGATTTTAGGTGTCTTTCTATATGTCTAAAATCATGAAAACCAATAGAATGATATACCCAGTAATTTGGGATAATGTGTTAAAGTAATATAGTTACCTTTTGGTGCCTACTTCCTAAATGATACCATGACTGATATAATATGACTATACATTAATTACGGGAGGTTTTTATGGGAAACTATCATACAAGTCAATTTATGCAAGTGACTGATGTTACATTAATGGTTTCAAACATTGAAAGGTCGCTAAAGTTTTATCATGAAAATATGGGATTTAAATTATTAAATAAAAATGACAACTTATATGAATTAGGTACACACACAGGTATCAAACTCATCACACTGATGTATAATCCACTCGCCACACCAAGGATGCGTACAACCGGACTTTATCATTATGCAATATTACTACCATCAAGAAAAGACTTAGGTGAATTTATCAAACATATGATAGAAACTAAAACACCAGTTACTGGTGGTGCAGACCACGGTATTAGCGAAGCACTATATCTAGATGATCCAGATGGTAACGGTATTGAAATTTATGCCGATAAACCAAAAGATGCGTGGCCTGCATTTGATGAAGTCGTTAATAAACCAATGGACTACCAAGGTTTAGTCAATTTAGCAGTTGATGGTAAGTTTACTAAAATACCTGATGCTACCATTATGGGTCATATCCACCTACATGTTGCAAGTATCCAAAACGGAAGAAAATTCTTTGTTGACACGCTAGGTTTTCAAAACACTATGGAATATGGTCCTCATGCAGCTTTCACCAGTGATTTAGGTTATCACCACCATGTTGGATTTAACGTTTGGAATGGTCAAAACATTTCAAATAATCCAGACAACACCGTTGGCTTAAAAGCATATACACTCTATGTACCAAGTGATCGCTATGATGCATTATTAACGCGCTTAAAAGATGCCAAGATTGCCTTGGAAAAAGATAAAGACCGTGTCTTTGTTAAAGATTTAAACAATGTTAAGGTTTATTTAAAAACGAGCCTTTAACCAAACATATAAAACCCATCGGCAGATGGGTTTATTTTTTATGGTCTTTTACTTCTTAATTGTAATAAAACTGATTCGTGTTTGATTCCCTTTTTCAAATATATATAAAAAGATTATACTTGTTTCATTCTCATTTTCTTCAAAATAAGCTTTAATAAAACTATTTTTTATAACAAGTACACCATCATTAAATGAATAGTCACTGGATGTAATATCTTTTCCAGTTACACTTAAACTTTTAAAAGTATAACCAGCTGTTTCAAACGTTATGACGATATCATCTTTTAAATTAGTTACAATATTTGTAGGTGATGTAATAAATGGATTACTATCTTCAAAGACTACAATAACTTCTATTTCACTTGATAATAATGAATCTTCATAACCATCAGCATGTGCCATAACACTGACTAAATGTAGACCATCTTCTTTAAAGGTATAACTATTTGTTTGTGTGGTTTCTACATCATCACCAATGTAAATTGAATAACTTGTTGCATGTTCTACAGGATCAAACGTTAGTGTGTTATCTTCAAATTTTAAATTACTTGGTGTATTAAGTCTTGTTATTTCATACCCCGGTTCATCTTCAACAATAATTTCAACTTGTGCAGAAAATAAAGAATCAAGATAGCCACTAGCTTTAGCCACGACTCTCACTTTATAAGTGCCTTCTTCTGTAAAAGTATAACTTGTCGTGGTAATTTCTTCATTAAAGTCATCCCCAATGATTAAATAGCTTGTAGCTTGTTTTACCGGATCAAAGGTTAAAGTATTTTCTACAACAACTAAGTTGGTTGGTGTATCAAGTCTTTTTAGTGGTTCTACCTTACTGCAAGCCATCAAAAACAATGTCAACAAAAGACTTGTTATAATCATTATTTTTTTCATATATTTATTTATCACCCTTTCATGGATATCATCATATATTATTATACTTGATTATTTATATATGTAACAAGGTATTTATGAAAATAGCCTTGTTACATATTCTGGTTTATCTATAAATGGATTTCGATTACCTTGATATTGATAGATGACGTTATTTCTATTAATTTCAAACATATCTACTGGATCTTCATGATGCCAAGTAATTAAAACATCTAATAAACCAAATGTTGTACCACTTGCTTCATAGTTTTGACCAGCTAATATCTCTGATTCTATACTACTTAAATCTAATACATCATTATATCTTACATACATATAAAGAATAATACGTGCTACATCACCACGGTGATTAATACCTGGATCATATGCATAAGGACCAACAGTTTCATTAAAACCGGTTGTGCCTGTATTAAAGTATCGGTTAGATCTAGAACTATTAACAGATGGATTAATGACTCTGAGGTTATGCACATCACTACGTAGATCGCGGTTTGAACCACTAACACGTGGTAAGCCTAACTTCGAGTTTGGCCAAACATGTTCTCTTGCCCAAGTTTTACCACCATCCCAATAACGCACAATATTGTGGTTACTGTAAATTCCTGATAAATAGACACCACCACTTGTATGGTTGATAGCATCTGATTGTTCTAAAACAAATCGAGCTTCATTATAAGAAATAGGTCGAATATGTGTACTTACTAAAATATTTTGTAAGGCAAGTTTAAATGCTTCACCACTTAACCCATTTAAGCCTGCATAATAAGTTTCAGGACTATATGGCAAATTGAGTTGTTCGGGTAATTTATTACGCTCTGTTTCAAACTCTGCTTTAAGTGGTGCAAGTACTTCTTCATCCATTTCTGGTAGATCACCAATTGGGATTTGTTCAATGACTTCAAGCGTGACTGTGTGTGTGGTGGATAAACCATCTGAGTCTATTGCCTCATATAAAAGGTCATAACTACCTAATGTCGATAGATCATATGTAGATAATAAGTCTGCTTCAATATAGCGTCCATATCTATCCAGTGCATATAATACTGGTGCATCAAATTCTTTTCCAACTTCTGCATAATACGTATTTGTATGTGTTTCTACAAATACAGGGGGTATTTGATGGTGTATGACTTTAAAGTTATCCACAATCACTGCTTGTTGTTTTACAAGTGTGTTGGTACCATCGCCTGGTGTTTGAAGTACGATACGATAAAATAGGCCACCATCAACTTCGTAAGTGACTTCTTGAAGTGTATCTGTTAAATTAGATGCAATATTTACTACACCATCTATATTTTCAAGTGGCTCCCAAACGCCCTCATTAAATACTTCTAATACAAGGTATGGATCCCTGTTATTATTTAATAAATTATTTAAAGCTGTATCTGTTATTGCTGCATAGTCAAAAGATATTTGGTGTGCTGTATTTGGTAGATTACTTAAATCAAATTCAATATATGCTGTGGTAGCACTCTTAATTGGTGCAAGCACACCAAATGTACCTGTTCCATTTACTTCAATTGCAAATCTTAAACTGTTTAAGTCATATAATTTTGTATCCCAGTTGTTTGTAAAAGTAATTGGATCAACACTTTTATAACCACCAGTACTTTGTGAACCAAAGTCAATGTGATACATCAGTGTTTCTTCTTTAATGCCTATATAATCCCATTTAGCATAAAGTGTTACATTCTTTTCAATCGGTGCATTAATATCAAATGCATTACCTTCAAAGTGAGGTGATAGATACCAACCACTAAAGCTATGCGTATCTAATGGTTCTATAAAAGGTTCTGTTACATGGCTACCAGCATATACTATAACTCTTCTTTGTTCATTAAAGTAATTAAAGGTAACCTCATGTAATCTTTCCATAACTGGTGGTTCAACTTTTTCAGTCCATTTAAAGTTGTCAATTGTGACATGTCTATTTGTGGAAGAACTGCCAGTAAGTTTGATTTTAATTGTTGTATTAGGTCCTAGATTTAAATCAGTTAAAGAAAGGTGATAGACAGTATCATCCGCACCACTAAAACCTCCAAATGTTGATGTGGTATGAATGGTTATACCATTAACAAGTACTTCTATTTGTCTATTATCAGAACTGGTAAATGCTTTACGGTAATCAAAAGATAATGCATCTAATCCATTAGGGAAATCTATTTCAATATAACTATCCGATGCCCTCCTTAACATAATCCCTTCGCCATTGATAGAATAGTTACCAGCATTTCTCGATTGACCAATCGTCCACTCTGTATTGTCTACTCCATTAAAACCTCGGTCAGAGAATGAAGAACTTAAGCCTGTATTATTAAAGGCTTCACTATAAGATTTTGACAATTCAATCACAAAGTTATTTTCACTATAAATAACTTGTCCACCTTCTAAGATGGCATAGGCTCTAAATGTATTATAGCTATCACCTGCAATTGTACGTAAGTACTCATTTGTAGGTGATAAAGATTGAGAAGGTATTCTAATTGCATTATTTAAGTTTAATAATGCTTTATTGCTGGATGCAAGCATGCCATATTCAATAATCTTTTTATTTATGTTTTCTATATAACCTAATAAAGATATATGATCTTTTCTAATGCCTGTAACATTAGATAAATAAATTAAAGGTGTAGCGTCTATATTTTCATCTACTACTTCATTGAGTGTTCTATTTGTAAGTGCACTAAATTTATAATTTGGTTCATATGAAACAACTTGACCATGCTCATCTGCCCAATAACTAAAATTAGAACTTGTAGCACTTACAGTAACAACCTCATTAAATGTATGATAACTAGTTATACCATTAACATTAATTTCAATATCAGATAAATTGATAGCATTATAAACAGGATGTATAATAACATCCTCTTCTATAACTTCTGGTATATCCCAACCAATAAATTCATGTCCAGGTTTAGTTAGTTCTACTTCTGGGGTTGTTAAATCAATATTGTCTAAAGGACTATAGATGACATCAATGATGTCATCATTTGTATCTAAATAAGTCAATGTCACTTGATTTGGTAATTTATATATTAAAGTAACACTTGTAGAACGGCTAGCTGTAAAAGTGATTGTTGTATCTAAATATGTATCACCATTATATATTGCATAGACATACTCATAGTCAGTATAAAGTGTCGTTGTATCTAAACTAATATATTGGCCAATATTCGTTGGTACTGTACTTTGATGGTTGATACCATCTGGTGTAATCACTTTAATATCTAAAGTGATTATTTCTGATGTATACGCGAACAGTTTAGGTACCATACCTATCAGTATGATACATATAGATGTTAATAACATTATTTTCTTAATGATGCTTCTCATGTTGTCCCTTGTCCCCTTTTCAAATAATATAAATTAGTTCATAACATTATATTGTATCATATATATTTTTTTATAAAAATCAGTCCCGACAAGATTGTTATATCTATTAATTTATTTATAATAATTAGCTATTTCTTAGAATTATCGAAAACCTTTTCTAACATATAGGCAAAATCATTGATATTAAAGAGTTTAACACCGAGTTCTATGGCACCTTGTTTAGCTTGTCTAGTAAAGCTATGTTCATTGGACGTCACTACCCAGTATTCGTTACATTTCCAAATTTTTCCTCCAGAGTGCGCTTCTTGAACTGCTTTATATCCTACTTTATCTTTATAATGCTTTGCCTGAATGCCAATAATTGAGGTTTTATTTCTAGCAATAACATCTATACCAAAGTCTCCTGATCCCTTTGTAACTTCAGTTTTATAGCCTTTAGTTTTTAAGGCATCTGCTACAAACTGTTCAAATTGATATGGTGTCATATTTTTAATTTGCTTAAATCCATACTTTATTTTAGCTTTTTGAACCAACTTATGTTTTTCATATTTCTTGTAGAGTTTATACCCTTTAATAGATAATCCAACAAGCGTTGTAATAATACCAAATACCCAATATCCAACGTCATATTCTAATACAGCTAATATAATACCTGCAATCCCAAAAGCAAGTATTACAAGTTCGTAATTTTTCTTTAAATATTCTACTTCTTTTTTTGTTAAATAACCATTATTCAATTCATTTTTCCCCTTTCATTACTTACTTAAAAATATCAGCAACTAATGATTGAATAGTTGCTGATATCTATTATGACATATAAATTGCATGAACAAGTTCTGGATGATCTATAAATGGATTTCTATTATGTTGATATCCAAAGATGACATTATTTCTATGTATTTCAAAGTCATCTACAGGATCTGATATATGCCATTGTATTAATGTCGATAGATAACCTATCTTTGTAAGATCGGTTAGGTCACCCCACCTAATATCCATATAAAATAATATTCTAGCAACATCACCTCTGTGATGATCTCCTGGATACCAATGACTACTATAGTTACCAAAGCCATTAGCATTGTATACTTGATTGATAAATTTATTGTTACCTCTTGTAGAGTTCACAGTAGTATCTGCTGCTCTTAGGTTATGTAAATCCGCATCTATACCTTTAGTTGAATTACCAGGATCATAACCACCCTCACCTAATAAGGATTTAGCCCACACATGTTCACGATTCCATGTATTACCACTATCCCAAACAGGTAAGGCATAACCCTCATCTGGATAACCATTGCTTGAGGATCCTTTTAATGTATCCGTATAAATTAAATATAGATAGTCAGTATTAAAACCTACCCATATATCAGATTCTTCTAGGTAGTATCTAGAATCACCATAAGTGGTTGTAGAATATGTTCCTGTATCATTAAGTATCTTAAAGAGTTCATCAATTAAGTCTTGTCCAGTTAAACCATTGATGGATGCATAGTATCCATCATATGTTGTTTCACTAGAAACAATAATTTCTATAACAACTATTGTGGAATTACCAGCTTCATCTTGAACAAAATAAGTAAGATCATATGTTCCTTCACTTGTAAAAACATAGTAATTATTATCTAAATCATAAAATTGAGCTATTAAATCTGTATTTATTTCAATATTAGTTATATCACCATCAACATTATCGACTGCACTTGCAGTAGGTAATGTCCATAAATCCCCTACCGATAGGTGAACCGGACTTGTGTCCGGTTCTATTAATAGTATCGGTGATATGTTATCTTCGGCGGGGTATGTTACTGGGGGTTAGTTGTCCAAGTAAAATTATCCACAATTGTTGCTCCACGACTTCCTGTATTTATTGAGACGACCTTAATAGTGACGTTACCAGTTATGTTAATATTATCAACTTCCCATAGTTGTGATACATCACTTTTTGTATCAACAGAAAAGGTTCCAAAACTTACATCATTTATAAATAGTTCTAATGTTCTTGCATTTGAATTAGTAAAAGCTCGAACGACATCAAGTGAAAATGATGATATCCCATTGGTTGCAGTAACCTGTACAAAACTGTTATCTGCAGCATTTCCTAAAGTCCATGCTTTCCCAACAAGAGTTTGATCCCCTCGCCCTCTCATAGACCAGTTAAATCCGTTTGAATCAGTATATGAATCTTCAGCTGTATAACTACTTCCTGTTACAGTAACTTGGTTAAATGTTTCAACATATGTTTCTGAAGGGATTTTCTCTGTCCAAATTGCAATTAGATGTATATCAGCATTTACCGGAGTGTCAAAACTCCAAAAATCATATGGTTCTTCATCTGTTAAGCTCCATCCAACTAATCTATATCCTTCTGGAACTGTAATATCCGGCTCATTTATAAATTCCCCAGTATCTAGTGATTGAGCTATTGGATCCTCTAAATCATCGAAATTACTATCAAAAGTAATTGTGTGTGTACTAATTATTTGCCATTCAGCTCTAAGTTCTGTACCACCTAACGGCATAATGTATGGCCATATAACCAATTCATTATTTAAATCATACCATCCTATAAAGCCATAACCTTCTTTACTTGGAGCAATCGGCTCATTAACTTCCGATAAGTATGCTTGAGTTATTGGGTCAACTACTGATCCGCCATCCGTATTGAAAGTAATTGTATATTGTGCAGGCTCCCATTTTGCAAATATTGTGTGATTGGATGCACGCGAACCATTCCATCCAGTATAAATTGTAGTGAAATTAGAATTTGAATACCAGCCAGCAAATTCATAACCTTCCCTTGTTGGGTCAGTAGGTTGCTCAAAAGATGTTCCATATACATATTCAATTGGATCATAATCAGTGGATTGATTACCACCGTTCAGTTCAAAACTCGCAGTATAAGTATTCGGAGACCATTTTGCAAACAATGTCATGTGTTTACTTATTCCCGTATTTAAATCAAATAATGTGTTTTCTTCAAATAGTGGTGATGTATACCAACCAGCAAAAGTATGACCTGTTTTCGAAAGTGTTGGGGCAACAGCGGGCGCTTTATAAATAACATGGGTTGGGTTTTTCACTTCTCCATCAATAAATTCTACATTATAAAGTTTGGTCTTTAATATCGATTCAAGCTTAATATCATCGATATTAATCCTATTTCCAGAATTTCCAGAAACATTTGAAATTTTGACATATACAGATGAACTGGTTGTTATTCCAAAACTATCATCTAACTCAATATTATAATACTCTAAAGAATTAGAACCTACTGTGATACTAGAATCAACAGTTTGCCATGAGCTACCATCAAGTTTAATTTCTAATTTAAGTGCACCACTACTATCGGACCCATAATTACCGTGGTAAAAACTAATGTGTGTAAGACCTACTACAGGTGTTAACAATTCTATAAAACCATTGCGAACCCTTGCAGATTTTTGACCGTTTTTTAAATCAGCATTAGATGTATCGATTAGTGAATCATTAAAGTTCCAATTGTTTCCGTTGATATTAACAGTTCCGATAGCATATCCATTTTTTGAAGCATTCTCCATGTCAGCTATATATGAACCACCTCCAGATAAAAAGTTATTCTCACTATAATAAACTTCACCATTTGCTAATTTAGCATAGGCTCTAAACGATTTTAGATTTGTGTCATTTGGTATTGATCTTAAGAACTCATTTGTCTCAGGATGTAATGCTTTTGATGGAATAACTGTTACATCTTCTGTCTCTAAAGTTAATACTTCTTCTTTATCAGATGCAAGTAACCCGTACTCAATAAAATCACCTTCCACATAACCTAAGAATGATTTTGTATCCGGACTAATTCCTGTAACATTTGATAAATAAACAACCGGTTCTGATGGTGCAGGATCATCAAATACTGCAGTAAGTTCTACATTTTGTAGTGCAGTAAATGTATAGTTTGCATTTTTAGATACAACTTGTCCATCTTCATCTACCCAGTAACTAAAGTTACCAGTATCAGGTGTTAATGTAACAACATCATTATATTGTACATCTTCAAGATCTTTTGTACCACCTGTGATGTTTACGTTAATAGCTTCTTGGTTAGTTCTTGAATATTTTGCTACATAGACTTTATCTACGCCAGCTTCGAGCTTATCAAATCCAACAAAGTCAAAACCTGGTTTAGATACAGATATATCTAACCCCTCAGAGGCTAAAGTTGGATTATATATTGCACCTAAAAATTCACCGTTTGTATCAACAAACGTTGCTACAGTATCTAATTCGGTTTCTTTCATAACTACTACGACATGATTCGATGCACTGGCAATAAACTTTTGATTAGCATCTGTAATCATATCACCTGCATGTATATAATATCCAAATTGCTCGTTAACTCCAAGAGATATTCCTACTTCATTGCCTAAAGTAACTGCTACTGTTGCAGAATTTGTACCATTCGGGTTAGTCTCATTAACAATTGTATAGGTTAGTGATGCTTGTTCACCTTCAACAGCTTGTGCATTTGGTGCTACATGAATCATAACCATCAGTAGCATGACTAGAGTTAAACAGAGTGTACTAATTTTTTTCATTACACATCACTGCCGCCGCCCCAAATTTGTTCCATCAATCCAACACCATTACCACTGGCTGCGATTGAATCTTCAAATGAAAACAATGTAACCTCAACTTTTGGAGTTTCATATGTTTTCCTTATATCTTTTTCTTGCTTCATCTTGCCTCTCTCCCTTTTCTTTTTTTACTTAACTTAAGTATACAATATATATGGTATCCAATCCACAAATATCCCATGTACAGGGTCATTCTTTACACTAACTTTACATCTTGTGGATAAAACACCTTTTACCTGAATATATATAAAAAAGCGACCTAAAAATGGTACGCTTTTAACGCTTGATATGGTTATTAAACTTATTACATTGAAAATCAAATTTCCACTGCATCCCCAGTATTATCCCCCATATAAGTTGTTATAGCACATCTATAACAACTCATTTTATGATATTAAACAATATGAATCAAATGATTTAATAAATTTATTGCCAAATCATTTGATTCATATCGTGTTTTTTAATTTAAGATTCTAAAACATTGTGTTTATTTAATATGTCAACAAAGCTTTGAACATCTTTGGTTGCTTGTTTTTTTGTTACATCATAGGTATTCATTAAACGATCTATGAGTGTTTCTAAGGTTTGTTTTGTTTTTAATGTTTCAAATAAAAACTTACCTGTTTCATTTAATGTGATCATCCCATGAAACTTTGCTGCTTCCTTACCTATAGGTACAACAATATGTTGTCCTGCAACAGACTTTAATATAAATTCACTTTTTACTTTCAATCTTTTTGCGCCCCTTATTTTGATATAAATATTGGATATTCATAGTTTTCTTTTTCTTTTTCATGTTTAAATAATGCTACAAATTGTAATTGTAATGAATTTCTTGATTGGCTATAGACTTTGTTGATAAAGTTAGCAGATATCGTTAAGATACCATCTTTGTAAGTGTAGTCATCATCTGATATTAAATAGCCTTCAATACCAACAAATTCATAATCAAATGTTTCAAACTTAAATGTGACATCATCATTGAAGTTACTTTTTTGGACATTACCATTATAGCTATATGGTGTTTCTAACTGATTAACTCTAATAGTTATATAATGATCACCTAAGTTGGTGTTGACTTCAAATTTTAAAATAACTTGTCTTTGGAACTGATCTTCTTTAAATAACGACTTCATATAGTTAATATATGTCGTACTAAAGTAAATGGTGTTTTGTGCTGCATAGTAATCCATGCGTTGTGTTAAAGTTTCTAATACTTGATGGTTTTCTTTAAAACCATCTGTTTGATGAACTTCTATATAGTTTAAACCTGGATATGGATATGTATAAATAGGTAGTTCAAAGCTAGAGTGGATACTATAAAAGTATTGATGTTCACTTCTAATTCTACTGTTTTCATCCAGTTTGATTGTAACCATTGGTGAATACTCAGATTCATTATACATATCACTGCGTGCTTGAATACGTATGTTATAAACACCAGGTACTAAGTATGGTGGTAAATCTTCGAGTGTGTTATAGACTTCACCATTAATTTCAACATCATAGCTTTGAGCGTCTTCATCTAGCTCAAAATATACTTGGTTGTTTAATATTCGAATATCTTCTGGATACTTTAAAAACCTGACCTTAAAGACAAGTGCATCTGAAAACAGTGAGTCTTGATAAGTATCATCACCACTTAATGCTTGTATTCTAACAACATAATCACCATCTTCTTCAAATGTATATGAGGTTTCTGTAGTTTTATGATTTACACTATTAATGCTTAAGATATAGCCTGAAGCATTTTCTACAGCATTAAATGTTAGAATATTACGATCAACTTTTAAGTTTGTTGGTGTTTGCAGTCTAAAAGATGTATCTTGTGGGGTTTCACTACAAGATGCAATAAATAGACATAAAAACACAATCCCTATTGTTATAAGCGCTTTTTTCATATATTCTCCCTTTAGTATTTTTATTTTACCATTTTTTTATAAAAATTAAAGGTAAAGTAATCTATAAGATACAAAAAACCTTGCTGATTACATCATAGATGTAACTTGCAAGGTTTAAATTGATATGTTTTATGCTGACCACAATTGATGTACTAAGTCTGGATGATCAATAAATGGATTTCTATTTTCTTGGTATTCATAAATTACTTCATTACGATTTCTTTCAAAATCATCGACTGGATCTTCGATGTGCCACTGAATGAGCTCTGATAAAATCCCCATGGTACCAATATTTAAATGTTTATATCGTGTGACCATATAAAATAAGATTCTTGCTACATCACCTTTATCTTCATCACCAGGAAACCAGCCACCAGTGACCTTACCATAACTGCTTTGAACTGCATCTTTAAAAGATAGATTACCTCGACTTGAGTTAATACTGTTGTTGGCAGGTTTTAAGTTGTGTAAATCAGCCTCTTCATGTGAGTTTGATAAATAAGATTGTGGCCATACATGTTCTCTATTCCAAGTTTTTCCGCCATCCCATGTGCTTCTTACAGATGCCCTATTATAAATTAAAATAATGTTGTTTGAATTATTTGGATCACGATCTGATATTTGTAAGATATCTCTTGCAGCATCATATGATCTATAACGATAATTAGAGATGATTTTTGTTAATTCTGTTTGAAGTAAGCCCCCTGTTTTACCTGCAAGTGATGCGTAGTAACCTGTATAAATGGCACTTGTGCCAGATATCACTAAATTAAAGGTTGCTTCTTTAATGACAACACCATTAAATTCGATTACATAAGATAGTGTCACTGCACTATCATCTTCTAATCTTGTTACTTGACCTTGATTTGATAATACTGTTTCATTAGAAGATGTATATGTTATGGTTGATCCAAAAGGTAGGTCATTATTTTTTAATAACTCTAAGTTACCTGTAATATAACCTTCAAACGAAGGTATATTAACGACTGTATTCATTATTGTTGTAACTTCTTGTATATCAATGTTTGCTTCAAATGTGACTTGGTCTGGGTTCGTTAGTAAGACAACATAATCTGAACCTTGTTTTTCAACCACACCTGTAATATGAACACCTAGGCCTAAATTACTTGTACGCAATTTAGATTGTATATCTGTTTTTAAACTAGTTTCCATATCACTTGGTATGACAAGCTTTAAATGACCTGTTAGCGATAATAAGTTATATGTTGTATGGACTGTTGTATGTATTTCATGAACCAACCCATAAACTTGAACCAACTTCTCATTGTAAGAAGACAACTTATTGGATGCTACTAAGTTTGGTGTTAGACTATCTTCACTGATTAAACGAATATCTTTAACATTGTCAATGACAATGCGTTGATTTAAAATATTTTTAGTGCCACGCACTTCAAATCTTTTATATAGATCAAGATAGGTTTCAAATTCAAGTGGTGCGATAATTTTAATTGATGATATATCATCTTCTAAATAGACAATTACATTGGTATCTGTTTTATAATATGCAGTAATATTACCACTTGTTTTAACATTAGTACCATTATTTTTAAGTTTAACGGCACTAATTGTTTCTAGTGGTTTGGTTTCAACGGTTACATCAATCGTTACTGTTGTTTCATTACCAGCACTATCTTTGGCAGTGTAGATGACTTCATATACACCAGGCACGTTGACATTAACCTTAGATGCATCGACTATAACTTCAACTTCTCCATCAATATCATCGATGGCATAAACACCTAATAAATAATCAATTTCTGATGCACCTTCATCGACATAAAAGTCTTTGGCACCATTAATTACTGGTCCCCTACTATCTTCTAATCTTAAAACTGTGACTTCAAAGAATTTATAACGTTCCTCAGTACCTAATACAATATGTGCAGTTAATACTAAAGTTTCATCTTCATTGGTACGAAAAACTTTTCCAGATACAGAAATAATGTCTTCGTTTTCAGAAGTCCAAGTAATCGTTATGTCTTCTATATCTTCTATTGTTGTTGGTAGTGTAATATCTTCTTTAATAGCCTCTATGGCATCAGCGCCTTGAAATCCGATAGATAAAGCATCGTATGCTTGATCTATTGGGTTTTGATTGGGTTTACTTTCACATGCTGCAATCAGCATTAAAGTACTTAAAAATATCACACTTAATATAATTTTTTTTAACATCTAAAAACTCCTTCTAATACCTTGGCTTATATATTATATCATAGTAATAGTTTACTCTTGTCTAATTTAAAAGGTACACTATGCTTTTACATAATGTACCTTTTGGTTCATTAACTAAATAATACGTCCACTAATTCTGGATGATCAATAAATGGATTTCTATTGCTTTGAATATTGAATATTTTAGAGTTTCTTGATAATTCAAAATCAGAGACTGGATCTTCTTCATGCCATGTTAAGAACATGTTTAGATTACCTACTGAATTTAAACTTAAGTTATAACGAACGGAAATATATAAGACAATTCTTGCCACATCACCCACATGTTCTTGACCAGGATAAAATGAGCTACCGATTCTTTTCCAACTTGCTTGTGAGACTTGGTTGGTAAATGGATAATTACTACGTGATGAGTTAACAGATACAACAGCTGCACGTAAATTATGAAGGTCATACTTTGGTGCATTACCTAACTTAGAGTTTGGCCAAACATGTTCTCTATTACCATAAGCGCCAAAACCTGTATAAATATTATAGTTTCTACCATTATAGTTATCAACAGTTTTAACCTCACTGGGTGATCCTGTTGCACGTCCTGTGTTTTTAATTAAACTTCTTAGGGCTTGTTCTAGTGCAGCACCAGATTTATTAGCTAGTGATGCATAATAACCTGTGTAATTACTTAACGATGCAATCGTTACGTTAAATGTTTTAGTGTCCACCACTTCGCCATCAAATAAGATGGTATATGTAAGATTTACTTGTGCTTGCGTACTTGATTTATAAATAATACCGGTATGACTTAAGACTTCAGGATTAGAGCTTTGCCATGTAATGGTTGCACCAAATAATAGTTCACTAGATTTAGTCAGTGATAAATCTGCTTCTATTACACTTGCCATATTTGGAATGGATAGATTGGATTTAATAATGTCCGCAACATCATTAAAGTAAATAGAGTCGGCAACAATTAGTTCATCACTATTGGTGATATATAAGTAATAGGATGCACCGATACGCATCACAGGTGCTGTGATTGTTACTTCAGTACCAGCTTCTACGTTAAGTAGTTTATTTTGAATAGATAATTTAATGGCTTCATCTAAATCACTTGGAATATATAAATTATAACTATTGGTTAATGTATGGAATTGATAATTTAATACATTGGTTTCATAAGTTTTTGCAATCAATCCCGATATAGTTACTAATTTAGCACCATATTGATTGAGTTCATCTGCAGTAATTGATTCTGGTAAAACTGTACCTGTGCCAACTTTTTGAATGTCTCTGACTTCATCTATAATAATAAAGTTGTTTTGAATACCTTTAGAACCTTTAACTTCTATTTTGTCACCTGATACTAAATTCAGTGCTAAAGCTTTTGGTGATTTGACTAAAATAGCTGCAGCATCATCTTGAATAAAGATAAGGCTTTCTGTACCGTTATGGTAAATCGATGTAATAACACCAATCGTTCTAGCATAGTCATTTAAACTTAAACTTAAGACTGATGCGATATCAATCGCATCCCCTTCACCGACTGTAATAATAAATACTTTCGTATTGGTATAAATATCATTGGTAATACGAGCAGAGATTAATACTTTATAACTACCGTTTTCAGGAACTGTTATATGACCTGTTGTTAAATCAACATAATCATTATAAATAGATGCTGGATCCACATAGGACCATGTGATCGTACTACCGCTTTGTCCGGTAGTAATAAAATCAATTTGGCCATCTTCAATAAATGATGTTGGAATTTCTAAATTCGCTGTATCAAATTCAGCATCTTTTTGAGCTTGTGGTATCGGATTGATTGGTGCAGTTGTCCATGTTAGGTCATCAATCGTTAATTGTGCACGACTACTACCAGGACTTACTGGTTTAATTTCTAATGTAAATGCACCAACAATGGGTTCATCAAATGTATATTCAAAAGTACCCATTGTTTCTGTTGCAGTAAACTCACCAACTAAAGTGTTATTAATATAAACACCATAAGCTTGTGTACTACCAAAAGGTTGTTTGTGTTTTAAACTGATTTCATAAATGCCACCATCAATGGTTGCTTTCAGTGATGAGTTATCCGTAGATTTTCCACCAAATGTTAAAGCATCACCATTAAGGTCCTGATCGCCTCTAACACCTTGGTATGTCCATTGGATATTGTTAACACCATTAAAACTACCACCAACATAACTACTACCACTTAAATTAAGGTTATCAAAAGTTTCTACAACCGTTTCACCTTCACTGACGACTGATTCATCCACAACATAAACGGTTACAACAACAAAACTTGTATTACCTGCTACATCTGTTGCAGAATAAATTAAGTCATAGTTACCCGCTACAGTTAAATCGACTGCACTATCATCGGCAAGTACTGCCACTTCACCGTCAACATTGTCGGTTGCTGTAACACCAGCTAAATAATTTGGTGTTGGGTCCCCAATGGTATATTCAAAATCACTTGTACCAGTTATGACCGGTGCAACCACATCAGTTTCATCTGCTTTAACAACTACAACATCAACTATAAACTCACTGATATTACCTGCTTGATCTACTGCCTTATAAATTAAATGATATGTGCCTACTTCATTTAAATTCACTTGACTATCATCAAAAGTAACGGATACTTTCCCATCAACATTATCGGTTGCCGTAACACCTGCTAAATAGTTTGGTGCCACACTACCTATTGCTACTTCAAAGTTTTTAGTACCAGTAATCACTGGTGCTTCAGTATCTAATTCACCCGTTATTTCAAGAGCTTTAATAATGATATTAAAGTACTTATACTTCGTATCTAAGAGATCGGTTAATTCGACTGTTAAAGTAACTTCCACATCTTCTTTTTGCCTATAAACAATGGCAAGATTCGCATCAATTTCAATATACTCTGGATTTGATGTCATCCACGTAATTTCAATATCTTCGTAACCTTCAATACTTACAGGTAAGGTCAAATTACTTGTAATACCTGATGCATCTTCTCCATTTTGATAGCCTAATTCAATAGATGCCAAGAGCTCATTTAAATCTTTACTAGGTTCGTCATTACATGCGACTAAACCTATTAAAGATACCACCATTAATACGATATATAGTACTTTTTTCATGTTGTATTTTTCTCCTAAACTTTGCATATGAAATTTCATGCAACATTCTAATATACCTAAATTAAGTTCATAATACAAGTAAAAAGAGCCTTTTTGTCCATAATAAAATCCCACACCTAAATCTTTGGTGTGGGATGTTTTTAAAGATTATCCATAGATGGCTTTTTTAACTGCTTTGACAGCTGAGGTCGATAAACTAGCATCTAACATATAAATTGGAATGTCTTTAATAATTTGATCGAAGTGTTTAAGTGCTTGATCCCAAAGTTTTTCTTCATTTGGTCTTAAGGTATTTGTCATTAAATGTTTAAGTGCTTCTTTTTTATCTAGCTTTTCTACACGATCTGTTATACCCTGTTTTAAAAAGACAATTGCTTTTAAGGGTTTTCTTTCATTGGTGTTTGATGAGTATTGACCACTAAACGGTGCACCGTAAACATAAATACCATCTTCTGTTACATCAAGCAGCGGTTTATCATCGTTCACCCAACTGACATCATCTTTATATAAATGTTTCCACATTCTTGCATGGGTTGATTTACCTGTACCACTTGGTGCTGCAAATAATAAGACATCACCTTTATAATTAATAGCTGAACCATGTAAAGGTAGTAAGCCATGTCTTTGAGCAAGCTCTAAAAAGATCATACCCGTATAGACGTATTCTGCTGTTGCAGCATCCGTAAAGGTATCCTCATCAATCCATATTTCAATGTTTCTAAAGTCTTCATCATAATTCATATATGCTTTTAAGCCAGAAACACTTTTTGAAAATATACGGTGTAACTTCGACGTCGGTGGTTCTAGTTCTAAAGCATACTTAACAACAATCGTATGATCCACTTCACGATCGCCTTCATAAATGTAATTTTCTATGTTGTTTTTAAAATATTGGTCATAACGATAATCAAATTCGATCACCATGCCTGCAATTAAATATTTTTTCATAATCTTATTACCACCATTTCTTAACGTACGATTTGATTATATCAAATAAGTCGTTAATAATTAAGTATATTATGAAAAATTGCTTATTTAGAACATAAGTTTCATGCATCGGTCGATATTACATTTATAAAAATAGGTACTTGCAGTTTTGCAAGTACCTATGATTTATTATATTTCTTTAAATTGTGTGAAGTCAATTTCAGTTGGTGTCGCACGTCCGAAGACATCAATATCCACCATCATCTTTTCTTGGTCAGGATCTACTGCAGATACTTTACCAATTTGGCCTTCGAAAGCACCAGAAATAATTTGAACTTCTTTTCCAAGTAAATGTTCATAATTTGGTTTAGAAATAACGTTAGCCTTTAATAGAATTGGACGGATTTCTTCTTCTAATAATGGTACTGGTTTTGTTCCACCACCAGATGAACCTAAAAAGCCAGTAACTCGCGGTGTATTTCTAACAACAAACCATGAATCGTCTGTGACAATCATTTCAACAAAAACATAACCTGGATAAATTTGACGAACCTTTTCTTTATCTTTGCCATCTTTATTTTTTTCAATATATGTTTCTTCTGGTACGATGATTTGGAAAATGAAATCTTGCATACCCATCGAATCTACACGCCTTGTTAAGTCTTCTCTTACAGCCTTTTCATATCCGGAATAAGTTTGTATGACATACCAGCGCTTTGTAGGTGTTTTCTTAGACATTATAGTAAGCCTTCTAAAAAGCGTAATATGATAATGTCAACACTTGAAACAAATGCTGTTACGATTAAAACAAAGATAATTACACGTGCTGCATTATCTAAAAACTCGCTCCATCCAGCCCAACTTATTTTTCTTAGTTCCGGAAATGCTGGTAAGAAAAATGGGTAGATAACTAAAGCAAGACCTAATAGTGCAATAACAAGGACCGTCCACGCAAAGATCATATCATTTGGTGATCCACCTAAAACTGGAAAACTTTCTGGAATATGGAATCCTTGGACATTACCAATAATCATGATGGCTAAACCAGCTGTAATGGTTGCTAGTATACCTAAGATTAAGGATTCACCTTTATATTCTGTTGATAAAATTTCTAATAGTTTATTTTTTTGTTCTTGATTTTTTTTCTTGATTGCCATAAAATCAGCTCCTATTTACTTTCTTTATGTAAAGTATGTCGATTACATCTTGGACAAAATTTATTCAATTCTAATCTTTCTTTAGATGTTTGTTTATTTTTTGTCGTTGTAAAGTTTCTGCTTAAACATTCACTACATACTAAAATTATTTTTTCTCTCATTAAAAAACCACCCTTTTTAGTGGTTAATTGTTGCTAATATTATTTTACAACAAGTAACGCACCGAGTCAATGCTAAACTATTATATCACATTATATAAACAATAAACGAAAATAATCGTATAGGTTTAACTTCGTTTATTGTTTCATGTGATTTTTTGTTAACTGAGTTGATTTAAAATATCTTCGCGCTTTTTATAATATTCCTCATTTGAAATTAAGCCTTGATCAAATAGCGCTTCTAATTCTTTAAGTTTTGCTGATACATTTGTTGATTGGTTTGGCATACTACTTGTTGCTAATTTTTCGTTAAAATCTTTAATATTCGCAATTGTTAGTACAATCATCACACCAGATACTGCTAATGTAATAAGATCTAAAGAAATCAGAGCAAATCCTGCAAACATCCCGTGGACAATTGCGATAAACAAGTTCCATCCCTTTGAATAGAGCGCCTTAACACCTGCAACAATACCAACGACAGCTACGACCATAAGAATAAGGCCCATAAAGACAAATATACCATCAAAATTTATCCCTTCTAAACCTTCAGTAAGTGATGGATCAATTTCTTTAATCAAATCCTTAACGACCATCATACCCACGCCTGCAAGTGCGAAAATCACACCTACAATAATCGATATGACCATCACTGGTGTACCAAATTTAAGTTTTAGCTTCATATTCTATTTTTACCCCTTGGTATTTTATTTTACGTGCTTAATTATAGCACGTTTTTTTCTTTTAGTTTTACTTTTATTCGATAAATTGCGTTTTTTATACTTTTTAATGATTTATTCAAACTTTTTGCAATCGATGTATGCGTCATTCGTTCTTTAAAATACATTTGATACACTTTTTGTTCTAGTGGTGATAAGTAAATATCACCTAAATAAATATCATCATAAACAGGTGTATAGCTGTCTTTAATCAGTTCTGGTTTTTCGATCAAGACATATTTAGCTGACTGATCTTTTAATGTAATAAACCTACGAAACAATACCAGTTGAAAATATTTAGTAAATGTTTTGTTTCTAAATTCATCAAAAGTCATGACACATGTATAAAGTGTCATGACAGCTTCTTGAAAAAAATCATCTTGATCTTTAATCGGTATATAAAATTTATAAATATTTTTCCAAATGAGTGGCGTGTATTTTTTAATGATTAATTCCATCACAGCTTCTGACTTGTTTTGTCGGTATAAATAGATGAGTTCAAAATCATTTTTATACATCATGCCACCACCTTCATTAAATTATTTCATAAAGCAGTAAGGCGGTTGCCACACTTACATTTAAGCTGTTAACTTTACCTAACATCGGAATTGATACGAGTAAGTCACAACCTTTTTTAATAAGTGGCCTTAAACCATAGCCTTCATTGCCCATAATAATGAGTAGATTTTGATCTTTTGGTATATCTTTATAACTTGCTGTCGCACTACCATCGGTTCCTACCACTAAGAAGCTTTCTTGTTGTAGTTTTAGGATGGTTTGGTAAAGATTAGACACTAATATCAGTGGTACATATTCAATCGCACCCGATGATGTTTTAGCCACCACCCCTGTTAAAGGTACTTGATGTTTTTTACTTAAAATAACACCATCAATACCGGTTGCTTCAACACTTCTTAAAATCGCACCAAAGTTATGCGGGTCTTGGATTTCATCCAACATTAAAAACTTTTGTTGTTTATTATTATTTAATACATCTTCTAAATTTAAATAGCTATATGGTTTAACATCTGCCACAACACCGTTATGCACTGCATTTTCAGTGATGTTATTTAAATGCCCTTTATTCGTAAGTTCATAAGGAACTTCATGCTGTTTTAAAAAGTTTAAAAACTTTTTATCATTAGTTTTTTCATCAACATACATTTTGTACATCACTCTTTTATTCAAAACTGCTTCTTTAATGACATTCTTCCCGTATATAATCATATTTTTTCCTTTCTTAAGAAAAAGGTGCAAAGACTGCACCTTTACTTCATTTCTGAAATGACATGTATAATGCGTCGAACTGCTGTTTTTAACCATTTGGATAAGTTCGTTAGTATATACATTAGTGGATAACTTGTATAAATTAGAACAATTAATAATAAGTTTTGAGGTAGGGTTAGTGGTTCTGAATGAGTCACATTATTAATTGTAATAATTGGTTTAATTTCTAATAATTCTGGTAATAAGAATACTGCAAACACTGCCAGTGATAATACTGTGAAAAACAGTATACTACGGCGAGTGTTGAGTGGTTTAGAAACACTATATAATACCATAAAGGATAGTGCGGTTGCAGTTAATGCAATGAGTGTTGATATACTACTGTGCTCCGTGCCTGTAATACCAACATCTAAACCTAGACTGTGTGCTAGACCATAGATAATGAGTGCATTTAATAAGACAACTATTGCACCAGGTAAAGCATCTTTAATAATTTTTGCTAGGAAGTTACCTTTAATACGGTTATTATTATATTCTAATGCAATAAAGAATGAAGGTATACCAATCACTAACAATTCCATAATGAGTAAGTGACTTGGCTTTAATGGGTACAATGCTTCATAACCCATTAATCCTCTAGCAATGACTAAAATACTTAAAAATAGTGTAAAGAATGTTTTAGTTAAGTAAAGTTTAGATACCTTTTGAATATTATTAATAACACGGCGTCCTTCACTTACAACCTTTGGCATGTTTGCAAAGTTAGAATCCATTAAGACTAAGTGGCTCACATTTCTTGCTGCCTCAGATCCAGATGCCATCGCAATCGATGTATCTGCCTCTCTTAAAGCAAGAATGTCATTGACACCATCACCTGTCATTGCAACCACATGCCCATTATTTTTCATTGATTCAACTAATAATTTCTTTTGATGTGGGCTAACTCGACCAAAGACTGTATATTTGTTAGCGATACGTACCACTTCTTTATCAGACATGTTTTCTAGCGATACATAACTTTCAGCATTTTCAATACCAGCCCTTTGGCTAATGCGTGATACTGTTACTGGGTTATCTCCAGATATAACAACAACATTTACACCATTGTCTTTAAAGTATTGAATGGTATCTGGTGCATCTGCGCGAATGGTATCTTCAATCATAATTAAAGCAATCGGCTTTAATTTACCCGTTAACTCATTTGACTTAATTGGATCATTAGATTGGACAACTGCTAAAACTCTATAACCTTCTTGTGCTTGTTTTTCAACTTCTTTAGCAATTAAGTTATAATCTGCTTTTAATACAAATTCTGGTGCCCCAATAGCAAACGTACCATATTTTTCAAATTCAACTGCTGAGTATTTTCTAGCTGATGAAAACGGAATGATTGCTTTATGTCGAATACGTTTTTGATTACCAAAACGCTCATATAATGCTTCAGATGTTAAGTTAGAATCATTTTGAGCATTTAACATCGCAGATATTAATTGTTTTAATGTTAATCCAGCAACATTTTCATATTCAATAACGGATTTAACCGTCATGGAACCATCGGTAATCGTCCCTGTTTTATCTAAACATAAGGTATCAATACGTGCTAACATCTCAATACAATACAGTTCTTGAACAAGCGTATTGTTTTGACCGAGTCTAACAACACCTACAGCCAGTGCCACCGATGTTAATAAGAATAACCCTGATGGAATAAGACCTATAATTGCCCCTGCAGTTCTTTCGACTAAAACAGGTTGAATAATTTGATCATAATTACCATTTAAACCTAAAATATATAAACCTGCAGCAATTGGAATAATTAAAAATCCAATGACACGTACAATCAGTTTTAAAGATCTAAAAATATCTGATTTTGGTTTTTTATACTTTTTAGCTTGGCTTGTTAATTTTTCAATATAAATATCATTACCGATTGCTGTTGCTTGTGCATACACAGAACCTGATATAACAAATGATCCACTATATAAGGTATCACCTGCTTTTTTAATAACTGGGTCTGATTCACCAGTTAATAAAGATTCATTGACTTCAACTGTACCTTGTCTGACAACAGCATCGACAATTATTTGTTTGCCAGCACTTAATTTTAATATTTCATCAATGACAACATCTGTAATACCAATTTCTTGTTCAAAGCCATCGCGAATGACCATTGCCGTTGGTGCTGATAATAAAGATAATTTATCAATCATCTTTTTAGCATTAATTTCTTGAATAATACCAATCGTTGTATTAATTGCTACAATAACAATCGAAACTGTTTGTGTAAATTTAGCACCTGTTACTAATAATGTAATAACAATTGCTAAGATAAGCATATTAAAAAATGTAAAGACATTAGAAAAGACAATACTACTTATAGTTTTAGTTGAGCCTTTATCGGATAAGTTCACCAAACCAGCCAAATGTCTTTTTTCAACGTCATCGGTTGTTAACCCACGGTCAACATCCGGGTTATAACGTTCAATAACAATTTCACCTTTACTTTTAATACGTTCTGGTGTAGCTGCTTTCTTTTCTTTTTTACTTTCAATAATACCTAAAGGATCCCCTTTCATTTCAAGTGGATCTTCAACTATAACTGTTTGTGGACCTTTTCTGTTTTTCTTAGATTTAGTTGGTTTATCTTGCTCATCTAAGAGCGCTAAGAGTTCGTTTTGTACATCCTTCGCCATTTTATCCACCTTGTTTAATATAAGTTATACCCATATTTATGAGTACTTGAGCACGGTCTTCATCATGTATTGATAAGTAACCGATTAAACTTTCAAAACCAGTTGCTTGTTGATATGTTACCATATCTACTTGTTTACGCGCATTATGTGACTTGTTACGTCCTTTTTTATATGCATCTATTTCTTCTTCTGATAAAACATTACTACTTAATAAATGATTCATAATTGAAGCTTGTGCTTCATTAGAGGCATACTTTACCTTTTGATTATGTAATTTACTAACGTGACGTATACCTTCTTGAGCAATTAAATATTTTCTAATTGCTAACTCATAATATGCATCACCTAAATATGCTAAGACAAGGCCATTCATTATATAAATCCTTTTTCTAACAATGCTTCACGGTATGTATCTGCAAGTGCATAATCTTTATTCGCTCTTGCTTCTTGCCATAGCTTGTAGTTTTTAATATCGCTATCGCTTACTTCATTGATTTTAGGTTCAACCCCTAAAACATCTAATATCGTATTTAAACTGACGAATGTGTTTAAATCCACAGATCGATTTAAATCTTTAATGAGCTTATCAATAAGTGTAATGACCCTTGGTGTACCAAAGTCTTCATTCATATAAGATTCAAATTCATCCATGACTTCTTGTATAACTTTTCCACCTTCTAAACCTGCTAGTTTTAAGTGGAAGTTTGTTTTATTCATTGTATATGATATTTTATCATATGATTTTTGATATTGAACGATTAAATCTTCACTAAATGCAATTGGTGCACGGTAGTGATGTGCTAATATCATCAAGCGATATGCAAAGGGATGATATGTTTTAATTAATTCTTTTAGTTTAATATCATTACCTAAAGACTTACTCATTTTTTCTTCTGCTAGATCTAGGCGACCTACATGCATCCAATATCTTGCTAGATGATGACCATTGTGGGCAACAGATTGTGCAATCTCATTTTCATGGTGTGGAAACTTTAAATCAAAGCCACCACCATGAATGTCTAGCTCGCCTTCAAACAATTTAGTTGTCATTACAACACACTCAGTATGCCAACCAGGACGACCTTTACCCCAAGGTGCATCGTAATGAATACCTTCGGTTGTTGTTTTCCATAGGGCGAAATCATATGCTTTTTCTTTATCCGATTCTAAATCGATACGGACACCTGTTTTTAAATCTCTAACTTGTTGGTTCGACAATATCCCATAGTCTTTAATTTTATCGACTCTAAAATAAACACCACTATGCGTTTTATAGGCAAAACCATCCGCAATCAGTTTAGATATAAACTGAATCATTTGTTCAATATAGTCTGTTGCATGTGGTGTGTAATCAAAATTATAACCACCAATTTTTTTGGCAATTTCAAAAAAATTGGCTGCATATTTTTCGGATAAAGCTTTTTCAGAAACATTTAAACTTTGAGCTTTTTCAATAATTTTATCATCAACATCTGTAATGTTTGATGCGTATATAACGCGGTAATCTAAGTATGATAAATATCTTTTAACAACATCAAAAAAAACCACAGGACGGCCATTGCCAATATGAATATCATCATAGACGGTTGGTCCACAAACATACATATTGACTGTCTTATCCTTAATTGGTTTAAAGGCTTCTATTTGATTGGTTAATGAATTATATACTTTCAACATAGATTATAGGTTTCCTTTACATATACATATTATACTAGAAAATAGCCCCTTTATGCAAAATATTAGATTATTTTGTGTAAAGATTTAAGTAATTCAACCATGGCCCATGTATCTTGTTTACAGTAATCAATTAAGGCTTGCTTTTGTTTTTCAAATTCTACGCGGTTCATTTTAGGAAAACTACCATAGACGATGACCGCTTCATCACCGTTTTTAACTTCTAAATTACTATAACTTAAATCAGGGACAAAAATTGGTAGTACTTTTTTAATTGAAAATGACCCTTGTAGTGATTCATGATAATAATTAAAACCTTTCTTTTCCGGTATGCCCCATTTATCATATAACTTATGGTGGCTACCTTTAAAGACATACCATAAATCAAAGGTGCGCTCAATAATATTGTTCAGTTTATCTGCATATTCAGGAAAGAGTCTAGCGAGTTCTTTCATTCTACTTTTTTCAAATGAATCATTCCATGCAACAATTGTACCGGTATCGCCAATAAGCTCACATAAATACTTAGTAAGTGCTAATCTTTGATCACTATGGTCAGTTGCTAGATAGTGATAGCTATCTTTATCTTTATCACTTACCCCTGGTGCATGCTCAATATGTAAATTAAATTGAAAGACAGACTGATCATATGCTTTTTCACCTTTAAAGCGCGGTAATGGGGATCCAAAGGTTTCAAAATCTAGGTGATACAATGGATAAGTTAATTTATCTAATATGGCTTTAATACGCGGTTTATCTATATATGGTTTACCCGAGCTAACGACATCATATTGAATTTGATTGTTTTCGCGTTTAAGCCAATTATATGGAACATCTAAGACTGTCTTCATACCCATTTTAAGTAAATCCTCTGGCAAATGCTTTTCACCTGCTTCATCAACAAAACCATGGTGATTACCAATATAGGTAAAAATTGAGTTTTCATTCGGAATATCCTTATAACATATATCATGGAACATACATTTATGTTTTCCACGTCTAGGACATAATGGAAAAGGTTCAATCGTCATATGATCTAATCGGTAAATAACTTCTTCTACATCTACTTTAAAACTATCTAAGAAGTAACTTGTTAAATCCGTTACATCAACAAGTCTAATTAAGAAGTTGTTGTTATCCATATCTTTATCATAATCAGGTTTTCCATTTTGGTATACACCATCAAAAATATAGGTGTGATTTAAAATAGCTAAATAATATTTAAGTGGTTTACTTTGAATGTTTTGATCTTTAAAATACTTTTCTATGACATACCTTTGATAGGTAATGTCATAAATATAGCTACCCACAGCATGCATGCGTTTTAAAATAGCATCTTTCTTTTTATGATATTTTTCACCGACAGGATAACCTAGAGCTTCTCTTGTCATTAAAATACCGTCTGGGCTTAATTCAAAAAAGTTATACTTTTCACCATCTTCACGGTAAGTAATATCCATAAACTTAGAAGATGTGGTCGCTTTAGCTTCAATAACGCGGATGATGTCATCTGTTTCTTGATAAATATCTAAAAAACTATAAAAACTATAGTCTTGATAAGATGCTTCAAAGCGTTTTTGTTGGTGGGTTTCCATACTTGCTATGACGGGTGCATTAAACTTATGTGCAACATACTTCGCTGCAATATGCTCCATTTCATTAAAATATGGCATCATGACCTCTAACTTTTTATTTTCAACATTAATTAAATCTTTAGTTGTTTCATCGTCAGATTCATCACCACTAAATTCAAACATCTCTTTAAAAAGCAATTGTTTTTTAAATTCATTTTCTTCTGTTAACAAATCAGATAAGTCATCTGTAAATGATACAGTGGCATCACTACTACCACGTTTATAGATTTCAAATAAAGGGAAAAACCTTGGACAATTAATCCCTTGTATGAACCTCGTTTTAGATATTTTATTTAATGTGTGTTTCACAGTCAATCACTTCCTTAAAAAGTTATGTTAGTCTTATTATACCTTAATCATCGTTTCGATGTAAGTTTAATCTGCCATCACTTTTCAAGTGGTAAAATAAGCGGTTATAAAAACAAGTATAAAGTTATGAGCGCTACAACCATCGTAGGGATTGCAATCATGACACCATAACCTACAAACTTTTTAAATGACATATCTATATTTTCTTTTTTCAGCATACGCAGCCACATAATACCAGCAAGTGACCCAAGCGGTGTTAAATATGCTCCAATGTTAGACCCAATAATTGCACTATAAACTAAGCTTTGTAGTTGGTTTGGATAAATGTATGTAGCATGACTTATAACATCTACAAATAAAACAGACATAGGAATGTTGTTGATCATATTGGATGTGAAAAAACTACCTATACCATAACCCACATAAGTTGGTACATGGTTTAATATCTCAAATAAGTTTTTAGTCCATCCATATTTATTTAAACCGATGACCATCATAAACATTGATAAAATAAATGGTACAAGATTCCACGGCATACTACGTACACTATTTAAAAAATAAGATGGATATGCTTGTAGTTTAATCATTTGATAAATGATTAAAAATAAAGCATTACTACACAAGAAAAACAAACTAATGATATGCATTTGTATTTGAATATAGTTGGCAATAGATAAGCTTAATGTACATAAAATTAAATGTATGAGTGTAACATATACTAAAAATTTATTTTCTAAATAAATTGATTGTTCATATGTTTTTTCAATCGGTTCTTTTAAAGTTTTTCTAAATATCATAAAAAGTAATCCAAATGTAAATACACCTGTTATGAGTGTTGGAAAAAACATCACTGTTAAATAACTTATAAAATCAATACCAAATTTAGACGCTAAATAGATATTAGTCGGATTACCAATAATGAGCATTAAACTCCAAGTGTTAGCCGCAACAAATTGACTCACTAATAAAGGTATCGGGTTTAAATTGGTTCTTTTTGAAAAGTAAATAATAATTGGGGTGAAGGTTAAAATAATGACGTCATTGGACGTAAAAACAGTCAATATTGAAACGGTAATATATAAATAGATAAATATCTTTGTATGGCTATGACCGGCTTTTTTTAATACATAGTTGGATGCCACTTTGAAAAAACCTAATGCATCTAACATTAAAGATAATCCGGACATCGATAAAAATATAATAAGCAATTTAATCGGGTTCATAGCACCAGACATCGTTAAGGCATCATAAACTTCATTAAGCGATAAACTGTTAGTTATTAGCAATAAAAGTGCACCAATGGATGCAATGACCCAAAAGGATTCTATATTGACAAAACCAATACGAAATTTTGGTTTAAATAAAATTGAAAGTATGACCAATATAACTGTACATATACATATGATAAGCGTTAACATACACATTCCTTTTTTAAGTAAATATATAAAAGCCGGTCATCTAACTTAGATGACCAGCCTTGATTATACTATATATTATCTACTTTATATCTTAATAAAATAAGTGATTATTTTTTATGTTCTAAAACAAATGCTGAATTAATGTGGTCTTCAACTTGATCAACAACTGTAAAGTTGGATAAATCCATCGCTACGCCATCCAAAGTAATGCTTGCATCTGCTAATATTTTTACTTGATTGAGTTTATTAGACCAATTGTGTGGAAACACTTCTAAGGCCATTGGATATTGTGTATCATTGGTTGTAACAACATCAATGCTACCACCTGCTAATAACACCATCGATGAAGAGGTTGCTTGACCAGCAAGTAAGTGTGCATGCACACGATTAAGTGGATTAGATAATGTCAGTGTGATCGTTGCATGTCCATAAGCTTCATTAAAGCGTGATTTAATCATGGAACCAACAAGACCACCAACATAAACTGTATCTAGTTTATCGCTTGCTGTATTTTCATGTTGCTTATGGTTTAGTGTTATGGTTGCATTACTATATAGTGATTGTGCATTACGATCACTTCTATAAGCACCAAAGACTCCACCCACAAATAATAAACCTGAACCTAAAGCTGCTTTATCTTGATCAATTGTAACATCAATTTTTGTATCAACAACTGCAATATTTTCTATACCAGTACCTTTGTCCTGTTCAATTAAACCAAATGCACCACCAACATATGTACCAGCTGTTGCTGCTTGTGAACCAGCATAGGTACCGTTGACTGCATGTTGTGTAACATTTAGATTAGAATTTTTAACAACGATATTTCTTAACGTACCTTGCATAGAACCACCGACTAAACCAACATACAAGTTACGGTTAGTTAATGATTGGTTAATATTATGACGAATTGTAATACTTGAGTTTGTAATTTCTACATTTTCTAATAAGAAACCATTATTAGAAACTTTAGCAACAACCAACCCTACATGTGAAATACCAATATATGGTTTTTCATCGTTATCAATATGAATATTATCAAATTTAACATTTTTAATGGTGGATCTAGATGCATAACCAAAGATGGATGCATAAGACTGATACACATCATCTGCTTCAGTAATGTTAATGTTTCTAATAGTGAATTCTCTACCATCAAAACTACCATTAAATGGTGTACCTGCTTTAAATAATGGTCCAAATGATGCATTTTCAAAATCAAGATCGTTTGCTAATGCGTAATGTTTTTTTGCATCCATATTTAAAAATTGTTCAGTTGTTTCAATCATAATTGGATTTTCTGCTTCATCACCCTGCTTTAAAGTTTTAAAGACTTTTTGTGAAGCATAAAGTTCAACATCTTTACTATCTATTTTTCCAATGACATAAACAGCATATTCTGTATCTTCAACTAAATCTTCAAAAGTCATTGTTTTCGTTCTGTTTTGAGTTGTTAATGCTAATGCTTGTTCAACATCTGATGTACCAGTTGCAGATAGTCTAACAACAAAATCATTACTATCTAATTCACTATCCGGATCTCTTACCTCAACTTTAAATGAGACAGAAGTTGATCTTGCTGCGATTGATGTAACATATGCTCTTGCATTGGATTTGGTATTTGTTGTACAACCAACTAATACAAATAAACATGCTAGAACAACTATTGATAAAACTTTTTTCATGTGTTTTCTCCTTTAAGTACTTCTAAAGTTTTCCTCATTCTTTTTACGACAAGATCTTTACCTAATAAACTTAATGATACCGGGAAACTCGGTCCATGAGTTTCACCTGTACTTGCCACTCTAAGTGGCATGTAAAGTGCCTTACCCTTGATATTTAATGTTTTTCCCGTTTCTTTTAAAGCTTCATTAATTGCATCACTGTCTGTAAAGTCTACCTTGTCCATCATGTTCATAAAACCTTCAATGACAGTGATACTATCAAAGTTTTCAATTTCTTTTAAGACTGCATCATCTAGTTTAAAGTCTTGGTGGAAAAATTGATCATAATATTTTATAATTTCTGCACCATAGTTTAAGCGGTCTTTTAAAACAGATAATAAACTTTCAAACCATGCTTCGTTTTTAATTTCAATACCGTGTTCAATTAAAAATGGTCTGGTAAGTTCTTTTAATGCATCCATAGATAATGCTTTTAAATATCTTGAATTGATATAATCTAATTTTTGCTTATCAAAGTAGCTTGGTGCTGCACTTAAACGTGTTTCATCAAATAAACTAATAAGTTCTGCTTTAGATAATATTTCTTCATCATCTTTAGGACTCCATCCTAATAGACTTAAGAAGTTTAACATCGCCTCTGGTAAGTATCCTAACTTTTTATAGTCTTCAATAAATTGTAGGGTAGATGTATCACGCTTACTTAACTTCTTACGCTCTTCATTAACAATAATTGTCATATGGCCAAATAAAGGATAGTCCCAACCAAATGCATCATAAATCATCAATTGTTTAGGGGTGTTGGTAATATGTTCTTCACCTCTAAATACATGTGTAATATCCATATGATGATCATCAATGACAACAGCAAAGTTATAGGTTGGTATGCCATTGTCTTTTAATATAATCCAATCTTCAACATCTTTAGATTCAAATTTTAAAGTACCACGGATAATATCATCAAAACTATATGTAACACCTTCAGGCACTTTAAAGCGAATTGCAAAATCAGTTGATCCTTCTTTATAGTCTTTATAGGCATAGCCTTTATCTAATAATTCGTAAGCATACTTTTTATATAGTTCTAAGCGGCTTAATTGGTTATAAGGTGCATACGGACCACCGACATCAACACTTTCGTCCCAGTCCATACCTAGCCATTTTAAATTATTTAATTGAGATGTAATACCACCTTCAACATTTCTTGCAACATCGGTATCTTCAATTCTTATAATGAAGTCACCACCATGGTGACGTGCAAATAAGTAATTAAATAATGCAGTTCTTGCATTTCCAATATGTAAATGACCCGTTGGAGATGGTGCATAACGTGCTCTAAATTTTTTCATGTTCGCCCTCATTTCGCAACCTTTATTATAAATTATTTTAGCAAAATAAACAAGTTTATTATACATTATCTCATATATTTATGTATGTTATACATATACTTGTAAATTAATTGTTTATTTGCTATTTTTCAAACATATAACACATCGACAAATCTTTCGATAAAAAAGAGCACTTCAATATGAAGTGCCCTAATAAATAATCTGTATAACGAATTAACGTTTTGAGAATTGTTTTGCACGGCGTGCTTTTCTAAGACCGTATTTGTAACGCTCTTTCGCACGTGGATCACGTGTAACTAATCCTGCTGGTTTTAACACTTTACGTAAGTCTTCATCAACTTCCATAAGTGCACGTGTAATACCTAAACGGATTGCACCAGCTTGACCTGTTTTACCACCACCGTTAACGTTTGCACGAATATCAAACTTATCAACGTTTTCAGTTAATTCTAATGGTTGTAACACGTCTAGGCGTGTTGCAGGTGAAGGAATGTATTCTTCAAACTCACGACCGTTAATGATGAACTTCCCTGTACCAGGCGTTAGGATCACACGAGCAACAGATGACTTTCTGCGTCCTGTACCTAAGTATTGAACTAAATCTTTTGCCATGTAATTATACCTCCAAACTTTCTGGTTGTTGTGCTTGGTGTTTATGTTCAGGTCCTGCATAGACAAACAGTTTTCTTAACATATCACGACCAAGTGATGTTTTAGGAATCATACCCTTAACTGCTTTTTCAACTAAAGCTGTTGGCATTTTTGCCATTAATTCTTTAGCTGGTGTTTCAGTTAAACCGGAATTATAGCCTGAGTGCTTATAATATATTTTATCATTCCATTTGTTACCAGTTAATTTAATTTTATCTGCGTTAATAACGATGACATAATCACCTGTGTCTACATGTGGAGTGTAGCTAGGCTTATGTTTTCCTTTTAACACACTAGCAACTTGAGTTGCTAGACGACCTAAAGTTTTACCTTCAGCGTCGACAACATACCACTTGCGTGTGATAGTTGATTCATTTGCCATAAATGTTTTCATTTTTTCTAAACTTTCTCCTTATAATGTTCACTGCTATAAGGGCTGTGGAATATAAGCTTTAAAACGTACCGTGAGATATCTTATAATAATACTTATTATTTGTCAAGTATATGGTGTTAAATATGTGATAATTTTCGTTTTAAATGCTTGGGTTTTTATTTCCTTTATCCGAGTATAGTTTATTATCTGCCAATTCATATGTTTTACTAAATTCAAACGGTAAATCAACTTTAACTATACCATAACTAAATTTAAGGATAAAGTGATCCGATATTGTAGTAATAGGTGTTTTACGAAGACGATTCTCAAGCGTTTCAATCAATTTTACAACATCTTCTGGTTCATAGTCATATAAATAGACAGCAAACTCATCACCACCAAAGCGACATACTTGTGCTTTAACATAAAAGACATCATTTAATACTTTACTAAAGTCAATTAAAACTTGATCACCAATTAAGTGACCATAACTATCATTAATTTGTTTAAAATCATCCACATCCACTAAAATGAAGAAATGATTTATCTCAGGTTTAACCCGTACGCCAGTTTCAAAACGTTGAATAAATACTTGTCGCCTCAGTAAACCTGTTAAATCATCATGATATGACCGGTATTCTAATTGTTTTAAATATTCTTTTTCTTTGGTAATATCATTTTTAATAGCAAGGTGAAAAACAGGAACCCCATTTTCATCATTTAAAGTCATAATTTTAGATTGTTCAATAAATATATCACCGTTTTTCTTACGGTTATAAAATTCACCTGTCCAACTTTCACCTTTACTTAGACTCTTTATTAAATCATCATATGTTTCCAGTGGTGTTTGACCACTTTTAAGTATATTGGGCTTTTTACCAATCAACTCTTCTGGGCTATAGCCAGTGGTGACTGTTGCTTGTGGATTGACATAAACAATTTCATGGTTTATGTTCGTAATAATGATAACATTAGGACTTTGTTTGAAATATTGATTTAAAAGCATCGCTGAGCTTTGGTAGTCAAGAATCTTTGCTAACCCACTGTTGATACTAATTTGATCATGCAATCTTATTAACAACAACATTGAAAGTGCCTTTAATATAAATGAAAATGCTGATATCCAAGTATCAGAAAAACTATGGTAAAGTACATCCGATAAAATGAAAGCTTCGGTTGTATAGCGCACCGTTTCAGTTATAAATAATAATATATAAATTGAGCGAATACTTTTAGATGTATAATTCTTTTTAGGATTAACAATAAGTAACCTAATGACCAATGTCATCAATAAAAGACCGTGTGTCACGTTTTTATCTATAAAGGGATGAAAGAGTATAACGCCTAAAACAATGAGCAACGTTGAACAAAGTACACCGCATATCACATATCTTTTATGACTTGTTTTTAAAATACCCATAACAACCAAAAAGAAAAGCCCCATCATTAAAAAAATGATGACTTCAAATATAATCTTAACAAAAATAGGTGCATTAAAATGCACACTAAAAATAAATAAGATGGTTGCTAAAGCATCCATATAAAGTACTACATTTAGCGCATTGTAGTCTCTTTTTATAATGTTTCTTTTATGGGTATTTAAAAATACCACCTGAATTGATAGCCCAAAAAGAACTAACAATATGACAAATATAATCAAAATTTCTCCTCAACCTGGATAAGATTATCCAAGTATACTTTGATCTTTGTAATTTTATTATAGCACACCTTATAAAACTTATAGACAATTAATATAAGCTAATCATACTTCTATATCCTTTAAGTTAATAGATATATTTATAAGTAATTATCTTTTATGTGATAAAATTATTATAAAGGACGTGATCACTGATGAAAGTTGTCAATACAAGCATTCAAACAAAAAAGATTCATATTCAAAACCATAATTTAAAAGGTAACTTTAAAATGTTACCCATTTATACGAAACAAATAGAAAAAAATGAAGATAATGTTTATACATTAACTTTGATGTTTAGTGTTTTAAACACTCCGGAAAACCCTTTTCCAATCGATATTACTGCACACTTAGCCGCAACCTTCACCTTTTCTAAAGACTCTAGTGAAGAACAAATAGAAAACTTCTTACAACTACCTGCTGTACAAATCATTTATCCACATTTAAGAAGTTTAGTTTCAAGTGTGACAGCAAGTGCTTATCTTCAACCACTTCTATTACCTTTAATTAACCCAAATTTATTTAAAAATGTATAAATTATAAAAACAGGGTGTAGCCATTTGGCTACACCCATTTTTTTACGCAATTGTTCGTTTTTTAAAGTTACCATAGACATGTTTTACCGGTGTTACGATAATAAACGCTTTACTATCTAGCCGGTTAACAAGTTGGTTTAAAGTTGTAAATTCGTAACTTGAGATAATCACTTTTATTAATGTTTTCTGTTGTTTACTATAACCACCTTGAACATCCATTAAAGTCACACCGCGATATATTTTGGATAAAATATCGGAAATAATGTCTTTGGGGTTATCTGTAATAATTTCAACCATTGTAAATTGATATGCCGTATGGAGTCTATCGGTAACAATGGTTGTAATAATTAATCTTAATACCGTATAGCTAATAACAATACCGGCTGCTGCCATCGTCTGGGTTACACCTGGTAAAACACCACGATTAATTAAATCTGGTGCTGTAATCAAGCCACCAAGTATCGCCATGATAATATTCATTACCATTGATATAAAGCCAACACTTTGACCTTTTTTTAATGAAATGTATTGAGCAATAATATCTAAGCCACCAGTCGATGTACCATATTTTAGTGCACCACCGACACCAATACCAATTAAGATACCACCTAAAATGGTTGCTGTTAAGGCTTGAGATTCACTAGAAAGTCCCAAATTGATACTTGGTATGAATCCTAACATGGTTGCTTGGATTAAGACAGATAACATGGAATAGATAACAAACTTTTTTGAGACACCAAACCAACCAAGTAACATGATTGGAATGTTTGTTATAATAATAAACATTGCTAAAAACAAGCCTTCCCATCCTGCAGTATTCCATCCTAATGTAAACTTCATAAAGTCACGGAATAACTGTGCTAGACCTGGAATACCACCTGTATACATGGGTATGACACTTGCTTCTAAAAACCATGTGACACCTATACCATAAATAATGGTAAACACTATGACAGCAAGTGTTCTTTTAATTTCTGGTTTTACACTTCTTTCATAACTATTGGACCTAATCCAGTTTTTAAGTTTGTTCATCTTATCATCCTATGATTTCATCTAATTTTTTTTCTAAATCAAAACGTTCAAATAATACTTTAGCTGTTCCAATTTTTTGTTCTGGATAGTGTCCAAATGTTTTAACACTATCTAGTCCTTCGGGTTTTATAGCCAGTTGTTCAAATATTTTTTCGGCTGTACTTGGCATATATGCTTGTAAGAATACCGCTAAAAATCTAATGGTTTCTACTAAACTATAAAGTACATGGCTTAATTTTTCTTTTTCACCATTTTTATTTAAATTCCATGGTTCAGAAACATCAATATATTTATTGGCAGCACGTGCAAGAATCATGAGTTCTTCAATAGCATCCCCAACTCTTAATTTGTTCATTAAATCTGTCACTTTATCTAATAGTTTTTCTGATTTTTCTTTCAAACTATAGTTAAAAGGTTCTTCTAACATCACTTTTTTAACCAAACCATCTTGGTATTTATTAATCATACCAATGGTACGATTGACTAAATTACCTAATGTATTGGCTAAATCGGAGTTGTTTCTTTCAATCATTAGCTCATAAGTTATATTACCATCAGTTGCATAAGGAATCTCATGTAATACATAATATCTTAAAGCATCCACGCCAAAATGTTTGACTAACTTATCGGTATATAAGGTATTTCCAACAGATTTACTCATTTTATTTTTATCAACTAAGACCCATGGATGGCCAAAAATCTTTTTAGGTAATGGTAAATCAAGTGCTAATAATATTGCTGGCCAATAAACCGCATGAAAGCGCATAATATCTTTACCGATTAAATGTAAATCGGCTGGCCAATATTTTTTCATCTTTTCTGATGTTTCATTAAAGTCAAAATCTAGACCAGTAATGTAATTACTTAATGCATCTATCCAAACATAGATCACATGTTCCGGATTATTTCTTACTGGAATACCCCAGTCAAAAGATGTTCTAGAAACACTTAAGTCTTCTAACTTTTCTTTTAAGAAACTTTCTAAAACTTCATTTCTTCTATTTTCTGGTTCAATAAATTCTGGGTTTTCTTTAATGTGTTTTATAATTTGGTCTTGGTATTTACTTAATTTAAAAAAGTAAGTATCCTCACTCATCCAAACCGGAATATCCCCACTTGGTCCCACACCATCGACAATATCTGCTTTATTTAAAAATGCTTCATCAGCAATGGAGTACCAACCTTCATATTTGCCTAAATAAATATCGCCTTTTTCAATGAGCTTTTCAAAAATATCTTGAACTTTTTCTTTATGTTTTGGATCTGTTGTACGTATAAATTTATCATAATCGACATGTACAAGTTTAAAAATACGCTCGATTTCATTAGAGATCATATCGACATAATCAGATGTCTCTAAATTTTGATTTTTAGCGTTGTTTTGTATCTTTTGACCGTGTTCATCCGTACCTGTTTGAAAATATACATCATAACCTTCTAAACGCTTAAAACGAGCGATTGCATCTGCTAAAATGATTTCATAAACGTTACCAATATGCGGTATAGCTGATGCATAAGCAATTGCTGTTGAAATATAATACTTTTTCTTTTCCATTTTTGTATCCTTTCCGTAAAAAAATCCTTAAACTAAAAACTAGTCTAAGGACGAATTAGTAATGTGAATCCGCGGTACCACCTTAGTTCTATTTATAATTTTTATAAATAGCACTTTATCCTGTTAACGCCAGGTGATACGGTTTACCTATTAGATAAACTACTCCAAAAGCCATATGTATGCCTCATTTTATCTTTTTTCCACCACTTAAAGACTCTCTATAAAAATGATTTGGTATACACTTCTTTTTTCATCATATGATTTATTTATATGTCTATTATATTATAAAAATTTAAATAAATAAAGACTCTACACCAACTTATGACATTATGTATGTTCTTCGACTTTTAAAACATTTTATAGTGTAATTGGTTCAACAATGTCTTATCTTTCATATATACTAGATATATATGGAGGTTTATATGGCAAATAATCGTGTAGTTGTTATTGGAACTGGTTTTGTCGGTATGAGCTATGCTTATGCACTGGTAAATCAAGGTACTTTAGAAGAAATTATTTTAATTGATGTCGATCAAAAAAAGGCTGAAGGAGAGGCGATGGACTTAAACCATGGTTTAGCCTTCGCACCGAGAAAGATGCTCATACGTGCAGGGTCTTATGCAGATTGTAAGGATGCTAAATTAGTTGTTATTACAGCTGGTGTAAATCAAAAAGAAGGCGAAACTAGAATTGATCTATTAAACCGTAATGCCAATATTATGAAGTCAGTTGTTGGCGATGTGATGGCTTCTGGTTTTGATGGTATTATTTTGGTCGCTACCAATCCGGTGGATATTTTAAGTTATGTTGCTTGGAAAGCATCCGGTCTACCATCTAATCGTGTTATTGGTAGTGGTACATTACTTGATACAGCAAGACTTCGTTATGAAATATCTCAATATATTAATATTGATGTTAGAAATATCCATGCTTATATTTTAGGTGAGCATGGCGATACGGAGTTTGTTTGTTGGTCCAATGCCTATATTGGTGTAAAACCAATTAAAGATGTCATTGATTCGTTACCTAATCATATTAAATTTTCTGACTTAGATAAGATTTATTTAGATGTAAAAAATGCAGCCTATGAAATTATTAAAAGAAAACGAGCAACCTACTATGGTATTGGTATGGCTTTAGTACGTATCACCAAGGCCATCTTTAATAATGAAAATAGGATTATGCCCATTTCAGTTTATAACGATGATACATATGATATTGATAATCTATACATTGGCTTACCTGCAGTCATCAATAAAGATGGCATTGATCATGTTGTCAAACTTAATTTAAATGATACCGAAACAAAAGCTTTAAAGCATTCTGCACAAACACTTAAACATATTATCGATGAAATGAATATTTAAAATAATAAAGGGCCAGTGGCCCTTTAATTTTAGGTATTAATTTTATACGCTTTGTAGACTTCTGATTTATGAACACCCAAATCATTACTCGCTTGCTTGATCGCTTCTTTTTCTGTATGACCTTGCTTAATGTAGTGATCTACTAATTTTATAGGGTCAGTAATTGTTTGTTTGGCTTTTTTTCCACCTTCAATGATGAGAACATATTCTCCTCTTGTATCGAAGCTTTCAGTCACCATATCTTTTAAATAACCACGGTAATATGTTTCAAACTTTTTGGTAAGTTCGCGACCGATACTTAATTTTCTATTGCCCAAAACTTCATATATAATTTTTAGTGTTTTAGAAATTCGGTTTGGGGATTCATATATTACTAAAGTTTCTGTTCTATGTACATATGTTGATAACACATCTTTTATGGCACCAACTTTTCTTGGTAGAAAACCTAAAAAAGTAAAGGGCATGGTTTCTACACCGGATGTAACAAGTGCACTTAAAACTGCAGATGGTCCTGGTATACTTACGACATTGATGGACTCATTTAATAACGCATCCACTAAAATAAAGCCCGGATCACTAATTAGTGGTGTGCCAGCATCGGATACTAATGCGATTTTAGAATGAGTTTTAAATATATCAATGATTTCATCAAGGCTTGCACGTTCATTAAACTTTTGATAACTTTTTAAAGGTTTATCAATATCATATGCCTTTAATAATTTTGAAGTAACGCGTGTGTCTTCACATAAGATGAGGTCCACCATCTTAAGCGTTTCAACCGCACGATATGTGATATCATCTAAGTTACCAATCGGGGTACTTACAATATATAAAGTTGGTTGATGATCCTGACTAAAACTAGTTTGAGTTTGCATGATGATACATCCTTCCTTCATAAATCTTTTTCATTTCATCACTATAAATACCTTTGGATTGATATTGGATTAAAGGTGGTTCAATTTTAAGGTGACCTTGACCTTTATAACGCGCTTCTATTAATACTTGATTTGGCTCATGATCGATGGTTGGATGCACCATACGTATTCTTTTAAGCTTAAAATCATGGGCATTTAAAGATGCTATAATTTCTTCTAAGCGATCGGCTTTATGGACCATAAAAAATAGACCGCCGTGTTTAATATTTTTTCTAGCTGCTTCAATGAGTGTATTTAAGTTCAAATGTATTTCGTGTTTGGCAATTTGCATATCAGTATCTATACTTTGTTTGGTGTGGTTATTAACCTTAAAGTAAGGTGGATTAGAAACAATAATATCTACTTGTGTCGGATGACGATATGCTTTAACATCTAATAATTTAACGTTTAATCTATCTGCTAAGTGGTTGAGTTTAATGTTTTCTAATGCAAGTTCATATCTTTGTTGTTGTATTTCAATACCCGTAATCTGGCCGCTAAACCTTTGAGATAAATAAAGCATGATGGCACCATTGCCAGTGCCTATATCAATAATCTGGCGTGTACCTTTAGGTATTCTTACAAAGTCACTTAAAATAATTGTATCCATATTAAATGCCTTACCAATATCGGATGCAATCATAAGCTTCGTTCCTAATAAATCTCTTTTAATCATGGCGAATCAACTTTTCTATATCTATAGATAATGCGGTTAAATAAAGTGTCATATTAAGTGGTAATCTTAAATCCTTCTTTGCTTTTTGTAGGGCAATAACAACTTGTTGAGCGGTATTAGAATTAATACTTTTAACAAACTCTAATAAAGATTCCATCATAAATTCATATTGGACTTTTTGATTCATATGTAAATGTAGGATATCTAAAAAGATTTGAGCTAAGATATCTAAAACAAAAAGTATATATTCTTTATCTTGATAAAACACCTGGCTTATACTTTCAAATAATGGCATCAGTGATTGTTTAGGGTTTTTTAACCATAAAACAAATTCATCAATGAAAGTTGTCGCTTGCATATAAGTTTCATTAGCATAAATCGATAAAGCTTCACTTAAAGTTTTTGTCATATTTGCAATAAAGTGGGCGTCTTTAATATCCACTTCATTATCGGTTAGTAAAGCAATAAACTCTTCATCAGAAGTATCTATCAATCGAATGACTTGAGCACGTGATTGAATGGTCGGTAAAATAAAGTTCATATCATCAACTAATAAAAAGCCAATGGTTTTTTGATCCTTAGGTTCTTCTAAAAACTTAAGTAGCGAGTTTGCTGCTTGATTAGACATAGTTTCTGCTTGTTCAATAACAAATATTCTTGGGCCTTCTACTAAAGATGTTTTAGAAAACTCTGCTTGTAGTTCCATGATTTGTTCTTTTTTTATTGTTTGACCTTCTTTTTTTAAATACACTAAATTGGGATGGTTAAAATGTTCTAATTGCTGTTTTAAATTATCATAGTCATTATAGTGTTTAAAAATAAGATAAATTAATTCTTGAACTAAATTTCTTTTAGTGATGCCTAAAGAACCACTTAATAAATATAAGTGGGATAATCTATTTTTTTCAATTGCAAACTTAAATCTTTCAACTATAGTTTTCATAGGCGTTTTAAGATTTCATTTAAAATTTCTTCATAAATAGCATCAATGGTTTGATTACCATTGATGGTTATAATTCTATTAGAATATAATTTGGCTACTTCTAAATAGCCTTGTCTTACTTTTTCATGAAATGTTTGTTGTTCTAAATCTAGGCGATCATTTTTATGTTTTCTTCTACTTTTAACGCGGTCAATCCCTGTTTTAGGATCAATGTCAATATAAAATGTTAAATCTGGCATGTACGATAATGCATAAATGTTAATATGTTTAACATAATCCATACCAAGATCTCTGCCATATGCTTGATAAGCAAAGGAAGAATCAATATAGCGATCACATAAGATGATCTTATTTAGGTTGGGGATAACAACCTCGTCTAAGTGCTGTGCTCTACTTGCAGCAAAAAGTAATGCTTCCGTGTGCGCAGTAATGGCTTCGTTTTTATTATCTAGTAAAACAGATCTAATTTTTTCTGCAATTTTAGATCCACCCGGTTCTCTTGTAACAAGCACATCGTATTTTTGATTTAAAAGTGTTTTTCTTAGTTTTTCGATTAAGGTAGTTTTTCCACTACCTTCACCGCCTTCAAATGTAATAAACATCGGTTTAATCCCCTTTCAAGTCGTTTGTTAGTAATATATGTGTTTTAAATATAGGCCTTTAGCTTCTGCCGTTTTAGCAGATAAAGATCTATCTTTGGTTTCTAATAATATTTTTAATTGATTGCTTGGCTTTTTACCTACACCAACAGCAATCACATTCCCCATGATAATACGTACCATATAACGTAAGAAACTGTTACCATGAATGTTAAAAATATAGTGTGATTTAGTTTCTTTATAGTCAAAGCTATAAATAGTTTTGACTGGAGGTTTATTTTCTCTATTGGGACTAAATCCACTAAAATCATGTGTCCCGACAATATCATTTAAAATGGGTTTAACTAAATCGATGTTAAAGTTTTTAACATAGACTTCATAATTGCCAGTAAATGCACTTGATGGTTGTTTAGCTATTTTATAAATATAACGTTTAGATTTTGCAGAATGCCTAGCATGAAAGTCTTCATGTGTCGGCATAACTTTAAGCATACGAATATCTACAGGTAGTCGTTTATTTAACGCTTCTATCCACTGATTAGAATCTAGGATGATATCACTATCAAAATGAAGGACTTGATAAAGTGCATGGACACCTTTATCAGTTCTTGATGCGGCAAAGGTTGGTATATCAATTTGGGTCATCAAGCGAAATGCTTTTTCAACCACAGTTTGTATACCTAATTGATTCACTTGTTTTTGATAACCACTATACTGGGTACCATCATAGCTTAATATCGCCTTATAACGCAAATCTCGTCACCAACAATCCTATCATAATACTTAGAACTATACCTAAAATAAATATATCTTTATAATTAATTTTATATACATCTAACTTTGTACGTGGCTCACCTATTATGTAGCCTCTTGCTTCCATCGCATTACTTAAATCATCTGCTCTATCAAAGCTTATAACAAATACCGGTATGAGTAAGGCAATAATTTGACCGATCTTTTGACGAATCGTTGATTCGTTAAAATCTGCACCACGAGATGTTTGAGCTTTCATAATTTTTTCCGTTTCTAAAAGTAATGTTGGAATAGATCTTAAAGTTAATGAAATCATCATTGAAAAGATATATGTTGGGATTTTAATAACTCTTAATGGTTTCATTAAGGATTCTAATCCGTCATTTAATTCAATGGTGGATGTTGTAAAGGTTAATAAAGATGCAATAACCATAACTGCAATAATTCTTAAGAATATAAAGCCACCACGAATCAGTCCTGAAGGAAATACTTTAAAGTTATAGTCTAAATTAAATAAAATATCATAATTTGGCATGTAAGCACGAATAAGCCACTGTACAACAAAGATGAGTGCCACATAAACAAAGAACCATGTTGTACGCCATTTAATCTTCGTTTTAACAGCGTGATAAAAAACTGTTAAAAGTATTAATGCCACAATACTTACAAACCCTAGTGACATCGGTGCATCTAAGAGTACACTTTCACCTTCAGGTTGAATGGTAAACAATTGAATTAAAAAAGTGAAAGTCATTAAAAATACGACCGCTTTTAATCCTTGTAGCACTTGTCCAATACGGATACCTGAAAGTAAGATAATACTTAAAGAAAATACAAAAAGTGCTCCCATCCAAATAATGTTTACCAATTTTGTATTAATTGGTACTAAAAAGATGGTAATAATAAGTAACATCATACTCATAATTTTAATGCGTGGATCCAACCTATGTAAGATAGAATCACCTGCAATATATTGACCAATTTTTATATTCATTGAGCGACCTCCTTTAAATGTTGAAGGAGTGCTTCATTACTTAATACTAATTTCTTTGGATAACCCAATGTATTATGTAAATGATTTAACACTTTCATTGGTGTTGGATAATCTAGATGGAATTTATCAAAATCTTTATGTGTAAATAATGCTTCTTTTGGTCCATCAAATACGATTTTACCTTGATCTAATACAATAATTCTTTGGGCATATTTAGCAACAACATCCATGTCATGAGAAATCATAACAATCGTTTTATTTTCATTTTTATGAATTTGATAGAACATATCCATCATATCATCTTTACCCTGTGGATCCAGACCTCTTGTAGGTTCATCTAACACTAAAACATGTGGTTTCATTGCAAGTATACCTGCAATGGCAACCCGTCTCATTTGACCACCAGATATTCTAAATGGTGATTCTTCATATAGTGATTCATCAATACCAACTACTTCTAATGCTTCTTTAGCATACGCTGTAGCATGTTCTTTAGTTTCTTTAAAGTTAGATGGTCCAAACTCGACATCTTTTAAAATGTTGATTTCAAATAATTGATATTCAGGAAATTGAAAAACCAAACCTACTTTTTGTCTTAAGTGGTTTACTTTAACTTTTTTCTTAGAAGGTAATACAGTACCTAAAATATTGATTTGTCCAGAAGTTGGACGCATGAGTGCATTTAAATGTTGAACCAAAGTTGATTTACCACTACCTGTTTGTCCGACAATCGCGATAAATTCGCCTGTTTTAGCAATATCTAAATTGATTTTGTCTAAGGCGTGGTATAACACTTTAAAGCCTTTATAAGCGTATCCTACTTCTTTAAGTTGTATGTCCATAATTCATCTACCAATTGCTTATTATTTTTTAAATCTTTATCGTTTAAAACATCTAGATACACTTGAAGTCCTAATGGAACAGTTAATTTAGATTGTTCTAAAAGTTCTTTTTTTAAGAAAAGTTCAGATGGTTTACCTTCTGCAATTAAATAACCATCTTTTAAGATGATGACATAATCACTTTTTAAGGCAAAATCTAAGTCATGTGTAATTGTAATAATGGTTTGCCCTTGCTCTTTATTAAGCTTTGTTATTAAAGATGTGACTTCAAAAACACCTTCAGGATCTAACATGGAAGTTGCTTCATCAAAAATGATGAGCTCTTTATGCATGGCAAGTGCACCTGCAATCGCAACCCTTTGTTTTTGTCCACCAGATAATTGAAATGGTTCTTTTTCTAAATAATCTTCCATGCCAACAAGTTTGGCATATTTTTGTACACGATCAACAATTTCTGGTTGTGGCAATTGCATATTTTCTAAACCAAAGGCAATATCATGCCTTACTGTGACACCAACAAATTGATTATCCGGATTTTGAAAGACAATACCCACTTTTTTACGTATATCATAAACTGTTTGTTCTGTTAATAAATCATCATCAATATATATACTTCCACTTTCAGGTTTAAGTAAGCCTACTAATAGTTTTGCTAGCGTTGACTTGCCACTACCATTATGCCCTAAAATAGATACCCAACTACCTTTGGGTATCTTAAAACTTAGGTCTTTAATAACTTCTTTGGTTGTATCATATGTGAAATTTAAATTTTCTACTTTTATCAAAATAAAACCACCTATCTTACTTCTTTTTATTATATCATTATTCGCACATTTTATGGTGATGACATTGGCCAATCTTTGATTATGTTAAATTTTTTTAATTTATGTATTCATAATCTTATAAAGTTTTTGAAGTTTTTTATTTTTTTAGTTTAATAAGTTATAATACATATGATAAGGAAGTGATAAATATGTTGTTTGATTTAACAAAAGACAATTTTAGCGAATTCATTCATGATACATCTGGGTTTGTATTGGTTGAATTTTATGCGCCAATATGCAAAAATTGCCAAAGTCTTATGCCTATTTTAGAAGATATTTCAGATGAGTATTATGGTCAATTAAAAGTGTTTAAAATCAATGCAGAAACTGAAAGCCAATTAGCCGATCAATATGATGTAATGACATTACCAACCACTATTTTATTTAACAATAAAGAAGTTGTAAAATCTATTACAGGTCTACAAAGTTATAAGAAAATGGAAAACTGGTTAGATTTATGATCGATACAATTGTAGTTGGCTTAGGCCCTGCAGGTATATCTGCAGCTATTAATTTAAGAAAACTTAATCGAAAAGTATTATTAATTGGTCGCGAACATGGCCAATTGACAAACTTAGATGTCATTGATAATCATTATGCTCAAACACCTATTTCAGGTGGAGCATTAATCCAAAAAGGTATTAACCAAGCTAAGCATTTAGGTATTGAGGTAAAGTATGATGTTGTTTTAAATATTGAAGAAGAAAACGGTGTGTTTACACTTACAACCGAAGACAACACATATCAATCAAAGACTGTCGTTTTTGCAACCGGAAAACCCCGTGTTCAAATGGATATTGAAGGTTATCTAGATTTTAAATCTAAAGGTATTCATTTATGTGCAACATGTGACGGTTTATTTTACCGTCAAAAAAAGGTGGGCATTATTGGTGCGGGCGCATACTTAGAACAAGAATTATCCACATTAGAAAACTATACAAATGATATTATCATTTTTACAAATGGAAAAGACTATCATCATCCTACTTACCCTGTCGTTAAAGATCCTTTAAAAGCCTTCCAAGGTGAAAAGAGATTAACACATATACAAACCGATAAACAATCATATCCTTTAGAAGGTGCCTTTATTGCAATTAATCATCCCATGGCAACCGAACTATCTTTAAAATTAGGTGTTATCATGGATGATGACAATATTGAAGTAGATGCTAATATGCAAACAAACATACCTGGTTTATTTGCAGCAGGTGATTGTATTGGTGGGTTACTTCAAATACCTAAAGCACAATATGATGGTTTTATGGCTGCCCATGGTATCAATAATTATTTAAAAGATTTGCTTTCATAACACATAAATTATAACTATACTTGACCAAATTACTAAAGATTATATAATTACTGAAACATCACATTCAGGCAAGGTTTTGGACACTACTATTTAGAATCGCACATATAAAAAAGTCATTTTATCATTTATGTTCACAACGATACTGTTATTTTCAAAATTAATGCCTCTTACTAATTTAATATAAACAACAAAGTACCTCCTATAAAATATATAGAGGTCTACTTAAGGAAAAAGGTACCCTTGATAGGTACCTTTATCATTGTTTAAAATGTTATATTAAAAGTTTGTATCATCTATATTATCTAAATATATTTTAACAGGATCTAAGATTTTTTCAACTGTCCCTTCTTTAAATGGGTTAGGTAGTTTTGCTTGATTAAGCAATTTTACAAAACTATATTGTCCACCCATCTTACATAAACTCAAATAGCGTTGCCAAGTCGTTTTAGGATCTTTTTGATTATGTTTCCAAAAGTCAAATGCTAGCACTTGTGCCAGTGTATAATCAATATAATAAAATGGATCTTGAAAAATATGTCCTTGACGATACCAAAAAAGTCCTTCACTGACCGGATCTTTTTTATCATAGACTTTCCATGGTTGATACATACTTTCTAACTTTTTCCATGTTGCTTTACGCATTTTAGGTGTCATCTTAGGATTTGCATAAACTTCGTGTTGATAATGATCGACTAATGCACCATATGGTAAAAACTCTAAGCCACTAGATAAGTGAGAAAACTTATATTTGTCTGTATCTTCTTTAAAGAAATAATGAATATATGGCCATGCTAGAAATTCCATACTCATTGAATGTATTTCTGCAGCTTCATAACCTGGCCAGCGGTATTCAGGAATTAAGTTTTTAGACATATATACTTGGAATGCATGACCTGCTTCATGCGTTAAGACATCGACATCACCGGATGTCCCGTTAAAGTTTGCAAATATAAATGGTGACTGATGATCAGGAATATACGTACAATAACCACCACCTTCTTTGTTGGCGCGGCTATCTAAATCCATGAGTTCTTTATCCACCATAAATCTGAAGAATTTAGACGTTTCCGGGCTTAAAGCATCATACATTTTAATAGCTTGTTCTACTTGCCATTTTCTATCACCTTTTGGTGTTGGATTACCACTTAAGAAATTAAGCCCCAAATCATAAGACATTAACTTTTTTAAGCCTAAACGTTTTTTTCTACGCATCATCAAATTATTGACATACGGTACAATTTTTTCTAATATTTGTTTTCGGTATCCTGCTACATCTTTTGCATCATAATCCACACGGCGCAGGCGATCATATGCAAGTTCTATAAAGTTATCATAACCTAACTTAGTAGCAATCTCATGTCTAGTTTTAACCAAGTTATCATAGATTGTATCAAATGCTTGTTCATTGTCTTTAAACCATTTAGAAACAGCTTTGGATGCATGCATACGCACCTTTTGGTCTTGATGTGTTGTATAAGGTGCAATTTGAGCTAAAGTTAATATTTGATTATCAAAAGGTATTTTAGCACTTGATCTGAGTTTAATATATTCGGTTGTATATTTATTTTCTAATTGTAAATCACTAATGATTTTATCATCAAATGTTTTTTGACTTAGTCTTGCTTTTTCAAAAAGTAACTTACCAAATCTTTTTTCTAATCGTTCTTTGAATGGTGATTTTAATAAGCTATTTGTAAATCTAACTGTAAATGATTCAATCAGTGGTAATGTTTTATCTACAAAGGCTTGTTCATCATCATAAAATTTATTGGATGTATCCATTGAGTGTCTAATGAATACCAATTGCATTTGGGTATCGATTGCATCCAATGCTTTAAAATATGATTCGACTATCTTTAATGCTTCCTCATAATTGATGGCTGCTTCTAACTTTGATGTTAGAGTATTTAAGTTATCTTGTACTGTGTTTAAGTCTGGTCTTTGGTATGGGTAGTCACTAAATTTCATTGTTTGTCTCCTTTGTTTATTTTTTTATGACAAGTTTGTTCATGATCGTTATATATACCTACTGCTTGTAGGAAGGCATATATTGTAATACTACCAACAAATTTGAAATCTAATTTTTTTAAATCTTTACTCATTTGATCACTAATCTTTGTTGTTGTAGGTCGCATATTTGGATCTTTTATTTCATGTATGACTGGTTTGTTATCTACGTAAGCCCATAAAAATTTAGAAAAACTATTTGTTTTCCCAAAATGTTTTAAATACATTTTGGCATTATGTATCATGGCATTGATTTTAAGTTTGTTGCGTATGATTTTAGGGTTGTTCATTAACTCACTTATTTTATGCGCATCATACGCACTAACTTTATATGGATCAAAGTAATCAAACGCTTTTAATATATCCTCACGCTTATTTAAAACAACTGCCCATGATAGTCCTGCTTGTTGCATGTCTAATAATAACTTTTGAAAAAGTTTTAAATCATCATAAACAGGCACACCCCACTCATGATCGTGATAGTCTTGCATGAGTTTACTAGAATTGGCCCAACTACATCTAATTAAAGTAGACATCAACATACTCCGGATTGTCTATAAATGGATTTCTATTACCTTGATACGTATAAATCACTTCATTTCTATGTCTTTCAAAATCAGAAACTGGATCTTCTTCATGCCATGTAAGTAATAACGATAATATACCCATGACTGCACCTTCTTTAGTATAGGCACTATCAACGATATTATCATCTCTTAATGTTAAGATATCTGGATATCTTGCCAGCATATAAAAGAGTATACGTGCAACATCACCCTTATATGTATCCCCTGGATAATAGGCTTCTGTGCCCACTAAACCAAATGTTGTGCCTTGATCAAAGTATCTGTTGGATCTGGAACTATTCACACTTGGATTAATTGCGCGTAAGTTATGCACATCACTACCTTGGTTTCTACCAGATGCAGTCACTCGGTCCATCGCAAGTCTTGAATTTGGCCATACATGTTCTCTAGCCCAGGTTGCACCACCATCCCAATAAGGAATGATTTCATGACCTGAATAAATACCATCTAAATAACGTTTATCACCAACAGTGACTAAGTCTGATTGTTCTAAGACAAATCTTGCCTCATTATAACTAATGAGTCTTCGATGTGTTGATGTTAAAATTTGTGTCAGTTCTATTCTAAAAGCATCCCCTGTAAGTCCATTTAAGGATGCATAATATTGTAAAATACCATCTTCGCTTAATGCATTAAATCCAGGTGGTGTAAGTTTAGCGCGGTCTTCTGCAAATAATGCCATAATTGCTTCTAAATCAGGATCAGGTGTAAATACCGGCTCTATTTCAATAAGTTCGGTCACCTGCCCTGTTTGATATGTTTTAATGTCATCAATATAGACTGGTAGGCTTTCACTACCATCCACTAAAGGAACGACCTTAAATCTTAAGCGAGCTGCTTCGGTTAGATTGGCTGTTAAGGTTAAGGTAATAGGTTTACTGGATGTATCAATTTCAAAGTATTTTAAGATAACATCATCTGCATTTAATAGTTCTAGTAAAACACCTTGATTTTCATTTTTAATAAGTACTTCAATCATACCTATATTATCTAGATAAAAGGTAGATTCTAAGTATGGTATGTTGTTGTTATTATATCTAAGTTGAACTGTCTTTAAACCTTCAATAGGTGTGGTTAATGAAGCACTCCCATTTAAAATAGCATATTCAAAACCAGTAGGTCCATCAATTCTAGGATTTATATTGTTTGAATAATTAGTTCTAGCAGGAAAATCATCTGCTTCAAAGTCTTCTTCATAAAATGCATTTGTATAAACAAATTGTAATGTCACTTCAAATAATTTGAGTTTATCGTTATTGATTAGATTGGCATATATATGAAGGGTTACGCCATCTTTAAGGATGTTTTCATAATCTCTTAAATCGGTTGTTGCTTCACTAAAAGCTTCAATTGTAACAATTTCATCTTCATAAAGTATTTCTATAAAATAACTTTGAGCATACACATAAGGTGTCCAGCTTAAACTAGATTGTCCAATATCATACATATATGCATCTGATTTTATAAACTTTGCATAAAGTGTTAAATCTGATTCAACTAAATTGTCAAAGTCATATAAGACATCATAATCACTATCTACATACCAGCCCATAAATAGATAATCATCCATTTGTGGTATATCTGGCAGTGTAAGTTCATTGTTTTTTAATACAACCTCAGAAAATAATAAAGTATCTTCATATACAAATTGAACGAAGTGATAGCCTTCATTTGTTTCAAAAACTGTTTTTAAATTGAGATTTGTGGTAACAACTGTTGATACATCTAAGGTTTGGTTATTATCTGTATTGATGAATCCAACAAGGATTAGTCCTTCTGCATGTATATCAATCGATGATAGGTTTTCACCGTATTCTAAACTATAAATAGATGTAGTTCCATCCATTGTATTTAAAACTGATACATCAAACATTAAAATAGACCATTTTGCATAAAAGCTAAGATCTTTTTCATAATTAAAATATGGTGTATATGGATTGATATAGGTTCTATCCATGTACCAGCCATCAAAAGTATAACCTTCTTTTTCTGGAATAAATGCTTCATTATAGTCTACAGCTTGATAATCACCGATAGTCTTTGTTTCAAGTACTGTATCACCATCCATAAATGTTACTATATATGTCGGATCTTCTAATATAGTTTCTAAGAAGTCACAGCCAGTTATCGTCAAGATAAACAATGTGAATAATAAGTAAATTGATAATTTTTTCATGGGGCACCTCACTTTAAGTTTATGTTTTATTCTATCATAAAACTACGTACTTTTTTGATTAAAGTTCCTTTAAAAAATAAAAGTCCCAATGGTTTCATAGATCATAGACTATCTACCATTGGGATATTTTTATTATATGATTTTGTTAGACTTACTCATCAAACATATCTGGGTTTTTTCTTGCTAGTTTTTCAGCACGTTTTTCTTCTTTGCGAAGACGCTTATCAGCCTTTTTTTGAATCGCAGCTGCTTTTTTATCAGCAAGTGCTTGGCTCTTTTCTTCACGTATTTTACGTTTATCTTCTTGTTTTTGGCGGATATTTAAACCTGCATCGGTATAAAATGAACGTGTGCCTAATTTCATTTCATTTTTTGATAAGAAATCAAATGTCACATATTGACGTTCATTGGCTGTACGTTTAACGATTTCGTATTGATTTTGAGTAATTGTTACTTTTTTTACTTGTTTAGATAAATAAACGACTTTATCTACTAACTTTACTTTTGGTCCTTCAATTGCCTTGTAGTGATTTGTCATACCATCCGCTTGAACATGCCAAGCGCTCCCCTTTGAAAATATAACAGTTTCTCCATTATCTGCTTTATATATTAACATTTTTACTCACTTCCCTTTTTCTTCATACATCTATTTTACCTTAACTGGCATATACATGTAAACATATTATAGCATGAATTTATAATGTTTATCAAAATATATATTATAATAACAATTAAAAAACCTTCAATAAGTGAAGGTTTTTAACATAAAATTATATAAATTCGATAATTGCCATCGGTGCTGCATCACCACGACGTGGTACAGTTTTGATGATTCTTGTATAACCACCTGAACGGTCGTTATAGCGTGGTGCGATTTCACTAAATAGCTTTTGAAGGGCATTTTGACCTTCTTCATTCGCTGGTTCTAATCGTACTGTTTTAGCTGCTTGTCTACGTGCTGCCAAAGTACCTTTTTTAGCAAGTGTCACCATATTATCAGCAACGCGTTGGACGGATTTTGCTTTTGCTTCTGTTGTCGTAATACGATCGTTGATAATTAAGTCTGTCACTAAGTCACGTAAAAGTGCTTCTCTTTGATCGGTTCTACGGCGTAGTCTTGATGGTATTGCCATAATTATTACTCCTTATCTTGTTCTGAGTCGAGTGCGAATCTTGCTTCTTTAGAAGTTGTATGTTCGAACTCAAGCCCATGTTCTGCCAATTTTTCTTTTAATTCTTTAAATGATTTTCTACCTAATGAACGTAGACGCATCACTTCTTCTTCAGATAACTTTAATAATTCACCTACTGTGGTAATACCACTACGTTTAAGCGCATTAAATAAACGAACTGATAAATCAAGTTGTTCAATTTTTGTATCTGATTTTTTACTTGCCGGTTCTTCTTCCTCATCACGTATAAAGTCATAATCTTGAGCTTTTTCTGAAATTTCAATGAGAACTTGGAAGTGATCGACTAAGATTTTTGATGCAAGTGCTAAAGCTTCTTTAGCTAAAATTGCACCATTGGTTTCAATTTCAATTGTAAGTTCATCTAAATCACCACGTGTTTTTTCAACATGATAAACAACACGCTCTACTGGTGTATAAAGTGAGTCAATTGGAATGACATTTAATTCATATTTTGAATATTGCTTGTTTTGATCTGCTGGTACATAACCAATGCCACGTCTTACTTTAACAACCATATTGAGTTTAGCACCTTCTGCTAAAGTAGCAATATGTTGATCTTTATTAACGACTTCTAAGTCATCAACTAAATTAAAGTCACCTGCCGTAACAACCCCTGGGCCTTCTGCATATAACTCTAAATGTTGTTCATACTGTGGATCTTGTGAATCAACTGAGAATACGACCTTTTTTAAATTAAGAACGATTCCCATCATATCTTCATAAACGCCTTCAATGGATGAATACTCGTGCTCTACACCTTCAATTTTAACATTGACAATTGCAGCACCTGGTAATGATGATAGTAAAACTCTTCTTAATGCATTACCTAAAGTAAGTCCATAACCGCGTTCAAGTGGTTTGATTAAGAAACGACCCAAGTTACCTTCTTGAGATATTTCTTCGACAGATGTTGGCTTTTCAAATTTTAAATCTTTCACAAGTTTACCTCCTATGGTTTTTAATTAGTTACGTGGACGTTTTGGTGGACGGCAGCCATTATGTGGAACCGGCGTCACATCTTTGATCGCTGTAATTTCTAATCCTGCTGCTTGTAAACTTCTGATTGCAGCCTCTCTACCTGGTCCTGGACCTTTAACAAAGACCTCAACACGTGCCATACCATGATCCATCGCACCTTTTGCTGCTGCTTCACTTGTAAGTTGTGCTGCAAATGGTGTAGATTTTCTAGAACCTTTAATACCTAATGCACCGGCACTTGACCATGAGATTGCATTACCTGATGGGTCTGTGATGGTAACAATTGTGTTATTAAAAGTTGTATGAATATGTGCAATACCTGAAGGTATATTTTTTCTTGATCTTCTTTTAGTTGTTTTTCTTTTTTGAGTTGCCATAATTTCCTACCTACTTCTTCTTTCCAGCAATCGCTTTTGGTTTACCTTTACGTGTACGTGCATTGTTTCTTGTGTTTTGACCACGTACTGGTAAGCCTTTACGATGTCTAATACCACGATATGAACCAATTTCCATTAAACGTTTGATGTTTAATGTAGATTCTCTACGCAAGTCACCTTCAGTTGTAACTTTTGCAACTTCGCTACGGATTGCTGCTAATTGATCATCATTTAAATCTTTAACTCGAATATCTTCTGAGACATTAGCGTTTTTAAGTACTAATTGTGCAGTACTTTCACCAATACCATAAATGTATTGTAACGAGATTACCACTCGTTTTTGAGTAGGGATATCTACCCCTGCAATTCTTGCCATAGTTTAATCTCCTTAACCTTGTCTTTGATTGTGTCTTCTATTTTTTTTGTTAATCACGTAAACGCGACCTTTGCGGCGCACAATGATGTCATCTGCGCTACGTTTTTTAACTGATGCTTTAACTTTCATTTTAATTGCTCCTTATTTTTTGCGGTATGTAATACGACCGCGCGTTAAATCATATGGTGATAACTCTACTGTTACTTTATCACCAGGTAAAATGCGTATGTTGTGGATACGGATTTTACCAGATACGTGTGCTAAAACGGTATGTCCGTTTTCTAACTCAACTATAAATTTTGTGTTTGGTAAAATTTCTTTTACCTTTGCTTCTACTTCAATTAAATCTTCTCTTGCCATAATTACTCCTTTGCTTTTGATATCACTTCATAACCGGTTTCGGTTACGACGACTGTATGCTCAAAATGTGCACTATATGTTTTATCTTGGGTGATGGTTGTCCAACCATCTTTTAAGATACGGACCCTTTTGGTGCCAATATTCACCATAGGTTCTACACAAAATGTCATACCAGGTTTTAATATCGGACTAAACGGTTCATGACCATAATTTGGAATGGCAGGATCTTCATGAAGACTTTGACCGATACCATGACCAGTAAATTCTTCAACAATACCATAACCATGTGGTCTAATTGTTGCTTCGACTGCTTTAGATATATCATTGACTGTTGCACCTGGCTTAATGGCTTCTAGCCCAGCCCATAATGATGCTTCTGTCACTTCTAATAGTTTTTTAACTTCATCAGAAATGTTGCCAACTGGAAATGTCCAAGCAGAGTCTGCATGATAGCCTTTATATTGAACACCGATATCAACAGAAATAATATCACCATCTTTTAATACTTTCTTTTTAGAAGGTATACCATGAATCACAACTTCATTGACGGATGTACAAATAGATCCGCTAAATCCTTGGTACCCTTTAAAGGATGGTGTTGCATCTTGTGATACGATGAAATTGTGCGCGAGCATATCAAGCTCATGCGTGGTAACACCTGGCTTGATATAGGGTATTAAATGTTCCCTAGTACGTGCCAAGATGTCACCAGCTGTTTTCATGAGTTCGATTTCTCTAGAACTTTTAATTGTAATCATTTGTGCTCCAGAATTTCTAATACATCTTTTGTAATTGCTTCTAATGTGCGATTACCATCCACATCTACTAATAGACTTTTATCTTTATAGTATTGAATGAGTGGAAATGTTTCTTCCTTATAAACGGATAAACGTTTGATAATGGTTTCTTTTTGGTCATCTTTTCTTTGAATTAAGGTTGCGCCATCATTATCACAAATGCCGGCAACTTTTGGTGGATAGTTATCCACATGATAAATTGCACCACATAAAGGACATGTACGACGCCCAGTAATACGTTTAATAATGACATCATCATCTGATGAGATATTTAATACAACATCAATTTTTAGACCATTTTTGTTTAAAAAGTCATCTAAGAAACTTGCTTGTTCAGGTGTTCTAGGATAACCATCAAAGATAAATCCATCTTGAACATCCTTTTCCTTTAAGCGTGCCTCAACCATACGGTTTGTCACATCATCAGGTACTAATAATCCTTGATCGGTATATTGTTTTGCTTCAATCCCTAATGGTGTTTGGCCTTTAATATGACTTCTAAACATATCACCGGTTGATATATGTGGTATGTTTAATGCCTGTGATATTAATTTTGCTTGTGATCCCTTGCCTGCCCCAGGTGGGCCAACAAATATCATCCGAGTTTTCATTAGAACAATCCTTGATATGTCTCTTGATTTGCTTGTGCTTCAAGTTGTTGTGTAGTATCTGCAGCCACCCCAACAACAATTAAGAGTCCGGTACCACCTAATGTAATACTTGCTGCTTCTTGGCCAACAAAGCCAAAGACCCATGAAGTTACAATCGGTAATGCTGCTAACACCACTAAGTAGACTGTACCAATGACAGTGACTTTAAACAAGATGCGCGCAATATAGTTTTTAGTATCATCTCCTGGACGTACCCCTGGTATATACGCATTGGATTTTGATAAGTTATCAGCAATCTTATGCGGATTGGTTACCATGAAGGTATAGAAGAATGAAAATGCAATAATTAAGAGAAGATAAATAATAAATCCTAATGGTTCTTGATAATTAAATATCGCGTTAACCCATGATGCAGTACCTGCACCAACACTACCTTCTAAAAATCCTACGATAGATAGTGGTACCGATAATATTGTGGAAGCAAAAATAACTGGTAATACCCCTGCAGAGTTAATCTTTAATGGAATATTAGAATCTGTTCTTACTTTACCACCTTGTCTGTTTGCATAGTTAATCGGTATTTTACGTTTCGCAACGTTCATGTAGACAACACCTAATAGGATTGCTACATAAAGTAATAAGATGAATACATAAATTGCAATATCAGTCCATTGTCCTGTACCTAAGTATTTATTACTTAAAGTCGTAAGCATAATTGGAATCGATGTTAATACACCAACTGCAATAATAAGTGATGATCCGTTACCAACGCCTTTTGCTGTAATTAAATCAGCAAGCCAAATTGTAAATGCAGAACCTGCTGTTACAACTAATGCCATATAAAAGTATGTAAAGAATCCACTATCAACACCCACTTGGATTTGTGAACCTCTTACACCAGTTCCTAGAATTAAGAGTAAACTTTGTGCAAATGCTAAGACAAGTGCTAAGTATTTGGTTAAGCGTTGTGTTTTTGCTTTACCAACATCGCCTTGTTCTTCCCACTCTTTCATTGAAGGAATAACAGTTTGTAATAATTGTACTGCAATCGATGCAGTAATATATGGTGATATCCCTAAGGATAATACACTAAAACGTGCCAATGCTTGTCCTGTATAGCTATTTAAAATGCCTAAGAATCCGGTTGACCATGTTGCATTGTTCTTAAAAAGTTCAATATTAAACAATGGAATCGGAATATAACTTGCGACTCTAAATATAAAGATAAGTAATAACGTCATACCCACGCGGGCCATGACTGAATTATTTGCTAATACATTTTTTATGCGCTGCCACATTTTAGATCACCTCGACTGTTCCACCAGCTGCTTCAATTGCTTCTTTAGCACTGTTTGAAAATTTATTTGCTTTGACAGTTAATTTCTTTTCTAACTGTCCGTCGGCTAAAACTTTAACACCTGATAATACTTTTGAAATTAATTTAGTCTTTAAGAGTAATTCCGGTGTAACAACAGTACCATCTTCAAATAAGTTAAGTTCTTTGGTGTTTACAATCGCGTATTCTTTTCTTGTGTAGTTGTTAAATCCACGTTTTGGAATACGTTGGAAGAAAGGAATTTGACCCCCTTCAAATCCTGGACGATTATTTCCGCCAGATCTTGCAAGTTGACCTTTATGTCCTTTACCTGAGGTTTTACCTGTACCACTACCTGGTCCACGGCCTAAACGTTTTCTGTTTTTTCTTGCGCCAGGCACTGGTTTTAAATTACTTAATAACATGGTTTTCCCTCCTTATGCCTTTTCCACTTCAACTAAATGACCAATTGTTTGGATCATACCGTTGATAGCTTCATTTTCTACTTTTGTAACTGACTGTCCGATTTTTCTTAAACCGAGTGCGTGTGCGGTTTTAACTTGGTTTGGACGACGACCAATAAGTGATTTTTTTAATGTAATCTTTAACATAGCCTTACACCAAATTTTCCACTGGAACACCACGTAGCTTAGCTACTTTTTCAGGTGTTGTTAATGATTCTAAACCTTGGAATGTTGCACGCACTACGTTAATTGCAGTTTTAGAACCTAATGATTTACTTAATACGTCATGAACGCCTGCTAAGTCAAATATGATACGTGCTGCACCACCAGCAATAATACCGGTACCTGGTGCGGCAGGACGGATAACCATACGTCCACCACCAAACACACCTAATACTTCATGTGGAATGGTAGAGTTAACTAATGGAACATCAATCAAATTATTTTTAGCATTTTCAATTGCTTTTTTAATTGCTTCTGGTACTTCAGATGCTTTACCTGTACCAAAGCCTACACGACCTTGTTTGTTACCAACAACAACGAGTGCAGAAAAACGGAATCGGCGTCCACCTTTTACGACTTTCGTTACACGATTAATCGCTACAACTTCTTCTTCAAATACAGCTTCTTCTCTGTTATCTTTAAAATCTTGTGCCATGATAGACTCCTTTCCTAGAATTCTAAGCCAGCAGCTCTTGCTGCTTCAGCTAACGCTTTGATGCGGCCGTGATATAAATATCCGCCACGATCAAATACAACTTTTTTGATACCTAATTTAAGTGCTTTTTCAGCAATTGCTTTACCAAGTGCTGTTGCGCCTTCAAGGTTACCATTTAATTTAAGTTCTTTAGTGTTTGCGCTCGTTAATGTTGTTTGAGCTTCATCGTTGATGATTTGAACATATAACGCGGTATTGGAACGATATACGTTTAATCTTGGACGATCTGGAGTACCATTGATATGTTTTCTAATTCTTAAATGTCTTTTTTGTCGCATCTCATTGGATGATTTTTTCTTAATCATATGCTATACTCCTTACTTCGCAGTTTTACCAGCTTTACGTGGCACATATTCGTCGACATAACGAATACCTTTGCCTTTGTAAGGTTCTGGCTTTCTGTGTTTTCTAATTTCAGCAGCAAATTGACCTACTGCTTGTTTATCAATACCATTCACAGTAATTTCAGTATTCTTAGGTACATCTAATGATAGACCTTCAGGAATAGGCATTTCAATGTTATGTGAAAAACCTAATTGTAATACTAAAGTGTTACCTTGGAGTTGTGCACGATACCCAACCCCTCTAATTTCTAATTTTTTAGAATATCCTTCAGATACACCTGTAACCATATTAAATAATAATGCACGAGTTGTACCATGGATTTTTCTTGTAAACATATTGTTGTTTGGACGACTTATCGTTAATAAGTTGCCATCTAATTGAATGTTTAACTCTGGGTTTAATTGTTTTTCTAGTTGTCCTTTTGGTCCTTTAACAGTGACAAGATTGCCTTCGCGAATGTCAACAGTAACACCAGCAGGAACAACAATCGCTTTATTACCTATACGACTCATTTATATTCCTCCTTATTACCAGACATACGCTAAGACTTCGCCACCAACTTGTTGTTGACGAGCTTCACGGTCTGTTAAAATTCCTTTTGATGTAGATACTAATGCCACACCTAAACCATTTAATACGCGTGGTAAGTTATCTATACTAGCATAGACACGAAGACCTGGCTTCGATATCCTTTTTAATCCTTTGATGACACGCTCATTAGAGTCTGAATATTTTAAAGTAACTGTAATCTTTGGAAATTTAGTATTCGATACAGTAAAGTCTTTAATAAATCCTTCTTGTTTCATCACTCTTAAGACTTCAAGTTTAAGTTTTGATGATGGTATGTCAACTTTCGGATGACGCGCTTTATTCGCATTACGGATTCTTGTTAGTAAGTCCGCAATCGGATCAGTCATAACCATTGTGCTTCCTCCTTACCAGCTTGCTTTTTTCACACCAGGTATTTCACCTTTGTGCGCTAGCTCTCTAAATGTAATACGAGAAACACCAAATTTTCTCATATATGCTCTTGGTCTACCATCCAATGAATCTCTATTTCTTAAACGAACTGGAGATGCTTTTCTTGGAAGTTTGGATAAACCTTCGTAATCGCCTGCTTCTTTAAGCTTGCGACGTCTTTCAGCGTAGATTGCTACGATTTCACGCTGTTTTTTATCTTTTGCGATTTTTGATTTCTTTGCCATAATCTACACCTCACTTCTTAAACGGGAAACCGAATTCAGTTAATAAGCTTCTAGCTTCTTCATCGGTTTTTGCCGTTGTTACAATAATAATGTCCATCCCACGAACTTTATTTACTTTATCAATGTTAACTTCTGGGAAAATGATTTGTTCTCTAACACCTAATGTGTAGTTTCCACGGCCGTCAAATGCATTTGCTGACACCCCACGGAAGTCTCTTACACGTGGTAAGGCAACAGATACTAATTTTTCTAAGAAGTAATACATTCTTTCGCCTCTAAGGGTTACTTTTGCACCAATTGCTTGGCCTTCACGTAATTTAAAGTTAGAGATTGACTTTTTAGCATGAGTAATCACAGGTTTTTGTCCTGTAAGTAGCATTAACTCTTCTACTGCTTGATCCAGTAATTTTGAGTTTGATACAGCTTCACCTACACCCATGTTCACTACAATTTTTTCTAATCTTGGTGCTTCCATCACTGAACTGTAATTATAGTCAGAAACTAGTTTAGGTACAATTGTAGTTTGATATAGTTCTTTAAATGCTGATTTCATTATTTACCACTAGCTCCTTTCTTTTGTACAGTTGTATTTTTAGCAACATTTTGAGCTTTAACAGCTTTAACTGGTTTAGCTTCTTTTGTTGTTTTTGTTACTTTAGCAGGTTTATCTGCTTTAGCTGTGGAAGTTTTTTCTGCTTTTTGTGCTTTTTGTCGAGCTTCTTTAGTCACTTTGTCTAAAGTTTGGCCTGATTTTTTAGCATAACGTACTTTAACACCATCTTCAACACGGTAACCAATACGTGTTGGTAGACCTGTTTTTGGATCTAGTATAGCAACATTGCTTACATGAATTGGTGCTGGTACTTCGACGATACCGCCTTTATCATTTGCTGATGTAGGTCTTTGGTGTTTTTTAACCATATTGACACCTTCAACAATGACTCTTTGGCTAGCACGATCAATTTTTAATACACGACCTGTTTTTCTTGTTTTTACACCTTTTTTGTCGATTGCAAATTGGTCCCCACCTGCAATGACTACAACTGTGTCTCCAGTTTTAATATTCATTTGGGTTACCTCCTTACAATACTTCCGGTGCAAGTGAGACGATCTTCATAAAGTTCTTTTCTCTTAATTCTCTTGCTACCGGTCCAAAGATACGTGTACCTCTTGGATTTAGGTCTTCTTTGATAATGACTGCTGCATTGTCATCAAATTTAATTGTCGAACCGTCTGCTCTTCTTAAGCCATGTTTTGTTCTTACAAGGACTGCTTGAACAACATCACCCTTTTTAACTGTTCCGGTTGGACTTGCTTTTTTAACTGTGACTGTAACGATATCACCAATGTTTGCATATCGACGGCGGGTACCACCTAAAACTCTAATAACTTGAACTTCACGTGCCCCGGAATTGTCAGCAATCAATATTCTAGATTCTTGTTGTAACATTTCTCTTTTCCGCCCTTCTATATGATAACTGCTGTTTTATCAACGCTGACTAAAACAAATTTTTTAGTTTTAGAAAACGGTCTATGTTCAGCAATTGTTACAGTATCGCCCATTTTTGCAACATTATTTTCATCATGCGCATGGAATTTTTTAGAAACCTTTACAGGTTTTCCGTAAATACGATGTACTCTATGTGTTTCCACTTGAACAGAAATGGTTTTGTCCATTTTGTCAGATACAACTTTCCCAGTATACAGTTTTTTATTTTTAACTTGTTCCATTGTCATATCCTCTCTTACTCGCCACGCTCAGTAATGATTGTTTTCATTTGAGCGATCGTTTTTTTAACTGTTCTTAATTTAGCTGTGTTTTCTAATTGACCCACAGCGTGCTGAAAGCGTAAATTGAATAACTCAGCTTTTAATTCAGCAATTTTAGATTCGATATCTTTAGTTTTTAAATTTCTGATTTCAGCTGCTTTCACGCTTCTTCACCTCTTTTAACAATTTTTACTTTAATCGGTAATTTGTGTCCAGCTTTACGGAGTGCTTCTTTAGCAATCGCTTCACTCACACCAGCAATTTCAAACATGATTTTGCCTTCTTTAACTACCGCTACCCATGAGTCTGGAGCACCTTTACCGGAACCCATACGAACTTCCATAGGTTTTTTGGTTTTTGCTAAGTGTGGGAAGATGTTGATCCAAACTTTACCTAAACGCTTCATTTCACGAGTCATCGCGATACGAGCTGCTTCGATTTGACGGTTTGTAATCCATGCACCTTCTCTTGCCACTAATGCATATTCACCATTAATAATTTCGTTTCTACCTTTCGCTTTTCCTTCATAGGATACACGATGAGGACGACGGTATTTAGTTCTTCTTGGCATTAACATAGTTATTAGTCCTCCTTATTATTTCTAGCAGGTCTTTGAGCTCTTTGGCCATCACGTGGTGTACGTGGACGACGTCTTGGAGCACGTCTTGGACCAGCTTCGAAAGGTTTTCTAGTATCTAAAATCGTTTGCCCTGGTAATACCTCACCATGATAGATCCATACTTTAACACCTAAGTTACCGTATGTTGTGTTTGCTTCTGCAACAGCATAATCAATATCAGCTCTTAAGGTATGTAGTGGCACACGACCTTCTGAATAACCTTCACTTCTTGCCATTTCAGCACCACCTAAACGACCAGATACTAAAGTTCTTACCCCTTTAGCACCCGCTTTAAGTGCGCGTTGAATTGCCATTTTTTGTGCACGTCTGAATGAAGCACGGTTTTCTAGTTGTTCAGCAATGCTTTGTGCAACTAAAATCGCTACTTTTTCAGGACGTCTTACTTCAATAATATTTAAGATAACTTCTTTTTTAGTTAAGTATTCTAAAGTAGAAACTGCTTTGTTTTTAACTGCTGCTTCTCTACCTAATGCAATACCAGGTTTTGCAACATATAATTTAATTGTAATTCTTTCTTTAGATTTAGCTTTAACGCGTTCAATCTCAATTTGAGATACACCCGCTTTTTCGAAGTTTTTGTTAAGGAATTCTCTAATTAAAGCATCTTCTTTAATCAGTGCTGGTACATCTTTTTCATCTGCATACCATTTAGATTCCCAAGTACGGATGACACCAATTCTTAGTCCATTTGGATTTGTTTTTTGTCCCATGCTTTAATTACTCCCTTTCTGCAACTACCACAGTAATATGTGATGTACGTTTTCTAATCAAGTGACCACTACCTTTTGCACGCGGTCTCATGCGTTTCATAGTAATTGATTCGTTTGCCCACACTTCTTTTACATATAAGTTGTCTGGGTTCATGTTTTGGTTGTGTGTTGCATTTGCTACCGCTGAGTCTAATACTTTAGCGATAACTGGTGATGCACCACGTGGTGTAAACATTAGAATTGCTTGTGCTTCCTTTACATCTTTTCCACGGATTAAATCGACAACAAGACGTACTTTTCTAGGAGCGATTCTAATGGTTTTTCCGATTGCTCTTGCTTCCATATTATCTTTCTCCTATTTCTTAACTTTCTTGTCTTCTTTTTTATGGCCACGGAATGTACGCGTAGGTGCGAACTCTCCTAATTTATGCCCAACCATATCTTCTGTAATATAAACAGGTACGTGTTCACGACCGTTGTATACAGCGATTGTGAAACCGATAAAGTCTGGGAATATCGTCGAACGACGACTCCATGTTTGAATAACTTTTTTATCGTTTGATTTAACTTGCTTTGCGATCTTTTCTAATAAAGAATGATCAGCGAAAGGTCCTTTTTTAAGTGAACGTGCCATGGTTTACCCTCCTTATCCGTTTCTACGTCTTACAATCATATTAGAAGACGCTTTTTTCGTATCACGTGTCTTAATACCACGTGCTTTTTTACCCCAAGGGGTCATTTGTGATTTTCTACCAATTGGTTGTTTACCTTCACCACCACCGTGTGGGTGATCATTTGGGTTCATAACAGAACCACGTACTGTTGGACGAATACCTAAGTGACGGCTTCTACCAGCTTTACCAATACGAACTAATTCGTGTGATTCATTACCAACTTCACCAATTGTTGCTTTACATGTACCTAAGATACGACGTACTTCACCAGATTGTAGACGTACTAAAACATATTTTTCTTCACGTCCTAAAATCTGAGCGGATGCACCAGCACTACGTGCAATTTGTCCACCACGACCAGGTTTTAACTCGATGTTGTGAACGGTACTACCTACTGGAATACGCATGACTGGTAATGCATTACCAACTTTGATATCAACTTCTTCACCAGAGACGATCATGTCTCCAACTTTAAGTCCTTTGGGTGCTAAGATATATCTCTTTTCACCATCTAAATATGTAATTAACGCAATATTTGCTGTTCTGTTTGGATCATATTCGATTGTAGATACTTTTCCTGGAACATTGTCTTTGTTACGTTTAAAGTCAATGATACGATATTTTCTTTTTGCTCCGCCACCGATATGTCTAACCGTCAATTTACCTTGATTGTTACGACCTCCGGTTTTGATTATTGGCGCTAGCAGTGATTTTTCAGGAGTAGATGTTGTAATTTCATCGAAAGTAAGAACACTCATATTACGACGACCATTGGTCGTTCTTTTATAAATTTTAACTGCCATAAGTTAATTCTCCTATATCTTTCACTAATGATTAAACTGCAAATGCAGCAATCTTTTGTCCTTCTTTAAGTTGGACTATTGCTTTTTTGTATCCTGGCTTTAAACCTTCGTATTTACCAACTTTTTTGCGTTTTGGTAATACATTAATGGTATTAACCTTGATAACTTCAACTTCAAATACTGCTTCAACTGCTTTTTTAATTTCAATTTTGTTTGCAGTTTTAGGCACTTTGAATGTATATCTATTACTTTCTTCGACGAGTTTCATTGATTGCTCAGTAATAATCGGCGCACGTAATAAATCATAATATTTTGTTTCTACGACTTTAGCCATTATCCTAATACCTCCTCGTAGTATTTAACAGCACCTTCTGTTAACAGTACATGTTGAACTTTAAGTAACTCATAAACAGATGCTTGAGATACTTCTCTAACTAGTACATTTGGTAAGTTGTTTGCTGCAAGTAATAAATTTTTATCAATACTATCAACTAAAACTAATGTGTTTCTTTCTAGTTTTAAGTTGTTCATGATTTCTGCAAATAATTTCGTTTTAGGTTCTGCAACTGTTAAGTTATCCACTAAAACTAAAATATTTTCTGAAGCGATATGTGAAAGTGCACTCTTTAAAGCTAATTGCTTAACTTTTTGATTCACTTTGACTGCATAACTTCTTGGAATCGGTCCAAAGACGACTCCACCGCCACGCCATTGTGGTGAACGAATCGAACCGTGACGTGCACGTCCCGTACCTTTTTGTCTCCATGGTTTTCTACCACCACCGCGAACTTCAGAACGTGTTTTTGTTTTTGCTGTCCCTTGGCGTAACGCTGCACGTTGCGCATTGACAACATCATATAATACTTGTTGATTTGGTGTGATACCGAAGATTGCATCATTTAAAGCAACTTCAGAAATCTTTTCACCAGCTTGATTGAATACATTAAATGTTGGCATAATTATTCTCCTTAGTTACCTTTCTTAATTGCACTTCGTACAACGACATAACCTTTTCTAGGACCTGGTACTGAACCAGATACTAAGAGCACGTTATTTTCTGTATCCACTGCAACAATCTTTAAGTTTTGAACAGTAACTTGTTCATTACCCATTTGACCTGGCAAGTTTTTACCTTTATAGTTTCCTTTAATCGCACCTAATGAACCGACACCTCTATGATATCTAGATCCGTGTGACATAGGTCCTCTTGATTGATTATGACGCTTAATAGCACCTTGAAACCCTTTACCTTTTGATGTACCTGTTACGTCTACATCTTCTCCTGCTTGGAAAATATCTGCTTTAATCGTAGCCCCTACTTCTAAAGCTAATAGTTCATTATTAAGCGCATCAAATCTAATTTCTTTAACGAAGCGCTTAGGTGCAGTATTTGCTTTTTTCACGTGCCCTAATTCAGGCTTGTTACTTAACTTGTCACGTTTGTTTTCAAAACCAATTTGAGTTGCAGCATAACCGTCAACTTCAACAGTCTTTTGTTGTAGTACGACGTTATTTTCAACATCAATAACCGTGACTGGAACTAACACACCATTTTCATCAAACACTTGTGTCATTCCGACTTTTCTACCTAAGATTCCTTTGGCCATTGTCTTTCCTCTTTCTTTTTATTTTTTAGCCTTTTAACATCTAAATTATTTTTTCAGAACGATGTCAATTCCTGATGGTAAATCAATTCTCATTAAAGCATCGATTGTTTTAGAGTTTGGATCGATGATTTGGATTAATCTTTTATGTGTTCTTCTTTCGAATTGTTCACGACTGTCTTTATTAACGTGTGGACTTCTTAACACAGTAAAGATTTCTCTTTTTGTTGGAAGTGGAATCGGACCTTGGACTTCTACCCCTGTCTTTTCAACACTTTCAATAATCTTTTTAGCTGCTTGATCAATGATTCTATGATCGTATGCTTTAAGACTGATTTTTATAATATCTTTTGCCATTTTTGTTCTCCTTTCGCCTATAATCCTTGCATAGACTTTACTCCCTGGAAACTCTTCATACATCGACAACGGCTATCGGTGTATCAACAACCTCCCAGATCAACGCTTTACTTGTATTTACGCAAGCCTTCTTATTATATAAAAAAAGGGATTTGAATGCAACCCCTTTAGCCATTTTTATACAAAAAAATGGGATTAATGTGTTATTTTCACAATGTTTGTTAATAATTCAACTTACCATTTAAGTATCTATAAATTGTCCCTTTATAGAGATCAAAAAGTTCTTCTTTAACAACATATCGTTTAAATCCACGATAAATCATTTTTTTAAAAAACTTTAAATCATCTAAATCTTTACCTTTAACATATACTTCTTTTTGTCTTCTATAGTTGATGTTGTTTATTTCCGAATATTTTTTTAAATAAGACATATGATAAATATCTTTTGGTTTAAATATATCATAGCCTGCATCCAAGTTGATGAGGCAATGACTGTAATTTCTAAATTGATCGATATTGTTCAAAGAAAACTCTGTATTACAATCAATACCTATTTTCAACTTCTCATTGTACAACTCTTGAAACTTGTAGCGAAACTCTTTATTTATGTAGCTAAAGTCTTCTGTGTTTTTAATATCTGGGATAGATAGTTTAATATGTGGATGTGGATGTTTAAACAGTGCTCTTAGCTCAATTTCAAAAATTTGCATATGATTGTTTATTTGATGCATATCAAGTTTTGTAAAAAAGCCTTGATTAAAATATAAATCAACAGTTGATAACTTAGGTAATGAGATAATAATAACACTTTCAGGAAACCTTTCAAAGAGTTTTTCATAAAAGAGTGTTCTTTGATTTAAATACACAATACCAGAGGTTTTAACATATGACTTTTCAGGCTCTACAATAATAAAACTCGGTTTAATATTGGGATCTTTTGGCATATCATCTAAGTGGTTAATATTTAAGCCAAGTTCAAAAGGTTTTAACTCTTGAAGCTCTACTTGTTTATCTGGTAAATTAAGTCCCGGTAATAGCCCTAAGTTATTTTTTTGCAGTTTATAGTACCGCCCCACTTTAAAATCATCATTGGCAATTACAACATCAATCGATTGTGCATCTAAAATACTAATTTCTGTTGCACTTGGTCGTTGGTCATAAATAAGTGCTTCAACACTTTGGGGTAGTTCAAACAAATAATGCGGGTCAGCCTCTTTAATTTTTAGTAAAACGGCATCAGCATTCATGAATGGTTTGTATCTCATTTTTAATTCCAAGTCATTAAAAATTTCCCAAATATAACTGATAACATCCTCACTATATCGATGAGTCTTCACTAAATAACTGACCAATTCCATGAGTAATTTATTAAGTGGTCTTCCTAATTTTAAGTTCCCACCAAATAGTCTTATAAGTTGTTCGTGAATGATTGTAATCATACCAATCATGTATGAATCATCGACATCGAAAAATCCTTGATGGTGTCTAAATAAAATTGTTTCATCATTTTTACGAGTAATCTCATGAACTTGTTCTTTTAAATAATCATAGTCATCTGTTTTTACTATGACCTCTTGGTCAAAGTCTATTTCAAAGTATGTACCCTTAACAACGTTTTGTTTATACATATGCTGCCTCCCTCATCTAAACCACTTCATAAAAAAACGCAAATTTATTATACTATCTACAACCCAAATAACAAAAAGAAACTATAATTTAGAACCATTATAGTTTCTCATTGTGTGACGTTTTATATATTTTTATCAAATTAGTATTTAGACTTGAAGTAATTGGTGATATTCTCAAGTGATTTCAAAAGTACTTCATCTTCTTCTAACTTCAAATCTTTGAACACTGAACTGATCATATCTTCATGAAAATCATCATGAATCTTTAATACTTTGAGCGCTTCATCAGTAAGTTTTAAATAAACTTTACGGCGATCAGAGTCATCAGTATATCTAAACACCATTTTCTTTCTTACTAAAATATTAATTGAAGTTGTCAGTGTACCTAGTGTGATACGCAATCTTTTAGCAACCTCACCCATCGTGGGAACTTCTGTGTTTCTAATTGCTTCTAAAACATGTACCTCTGTCATAGAAAGCTTAACATTGTTTTCTTTTAAGGTTGCTTCTTCAATTCTTAAAATATGATTAAATACATCAACAAGTAGTGTATTAATCATTTTTTTTGCAGATGCCATTTTAGTCTCCTTATACTTCAAAATAACCTAAACCTAACGTACCTGGACCAGCATGTGCACCGACAACTGGTGTTAATGGTATGAGTGTGAATTTCGCATTTGGACGTTGTGCTAATACTTCATTTTTAATTTCTTCTGCCTTTTCTTTATTGGTTGTATAAGCAATAAAGAATTCAACATTTTTATTTTCTGTTTCTGATAAAACAATTTCTAATAAACGCTTTTGAGCTTTAGTTGTTGTACGAATTTTTTCATATGGTTTTAAGGAACCATCTTCCATAATTTTTAATAGCGGCTTGATTTTTAATAGTGTTCCAATTAAACCTGCAGCTGCTGATAGTCGACCGTTTTTCACTAAATATTTGAGTGTATCGACTAAAACATAAATTTGAATACGTTCTCTTAATTGATGTAGTGCATCAACAATTGTGTCAACATCTTGTTTGGCATCAATCATTTCAAGTGCTTTACGCGCTAAAACAAATTCTCCAAATGATACACTTTTTGAATCAACAACTTCAATTCTAATACCTTCAACTAAATCTTTTGCGAGTAAGGCACCTTGATATGTTCCGCTTAGTTTTGATGAAATTGTCACAACAATTAAATCTGTAAAGCCTTGATCACGGATTTTTTCATAAACTTCTTGAAACTTTCCTGTTGATACTTGTGATGTATGAATATCTGCATTCGGCTTTTCTAGCATCATCTCATAAAATACATCAGATTTAATATCGGTATGATCGACATATTCTTTGCCATCAAAAAATACCGTTAAACGAACAATTTCTGTTCGCTCTTTTTCTTTTAAATAGTCCATCCCAGAGGTGGATAATACTGCAACAGCAATCTTTTTCATAATTAATCTCCCTTGAAATACTTTGAGTATCAAAATATATTTTCTATGTTATTAAGTCTATCATAAAAAATAGTATTTTCATACCTTTAATGACATTAATTATGTAATTTTCGTATAAATACTATATATCGCGTGCTAAATTATCTAAATAATATAGAATTAAAGCTTGTGTGCCTTTATTTTCGTAATGATGGTTAACTAATACATCTAACATTTCTTTGACTTTAACAGTAACTTCTAAATGTTTTACTGATGATTCAATGGCTAAATTTAAGTCTTTTAAGAAATGTTTAATATAAAATCCCGGTTCATAATTTTTATCGATGATGTGTTTTCCATTAATACGCATTTGGTTACTTGCGGCACTACCGCCCATAAATATTTTTAATGATTTATTTAAGTCTAAATTGAGAGTGGATGCATAATATAAACTTTCTACAACACCAGAAAGTGCACCAGCAATAGCAACCTGATTAGCAAGTTTTGTTCTTTGTCCGTTGCCTGCTTTTCCCATATAAACAATTGTTTTTCCAAATGTTTGTAGTAAGGGTAAAACCATTTCATAGTTTTTCTCATCGCCACCGACCATAATCGAAAGACTCCCTTCAATGGCGCCAAACTCACCACCTGTGACTGGGGCATCCATCATATATAATCCTTTTTGTTTCGCCTCTTCATATAAATGTGCTGCTAAACTAGGTGAGGATGTTGTCATATCGACAATAATTGTACCCTTTTTAGCAGTTTTAAACACTTTTAGTGCGACATCCTCAACATCTTTTGGATACCCTACAATCATAAAAATGATGTTTGATACTTGTGTTAAGTCTTCAATTGAGTCTGCAACATCAGCAACATCACTTAATTTTTCTGCTTTAGCTCTTGTTCTGTTAAATACTGTAAGCTTATGGCCAGCTTTAGCCAAATGTCTTACCATGGGACTTCCCATAATACCTGTACCAATAAAACCTATGTGCATTGTATGACCTCCATCTTGTCTATAAGTTACTTTTTTTATCATGGTGTTGTTGTTTGGCAAGATTTAATTGTCTTTTGTAAACAATGATCATAAATACACCGTAAGCAATCATTGAAAGACCCGCAATCCATGCCATAATGATAATAGCGAGTATGTCTAAAACCTCAAATATGCCGGGCAAAAAGATTGCTGCTAAAATAAGCAGTGGCCCACCAATGAGTAACAAAATACCTCGAACTAAATAATGTCTTGGATTTTTTAACATACTGCCACCTCACTTTTTTATACTTATAGTATATCAAAAAATTGAATACCAGATCTTTTTATTATAAATATGGTTAAATCAACATCTTTAATTGGCCTGTATTTTCGCACCAAATGGTAAAAGTGATAGTTTGGTAAGTTTAAACCATTGTAAACCAAAAGGAATGCCTATGATTGTTATACAAAATAAAACACCAATGCTTAAATAAAGCAATGTACCACCCCATCCAACAATGAGTAACCATAAAATATTCATGATTGGATGTTTATCAAAGTTTATGGTGACATCATAACCAAATGGCCATAACATCAGTCTTGAAAATTTAATGAGTTGTAAACCAAAAGGTAAACCAATAATTGTTAACATTAAAAGTATGCCAAAAATAAACCATATAGCCGCTGCAATTAAGCCACCAAACAATAACCAAACAATATTACCAAGTACTTTCATGATTCACTTATCTCCTTTAGATATATATATCTATTATAACAAACCCATCAATGATCTTAATATTAAAAAACTCTAAATTAAAGTCAATAAGTTCGATAAGTATTAAAAAAGCCTGACATCGTCAGACTTTTGTAAAAATCAAGTTAATGGTGGCTCCAGGCGGAATCGAACCGCCGACACGAGGCTCTTCAGGCCACTGCTCTACCGACTGAGCTACAGAGCCACTATAATGGCGGTCCGGACGGGATTTGAACCCGCGATCTCCTGCGTGACAGGCAGGCATGTTAACCCCTACACCACCGGACCGTTTATATATAATTGGTTGCGGGAGATGGATTTGAACCATCGACCTTCGGGTTATGAGCCCGACGAGCTACCAGACTGCTCTATCCCGCGATATGCTAACTACTATTATACCATATTTGGTTTGAAAATTAAAGTGGCGGAGGAAGAGGGATTTGAACCCCCGCGGCTTTTACACCCTGTCGGTTTTCAAGACCGATCCCTTCAGCCTCTTGGGTATTCCTCCATCGTTATTTAAAGTTAAAACTGGTGGACCCGGTTGGACTCGAACCAACGACCGACCGGTTATGAGCCGGTAGCTCTAACCAACTGAGCTACGGGTCCTTACTGGTAGCGGCGGGGGGACTTGAACCCTCGACCTTGCGGGTATGAACCGCACGCTCTAGCCAGCTGAGCTACACCGCCATATTGGTTAGAAACTAATTTTGAAACTAATGCTTGGGACTGATTGCATACAATATGATCTATATAGATGCGATTGGTTTGTACCCGATTATTTTTAATTGAGTGGTGCCCGGGGTCGGACTTGAACCGACATGGCTGTTATGCCACAGGATTTTAAGTCCTGCGTGTCTACCGATTTCACCACCCGGGCACATTTTAAATATAAAAGTGGTGTCCCGTGATGGAATCGAACCATCGACACCTTGATTAAAAGTCAAGTGCTCTACCGACTGAGCTAACAGGACAAATGTG
>CAZYKH010000008.1:0-61142 GCA_964648225.1 uncultured Acholeplasma sp.
CGCAATCACTATTACCTGCAAGTTTATCAAGTGACCAAAGTGGCGTCATTGTAGATATATTGCATCCTTTTGTCTTAAACTTAGGGATTTCAATAGATGTTCAAACATTTAGCCTCATTGTTAGAAAAACAGCTCATTTTACAGAGTTTTTCTTGCTTGGAGTATTTTGGTATATCATATATGCTAAATACTTTAAAAGTGTCAAATTAATAGGCGTGGTACTTATACATGGTTTTTTTACAGCAGTCCTTGATGAGACGGTTCAACTATTTGTTGATGGTAGAAGTGGTGAAGTATTAGATGTATTTATTGATTTTTTTGGTGTTTTATTTGCATGTTTCATTGTTAGCATCACAATTGAGATGACAAACTATTTTAAACTAATAAGATGAACAATAAAATAAGCATCTGCCAAGCGAATTTGACAGATGCTTATTATTTACGTGTTATTTAATTAAATACTCCAATAATTTAAGTGCTGCTTCTTGCGGTCCTTTTTGTTCATAACCATCAATGGCTAACTTTGTATATATAACCCCAACTGGGATTTTTGTATCTTTTAACTTTTTAAAGTATTCATCAATTAATGGTTGGGTTAAGTTTTCATGTTGTACTGGACCAAATGGATTGGCAAAGTAAGTAGATGTCATGCCCACTTCACTTGTAGTACCCTTAGCTTTACGCTTACCTTCTTCAAAGACTTTAGCTGCCACATCTATTTCACTAAATATTTCAAGGCCTGATTTTTCTTCATCATAGTTATTGGCATAAAGTAGTAGATCTACTTTATGGTCCTTCATAACAAAGCCATAATCAGCAGCAGGCAGTACAACTCTGGCATTCACTTTATTAGGGTTTAAAAATACTGCTCTATCAATTTGTTTATAGGCATAGCCTTGGTCTAGGTCATCTAGTCTTACAAACGCACCAATTTCAGTACCAAAACTTACAACCTTACCATCTTTAATGTCAAAGGTACCCATGTCATCATAAATAATTTCAATCGATTTAACTTTACCTTCACCGACGACTCTTAAGGATTCAATCGTTTCTGATTTACCCGCACCACTATCACCGATAATAACAACATTTTTAGTAATACCACCTGTAAGTTGTAGTCTAAACATTGCGCCATGAATTGGAAGTTTCTTTTCATGTATCATTTTAACGTTATGTAATGTTAAGAGCATCTTTTTAACATAACCAAAATAATCGTTTTTATCATGGATACTGACGTATCCAGCATAAATATCATTTATTTCATCATGGTAGTATGTACCATCATATTGTTCTTCATCAATACCGTAAACATAAATTAAATCAGGTTTTTTATCTTTATATGCATCAAAAGATGCCATTTCAAATAGCGAACCTAAGGTGACTGCATATTTCATAAACTTATTATGAATATATGCATAAGTTAAAAATGGTCCTACTTTAATAGGAACAACCACAAAATCATTTTTATTGAATTCAATATGATCTAATGGGTTATGGTCAACTGGTTTAAATAAACCAGTGCGCGTATTGGCTTTTGAATAAATCATTAACGGTGGTGTTATGACAATACCTGTAATAAACCGAGTATCCGTTAGTTTTGTATAAGGTGCATCATAAGTCCAAGGGTTTGATACAACACTTAAATTAGCCTGTGTACCTGCAGGTAGTTGTCTAATTAAGTGGTAACTTCTATCTAAGATCTTTTCAGATACAGTACGGTATAAATTTAATACTAAATTAGAAAAAGCTTCTGTGGTATTAATTAAACGTTTATTCATCGATCGATCTTCTTCAAATCTTGTACGCGATAAAAAGCCGTAACGCTCTAGACGTCGCCAGTAATTATAAAAGTCTTCTGTAAATAAGAAGAAGTGGTAACGGTTTAATTTGTGACTTAAAGCATCAAGACGTCTTACGACTTCTTCATATGGCCAAACTAATAATGCTTTATAAATTGAGACTAAATCCGTTTGTTTCATGCGTAATATCCACTTATAATCTGGATTCTCCAGTCTTTTAGCAAACTGTATATAACGTCTTAAAACAAGTCTAAATGGTTTTGATTGCAGTATATCTGATTCACTATTACACGGTATACGATTAAACTGTATAATAAATGAAGTTTCATCTAATAAATAGTTTTTCATATGCTCAAATCCTTTCTTTAAAATGTCTGACTATTTATTGTAAGTATAACATAATTAAGCACATATCCGGTAATTTTGTCCCTAAATGTTATAATAATCTAGGAAAAAATGATAAAGGATTTGAGCATATGAAACTAGACATAGTTGAACTTCAAGGGTTAAGAGAAATGATTCAAAAAACATCCACTGAAGTATTAAATACTTATAAAGAAGCAAACGAAACAAGCAATCAATTATTTGACACTGTATTTATTGGAGATTCAATGATTGAATACTTTAAATTAAATTACTACATCCCTGAGTTAAAGGCCTTAAATCGCGGTATTGCTGGTGCATCAACTAAGCTTATTTTAGAAAACTTGGATACTATTTTTGGTCAACATCTACCTAAAGATATTTATGTATCAATTGGTTCTAATGATCTTGTCTTATTAGAAGCTACAATTGATGAAGCATTTTATGGTGTTGTTCAAGTTTTTAAAACACTTAAACAAAGATATCCACAAGCTAAAATAAACTATTTATCTACAACACCAGTTATACATCAAACCCATAAACTTTATAAGAAAATATATATTGGTGGTCGCACCAATGGTCAGTTAAAATCGCTTAACTTTAAAGTGATGAATTATGCCAATGAACATGACATAAACTATATACATCAATTTGATAGTCTACTAGATGAAAAGGGTTACTTAAATAGTAAATTAACTGCAGATGGCATACATCTAAACTCAAAAGGCTATGAAATATATGCAGAAAACATAAAAAAACAATTTAAATAATATGAGACATCACGCTATATATTTATAGAAGTGGGCTCTTTTTATAATCAATGTCTAATAAAGACTCATATACATCCTAACAATTTTATTCAGTAGATGATTTTTTTAAAAAAAGCCTATTTTATATACAAAAAAGAGTAGGTCTTAAATACATAAAATCAAGTGCTTTTGACACTACCTTAACTATAAGGGGATAAAATATTTGTAATTTTAATAAGTTAGGGTTAAATGTATTAATGTTTACACCATATTAACAATATAGACTTTTTAAATATGAAAGAGGATTTTTCAAATAACAACAGAAGAAAAAGCAAAGAAGTTTTTAAAGGGCGAGTTTGATACGTCTATAGCCATATGTTTTATTACTAGACTCAAAAATCTCTGAAATCAAAATCTTTATATCATGATACTTATCAGTTTAGTTTTTATGGTTTGTTTGGGCTTTTTACATCCAGTGTATTAATCGTTATGCTAGCTATAATTCATGTAATATTGGTTATACATTGATTACAGATACTTTGTTAAAAACAATATATTTATTACTTTAAAATGAAATAAGCATACATTCAACAATTCTTAAATGTATGCTTATTTTCATATTTTTTTGTTTATAGCGACTTTATGTTAATTTTTAGGTGGATACATGAACGTGTTTTCTACTTATTATCTTATATAAGGTGTTTACTATTGATGGCTTCTAGTTCATACAAGTAGCCAAATTCGGTTAAGAATTCAGAGATTAAATCCGTGCTTGAGACTGGATAATTAAGTAAGTCACTAAAATCTCAAAATAAAGTGCGATGAATACAATAGTTAACTAGTTTATAAATAAACTCAAGAAAATAACAGGCATCAGTCATAATGATTCCTTGTTATTTTTTTGTATAAATGATAAAATTGATTAGATATAATTATATAGTAAGGTATCTAATATTATAGTAAAGGATGTGGTTATTTGTTTAAGCTAAAATCTCCCTACAAACCAAGTGGGGACCAACCAGAGGCAATCGAGAAACTAATTAAAAATTTTGAATCTGGTATTAAAGAACAAATCCTTTTAGGTGCAACAGGTACCGGTAAAACTTTTACTATTGCTAACATTATTGAAAAGTTAGGAAAAAAGACATTAGTTTTAGCACATAATAAAACATTGGCCGGACAACTATATGGTGAATTAAAGTCACTATTTCCAGAAAACAGAGTAGAATACTTTATTTCATACTATGATTATTTTCAACCAGAAGCCTATGTTGTTTCAAGTGATACATATATAGAAAAAGATTCATCGATTAACGATGAAATCGATGAACTACGCCACGCTGCTGTGGCATCTTTATTAACTAGAGAAGATGTTATTGTTGTAGCATCTGTTTCTTGTATATATGGTATTGGGGATCCAGATGATTATAAAAATGCCACCATCTTTTTAAGAGTTGGTGAAAATTACGGGCGCGATAATTTATTAAATAAGCTGATTGAACTTACCTATGAAAGAAATGATATTGACTTTAAACGCGGTAGCTTTAGAGTAAGAGGGGATGCTGTAGAAATCATTTTAGCAAGTGAGGCATCAGAAGGTATACGCGTATCATTTTTTGGGGATGAAATTGATGATATTATTTTATTTGATCCACTAACCGGTGTATCCAAAGAAAGAACGAAGTTTGCTACAATATTTCCGGCCACACTATTTATGGCGAATAAAGACAAAATGAAAGAAAGTATCCGTCGTATTAAAAATGAACTTGCTGAACAAATTCATTACTTTCAATCTAACAACCAATTATTAGAAGCACAGCGTATTGAAATGCGTACCAAATATGATATTGAAATGCTTGAAGAAATAGGTTTTACATCTGGCATTGAAAACTACTCAAGGCATATTGCTTTACGTCAAGCAGGTGAAACACCTGCTACACTCATGGATTTTTTCGGGGATGATTTTTTAATGATTATCGATGAATCGCATGTGACCATTCCACAAGTAAGAGGTATGTATTTTGGTGATAGAAGCAGAAAAGAAAATCTTGTTAATTATGGATTCAGGCTACCTTCTGCATTAGATAATAGACCACTACAATTTGATGAGTTTGAAGCAAGACAAGATAAAGTGATTTATTTATCAGCAACACCTGGTCCATATGAGTTAGAAAAGAACATACCAATTGTAGAACAGATCATTCGTCCAACATACTTAGTAGACCCGGAAATTATTATTAAACCAACCGAAAGTCAAATAGATGATCTATACTTTGAAATTAAAAATAGAATAAAAATGAATCAAAGAGTCTTAGTTACAACGCTAACCATTAAGATGAGTGAGGATTTAACAAGACACTTTAAAGAATTAGGCCTTAAAGTCGCCTATTTACATAGTGAAGTGAAGTCTCTTGAACGAACGACCATCTTAAGGGCCTTACGGATGGGCAAATATGATGTCTTAGTCGGTATTAACTTACTAAGAGAAGGTCTTGATTTACCAGAGGTAGGTTTAGTCGCCATATTAGATGCCGACAAACAAGGTTTCTTGCGTAGTGAAAGATCTTTAATTCAAACCATTGGACGTGCCGCAAGAAACATTGATGGACAAGTCATTATGTATGCAGATACCATATCAGAATCGATGCAAAAAGCCATTGATGAAACCAATAGACGTCGTCAAATTCAACAAGCATACAATACCATGCATAACATTACACCAACACAAGTTGTTAAAGATATTAGAGAAGATATATCGATTAAGGGTGTTATTACTGATAAAGATTTAGAAAACTTAAAACTAGATAAGAAACAAATAGAAAAAGAAATTAAACGACTAGACACTTTAATGCGACAAGCAGCCAAAGATCTAGACTTTGAAAAAGCAATGGAAATTAGAGATTTAATATTTGATCTAAAGGCGGAAAACAAATGAAAAAAATAATAAGTTTAAGTATCGTATTGTTATTAAGCTATATCTTAGTTGCCTGCGGCAACCAAGATCTAGGTTGGGGTAATTATACATATCATTATGCATACATAGAAATTAGTGATGGTACTTATGTAGAAATAGAAATTGAACGTTGGAAAGATTATGATGATGGCATGGTTGAAATCTATACAAAAGATGAAAACAACATCTTAACACATAGTTACAATGTCATTATGTCTAAAGATAAAATTACATATTTAAATATTCAACAAACACCATAAAATTGAAAAGAGGAAAAGACGATGAAACAAATACAATGGGACTTAAGTGATTTATATAAAGGCTTTGATAAAACATTTAAGCAAGATTTAAGTAATCTAGAAAAAATTGTTAAAGAATTAGCAGAGCACCTAACATCACCTATTACAGATGATGTTAAATACATTGAAAAAACATTAAAATATGAAGAACAAATTACCATTATGGGTAGAACAATTGGTAGTTTTGCATCCCTGACATCATCAACGGATGTATCTAATAATGAAGCATTAGGTTATTTGTCTAAGTTAAGTCAAATTTATAGAGTGTTGACCAAACCAAGTGTTGTTTTTGATAGATATTTAACAACTTTAAATTTAGATGAACTGGCAACAAAATCAGAACTTATTAATAAATATTTATACAACCTTAAAAAGAGCCAACAAGGTGCCAAATATTTATTAAGTGAAGCAGAAGAATCACTTTATTCAAAATTAAGTGAATTAAGCTCAAGATCATGGGGTCAAGTTCAAACATTGGCAACATCAAATATGATGATTGAAATTAACGGTGAAGAAAAAACTTTTTCTGATGTAAGAAACCTAGCATATGACAGTGATCCAAAACTACGTAAACTTGCTTATGAAAAAGAGTTAGAAGCCTATGAGAAAGTAGATGATTTTGTCGCACTTGCATTAACCAACATTAAACGTGAAGTAAACACCATCAATGAATTACGTGGTTATAAATCAGCATTAGAAAAAACACTCATTCAATCCAATATGCAAGAAAAAACATTGAATGCAATGTTAGAAGCGATGAAAGAATTTAGACCTCAATTTGCAAACTATTTAAAAGCTAAAGCAAAATACCTTGGACATAAAGGAAGTCTTCCTTGGTATGATATGTTTGCACCAGTAGGAGAACTTAATAAAACCTATACCTATGATGAAGCTAAAGAATTAGTAGTTAATGCTTTTAATTCATATGCTAAAAAACTTGGTAGTTTTGCTCAAAAAGCATTTGATAAAAACTGGATTGATGTCTATCCTAAAAAGGGTAAACGTGGCGGTGCATTTTGTTCTAACCAACCGCAAATTGGTCAATCAAGAATTTTATTAAACTTTACAGGTGCACTAGATAATGTATCTACTTTAGCCCACGAATTAGGCCATGCATATCATGGTGATATCATTAAGGATAATGCACCACTGCATTGGAGCTATTCTATGCCACTAGCAGAGACTGCATCGATCTTTTGTGAAACAATTATGAATGATTATTTACTATCTCAAGTTAAAGATGATAGTGAAAGATTATCTATTTTAGAAATGGGACTACAAGGCGATACTCAAGTGATTATTGATATTTTATCTAGATTTTTATTTGAGTCTAAAGTGTTAGAAAATGCAAATCGTCCAATTTCTAAGCATGAAATGAATACGTGGATGGTTGAAGCTCAAAAGGAAGCTTATCTTGATGGACTAGATAGCGATAAACTACATCCATATATGTGGCTTGTTAAAGGTCATTACTATAGTGCCGGATTAAATTTTTATAATTTTCCTTATGCATTTGGTCTATTATTTGGTAAAGGCTTATACGCTCAATACTTAAAAGACAAAGATAGTTTTGTTAAAAATTATGATCAGTTATTAAAACTTACAACGATGGTAGATGCTGAAGATGTTGCACTTTCTATGGGTATTGATATTACTCAAAAATCATTTTGGGTAGATTCGTTAAAGATGATTGAACAAAACATTGACCAAGTGATTAAATTATTTCAAAAACTTGGCTAATAATGTGATATAATTAAATAATGATATTATAGCAATAATAAAAGGGAGATTAACTATGGATTTTGAAAATAAAGAGCAACAAGAATCCGGCCTAAGTTTAGTAGATATTTTTAATATTATCAAAAACAGTTGGCTCATGATATTATTTTTTACATTGCTCATTGGAGCACTTACATTTTTTTATGTAGGTCGTTATGTTGAAGATAGATATAAATCGACATCAGAATTATTAGTACAAGTACCAGTTAGTGGGGGACAAATTGATTCAAATACACTAATCAACTCACAAAGACTTCTAGAAACAGCATCAGAATTTGCAAAAAGTTCATATATTATTTCAAAGGTAAGAACAGAGTACAGCAACTTCTTTCACACAGCTGAAAATGAAGCCATATTAAATGCAATTACTGATTCAACAATTGTTAAAAATATTAGTGTGAGTTATTCAAACACTTCATTCATCATTAAAGTAAGTTATAGCCATGAAAATGCTGACTTTGCACAAATTATGACCGATGCACTTACACAAGCGCTCATGGATGAAGAAGATGTAGAAATGTTCAAAGATACATTCATTGTCTTATCTAGAGCTAGTGATCCAATGGATGATTCACCAAATCGTATCTTATTTATCATTATCGGTTTAATGGGTGGGGCAATTGTTGGTGTTGGTTTAGCATTTGTAAAACACTTATTTAATAACTCATACATGACTAGAGAACAACTCGAACAAGGTACAGGTATTCAAGTCATTGGTGTCATACCTGAATTTGAAATGAAAGAAGGTAGAAGCAAATGAGAAGACGAAATTTTTTTAAAAAAGAGCGTAATTCTGAATATGATTATTTAGTCACTTACGAACAACCATTTTCTTATGTAGCTGAATCCTTTCAAAAAGCACTTGTCAATTTAGAATATATTAATATTGATAATCAATTTAAAGTCATTCAATTTACCTCCACCTTAGCAGGAGCAGGTAAAACAACATTTATTTCAAACATTTCGCACTTAATCGGTAAAAAAGGTAAAAAGGTTGTAGTTGTCGACCTGGATTTAAGAAAACCTAAAGTCAACCGTATTTTTAGAGCACCAAACGAAAAGGGTGTTACAGATTACTTAACCGGTAAAATTGATTATAAGACCCTTGTTAATTACTCTGAAAAATTAAATGTCCACTACATTGTAGCTGGTGAAAAAACTACCGCAGTTGTCAATGTCTTAGAAGCACAAAAACTTAAAGACTTGATTACTAAGCTAAGAGAAGAATTTGATTATGTAATTTTAGATTCACCACCAATTATTGCAGTTTCAGATGGACTTTATATATCACGTCTTGCAGATGGTGTCGTCTTTGTTGTTGCTCAAAAAGAGACAAAGCGTACGGTGGTTGATGAAGCTATTAATACCCTCAGACGTAATAATGTCAATATTATTGGTACCGTCTTTACCCAAGTTAGTGTAAAAAATAGTGATCTATTAGCCTACACTTACGGTTATGGTTACGGCTATACATCATCATTAATGGATGAACAAAGTAAGGAATAGTGATTATATTATGATGGATATACATACACACATCTTACCAGGGGTGGACGATGGTGTACAATCCTATGAAGAGGCACTCGCAGTTTTAAAAGCACAACGAGATTCAGGCATTACGCAAGTGGTGATTACACCGCATGTTCATAGTGTGGCCCAAAAAGTATCTTCTAAAACTTATCAAGAAAGATTTGAAGCTTTAAAAAAACAAATTGCAGTCGACTTACCTGAAATGACACTTTATTTAGGTTTTGAATTACGTTACCATCAGTTTAAAAAGGTTGATTATGCAAACTACGTTTTCCAAGGCTTTAAAAAACCTTACATTTTAATGGAATTTTCTTGGAGTAAACCAGATAATATTACAGAAGTTATTTATGATTTAGTGGCCAAAGGATTTGTTCCAATTGTTGCACATATCGAACGTTATGATTATTTAAGTTTAGAAGAAGTCAAACGTATCAAATCTTATGGAGCCATTATTCAAATTAATTCTGGGGCCGTATTAGGTCTTGATCCTAAAAAGTTTAATCGCTTAGCCCATAGATATTTAAAAGAAGGTTTAGTAGATATTATTGCCAGTGATTGCCATAATATGGATACAAGAAGGCCCAATTTAGTAGAAGCACTTCAAAAAGCTCCAAAAGGTTTTAAAAATATAGAATTAGAGGTATAAAAAGATGTCAAAATTTATAATTGTAACAGATTCTACAACAGATTTACCTCATGATGTGGCAGAGTCTTTAAACTTACATGTCATGCCGCTAAAATTTAATTTAGAAGGCAAAACATATACAAATTATTTAGATAATAGAGAACTTGATCCTAATGTATTTTTTGAGAAATTAAAAAGTGGTGCCAAACCAACAACTTCGCAAATTAATCCGGAAGAATATATCGAAGTATTAACACCTTTATTAAAGGAAGGTAAAGATATATTAATTCTAGCTTTTTCTTCAGCATTATCGGGTACTTATAATAGTGCAAGACTCGCTAAAGAAGAACTTGAAGAAGCTTTTCCAGATAGAAAGATTATGCTACTTGATACAAAAGCAGCATCACTTGGTGAAGGTATGGTTGTTTATTTAACTGCCAAAGCAGTCAAAGAACAAAATCTAGATTTACAAGCTGCTTATGACTTTGCAGCTAATTTAGCACCTAGGGTTGCTCACTGGTTTACAGTGGATGATATTTCTCATCTCGTACGCGGTGGTCGTGTTTCTAAAATGGCAGGGTTTATCGCAACCGTTGCCAACATCAAACCAATATTACATGTTTCAGATGAAGGTAAACTCATTTCTAGACATAAGGCGATTGGGCGTAAACGTGCGATTAAATCCTTATTCGAACAAATGCTAAATTCTGCAGAAGAAGGCCCACAAACAGTCTTTATCTCACATGCAAGTGCTGAAGATGATGCCAACAAATTAGCAGAAATGATTAAAGAAAAATTTGAAGTCAAAGAACTCATGATCAACTCTCTTGGACCAGTAATTGGTGCCCATGCAGGACATGGTGTACTGGCATTGTTCTTTATTGCTAAAAACCGATGAAATCCGATAGAGACTACACGATTGCGCTATTAATTGATGCAGATAATGTATCACCAATATATTTAGACATCATTATTAATGAAGCAAATAAACACGGTAAAATAACGAATGCACGCGTTTATGGGGACTGGAGCCAAGAACGTTTAAAATCTTGGAAAGTTAAAGCGGAAAAATATAGTTTAACTTTTGTTCAACAATACGCAAATTTAAGCAATAAAGGTAATGCCACAGACTTTACCTTGGTCATTGATGCCATGGATTTACTCTACTCTGGTAAAGTGAATGCATTTTGTATTGTCTCAAGTGATTCAGACTTTACAAAACTCATCATCAGGCTTAAAGAAGATAATATGTATTTAATCGGTATGGGTGAATCTAAAACACCTGAAGTATTAGTTAATTCTTATGAACGCTTTTACTATATCGATCAAATATTAGAAGCTTTAGAACCTAAAAAAGAACGTAAAGATGCCAATGGTAAATCTTTAATCCCTAAAAAGGAAGTTATTATTGAAGAAGTTAAAAAAATCATTGAAGATAACTTAGAAGATGATGGTTGGGCATACTGGAGTATTGTTGCAGATCAACTTAGAAAGAAAAGCCCTGGTTTTGATCCGGTTAACTATGGCTCTAAACTAAAAGCCTTAAATTTCTTTAAAACTTTTAAAGATTTTGAAGTTAAAAATGAAGATAAGGTTGCTTATATTAAAATCAAATAATAAACAATGAACCACTTAAAACATAAATTTTTAAGTGGTTTTTATTAAAGCACACACAATTATATAAAAATCATGTATAATGAAATTAAATTTTTATGTTATGCGTATAGGGAGATATTGTGACTAAACATACTAAAAACTACATGTTAAGACTTTTTATTATACTGGGTTTTTTACTCATCGTTTTTAGTTTGTTTTATATTTTTGTCTTAGATACAACCCTTAAAAATGAAGCTAACCGTTTGGCGCATAAAAATCATGTCATGAATAACACTATGATCAAAGATCATATCGATGTCTTAAGTCAAAGTTATGAAGACGATACATTATTATGGGAAACTAAAACCTATGATGATACCAATCTCATACCAGATGCATTAAAGCCTGTTGAAATCGTTAAATTAAGCCAAGTGTTTACCGATGAAATATCTAACGATGTTTATTTAATACTCAAACATTCAACCAAAGATGAAGTGGCATTTAAAAAATTTTATGAAGTATTATCCGTCATTGGTCTATCTTTTGGTCAAAATGGCTATATTATTAACAGTAATGGTATCATCAAATATCATATTAATCCATTACTGGTTGAAACCAATTTGTTTGCCTCACAAATTTATCCGGGTAGTGTTTATAGAGCACTTGATGAAGACTTAAGTCAAAAACAAGCTGGGTTTTTAAATTTTAAAAAAGATGATCAAAATTTTATCTTATCTTTTACAAAACTGGATGACAACTATTTTTATATGAGTCATGTTGAGCAATATGCATACTTAGAAATCTTTACACCAGTTATTTGGGGCTTTATGTCTTTAAGCTTTTTAATGATTCTTATTTTTGTTATATTTGGTTTATTAGTTGTTAAACGTCGCTTTGATGATGAAATCGTATTTAATAAATTAACGCGTACAATGAAATCATCCCTACTTATTTTAGAAGTTGGAGGGCTTGGTCAGGTCAGACAAGCAAATACATTGTTTAAAACACTGACAAGTGATGTCACGTTTAAAACCATTGCAGATCTAACAACTGAAAAGATAGATATGACACAACTACTTAAAAACAAACAACCATTTTATATTGAAATGGATAAATTAAATCCTAGTATAAGCGTTCGTTTTTTAATTAATAAATATAGTAGAAACTATCAACTGATAGGTGAAATCATCGATAGTAGTTCCAATGTCTTAGATAAATATAGAAATCTAGCACGCACTTATCCATTAACAGGCTTAAAAAATAGATTAGCACTTGAAGAGATGATTGAAACTTTAGATAAAAAAGAAAAATTTAGCTTTATTATTATGGGGATCCGTGCATTGGATGAAGTAGCCAAATCCATTGGCCGTGAAAAAACCAATGAATTAGTCAATATCTTTATTGAACTGATTCAATCTAAAATGTATCCAAATATGCTACTGTTTCAAATTGATAAAAATGAGTTTGTTGTCTTACAAAGAAAAGATCCAAACTATGATGTGACAGTTGGTTGGGCAAGACAAATGATAGAAGCGATCGATACATCAATATTACTACCAGACTTACCAATTAAACTACAACTAGATGTCGGCATATTACATAACCGTGGTGCTGTTGCCAATTACACAACCAAAGAAATGATTGATGCTTTAGAAATTACACTAGAGCGTGCTACTTTATCAACAACCAATAACTTAATGATCTTTTCTGAGCGCTATTTAGACTTTAGAAATAAAGCCAGCCAATTAGAAAAAGATATTCGTGAAGGTATTAAAAACGATGAGTTTGTCATGTATATGCAACCACAATACGATTTAATCCAAAAACGTGTATCTGGCTTTGAATTACTCTTAAGATGGGATAATCCTAAATACATTAAAGAATCCCCAGCACTTTATATTAAACAAGCTGAAAAATCGAACTTAATTATTGATTTAGGACGTATGATTAATGAAAAGGTCTTTCAAATTGCTAAAAAGTTAGAAGGTAAAGACATTGATATATCATTTAATATATCACCAAGACAACTCATGCAACCAGGTTTTATTAATGAACTGATCGCCTTAAAGGATAAATATCAAGTTGATCCAAATAAAATTGCTATTGAACTGACAGAAACATTATTAATTTTACAAATGGATGTGATTACTGAAAAGTTTAATGCACTAAAAGATTTAAACTTTAAAATACAATTGGATGACTTTGGTACTGGTTATTCATCATTAAACTACTTAAAACGTCTACCGATTGATAATATTAAAGTCGATAAAGTATTTGTGGATGAAATTGAAACATCGGCTAAATCACGTCATATTTTAAAAACCATTATGACCTTAGGTAAGAACCTAAGCATGGGTGTGATTATTGAAGGTGTTGAAACTGAAAAACAATTAGAGTTTATTAAAAAAGAAACAAATGCCATCATTCAAGGCTTTTATATATCCAAAGCATTACCTGAAAAAGAAGCATTTGAATTTATACGTAAGAAGGTGAACTTATGACCGACATCTTAATTATGGTATTGATCGTGATAGTCATCATTGCACTGACGATATTGCTACTTTTTTTACTGAAAAAAGAAATTAGAAAATATAAAGATGAAAAAATGTTACTATCTACTGATGTCATACCATTAGATATTTTTAATCAACTCATTGAGCGTATGATTAAACGCCAAGGTAAAAAAGATAAACCCTTTACATTGATGCTCATTGACTTAGATGAATTCCAAGAAATTATTGACACCTTTAATAAAGAAGAAGAAAACTTTATCATCTCATATGTTGCCAGCCACATTAACAATGCACTACCAGAAGAGTCTATCATTGCAAGTGCCCATAAACCTGACCGCTTTTATGTATTTATACCATCTAGCTTTGATCACTCCAATATTTTTAATCTGGCAAAATCAATTAAAAAAGAAGCTGAAAAGAAAATACAAATACTTGATAAAGTCACCATTAAAAAAACAGTATCGCTTGCAATTGCAACCTATCCTTTGCATGGCCATAACTTAGAACTACTTTATCAATCTTTAGATATTGCATTATACATGGTTAAAAAAGCAGGTGGTAATGATATTAAGTATTACTCTGAAGAGTTATCTCAAACCAAAGAAAATCTTGATTTATTCCATGAATTAAAAGATGCTAAAAACAATAAAGAGTTTATATATTATTATCAACCAATTATTAACTTAAACCATTTGAATCAAGTCTATGGACTAGAAGCCTTACTGCGTTGGAAGCACCCTAAAAAAGGCATTTTATCACCGGCAAAGTTTTTACATCTTGCAGAACAAACCGGAGAACTAGATGATATTGGTAATATCGCACTAGAACAAGCCTTAGAATTATTAGGTGATCTTCACCAACAAAGGTTATCGGATGTAATTATTAATATTAATGTCTCACCACGTCAAATTTTAAATGAGATGACCTTTACAATCTTTCAAAGGCTTGTTGATAAATATCGACAAGATGCATCGAAGATTGCGATTGAAATACCTGAGTTTACCGTATATAAAAACAATCCAGTATTTAGAAGAAACCTAATTAAAATTAAAACATTAGGCTTTAGACTTGCCATAGATATATCTACAACTGATTATGATGTTATAGACCTAGTTGAAAGATTTCAAATTGATATGATTAAACTCAATCGTAAATTCTTTAGACTCGAACAAAACTACAACTACCGTAAGTATTTAGATATGATCACTGAGTTTGTCCAAAAAGAAAAGTTATTACTTGTTGCAGAAGGTATTGAAGATGAAGCAACAGTTTTAATGCATCAAGAAAAAGGTATTGATTATGGACAAGGTTACTTTTTAGGTAAACCACAAAATGCGATAGATATAAAAGCATTTTTAAAAGAGAAAAATGAATTATTAAAGCAAATAGAAAGACAATCTATTGACAAATAAATAAAATATTGATAAAATCTTATCACATAAACGAAAAAGGCAAAACTAGGGTAACTTAGTGACGCAAAACTATAGGGTCCAATATGGATAGCCAGTTGCTCAAATGCAACTGGCTTTTTATCGCCTGATAAGGGACTTTTGTTGACAATTGAATGGAATATGCTAAAATATAGCATGGCAAACATTATCGGCAAACTTGGGGGAACCCAACGACGCAAAACTATAGGGCCTATAAAATGGTAGCCAGTTGCACAAAAGAAATTATGGGCAATTGGTTTTTGTTATATAAAATGAGGTAGTTAAGATGAAAACAACAAGATTTTGGGGTATAAACCGCACGATCCGCAAGACAAGTAGGTTCTCAAAATTCATATTCTTACTCATACCACTTTTTGGATTTTTATCCATTACATTAGGGGTTGTCTCATTTTATGGCCAAAACACAGGGGATTATGCAGTACGGGTAGATGACTTTAGTGGGCACTCTATTAGAATTGCAGAAACAAAAGATTTTTCTGAAACAAGAACAGTATTAAGATATCCGGGTATTGCATTTGTCAATCAAGCATCGTATAGCGGTATTATGGCAGCTCATTATGAAGATGCGATCAATACCGATGGCTATTATTTAAAAAATGTAAAAGATTTAGACAGAGAAGTTGTAGCATTTACATTTTATGTTAAAAACATGAACCAAACAGCTACAATTAATCGTATTAATTATAAGATCATCTTTGAAGAGTTAAACAATCATATTGAAGAACACTTAAGAATTATGGTTGTAGTAGATGGGGTTAGAAATGTGTATGAATATGAACCCTTTAGATACAATGATGTTGCCTCACTTCGATTTAGAAGTCCATCGGTTGCAGTCGATGCCAACATCTTTGAACTCAATGCAGGTGAAGTATCTAAAGTAACGGTATTTTTCTGGATTGATGGTTATTTAGAAGAATATTTAACAACCGGTATAAAAAAATACACGGAAGAAGAACTCATCGGTGGCTCATTAAAGTTAAATATGATCTTAAGTGTTGCAGGTGATTAATATGCGTAAAAAATTATACTTATTAATCATATCCTTCTTATGTGTTACCTTAACACTATCGACAACCGTCTATGCATGGTTTCAAATATCAAGAACCGGTTTGATTGAAGGTATAGAAATTGGTATCTCATTAGATGATACGATCGAATTATCATTAGATGGCATGACCTATCATAAAACAATTGATAATGATATGTTATCTAAAGTCATTGGTAAAAATCCAAGACTTGCAACGGTGACAACACAAGATGGTACTAACTTTATTAAAGGACCTTTTGAAACATCGTCGGTTGCATCAAAAAATGTAGATTATATATCGTTTGACCTATATTTTAGATTAACCAGTGATAATCCAAATATTTCTGCCCATCAAAGATATATTTACTTAGCCAATAGCAAGCAACCAACATTTGCTGAAGCACTCACAACAGATGGTACATTTATTACATCAAAGGGAAATATGTGGCGCAATCCAATCGCATTCCATGATGGTATGGAAGTTATACCAGCAGGTTCCAATCGATTGTATTATGCTAAAAATGCTGTTAGAATCGCAAGTATTAGTCCAAACCCTGAATTATCATTTATATATGATACATCAGAGGATAGATATCGTGGATTTGGTAAACCATTTGGGGCTTATGATTATTACACCAAAAGATTAGGTGTGGCACTAGATATGCCTAATGCACCAGAAAATCAAATATTTAAACTTACACAATTTTCACCCCTGCAAAATGATATCGCATTAGATAAAGATAGTCTACTTGCAGAATTAACATTAGTTTCTGAAGATCAAGGTCGCTATACCTACCAAGGTATGACAACAATCAATATTTGGTTAGAAGGTTGGGATCCAGATGCATTTGATCCTATCGTCAATGATTCACTCATCATTAGTTTAAGTATTAGGTCAGCAAGATTTGAAGCAACAACAGAAACATCAAATAATTAGGTTATAAAAGGTTAAAAACCAAATAACAAAAAAAAATAAAAATTCCAATTATAAGGAGAGGAAAAAAATATGAAAACAGTAACAAATAAATTAGTTATGTCAGTACTAGCTTTAGTACTTACAGGCGCGGCATTATCCGTAGGGGTATTTGCATGGTTCACAATTAATAATCAAGCAACAATTGAATCATTTAACGGGACAGTTCAAACTGGAGAAGGTTTCTATGTATCATTAGATGGCACAAATTGGGTAAATACACTAACTTCAGCTCAAATGCAAACTGCTGCGGGAACTGTAACTTTTGTTCCATTAACATCAGAAGATGGAGTTGAACTCTTTGCTTTAGGTGCAGCTGAGGCAGCTGCAGCTGGATTTATCGAGTTTGACTTATTATTTGCTGGATCTGCTAATTTAAACAAAATTGTAATTGATTCACTTACACTTAGTGGTACAGCAACAACTTGGATTCCCGGTGTAGATGTTGAAGGAACACGTTCTGAAGGATTACCAAATAGTACAATTACAGAATATGTTTCAAATGCAGCAAGAGTAAGCTTCCAAGATATGATTACACCAGCTACATCTACAATTTTTGAGCAAAGTTCTGGTACAGATGGCAACTCCATAGGTTTTGGGACTTATGCAACTAATGAAGCAATCTTATTCTATAATGCAATTATGGATACAGCTTTAGTCGAATCCGAATTTACTGATGCTCTTGCTAATACAGCAGCTGCGGAAGTTGCTGGCAATGGAATCTCTGTAGAAGTAGCAACATTGAATCCAAATGGAACTCCAGTTTCAGGATATACACTTAATACTTCAGATCTTACTGCAATTGGCGGAAACGCAGCCAAAGTTGGTGCAGTTACAGTAAGAGTTTGGGTTGAAGGTTGGGATCAAGAAGCACTTAACGCAATTCTTTCAGGTGTACTAACTGTTAACTTTAATTTCACAGCTATTGCATAAAAAATAAGGGAAAGAAACCTTAAAAACTTAATAAGGTTTCTTTCGTTATTTCTATAAAAGTGGTATGATATAATCATAAAATAAAATCGAGGTATAATTCATGTCCACTAAACAAAAAGTCTTTAAATATTTAGGAATTGCAGGGAATGTGTTATTTTACTTATTATTATTAGTATTATTACTTTTTTCCATTTCTAATTTATCAGTAAGAAGCGAAAAAGATTTACCTAATATATTTGGTAAAGGCTTTGTCTCAATTCTATCAGGATCGATGGAAGGTGAAGAAAAAGATAACTTCCCAACAGGATCACTTGTATTTATTGATATTTTAAGTCAAACTCAAAAAGAAAATTTAGAGGTTGGCCAAATCGTGGTATTTTATGATAACGTTCAACGTATACATATCATCCATAGAATCAAAACAATTAGTGGTAATACCATTGTGACACAAGGTGATGTCAATGCACGGCTTTATGGTGACTTTGATGGCACAAATTTTGATCCAAATATGCAACTAGAAGCGAGTGACATTGATGATATCATCGGTCGTTATACAGGACACTGGACTGGCGTTGGTCAATTTATTCAAGAGGTGCGTACACCAAATGGATTAGTCCTTTGGGTTATATTACCGTTGTTCTTGCTATTTACATTTGAAGCTGTCGTATTAGTTCGTTACTTAATTAAACGTAACAAAGATAAGCTTGAACTGAAATACGCTGCTGAAAAAGAAGTTTTAAGAAAAGAATTAGAGCAAGAACTGGCAGAAAAAAACAAAAAATAAACAATTAAAAGTAACAATTTAAAAGAAGGAATATTATGAGTGAGTTTGCTACATGGTACATAGAATTCATCCAAACTGTTTTTGAGTATATCGTATCATTTTTTGCAACGATATTTAATGCTATCTATCAAGCTATATGGGTTAACCCATCTAGAATATTAGATTCATTTGTCAATGCAAGTATGAACTTCAATGCTCTAGATTGGATTATTGGAATCATTATTTTATTAATTAATTTCATATTTATTGTATCTTTAACTTACTTTATAATTGTCTTGTTACGTAGGTACTTTAGGTTTGTTAAAAAAGAAGTATCTAAAGATGATCTTATCTTAGAAATTACTGAATTAAATCAAAAACTAGTCGATGTTACAGATGAGAAAAACGCAATCCTTACACTAAAATCAAGTGACTTAGGTCTACCAATGAATCGACGTAGTGTCACTGGCACTTTAGCAAAGCTTAACGAAGAAGATGAACAACAAACAGAAGAACAAACCTCACGTTTTACAAAGCTTATTGCAGTGGATGAAACATACCATATGCAAGTGCTTCAAACCAACATGACAGAGTCTGACATGTTAAGTTTAAAACAAATGGTAGAGCGCTTTATTAACTTTGCAGCATCACAACTCAAACTATATTATTCATCAAAAATAGTTTCAATTTTCTTTGCTGGTATGGGATCTTCCAAGATTATTATCTTAGAAGGTATTTCCGGTACCGGTAAAACATCTCTACCTTATGCAATGGGAAAATTCTTTAATAACGATACATCGATCATTTCTGTCCAACCATCATGGCGTGATCGGGCAGAAATGATTGGGTATCTAAATGAATTTACTAAAAAATTTAATGAAACGGACTTCCTAAAATCTATTTATGAAGCCACATACCGTACAGACTTAAACTTTATTGTATTAGATGAGATGAACTTAGCACGTGTTGAATATTACTTTGCTGACTTTCTATCTGTCTTAGAAATGCCAAATACAAGTGAATGGTTAATTGATATTACACCGGATTCAATACCGGGGGACCCAATTCACTTAAAAGAAGGTAAGTTATTATTACCATCTAATATTTGGTTTGTAGGTACAGCAAACCGCGATGATTCAACATTTGCAATCACGGATAAAGTATATGACCGTGCTGCATCGATAGAACTATCTGTTAAAGCAGATTATGTTGATGCACCATTTACTGACTCTATTCATGTAACACATGATTATATGGAATCATTATTTAAAGAAGCAATTAAAGAAAATCCAATCTCACAAAAATCATTGGATGGATTAAAAAAATTAGATGAGTTTATTACACAAAATTTCCAAATTACATTTGGTAACCGTATTTTAAAACAAATCAACACATTCGTACCAATCTTTGTTGCATGTGGTGAAGATGAATTAGAAGGTCTTGACTACATAGTTACAAGAAAAGTATTACGTAAGTTTGAATTCTTAAACTTACCATTCTTAAGAAAAGAACTCGATGAACTCTTAGCACTCATCGACAAACTCTTTGGTAAACAATCATTTCCTGAAGCACGTACAATGATTAATAGTTATAAGAAACAAATGTAAGAAAGGTTGACTCTCATTGAAAAACACCTATGATTTAAATTTATTTTACACCATGTTAATATCCTATTTGGATGAATTAGAAGTTGACACAGATTTTCCTGTTTACTTTTACCAAGGACTTTATGATGGTGAAAATAAATTAAAGCATGTAGAGACAACAGAAACAAAAAAGTTTGATGATCATTGGATTGTAGCAATCGAAACATATTATCCATTTATCGACAAAATTATTAGAAACTATAAATCTGCACTACGTACTGAAGAAGATGTCGTTGTTGTTGAAAAAGCTAAAAAAACTGGTGCTAGAACAGTTAGACACTTAGCTGCAAACACACACTTATTGCGTGTACCAGAAGATGGTCAACCAATGACCGAAATTCGTCCTAAAAAGCTATTAGTAGAATATGCAGAAGATGAATATGGTATTTACGAAAACCGCTTTGTAGCTACTTTAATTAATCGTCTAGTCAATTTTGTATCTAGTAGAGTTCAGATTCTTGAAGAAGATGTCAACTCTAAAAAAATAAATGAGTTGAGTAATTCCATTACGTTTGATATTGATGATTCTACCTATGAAATTGATATTGATCTTAAAGAAGTTCAAACCATCAAAGAAGGTAAAATCGAAGAAGAAAATCAAAAGTTATTATACCGTGCACAAGACCTACATAGGAAACTGGCAAATGCATTAAACAGTGAATTCATGAATATGATGAAATCATACAAACCAGTGCGTGCACCGATTATGAAAACTCAAATTATTTTAAAAAACACAAACTATCGTAACTGTTACCTACTCTGGCAATATTTAGATCAATATAACAGTTTAGGTTATGAACTAATTAGCGACGTTAAACAAAAAAGATTTAATGAAACATATCGTAAACATTTAAGTCAAAATGCTTTATTTGCATTTGCAACAATGCTATTTCATCAAAAGATTCCTGCAAGTGATCAAAAACTATTAACTAAAAGTTATAAGGTGAAAAAAGCTCAAGAAATTAAATTGACTGCTGAGGATTTAAAAACAGATCCAGAAGCACATCAAATTGAAGATACCATGATGAATGAGTATTATTTAAACAAAACAAAACAAATGTTTAAAAAAACCATTGATCAATATATGGAATCAGAGCCTAGATATGAAGTAGCCTTAAAAAAAGCACTTAGAGACACGATTGAGATTACAAACTCACTTTATGCATCATACTTTGAAATCAACCAAGATGAAGATGTATTTAACCGATTAATTCAAGAAGTTAATCCTAAAGAAGATCTACACAGTGCCGATGAAAAGTATAAAATTGCATCGATCGTAAGACAAATTAAAGAATCTGATTATAAAAAAGCAATCGCACTTGAAAAAAAGTGGTATAACACGACACTTCGTTATCAAAAAAGATTTTTCAAATCTGTTAAATTAGATAGTGATGAAAAACTTAAAAAAGAAGCTCAAAAAGTTAGAGAACTTCATGATGCTTATCAAAAGTTAGAGCGTGCTGAAATGTTAGATGCTCAACGTGTTCAAGTTGCTAAAGATAACGAAATGTTATTAAATTTAAAAACAAAATATCGTGAACGTTATAAAAAGGAAGCTCAACGTATTGCAGAAATGCAAAAACGTAAAGCACAACGTCAACTGGATATGTTGAGAAAACGTCGTGAAAAAGCAAAAGAGAAGTTAAGATTATCTAAAGAAAGACAAAGAGCTAAACAAAAGCTTTACATTGAAAAACAAAAAGAAAAGATTAAAGCATCACATGATAAAGCAATGGCTGCTTTGAAAAAGGGTAAATGAAACTCACGTATAAATTAGTCTTAAAAATTGTTATAACCACTATTATATTTTTAGCTATTATCTTTATAACAATGTCATTTATGAGCGCGATAACTAAAAAGCCATTCTCAATTTTAGGGACAAGTTATGGTGTTGTACAAACACCTTCAATGGAACCTAAAATTGTTGTAAATGATTTCGTCATTATGCATCAAACCAACTATGATGCACTTGAAGTTGGTGATGTCATAGCATTTGAATCTAGTGATGGCTCACGCGTTATCATACATGAAATTATTGAAATAGAAGATGAAGGTTATATAACAAAAGGTCTTAACAATATGGATTCAGACTTTGATACCGAAGGCTATATTACAGAAGATAAGTATTTAGCGAAGGTTGTCTGGTTTGGTGGTAGTTTCATTGGTAAGTTTTTAGTTAATCAAAGGTTATTAGTTATAGGTATTATTATCATATTTATATTTTTGATATTTATCATTCAAGCATTTATACTCATACATCAGTTGTTAGAAAGGCAAAAATATAAATATAAAACAGATTTAGAAAAGTATAAAGAAGAATTAAAAAATAATAAAAAACATTCAGCAGATTAAAGGGCAAACTTAAGGTAACTTAAGGACGCAAAACTATAGGGTCTAACAATAGACAGCCAGTTGCATCGGGAGGGCATGTATGAAATCATTAAGAAGACTTACTATCTTAATTATATTCTTACTTGTGTCAGTGGCCACGATGGCAACTGGTGTTTTTGCATGGTTTATTGACTATGGTAATGGAGCTAGTGTTGATTCATTTAGTGCTCAAACACTGGATGATCAATCCGTATTAGAAATAGATGCTGAACATGAAGGTATCTTTTTAGGAGACCGCATTAGAGATTTAACCTATTTACAAAATGATGAATTTGACATTATTGGATTTGATTTTTATGGACATGCTTCAGTTTTAGAATTTGTTATTTCAAATCCTTCACCAAATCCTGCAACAGCAAGAGTACGCTTAAATGTGGTTGCTGCACCAGAATTTGGTATTTATGCCGGTTCTCAAGCAGGATTGAAATATTTAGTTCTTGAAGAACAAGATTCAATGAGTCAACCAAACTATTTGGCAAATAGATTTGCTGTATTCCAATATGCAGGTAATGTCTTTAGTGCCATGGATAGTCATAACTCTAACGGGTTTACTATTCCAGGTGAATCGACGAAGCGAGTCTATATTTATATTTGGGGTGCCTATGATGGACTGACCCAAGCTCAAAAAGATGTATACCATGCACTAGTATATCGTGTTAAGGTTTTAGTGTAGGTGAATGCTATGAAAAATATTAGAAAAATTGTCCTAGTTTGTCTAGCATTTATTGGCTCAATATCAACAGTAATTGGTGTCTATGCATGGTTTACTTTACAACCAGCTACTGAAGCTTTAGATTTAAACGTAAGAAGTACTGAGTTATTATCATCGAGTGCACGTATTAATATAGGCGGACAAAATATTAATTTTAACCACAACTACTATAATAAAAATGAACTTGCTATCATCATGACTAAATCACAAATTCAATCAAACTTATCAGGTTCAACTTTACCAATTACAGTTAACATATTGGTAACACCATATAAATCAATTAAAGTTAGATTTAAAATTACAGAGATTTGGACGGTGAACAACATCGTACAAAATAGACCGTCTGTATTTACATGGCAATATCAAAATCCTACGAATGTAGATAATGCAGGTTATTATTATCCTGATCAAGTACTGGCAAAAGGTACATCTTCTACAGATTTAAGTTTCATTACAAGTGCTCAAGTAAATACATCAGTATTAAATGACTTATCTAATAATGCCACTGTAAAGTTGAGTATACTTGTTTCTGCTGTCCAGTCTAACAGAGCTAATAATTGGAATATGCAAAACTCCAACCATGTAACTAAAACATTTGATTTACCATCAGGTGTGAGTAGTCAACAGTTAAATGTTATTTTTGATGGTGTATCAAATTCTCAGTACCAACGTGGTATTTATGTAGAATTTACCAATGGTTCCAATCGTTATGCTTATTTATGGCACAATAGAACCTCCTTATCTAATCGATTAACATTACCTGCAGGCACATATAATGTGCGCATTAATTTAGTCAATCATCTAGACTTTATAGTAACACGAAGTGGTAATACGATTGTTATTACAATTACTTATGGTGATATTGATAGTTGGGGGTTTGAGGATATACTCTATGCACCTGCTATGATTCCAATATGGAGTTATGGGGTTACATATAATGAAGGAGATATTGTATACTTTGATGATGCCGCTGATGGTGGCGAAAATGCAGGGTACTATATAGCGCGTGCCAGACAAAGTGATAATTTACCTGATCAATATGCTTGGGCGTGGACATATATTCAAACAGAATACTCAAATACCAGAGTTTACGAAGAAGGCGAAATAATTTATTATAATGGTAAATTTTTCAAAGCAAAACAGACCGTCTGGGCAGGACATCCACCACCATTATCATGGGCATGGGAACAATTAGGTCGTGAATACTTAGTAGGTAATGAATATGATACTGGTGATGTATTTTATGTAGATGATGGTGAGCAGAGATCATGGTTCATTGCCTATGACACTTTTACAGTTCATAATCCAAACTTTCAAACACATTATGAGGCTAAATTTATGAGCATTGACTATAGTGTACTCAATAATGGTAAGTACAAGATTGGTGAGTATGTACGCCATAATGGGGAATTCTATAGAGTTAAAACAAATGAGCCTTATAACACACCATCCATTGGTAATTATGCATATGATTATATTGGGCTTCAATATGTAAGTAAAACCTATGATCCAAACTCAATTGTTTTTCATAATAGCCAATACTATTTAGCACTTACATCAACAAGTTCTACCCCACCAACATCAGGTTCTAATTCTAACTGGCGATTAATTAATCACCGTGGAACGTATGGTTTAAATACAACCTATAATCGTTATGATAGTGTTATATATAACGGCGCTAGATACTTTTGGAATGGAACTGGTACTACAACAGGTACGAATCCTGAAACAACGAATGGCTGGTGGACGTTAGAAACAAGCTGGCATCATAAGAATACCTATGTTAGAGATGCGGTAGTTTATCACAATGATGAACACTATGTATTAAGAAATGGTACTTCAACGAACCAAGAGCCGGGTGTAGTAGGTGCTTGGCAACCACTTTCTATGAATTGGAGTCCAACTGCAATGTATTATAATCAAGATTCCATGGTAAGCGCAGTCTACTACAATGATCGTTACTTTGTATGGCAAGGTACTCATAATGCAACCTTTACACCAGAACCAGGCGCTGGACGCAATGGTTGGCATGAAATGAGTGAAACGTGGGTGTCAAACAATGTCTATAAATTGGGCGACTATGTAATTTATGATGGTTCGTTTTGGGAACTTGTAACTAACACTTACCCAACAGATCAACGTAGTGTACCTGGTATTGACTTTACAGTTTGGAAAGAACATCCTATTTCATGGGATCCGAATAGACAATAAAAAACCAATTGACTAATAATTTGTATAGTCAATTGGTTTTATTTTTAGTGATTAAAATACTTTGGTTTCATCTCTAACAGTCTGAACAAACTTTTGGATATCTCGTCTTAAGTCGCGTTCAATACCCCAATGTTTTTGGTTTAATGTTTTAAATGATACACGTACCTTTATATTGTGTAGTTGCATATCCACGACACCAATATATTTAGGAATTTCGGTAATATCTTCATACTTATTATAACTTTCAAGTAGTTCTTCAAATCGCTTAGAAGTAAAGTGACTTAAATCAAACTGAGGTGATACAAAGAACTCTACAACACCAACAGAATCTCTACCAGCAAAATTAGTGATCGCTTTAATATCACCGTTATTAACAAGTCGCATTTCGTTTTTCCAGTTTAGAATTCTAGTACGACGAATACCAACTTCTTGAACAGTTCCTGAAAAACCACCAATATCGACAAAATCACCAACATTCATTGCACCTTCAAAGATAATAAAGAAACCTGCAATCATGTCTTTAATTAATTCTTGAGCACCAAAACCAACAGCAAACCCTAAGATACCGGCACTTGCTAATATTGGCGCTAAATCAAGACCAAATTCTTTAAGCATCATCATCCCCATAACAAACCAAAACATATATTTGATTAAGGATAAAATAAGTGCTGTAACAGTACGTTGACGACGTACCATACGTTTTTCTTTCGCTTTAAGTCTTGCGATAACAAGTTTAGTGGTTAAATGAAAAATAGAACCTAATATAATCCAGCCAAATATTGCAGCTGCTGTCACTAATAGTTGAATTAAAGGTTCATGCATATTCAGACTGGTTAGCCAATCTGTTAAAAACTGTTTTAAAACATCCATAATAAAAATACCTCGCTTATATTTAATATAACATAAACGAGGTATGATTCATAGTATTAAAATGCTGGATCAGCTGCCCACCCATAATTTTCAAGGAGCCAATTTCTAACTTTATCTGATGTTAAATACTCAATAAAGGTTTGTATCTTAGGATCATTTAAGTTATCTTTTCTAGTAACAAAACTTATTGCATAAGTTTTAGTTAAGTCGTTTAATTCCTCATATGCTAAGACTTGGCTAGCATCCATGAGTTCATTATTGGTATCTCTTGCATAGGTTGGATACATCACAGCTAACTTAGAACCATCGGAGTGATAAGCTTGAGATGTAGTACCTAATGATTTTGGTTCAAAAACTAAGTTTTTAGGGTTTGATGCAATATCATCTAAGGTTGCTGTTACAGTAATACCTTCTTTTAGAGTAATTAGACCAAGTGCATCTAATAAAATAAGTGCACGTGGTAAATTAACGACATCTTCAGGGATATAAATTGTTGTACCATTAGGTATATCATCTAATGAATCATATACACCGGAGTATAATGCGAATTTAGAATGATAGATTGGTTGAGCAATCACTAATTCAGCATTATTTGCAGTATTAAAAAACTCCATAAAATATTGGTGCTGAATCATATTACCATCAATTTCTTTGTTGGCCAGTGGTGTATTTAAGATGTTATAGTCCATTTGAACTTGCTCAACCTTAATACCAGCTTCTTTTAAATCATCTGTAATTAATGTAACGATTTCTGGCATCGGATAAAAATTGACACCAATCTTCAACGTATCTGCATTTTGATTTGAAATACCACATGCTGCTAATACAAATAATGAGAATGCAGTGATAGTTAATAATATTTTTTTCATGTTAATGTCCTCTTTTCTTTTTGTTTAAATAATTTGCTAGGATGTTACCTAGAAGTTGTACAATTTGTACGATAATAATCATTAGAATGGTAGATACCCACATCAGTGTTTTACCTACTGGTGAATAATAACCAATTTGAATGGCTGTATAACCTAAGCCCCCACCACCGATAATGTAAACCACTGATGAATACGCTAATAAACTAACCAGTGATGAAGTATAAGCTAATATGAGAGATGAACGTACCTCAATAAAGATAAACTCTTTAAATAGTTGATATTTGGATGCACCCATCGAATAAGCTAAATCGTAGATGGTTGGATTCATATCAATGACGGATTGTTCAACTAACCTAGATACGGTTGCTATACCAATAAGACTTAATGAAAGTATCGATGGAATATAGCCAATGCTTGTACCAAAAGTATTAAATGAAAAAGGTATGATGATCACCATTAATAATACAAATGGTATGGAACGCACAATACTAACAATTACAGATAGTATTTGTATGAGCCAGCGATGCTTATTAAAAATACGTTTTTCATATAAAGCAAGCAACATACCAATGATCGTACCAATAGGTAGTGATACCAAAGCACTTACTAAAAGTAAATTCAAAGTTTCTAGCGATGCTTTTATAATTTGGGCCTGCTCAGTAGCATTTAGTAATAACATCATAAGTTATCACCCCACAAAGCATCATAGCCAGTAGAAAGTTTGTCAAGCTTCTTAATCGGTCCAATACGATCAATTTTATTATCCTTTAAGACCATCACTTTGTCACATAAGTATTGAATGGTTTGCATTTGGTGTGATACTAAAACTATGGTTGGCTTAAATGCTTCATGTGTTTTTTTAATAAGTTTTAATATGTCATAAGCAGTTTGTTCATCAAGGGCACTCGTTGGTTCATCTAAAAATAATAATTTTGGATTTGTAATCAGTGCTCTTGCAATGGCAATTCTTTGAGCTTCACCACCTGATAAAGTAATGGGATAATCATCTACTTTAGAACTTAGACCGACAAATTCAAGCATTTCATTAGCCTTTTTGTAACGCTCTTCTTTAGATACACCACGTAATTTGAGTGGAAGACTGACATTATCTAAAACATTTAAATTATAAAGTAAAGAAAAACCTTGATATATAAAGGATGTTTCTAATAGTAATTGTTTCTTTTCCTTATGAGTAATTTCTGTTACATCTTTACCAAGTAAGAAGTAGTGTCCTTGATCTGGCCTCATTGCAAGCGACAATATTTTAAGTAGTGTTGATTTGCCCACACCACTTTTACCAATAATGCCAAATACTTCACCTTGATTAATTTTTAATGAAATATCATTTAACGCATGAACAATGTTACCTTTTGCCGTAAAAGACTTACGAACACCTTTAAGTTCTATCATCGATTGATCACCTTCTTTTCGCATCTTATCTATTATATAGACAATGTTACGCATTTACTATTTTATTGCAATATTTACGAATAAATCGATAAATAATATATAATATATAATATAATTGATAAATAATTAAGGATAATACGATAAAAATGATATTAAATATAGAAATATCAAATTACAAATCAATAAAATCACCGATTACCATTGATTTTACTGGAAAAGATTGGTTGCAGGTAATGTTTGGTAAAAACGGTAGTGGTAAAACGACCATTTTTGAATCTATTTATATGTTTAAAGAAGTCTTTTTATATGGTATGCGTTCGGTTGAACGGATTGAAAACCAAGCGCATACGGCATACAATATGGAATTTAGTATTTATGATAAAGTCTTTAGATATCAAGTTGTTGTTGATTATGATAAAAGTCAAATTGTGCATGAAGCGCTTTGGCTCAAAACTACAACGACGACCCACCTTTATTTTAAAAGAGACCAATATGATATTGAAATAGGTGATAAACTTGAAAGGTTGTTTTCACCTAATGATTTTGAACGTTTTAAAGTTTACTTATATGATTTAAAATTTGACCGCAGAGAATTTATACTAACAAATCTGCGTATAAAAGACTTTTCTGATAGTCAAAATGTTGTCATATTAAATGATTTAGTGGACCAAATTAAAAATATTCATATTATCAATCAAAAACAAGATATTCAATTTTTTATGGATATGACGGATTCTCACTATATAAGTGTCTTACATCTTGTTCAAACAAAACACCCGGATATTACGTCATTAAGTTACCGCCAGGTGAGTTTAGATGAATTAAGATATAACTTAAACAGACATCGTTATGATCACTTACTTGATGAGTTTAGAAATCATGTGACCAAATATAATGCATCGAAATTCTTTGTAGAAGTTTATGATCAGTTTTATAAGCTAAGTGGTAAGACATTAAATGATTTAGTCATTCAAGCGGTTGATGTACATTTCAAAGATGGATCAGTCTATCCATTTGAAAAGCTATCTTCAGGTTTAAAAAAGGCACTCTTACTTAGTATGGTGTTAACCAAACACCAACAAAATGCTTTGATCTTTATTGATGATTTCACCAAATCACTCGATCATACATCGACTAAAAAAATATTAAGTTATGCTAAAAAGCTTTTTGATTTAGGTAACAATAAATTGATTTTTTCATCTCACAATTTATTGTTGTTAGATAGTTACCCATTAGAACTAAAAGATATTATATATGTCTATCACCACGATACAACAAAGCTAAAGTATTTTAATACATTGGGTATTCGAAAAGATAAGAAGTTACTTAATTTATATTATGAAGGATTTTTTGATACCTTAACATAGAAAAAAACCTATCTCAATTTTGTTGTGAGATAGGTTTTATTTAACTATTTAAAATATCATCGATTGCTTTAAGTTCTTCATCCGTAAAATGCATATTATCTAGTGCTTGAATGTTTTCTTCAAGCTGCTTTACTTTGGATGTAGAAATTAAAGCAGATGTCATCTTTTCATTACGAAGTGTCCAAACGAGTGCCATTTGAGCTATCGTTTGACCACGCTTTTTAGCAACAACATCGAGCTTTTTTAACTTTTCAACAAGTTCTTTGGTGACATCTTTTTCTTTTAACCAAATAGCATCAGGGTTTTTAGCACGTGAATCTTCTGGAATGGCATCAATATATTTATTGGTAAGTAGACCTTGTTGGAGTGCGGAGTAACAAATAACTCCACCACCTAAACTAAATTGTGTATCCAGTAAGTTATCTTTTTCAAGCCAACGATTTAACATAGAATAACTTGGCTGTGTAATGATATAAGGGATATTCAGTTCATCTAATATTTTGTGTGCGGCTTTTAATTGTTCGGCATTATAGTTCGATAAACCAACATATAAAGCTTTGTTGCTAAGAACAATATCTCTTAGTGCCAGCATTGTTTCTTTAAGGTTCGTTTCATGATCATATCGATGATGATAGAAGATATCTACATAAGGAATGCCTAAACGCTTTAATGATTGGTCTAAAGAAGATATTAAATATTTTCTGGAACCACCATCTTGGTATGGGCCATCCCACATTCTATAACCTGCTTTGGTAGAAATAATAATTTCATCACGATATGCCATCAAGCCATCTTTTAAAATCTGACCCATCACTGTTTCGGCATGACCTGGTGGTGGACCGTAGTTGTTCGCTAAATCAAAGTGTGTAATACCGTGATCAAAGGCTTTAAAAATCATTTCCTTAGATGTCTCATAGTCGTTATGGATACCAAAGTTGTACCACATACCATAAGAAAGTACCGGTAATACAATGCCACTATCGCCTAAACGGCGATACTTCATGTTTTTATATCGATTGGGATTTGCTTTATACATAAAATAATCCTCCCTTATTTTTGTACCTCATCAATAATATTAAAGATAACCTCAACTACTTTTTGCATTTGGTTTAGACTTGCAAACTCAAGTCGACCATGGAAATGATAGGCACCAGTACCTAGGTTTGGACAAACGAGTCCACCGTAGGTTAATCTTGCACCATCAGTACCACCACGAATAGCTTCAAATTTTGGTGTTAGGCCAGCGCGTTTTGTCGCGTTGACTGCATAATCTATAACATACATATGGTCTTTAACGATTTCATACATATTTAAATAAGATTCTTTAATCTCTAAACTAACAGCATCATAACCATATTTTTTATTCATATAGTCTTTGATGTCTTTAAAGGTTTGCTGCTGTTCTTTAAATAAATCCATGCTGTGGTTTCTAATAATATATTGTGCAGTAGCAGATTCTACTTGACCAGATGCGTTGGTTAAATGATTAAACCCTTCATACCCTTCAGTAATTGCAGGATCTAAAAACTTAGGTAGCATTTGGTGAAACTCCATTTGCAAGTGAAGTGCGTTCACCATTTTATGTTTGGCAGCACCTGGATGAATAGATTTACCAGTAAACTTTAAAATCGCAGAAGCAGCATTAAAGTTTTCATACTCTATACCACCAACTTCACTACCATCTAAAGTATAGGCAAAATCTGCTTTAAACCAGTCGTAATCAAAACGGTCAGCACCTTGTCCAATTTCTTCATCGGGTGTAAAACAAATATAAATATCACCGTGAGGTATATTTGGGTTTTCACTTAACTGGTGCAGCACTTCCATAATTTCAGCAACACCGGCCTTATCATCAGCACCTAATAATGTATTACCATCTGTTACAACAATATCATCACCGATGACCTTTTTTAATGCAGGGTATTGATCGGGGTGCATTTGATAGGTTTCGTTTAATTTAATATGAGACCCATCATAGTTTTTAATCACTTGTGGGTTAACTGGATAACCTGGAGCATCTGGTGATGTATCAACATGGGCAATAAAACCGACAGCAGGTACCTTTTTATCTAGGTTTGATGGAATATGTGCATACACATAACCATCTTTGTCTAATCTTGCTTCAAATCCCATGTCATTAATTTCTTCAACAAGTAGTTTAGATAAGTCTAATTGTTTAAGTGTTGAAGGAAATGTATCGGATGTTGGATCTGATTGTGTATCAATCTTTACATAACGTATAAATCTTTCTTTTAGTCTTTTCATGTTCTTTACCTTCCTTAAGTATATTATACAAAATAAAGGTGATAGATTCAAAAAATTAACAAGATAATTAATTTTATGAATTATTTGAATCAAAAGTGTTGACAAATTCAATTTAATACAATAAAATTAATTTGTAAATTAAAAATATTAAGGAAATTATCAATAAAAATGAAAAATATTAAAATATTAAATAAGGTTTACAAACAAAAACTAGTCTGTGATATCATCATAAGTTTATTATAGTGGACAATCACTTATAAATAAAAAAATAACATGTAAATTGTCTTACATGTATATATTAGGAGAACAACCAATGGCTAAAAAAAACAATGTTATAACAACATGCCCGGTGTGCAGTCATGATTTACATATTACACATTTATCATGTGATCATTGTCACACTGAAATTAAAGGCGAATTTAGTTTTTCAAAATTTAATTACTTAAATGTTGAAACTCTATATTTTATTGAAGTATTTGTTAAAAACCGCGGCAATATTAAAGCGGTTGAAAAAGAAATGAATATTAGCTATCCAACCGTTAAAAAGTATTTAGATGAAGCAATTACTGCTTTAGGCTATAATGCTGATGAATCAGTGGATAAAGAAGAGGGCCAATCTCAAGGTGTGGATATGAATTATATACGCACGAAACAACAAGAAGTATTAAACAAAATTAAAGAAGGCGAAATTAAAGTTGAAGAAGCTTTAAAAATGATTAAAAAAATTAAAGGAGAAACCAAATAATGGACCAATTAAAAGAAGAAAGATTACAAATTCTAGAATTACTTAAAAATGGCACAATCACACCCGAAGAAGCAGAAAAGTTACTAGCGGCATTATCGAGTGCACCAGAATCAGAACAAAAAGCAGTAACCCAAAATAAAAAACAACCATTTAGAATGTTGAAAATCATTGTAGATACTGCTGATGGTGAAAAGGTACGTGTCAATATCCCAGTTGAGTTTGCTAAATTACTTAAAAATGGTAAATTCGGTAATACAAGCCTAGATGATTTTGAAATTGACATGGATAGTATTGTAGAAATGGTCAATCAAGGTGTTTTAGGTGAACTTATTACAATCGATACCGAAGATGGTGATCATGTTCGAATTGTTGTAGAATAATCTAATAAGGACTATCCAATTTAGAGTGGAATGTCCACACTTTTTTAAACATATTTATAAAAATAATAACCAAATGAATAATTTGGTTAAATTCTTTACAAAATAAAGGTTATTACATAGACAATTCTATCTATTTTGATAGAATATTATAGAGGTATATGCAAGATGATATTTTTAAAACATTTTAGACATTATTATATTAAATACGGATGGGCTTTTTTATTAGGTATTCTATTACTTATAGGTATAGATTATTTTCAATTAGAAATCCCTAGAGTATTTAATCAAATTATTACGGGTGTCGATGAAGGTACTGTCACCCAAGTGAGCCAAATAACAGATTTAATATTTTATTTAATTGGTATTGTGTTATTTATGGCAGTCGGCCGCTATTTGTGGCGTATTTTATTGTTTGGTAATGGTCGCCGTATTGAAACGGATATTCGATTACACATGTTTACACATGCGACAACATTAAGTCAAAACTTTTATTCCAACCAAAAAATTGGTGGGTTAATGAGTTATTTTATTAATGATCTCAATGCAGTTAGAGAACTGTTTGGATTTGGATTGTTAATGCTTATTGACGGTTTATTTTTAGGTACGATGGTTTTAATTAGAATGTTTAGCTTAAACTGGCAAATGACCTTGTATGCAAGCATTCCATTATTATTGATGGGTATTTTGATTTTCTTACTGGGCTTAAAAATGCAACAAAAGTTTAAAGTCAGACAAGAATCATTTGAAAAAATGAGTGATTTTGCTCAAGAATCATTTACAGGTATTCAAGTCATTAAAGCTTATGTTAGAGAATTAAAAGAAGCTATTACATTTGATAGAAAATCAAGAAAGCTTTATGAAACATCGATGGCACATGTTAAATACTCGATTGTAGTGAATATCATTGTCGATATCATGATCAACTTAGTGATTATATCTGTTTTAGTTTATGGATCTATACTTATTTCACAAGGTGGTTTAAGTGCGGGTGACTTAACAGAATATATTAGTTATTTCTTTACGCTATTATGGCCAGTGTTTGCTTTATCATGGTTTATGATGATTAATGGACAAGCCCAAGCCTCCGCTAAAAGAATTTATGAGTTTTTAGAAACCAAACCAGATGTTGTAAACAAACCAAATGTTTTAACAGATGTTCAGTTAGATGGAGCAATATCCGTTAAAAACTTAACCTTTAAATATCCAGATAGTGAAGCACCAGCTTTAATCGATATGAACTTTGAAATTAAAGCAGGAGAAATGGTCGGTATCCTAGGTAAGACTGGTTCAGGTAAATCCACTTTAGTAGAATTACTACTACATGTTTATAAACCAGAAGATGGTATGATTTTTTATAGTGGTTATGATATGAATGATATTGAAATTAAAGCTCTAAGAAATCATATCGGTTATGTACCACAGGATAACTTCCTATATTCTGATACCATACGTAATAATATTGGATTTTCTTTTAAAGATGAGATTGATGAAAAATGGTTACATGAGGTTGCTAAACTATCAGACATTCATGAAAATGTCATGGACTTTAAAGAACAATATGACACCATTTTAGGTGAAAGAGGGACCACTGTATCCGGTGGTCAAAAGCAACGTATTTCAATTGCTAGAGCATTAGCTAAAGATCCAACAATTCTTATATTAGATGATTCTGTTTCAGCAGTCGATACAAAAACTGAAGAAGCTATCATTTCTAATTTAAGAAAAATTAGAAAAGGTCGTACAACCTTAATGATTGCACACCGTATTTCAACGGTTAAAAAATTAGATAAAATTATATTAATTGATCAAGGTAAGATTATTGGTATTGGTACACACCAATCACTATTAAAATCAAATACTGCTTATCAAGAAATGGTCAAACTACAAGAATTAGAAGCATTAGTGGAAGAAGGTGAGCAATATGCGTGATTTTACAGAAAACCATTCAGCACATGCTGATAAGCATTTAATTAAGCGTTTATTAACTTACTTAAAGCCACATAAATTTAGATTTTTAAGTGCCTTTTTAATGATGTTTGTTACAACATTTGCAAGTATCATTATGCCACTAGTTACTGGTTGGTCGATTGACTATATGGTAAGAACGGATGTTGCAACCGAACAAAAGATGCTCGTTTTGACCATTGGTGCTGCAATTGCAGTTGGTGTACTTGCAGTGTCACTTGTTGTAGGATTTTTCCAACAAGTGATTTTACAAGATATTGGTCAAGATGTGACACATGTGATGAGAAAACAAGTCTTTGAACATATTGAAGGCTTATCGATTGGTCAAATTAACTTATTACCAGTTGGAAAACTTGTAACACGCGCCACCAATGACCCGGGTAATATTTCAGATATGTTTACTAACACCATTGTCAACCTCATTAGAAATATACTTATGATGGTTATCATTGGTACAGTCTTAGTAGTCCTTAATTGGAAAATGGCTTTATTAACTTTCTTAACACTACCAATCATTGTATTTGCTTCATCGATATTTAAAAAGTATTCAAGAACTGCATACCGTACAGTACGCACCAATGTATCAGAGATTAATGGTTTCTTATCTGAAAATTTAAGTGGGATGAAAATTACACAAATCTTTAATCAAGAAGAAAAAAAGATTGAAGGGTTTAAAGTTTTAAATGACCGCTTAAGAAAAAGTTATTTTAGAGAGATTAACACCTTCGGTATTTACCGTCCAACCATTTGGTTGATTGCGATGGCAGCAACGATTATGACAGTATACTTTGGTGTCACCACCGTTATTGAAGGTGGCTTAAGCGTTGGTTTATTTATTTCATTTTATATTTATGTTGGACAATTCTTTGAACCAATCCAACAAATCACAGAACAATTTAATGCACTGCAAAATGGATTTAGTTCTGCTGAAAAAGTATTTGACGTCTTAGATACCAAACCAGATATTGTAGATAGCGACGATGCAATAGAGTTAACTGAATTTACAGGCTCTATTGAATTTAAAGATGTCTGGTTTCAATATATACCAGATGAATGGGTCTTAAAAGGTGTATCCTTTAAAGTTAAACCCAATGAAACTGTAGCCTTTGTAGGTGCAACCGGTTCTGGTAAAACAACCATTCTACAGCTCATTGTTAGAAACTACGATATTCAAAAGGGTCAAATATTAATTGATGGGAAAGATATTAAAACCATTAAACGCTCATCACTACGTAAGTTTGTTGGTCAAATGTTACAAGATGTTTTCTTATTTAGTGGCACAATCCGCGATAATATAACACTTGGTGATGAGTCTATCACAGATGAAGATATTCGAAAAGCTAGTGATTATGTTGGTCTAGACTATGTTTTAAATAAATTACCAGAAGGTTTAGATCACGTTGTAAAAGAACGCGGTAATAACTTTAGTAGTGGTGAAAGACAACTCATTAGCTTTGCTAGAGCGGTTGTCTATAATCCAAGTTTAATGATATTAGATGAAGCAACAGCCAACATTGACTCTGAAACAGAAACAATTATCCAAGAGTCATTAAAGAAAATGATGAACATCTCTACGATGTTAATCGTGGCACATAGGTTATCCACCATTCAGCACAGTGATCGAATCATTGTGATGAGCAAAGGAGAAATTAAAGAATCAGGTACACATCAACAACTTTTAAAACAAAATGGGTTATACTATAACCTATACCAATTACAATATGATACACAGGAGGGTGAATCAAATGTTAACTAAAGAACAACTACACACACTTTTAGACCTAGGTTTAAAAACAGGTGCTGACTTTTCTGAAATCTTTTTAGAAGACACTTATCGTGGTACGATTAGTGTCAACAATGGTGATGTCATTTCAGTCAGCAGTGGCAATACCTATGGTGTGGGTGTACGCTTACTTAAAGGTATCGATGAAGTTTATGGCTATTCTAACGATACGTCATACGCATCAATTGAAAAATTAATGAAAACATTAAGTGGTTCCTTTGAAGGTAAACCAAATCATGCAAAACCTTTAGGTGAAAAACAACCATTTACATACACCATTAAAATTCCACATCATGCCATGACACCAGAACAAAAATCAAAAACTTTGATTGAATTATCTAATATCATTAAAAATCATGATGATAAAATCATTCAAGCCGGTGCAACACTCATTGAGTGGGAACAAAAGGTTTTAATTGCAAACTCTAATGGTATTTATCAAGATGATATTAGAACTTATACCAGAGCAGCCTTAACGGCTGTTGCCCAAGATGGACAACTTATGCAAGATGCATATGATGCACCAGGTCGAGCAATGGGCTTTGAGTTATTTGATGCTATTGACTTTAAAGCATTAGCTAAAGAAGTGGCAGAGTCTGTCATGACCTATCTTTATGCAGATAATATGGAACCACAAGAAATGCCTGTTGTTATCCACAATGGATTTGGTGGTGTTATTTTCCATGAGGCTGTAGGACACCCACTTGAAACATCTGCAGTATCTAAAGGATTATCACCATTTGCTGGTAAACTTGGTCAAAAAGTCGCATCCGAGTTAGTGACAGCTTATGATAATGGTGATGAAGCAGACCAATGGGGGCGTACAAACTTCGATGATGAAGGTAAAAAGACACAAAAGAACTTACTTATTGAAAAGGGTATATTAAAAGGTTATTTATCCGATTATAGAAGTGGTAAACGTATGAACTATGAATCCACCGGTTCTGCAAGACGTCAAAACTATAAATATCCACCAACTTCAAGAATGAATACAACCTATATTGAAAATGGTACTGAAAACTATGAAGATATCATTAAAGATACAAAATATGGATTATTTGCTAAAAAGTTAGGTGGCGGTACAGTAAATCCTGCAACTGGTGAATATAACTTTGCAGTTATGGAAGGTTATATGATAGAAGATGGCAAATTAACTAAACCAGTACGTGGTGCGATGTTAATTGGTCATGGTGCAGAAACAATTCAGTTAATTGACCGTGTAGCCAATAACAAGTCCTATGGTCAAGGTATGTGTGGTGCTGCATCAGGATCCATTCCAACAGATGTAGGCCAACCAACAATACGTGTATCAAAAATGTTGGTCGGTGGACAAGGAGGAAATAAATAATGTTTAAAAATTGGATTGAATTAGGTCTTAAAAAAGGCTTTAGTGATGTAGAAATTTATTCAACTAGATCAAAGAGTTTATCGATAGAGGTTTACCAAGGTAAAGTTGAAAACTTAACCACATCCGATGTTGAAAAGGCTAAAATTCGTGCGGTATACGATGAAAAGTTAGTCTCATTTGTCTTAGAAGATTTATCAAATGAAGCGGTAAATAAAGCATTTGATCAACTGATTTTAAATGCGAAGGCTTTAACCGTTAAAGAACCAGCAATTATTTTTGAAGGTTCACCAAGTTATCCGGAAGTTAAAGAAAATGATTTTAACTTTGATAAAGTACCAGTTGCAGATAAAATTAGTTATTTAGTAGACTTAGAAAAACATATTCTAGCCAATGAATTTGTTAAACAAGTAGACGTTGCATCTTATAGTGAAAACTATGGTGAAACAACTATTATTAACTCTAAAGGTTTAAACCTTTCTAAAAAACACAACTTTGCATATGCTTATGCAGTTGGTGTGTTTGAAAAAAACGGGGATATTAAAACTGGTTATGATATTAAACTTGCAAAAACCTTTGATGATTTTGATGCTAAAGCAGATGCTCAAATGGCAATTGATGATGGACTTTCTAAATTAGATGGTAAAAGCATTAAAACTAAACAATATGAAACTGTCTTTTCAGCTAAAAAATTTGGTGAAATGTTATCAGTTTTTTCAGGATTATTCTCTGGAGAAGCAGCTTACCGTAAAATAACAGCACTTAAAGATAAAAAGGGTGAACAAATTGCAGTTAAAGGCTTTAACTTATGGGATGATCCATTAAACGAACTTGCACCTTTCCAAAACTCATTTGATGATGAAGGGGTGGCATCTAATCCTAAAAAAATTATTGATGATGGTGTCTTTACAGGCTTTTTACATTCACTTAAAACAGCCAAACTATTTAATGAAGAACCTACCGGTAACGCATTTGGTGGTGGTATAAGTCCAGCAGGATTATATTTAGCACCAGGTGAAAAAGACTTTGATGCACTGATTCAAGATATCGAAGAAGGCTTTTATGTCACTGATTTAGTCGGCTTACATGCAGGGGTCAACCATGCAAGTGGTAACTTCAGTTTACAAGCAGGTGGTATGCTCATTAAAAATGGTAAGTTGGACCATGCTGTTAAAATGGTTGTCTTATCTGGTAATTGGTTTGACTTGCTCATGCAAATTAAAGGTATTGCAAACGACTTAACATTTGCAGTTTCAGGGGTTGGTTCACCAACTGTACATGTTGGAAAACTAACAGTTTCAGGCGAAGATAAATAATGGATAAAACACAAATACTTTAAGTTTTAAGTGTTTGTGTTTTTTTTATAGATTATGGCTTATTGGTCGCTTTAGTGCTCAAAATTTATAAATAATAACATATTAGACAAATCGTTTTAGAAACATTTATTTTTGTGATATAATTTAAAGTAGATTAATAAATATACGAATCAAACAAGTAGCGTGGTGAGAACATGAAAAGAGCAATCAGAATATATGTGTTAGTAACCCAATTTATTTTTAATATGATACTCGGTGGTATTTTAGGCGCATTGCTAGGAAAACATCTTGACCCTGAAGGGACAAGTGAAGCATTGTTTGCCGGTATCGGTTTAATTATAGGCTTGTTAGTTAGTTTGATTTTATTATGGCAGTTTTTTACAAATGAAAGGATAAATAGTAAATCAGATGAAGACAATCGATAAAAATGTTGATTTAAAAAAAACTTATATATATGCATTTATATTACTCATTTTAGGTGCAATCATTTTTAGTATTTGGTTTTTAGATTTACTTATTTATTTTTTAATTGCAGGGTGTGTGACCATAGGAAATTATTTTTTATTGGAACGTATTCAAAAATACGAAGCCATTAACCAAATAACAGTTTATGGCACACTCATCCTGCGTTACTTTATATATGTAGTTGTTGCATTTATTGTGATTTGGATCAACCGAACCAGTCCAATATTAGAATATATTGGCTTGAGTTTGATTGCAGGATTTTCAATTATACAATTATCAACAATTATTAATGCACTAACAAGTAGAAATGAGGTGAGGTCTTGATTGAAGAAGTTGTAAGATATATATTAACCGTACCATTTTATATATGGTCCAGTTTTATTATCGTATTGATTCTATCAATCCTATCAATTATTATTGGACGTAAAGTCAACCGCCTAAAAGTTGGTGAAGCTCCAGGTAAGTTTCTAACAGCAGTCATTACATTTGTTAAATTTATGAATGATTATGCTAAAAATAATATTGGTAAACATTGGCGCTTTTTAGCCCCAATTATATTAACACTAGCTTTATTTATTTTTACGTCTAACATATCGGGGTTATTTTTATTAGATACACCAACAAAGTATGCAACAGTGACCTTAGCCTTTGCGATTGTCAGTGTCGTAACAATCCAGGCAGTTGGACTCATTTCAAAAGGTATTCGACACTTTAAAACATTAATGGGACCTATTTGGTGGTTTTCACCAGTCATGATTCCTTTAAATATTATGAGTGACCTAGTACCACTCATTTCCATGACGATGCGCTTATTTGGTAATATTGCATCTGGTGCAGCAGTTGTGGTATTAATTTATTCAGCATCCGGTGCATTTACATTTATTACAGCACCGATCGTACATACGATATTTGACATCGGTTTTGGACTCATACAAACCATTGTATTTGTCTTATTAACAACAGTATTTTCATCCAATAAAATAGACGAAAAAGATTTAGAATTTGAAGGAGGCATAGCACATGCATAATTTTTTACAAATAATGGAAATCATTCCAAATGAATTTTTCTCAACAGGGTTAGCTTATATCGGTGCTGGTATTGCAATTTTAGCTGCAGGATTAGCAGGTATTGGTCAAGGTATGGCAGCAGCAAGGGCTGTTGAAGCGGTTGGTCGTCAACCAGAGGCCAGTGGTAAAATTACAGTCACCATGATTTTAGGTCAGGCGATGGTTGAGACATCTGGTATTTATGCGTTAATTATCGCATTTATCTTATCAAGTAAGTAAAAGGATAAATTATGGATATTTTCAAAGAAATATCTGATGCAATCCAAGAAGGCTTATTTTCAATATTTGAACGATGGGATTTAGTCATATGGCAAATTGTTGCGATTATCATTATGATTATCGTTGTCCGTATCTTTTTATGGAAACCCGTCACCAAATTTTTAGAAAAACGCCAAGAAGCTTTAGATAAAGAATTACATGAAGCTGCTCATGAACGTGAGCGTGTTGCCCAAATCAGATATGAACTACAAAGTGAATATGAAGCTATGCGTAAAGAAGCACGCCAAATGAAAGATACACTCATGAATGAAGCGCAACAAGAAAAAGAGCGCATCATTAGTGAAGCGCGTGCTGAGGCAAAAAGACGTATCCAGCAAGTAGACCGAGATGTACAACAAGAATTAAAACTCCAAAGTGAAAAGATTAAAGAAAATATTAAACAAATAGCATTTGACGTCGCAGAAAAGATTGTTGCTCATGAAACAACAAAAGATACTGTAGATGAACTCATCGAAGAAATGATTGATGAGAAAATATGACATCTAATATTTATTCGGATGCGCTTTTTAAACTTGCGATTAAAGAAGATGCTATTGAATCAATTATTGAGCAGTTTGAAACATTTGTTGCACTCGCACATGACAATCCAGATTGGATCATACTTTTAGATTCACCAATGGTTCGTAATCGCGTGAAACGCGATATGTTAAACCAATTGGTTGTTTTTGATGAGTTGTTTTTAAACTTTTTAATGTTACTTGTACGCCATCATCATGTACATCTTTATGAAGATATTTATGAACAGTGGAACATTAAATCACGACTACACCAAAAAATAGCTTATGTGCAATTATATTCAGCAAAGCCTTTAAGTAAAAAAAGATTAGAACAACTTAAAGAAGAAATTAAAGACTACTTACCTGGTTTGGAAATTGAGTTTAATCAACACATTGATCCAACACTCATTCAAGGTGAACGAATTATATACCAAGGTCGTAGTATTGAAAGATCACTTAAAAAAGCATTAGACGACATGCGTGCAAACGTCTAGAAAGGATGATAATATGGCTAAAATAGACATTGATCAAATCAGTGCATTAATACAAAAACAAATTGAAGATTATAAAGCTGATGTCCGACTAGAAAGCGTTGGCAAAGTTTTAAGCGTTGCCGATGGGATTGCTACCGTTTATGGTTTAAGTCAAGCAATTTTAGGTGAATTAGTAGAACTACCACATGGTGTTAAAGGTCTTGTTTTTAACTTAGAACAATTTCATGTAGGTATTATTTTATTTGGACGTGTCGACCTTATCAAAGAAGGTGATAACGTTCGTGCAACTAAAAAAATATTTGAAATTCCAGTGGGAAATGATCTTTTAGGTCGTGTTATTGACCCACTCGGTGAACCTTTAGATTTAAAAGGACATATTAATGCGGCTGCATATTACCCAATTGAGCGCCCAGCCAAAGACTTGATGCACCGTAGTTTTATTGATGAACCATTACATACAGGGATTAAAGTCATTGATGCTTTAGTACCGATCGGTAAAGGCCAAAGAGAATTAATTATTGGAGATAGACAAACCGGTAAATCAACGATTGCTATTGACACTATCATTAACCAAAAGGGTAAAGATGTAATTTGTATTTATGTTGCTATTGGACAAAAAGATTCTACAATCGCTAACTTAGTCAAACTATTACAAATTAAAGACGTACTCGACTATACCGTGATTGTCAATGCTGGTTCAGCCAAAGAAGCAACACAATTATATATTGCACCATACACCGGTGCATCGATTGCAGAGTACTTCATGGAACAAGGTAAAGATGTTCTAATTATTTATGATGACTTATCTAAACATGCTGTAGCATACCGTGAACTATCATTACTCATGAAACGTCCAAGTGGACGTGAAGCATATCCAGGTGATATTTTCTACCTACACTCTAGATTATTAGAGCGTGCCGGAAAACTAGATGATGCTTATGGTGGCGGCTCTATTACAGCACTACCGATTGTTGAAACACAAGCCGGTGATATTAGTGCTTATATTCCAACCAATATTATTTCCATTACCGATGGACAATTATATTTAGAAAATAAATTATTCTACCAAGGGATTCGACCAGCAATTAATGCAGGGCTCTCTGTTTCTCGTGTTGGTGGTAGTGCTCAGTGGAAAGCGATGAAACAAGTTGCCGGTACACTGCGTATCTCACTGGCAAACTTTAGAGAATTAGAAAGCTTCGCACAGTTTGGTTCGGACTTAGATCCAAACTCTAAGCGCCGCTTAGACCGTGGTCGTAAAACGGTAGAAATCTTAAAACAAGATGTCCATGAACTCATTGATATGCCAAGTCAAATTGTCACGTTTTATGCACTTGAAAATGGCTATATGGACGATTTAAACCTTAAACAAATTCGCAGCTTAATGGCAGAAATTGAACAAGGATTAAGTTTAAATGATTTAGGTAAAAAATTAAGAGATTCATTAGTAGAACATAAAGAAATTAAAGATGAAGCTTTAATGGAAAGTTTTATTGATCATGTAAGGAGATTTATTTAATGGCGACTTTACAAAGTTTAAAGTCTAGAATAGAATCCATCACTAAGACAGCATCCATTACAAAAGCGATGTATCAAATTGCATCTTCAAAACTAGTAACAGCTCAAAATGCATATGAAAAATATTATGAATTCAAAGATGCGTTTGATGACATATTAAGTGATGTGTTAAATGTTGAAGAAAATAATTTATTTTTAGAAATGACAAACCGTTCTGAACATAAACTATTCATTCTAATATCTGGTGACCGCGGATTGGTTGGTGGTTACCATGTACAACTATTTAAAAACTTTCTAGAACACATTCAAAAACTTAATAAAGAGCATGTGCATGTCATCACTATTGGAAGGCGTGCTTATGCGTTTGCTGATAAACAAAAGTTAAACCGCTTAAATAAAGAAATAATTTTTAACCACGATGATATTGATGAATCAATCTTAATTGATTACATGGAAAATATCGTCAAACTTTATGTAGATAATTTTTATGGAGAAATTTCCGTCTTTTCTAATAAGTTTATTAATTCGATGACTTATATTGCAGAAAATGAAGTACTCTTACCATTAAAATTAAAACCCGTTAATGAAAAGAAACCATATGATCCATATCACTATGAAGGATCAAAAATGGATACTGTTAAAGATTTAATTATGTTGTATGTTCAATCTAGACTCTATGGCGCCATCGTCGATGCCAAATTAAGTGAATATACATCACGTATTATGGCGATGAAAAATGCAACTGATAATGCCACAGAGGCATTAGAAAAACTGAATTTAAAATATCATCAAGCAAGACAACAAAAAATTACCAATGAATTGCTAGATATTTCAAATTCTAAATTATAAGGAGGTAGTCATGAAAGGAAAAATTGTAGCTATTGTAGGACCAGTCGTTGATGTTTCTTTTTTCGACGAACTTCCAAATATTAATGATGCATTAGTTGTTAAAATTAATGAAGAAGAAACAAGAACGTTAGAAGTAGCTTCACACTTAGGTAATCACATTGTAAGAACGATATCTTTAGAAGCAACCGATGGTCTAGCACGTGGTATGGAAGTGACTGCAACCTTAGGACCGATTAAAGTACCAGTGGGTGATAAAGTTTTAGGCCGTATGTTAAATGTCTTAGGAGAACCAATTGATGGTGCAGGAGACATTGATGCGAAACGACATATGCCGATTCATAAACTACCACCAGAGTTTCATGAACTTGGTGGTGAAACTGAAATTTTAGAAACTGGTATTAAAGTGATTGACTTGATTGCACCATATATTAAAGGTGGTAAAATTGGACTCTTTGGTGGTGCCGGTGTCGGTAAAACCGTACTTATCCAAGAAATGATTCATAACGTTGCAACCAATCATGGTGGTATTTCGGTATTTACCGGTGTTGGTGAGCGTGTTCGTGAAGGTCATGAACTTTATCATGAAATGAAAGATTCCGGTGTTTTAGATAAAACAGCCTTAGTCTTTGGTCAAATGAATGAACCACCGGGTGCGCGTTTAAGAGTAGCACTAACCGGATTAACCTTAGCTGAATACTTTAGAGATGGTGAAAAACAAAACGTTTTATTATTTATTGATAATATTTATCGTTATATTCAAGCAGGTTCTGAAATATCAGCACTCTTAGGACGTATGCCTTCAGCGGTTGGTTATCAACCAACGCTAGCAACTGAAATGGGTAAACTCCAAGAGCGTATTACATCGACAAGATATGGTTCGATTACGTCCATTCAAGCAGTTTATGTACCGGCTGATGACTATACAGATCCGGCACCTGCAACTGTCTTTTCTCACTTAGATGCAACCACTGCATTAAGTAGAAAATTAACAGAAGATGGTATATATCCAGCGATTGACCCATTACAATCGACATCTCGTGCATTATCCCCTGGTATTGTTGGTCAAGAACACTATGATACAGCACGTGAAGTACAACGTATGTTACAAAGATATCATGAATTATTAGATATTATTGCGATATTAGGGATGGATGAATTATCAGATGATGATAAGTTAGTCGTTCACCGTGCGCGCCGTATCCAAAACTTCTTAAGTCAAAACATGCATGTGGCAGAACGTTTTACTGGCCAAAAGGGTAGCTTTGTACCAATTCATGAAACCATACGTGGCTTTAAAGAAATATTAGAAGGTAAACATGATGATTTACCTGAAGAAGCATTCTTACTGGTTGGTACAATTGATGATGCCATTAAGAAGGCGAAATCATTATGAAAATAGAAGTTATTGGTCAACAAGGTAAAAAATATGTTGAAACTATTGATTATGCAGTGGTTCAAAAACATACAGGTGAGTTTGCAATCTTAGATAAACATATTCAAACCTTAACCACATTAAATGATGAGTTTATTAAACTTGTTCAAGGAGATTTAGTCTTTTACTTATATGTTCGAAGCGGTGCTGTTGTATATAAAAACGATGTATTAACTGTTTATACACTGAATGCAGAACTTGCAAAATCAAAAGAAGAAGCTGAAGACTTAGTTAGACGTATTGAAGAAGAAGCCAGTCAAAAGGCGAAAAAACAAAACGTTGACTATTCTCAATTAGAAAAAGAATTAAGAGAACAAATCACTAAAGCTAGAGCTGGCCACATATAATCATAGAAGCTACCCAATAGATTGGGTAGTTTTTTATATGCTGACTGGTTTTATAGGCTGTAAACATGCGCAATTGTAATAAAATAATAATGAAGTTTTAGACTGAATCATTGGAGGATACAACGAATGAGACATAAAACACTTGTTGTAGGATCTGGGCGCCTTGGTGCCAATATTGCAAAACACTTTTCTTTAAAAGGAATCAGTGTTGATATTATCGATATATCAGAAGATGCATTTATTAAAGTAGGCGATGAATTTAGCGGTAATACCATTCGTGCAGACGCAACGGACATGATGTTACTCAATCAATTAAATATTAAAAATGTAGAGCGTATGGTCATTGTTACAGGTGATGATAACATTAATATCTATGTTGCGCATTTAGCGCAATATATTTATGATATTCCTAAAATATATATACGACTATATGATACGGATAAAGGTAAATTAGTGGACCAAGATCGTATCAAGGTTATCTATCCATTTATCTTATCACTGGATGAATTTTTAGACTTAGAAGGTGATCAAGTATGAGAATCGTTATTTGTGGTGGCAAATTTGAGGCCGATTATATTATCGGTAAGTTTTTAGAGGATAAACATAAAGTGATTGTCATTAATGATGATGAACAAGCAGCTAAGTATATTAGTGAACATCATCGACTACCTGTGATTGTTGCAGATCCAACGAAGTCTTATACGTTTGAAGATGCCCAAATTCAAGGTGCAGATGTTTTAATTGCATTATCAGAAAATGATATTAATAACTATATTACATGTATGACGGCACAACGTTTTTTTGGTGTTAAAAAAACAATATGTAGAGTCTTAAATCCAAAACGAGTTGAAATCTATAAAAAATTAGGTATCCATACAGTGATTTCTAGTATTTATATGCTTGGTCAGACCATTAAAGAAGAAGCAAATATTCAGTCTATTTTTAAAACATTACAATTAACCGATGACTTAATTACTTTAACTGAAATAGATATTATTGAAGAGTTTCAATTACATGGTAAACAAATCCAAAACTTAAATCTACCACCACGCATTAATATTTCATGTATTATGCGTGGCAATAAAGTAGTCATTCCAAATGGACAAACAAGACTACAAATTAATGATAAATTAATGATAATATCAGCAACTACAGATCAAAAACAAATCCATGATTTTATTGAAAGAAGTCGCAAAGGAAAGTAATCATGACAAAAACAGTAAAAGGTTACCGTTTAATTATTGGGTACCTAGGTATTTTTTTAATTCTAATTGGCCTTGTAAACTTACTACCTTTAATCAGTTTAATTTTTTTTCCAAGTGATTATATCTATGCCCTGAAATTTTTAATACCAGGTTTAGTAACAATGCTTATTGGCTTTATCATTTCACTGGATTTAAAAAACAAACATTTAGAAAAGTTTAAAAACCATGAAGATATGGTTTTTGTCGTGTGTGTTTGGTTTTTAGCTATACTAATTTCTGCTATACCCTTCTATTTAGAAGGATTTAGTATGACAGACTCAATATTTGAATCCACCTCGGGACTGACAACTACTGGTGCCAGTATATTGTCAGTTACAGGACTACCTAAAATCTATCAAGCACACCAAATTGTTTTACTATTTATTGGTGGTGTAGGACTTGTTTTAGTTATGTCTTCTGCAGTGTCTGATAGACATGGTTTAAAACTATATTATGCAGAAGGTCATCAAGATAAATTGATGAGTAATCTAGCTAAATCTGCCAAGTTGATTTTATCAATTTATTTAGGTATCATAATAGTTGGTGTCATCATTTATACTTTATTTGGTATGCATGTGTTTGATGCCGTATTTTATGCAGTCAGTGCGGTTTCAACCGGTGGGTTTGCACCACACTTAGATAGTATTGGTCATTATAATCATTTAGGTATTGAAATTACAACGATGGTTTTAATGATATTAGGTGCAACCAACTTTTTAACGCATTTATATTTAATTAGTGGTAAGTTTAAAAAGGTCTTACATCATGGTGTGACCTACCTTTTTATAGCGATCATTATTATATTTGGTTTATTAGTTAGTTTAAACTTATACCAACAACAAACCATCTTAAATATATATCATACAAATAGCTTTTTATATTATTTAAGACATGGTTTATTTACAGTCATATCAGCTGTAACTACCACGGGACTTGTAACAGTTGGTGGCTTTACAATGATTCCTGGTTTTACAATATTATTACTGATGTTTTTAATGCTCATTGGTGGCCAGGCAGGATCCACTGCTGGTGCGATTAAACAAGATCGCATTTTGATTGCATTACAGTCATCATATTGGTACATTCGTGATAAAATGAGTCATAAGAGAACGATTCGAACCAACTTCACACTCAAACATCAAAACTATGAAAAAATTACAGATATGGAAATAAGCCATAACTATGCATTCATAGTGATCTATTTGATGTTATTAGGTTTAGGAAGTCTCTTCATCATGTCACAAGGATTTAGTTTTGAAAATAGTTTGTTTGATATGGCAAGTGCCATGAGTAATACTGGTTTTTCTCAAGGTATTATGAACAAAGATACCAATAACTTTGTCTTATGGGTGTTATCATTTGGTATGGTCATTGGTAGATTAGAGTTTACAATCATATTTATTGTCATCATTAAATTATTTAAAGATATAACAAAAAGAAAAACTTACATTAAGGAGGATACAATTTGAGCAAGTTAGAAGCAATTATTGCCTTAGAAAATCAAGTGGAAGCTAACATTACAAAAGCTAAAGCAGAAAAAGAAGCAATGTTAGAAAAAACAAGATTAGAGGTAAATAAAACGATTGATGCGCTTAGAAAAGAACAACAAGCAAAAATTCAAAGCTTGCATGAAAAAGCAAATCAAGCAGTTTTAGACATTAAAAAACAAAATGAAATTGAAAAACAAAAACTGCATAAAAAAATAGAAACAGAGTACAAAGATGTTACAAAAAAGTACTTAGAATTACTTAAAAAAGAGGTACTTTCAAAATGATTGTTTCTATGAAAAAAGTAAAACTTTTCTTTTTAGAAAATGATAAAGATCAATTATTAAACGAGTTGCAGTTTAACGCGCTTTTTATGCCAGATAAAAAGCACTATCAACCACAAAATCCTTCTAAGTCTTTATTAGAGGTTGGTAAAGCGATTGAAGTCATAGAACGTCATCTTAAAAAATCAACTGGTAATCATGCAATTGTTGATAAAGATACTTTTGAAGTTCAAAATCCAAAATATATGGAACTAACTCAAAGGATTTTAAATGAACAACAAACCTTTTATACGTTAGAAGAAAGACTAAAATCCTTACAACAAGTATATAAGGATCTTTTACCATATAAAAACTTAAGTGTTAGTCAAAGTCGTTTAGAAACACTTAGATTTACAACGGTTACTTTAGGTTATTACTTAAAAACAAATGAAGAAGCATTTGTTGGACATATGGATACATTAGGTGCATTTAGCGAAACTTTAAGTTCAGATGATGATTACAATTATGTAGCAATCTTAGTTGATAAAGAACAAAACGAACAGTTATTAAGTATCTTAGATTCGATGGATTTTAAGTTTGCTAAAAAGATGTCTTCAGAAAAAACTAATGAAGAACTTATAAGTGAGTTCAACAAAGAAATGACAGAACTTCAAGCACAAATGGATCGTATTACGACTTATTTTGAATCAAGTGCCAATGAATTAGGTGCATTAAAGTTATTATATGACCAACTACTGAGTGAAGAAACTAGACTACAAATTTCATTTTTAAGTACTGATACAACCCTTTATATTGAAGGTTGGGTAAGAAGTGATCAAGTTGATCAATTAAGCGATGTATTAAATAAAAAAGATATCGCATTTGAACTTGAAGCACGCGATCCACTACCTGATGAGCCTGTACCGACAGCAATGAAAAATAACCGCTTTGTAAAACCATTTGAATATATTACGAACCAATTTTCAACACCATCTGCTTATGAAGTTGATCCAAACCCTTCAATGAGTATATGGTATTGGCTCATCTTTGGGATTATGATGGGTGATGTTGGTTACGGTATTGTGATGGTGTTATTATTTGGTGCAGCACTTAAGTTTGGTAAGTTTAAAGGTGCGATGAAAGATTTGATTAATGTCTTCTTTTATACAGGGTTTTCTGCAATTGGGGCTGGATTAGTCTTTGGCTCGATGTTTGGAGCAACACTATACACACCACTTTTAGAACCGATTAATGATCCAATTCCAATGCTGATAATTTCACTCATTATTGGTGTGATTCATGTGATGCATGGTTTAATTATTAAGTTAATTAATAGTTACCGACAAAAAGATATTGCTGGTGGCCTTAATGATGCAGGCTCATGGTTATTCATCTTAATGGGTTTAAGCTTATTAATTTCAGCAATGTTCTTACCAATGGATGCATTAGTTAAGAATATCTTAATGTATACATCTTATGGGTTCATGGGACTTGGTGTACTATTGATTGTTGTCTTAAATGGTAGGGATCAAAAATCCATTGTAGGTAAAATGGTATCAGCATTTACTGGGCTTTATAATTCGACAGGCTACTTATCAGATATCCTAAGTTATTCAAGAATCTTAGCACTGGCCTTATCATCAGCAGTTATTGCCTATACAATGAACTTATTAGCAGATATGGTGTGGCATTCCATGCCGGTCATTGGTATCTTATTTGGTATCTTGGTTTATATAGTAGGTCATGTATTTAACTTTATTATGGGGATGTTGTCTGCATATGTACATGCTGGACGTCTACAATATTTAGAGTTCTACGGGAAATTCTTTGAAGGTGGCGGTTATTTATTTGAACCACTTCAATTACAATTAAAATATGTTTATCAAGTAAATTTAAAAGAAAATAATAATAAAAAGAATAAGGAGATTTTATAAAATGCCATTTATATTTCAAAATTTTGACGGATTAACATGGGCACTCATGGGTGCTGCATTAGCTGTAGGTCTTGCAGGCATTGGTTCTGCAATGGGGGTTGCGATTGCTGGTAAAGCAGCAACAGGAGTTTTAAGTGAAAAACCTGATCTTTTTGGTAAAGTATTAGTACTACAAGCTTTACCAGGAACGCAAGGTATTTACGGCTTTTTAATGGCAGTATTAATGCTTGTAAGTATGGGTTGGCTAGACGGGGCACCTAAAGCATTAACAGAAGCACAAGGACAAATGTATTTTGCAGCAGCTTTACCAATTGCACTTGTTGGTTTAGTATCTGGGATCTATCAAGGTAAAATTGCAGCTTCATCTATTTTAATGACAGGTAAAAGACCAGAAATTTCAACACGTGGTATTACCATGACTGCGTTAGTTGAAACATACGCAATTTTAGCATTGTTAGTATCCATCCTCATGTGGACTGCATTACCTTAAGAGGTTATTCATGTCTAAATTAGAAGAAAAAATCCTTCAAAAAGGTCAGGCCATTGTAGATGAAATTTATTCAAGTGCAACTGAATCTGCAAAACAATTAAAAGCAGACCTACTTGAAGCAGCAAAAAAAGATTTAGAAACGCAACTGAAAAAAGAACAACAAAAAGCAGATGCTTTAGTACGTCAAGCGCAACAAGAAAGTGAACGTGCATTACGTGATGAAGTTGCAATCTCTAAACAACAATTAATCGAACAAATTTTTGAAACGCTTAAAGAAGAGTTAAAAAGCCTAAAACCAGCAGACCATTTTAACTATGTTGTTAAATCACTTAAAGATCAAAAAGATCTAAAAGATCAAAAAGATGGCGAAATACGCGTCAACAAAAAAGATTATGCATTATACAAAAATATTTTAACAACCAAACAAGGTGATGTGGTTGAAGCAGATTTATTAAACCAAAAATTAGGTAAAGACTTTAAACTTACCTTCAGTAATGAACCGGCAATGATTGAATCTGGTTTTATGTTGGTGGGCAAACTTTATGATTTAAACTTTTCATTGGAAAACTTGATTGAAAGTTTAGCAAAACGCTATGAAAAAACAATTTATGAGGCATTAAATTAATAATGGATATCGCATTTGTTAGTGGAGTTATGAGCGCAAGCTTAGATAAATTACTCACACAAAGCCATTTAAATAGTTTTAAAAATATGACAAGACAATCATTTTTAAGTTTGCTTAAAACGCATCAATATGGACTTGCTAGTCAATCCAATATAGATCAAATCATGTTAGAAGAAACATTAAAACATCGTAATTTTTTAACATCTATCATCGATAAAGATCATTTGATATTTAAAGTTTTATACATATCATTTGACCATTTATTCTTATCGAACTTGATGAAATCATATCACTTAGGTATGCCATATCATAAACATATGGATGGCTTAAGTAATTATGATGAATCACGTTATGAAGATTATGTATTAAACCATAATATGGGATTACTTGATTTAGAAGATGTTGAATTTTTAGATGAACTAATTGAAAAAACAAAAGATTTAGATGCACAAAGTATCTCTGATCAAGTCATTAAAATACTACATGATCAAATTTGTGGGTCTTTCAACAAGAAAACCGATAAAGCCATTTTAAAATATTTAAACTTAGAGACTACGATATTAAATGTTATGTTGTTTGTCCGTTCTAAACGATTAAATAAAGATATTGATTATTTAGAAAAAAATATTTTAAATTACGGCATGATAGAAAAGCACATCTTATTAGAACAGTATCACAAGAGTTTAAATGAATTTGGAAATTATTTACAACTACATTTTGATGTAGAAATAACCAATGCTTTCAAACATCAAAATGATGGTGACTTTTTATCAAAATTAAATGAAAGTTTTAAAGTATATCAAGATGATTTACTACAAGATCTAAGTTTTGAAAACTTAAATTTAGCACCAGTAATTTACTATACATTACTTAAAAGAAATGAAATTAATCAATTAAAAACATTATATTATGAAATTAAGGAGTAGATATATATGCCGGAAATAGTTGCATGTAGTACGAATGAATCATTCATTATCTTACGTAGCGTTGGCATAGATGTCTATGTAGATGATGATATAAAAAATGTTGAACAAAAGATAACAGACTACGCACAAAGTGGTTCGAAAATCATTATATATGATGCAATCACCGAATCACACGTAGAAAACTTATTAGAAAAATATGAAGACCAGATGTATCCAATCTTTTTAAAACTACCTACGGGATTAAAAAATGAAGATACATTATCGGAACTAAAATCATTGATTGAAAAATCAATTGGTATTTCAATCATATGATGAGGGGGCATAAAATATGACAAAACAAGGTGTAATTACAAAAGTATCGGGACCATTAATTGTTGCTAAAAACATGGGTTCTGCCCAAGTTTATGATGTTGTTCGCGTAAGCAACAAAAGATTAATTGGTGAAGTTTTAGAACTTCGTGGTGATTTAGCGTCCATTCAAGTTTATGAAGAAACTGCTGGTATTGGACCAGGAGAACCGGTATTTTTAACAAATGAACCATTAAGTGTTGAATTAGGTCCAGGCCTAATTGGTGGCATTTTTGATGGTATTCAAAGACCATTGGATAAAATATATGATATTCATGGTCAAGGTATTCCACTTGGTGTGGATGTACCAAAACTGAATCGCAATAAAGTTTGGGAATTTAAACCGACCGTTAAAGTGGGTGATACTTTAGAGTCGGGTGATATTATTGGGCTCGTTGATGAATCAGAATCTGTTGTTCATAAGGTTATGGTTCCACCGAATATGCAAGGTAAAGTTAAATCCATTGAATCTGGTAAAAAACTTGTTACAGATACGGTATGTGTCTTAGAAGATGGAGAAATTTTACATGAAATTCAAATGATGCAAGTTTGGCCCGTACGTACAAAAAGACCGTATGGTGAAAAAATTGCACCAACACAACCCATGGTAACCGGTCAACGTGTTATTGATACATTATTCCCGATTGCAATTGGTGGTATTGCAGCAATCCCTGGACCATTTGGTAGTGGTAAAACTGTTGTACAACACCAACTAGCAAAATGGGCGGATGCTGATATCATTGTCTATATTGGTTGTGGGGAACGTGGTAATGAGATGACCGATGTTTTAATGGAGTTTCCTGAATTAAAAGATCCAAGAACTGGTCAACCTCTAATGAAAAGAACGGTCTTAATTGCCAATACTTCCAATATGCCAGTTGCAGCTAGAGAAGCGAGTATTTATACCGGTATTACAATTGCAGAGTATTACCGCGATATGGGCTATAAAGTAGCAATTATGGCAGACTCCACATCACGTTGGGCAGAAGCATTACGTGAAATGTCATCCCGTTTAGAAGAAATGCCAGGTGAAGAAGGCTATCCTGCATATTTAGGTTCTAGAATTGCTGAATTCTATGAGCGTGCAGGTTTAGTTAAAACACTCGGTAAAGATGCTAGAACTGGCGCAATTACAGCTATTGGTGCTGTATCACCTCCAGGTGGTGACACTTCAGAACCAGTTTCACAAGCAACACTAAGAATTGTTAAAGTCTTTTGGGGCTTATCAGCATCCTTAGCATATAGACGTCATTTCCCAGCAATTGATTGGTTAAAATCATATTCATTATATGATGAGCAAATCAAAGATTATTTTGACACCAATGTTGATAAAAACTGGAGTCATCACGTACAATTTGTATCTAGATTACTTCAAGATGAAGCATCCCTACAAGAAATTGTTCGATTAGTTGGGGTAGATTCATTAGGTGCAAATGATCGATTAAAATTATTAGTTGCTCAAATGATTCGTGAAGACTACCTACACCAAAATGCATTTGATGATGTCGATACATATGCATCACTTGAAAAACAATTTAAGTTGTTAGACTTAATGCTGACATTTAATGAACTAGCAATTCAAGCACTTGAAGATGATGTTGCATTTAACGCTATTGAAAACCTAGCAATTATAGAACAAATTGGACGCTTTAAATATATTGAAGAAAAAGATATGCTTAAAGCCTATGAAGATATTATGGATCAAATGCATCAACAATTTAGTGGTTTAAGAAAGGAGTAAAACGATTATGGCAATTAAAGAATATAAAACAATTAAAGAAGTCGTTGGACCCTTAATGCTTGTTACGAATACAGAAAACGTCAAGTATGATGAAACTGTGAGAGTCAAGCTATCCAATGGAACAACTAGATTTGGTCGTGTATTAGAAATTGATCAAGATAAAGCTTTAGTTCAATTATTTGAATCTTCTCAAGGTCTAAAAATAGAAGATGCCAAAGCTGTATTTTTAGGCCATGGTTTAGAACTTGATTTATCACCACTTATTTTAGGTCGTGTTTTTAGTGGGATGGGCAAACCAAGAGATGGTAAGGGTAAAATTATTCCTGAACTAAAGATGGATATTAATGGTACACCATTAAATCCAGTAGCAAGAGACTACCCATCGGAATTTATTCAAACTGGTGTGTCATCAATTGATGGATTAAATACTTTAGTACGTGGACAAAAATTACCGATATTTTCAGGTTCAGGGCTCCCGCATAATAAACTAGCAGCAATGATTGCAAGAAATGCTAAAGTGGTTGGTACCGATGATAATTTTGCAGTTGTATTTGCTGCAATCGGTATTACCTTTGAAGAATCTAACTTCTTTATTGAATCCTTTAAAAAATCAGGTGCAATTGACCGTACAGTCATGTTTGTTAACTTAGCCAATGACCCAGCAGTTGAACGTATTGCAACTCCAAGAATGGCCATTACTGCAGCCGAATATTTAGCATATGAATTAGATATGCACGTACTGGTTATTATGACCGATATTACTAACTATGCAGAGTCTTTAAGAGAGATTTCTGCTGCTAGAAAAGAAGTCCCTGGTAGAAGAGGTTACCCAGGTTATATGTATACTGACCTGGCATCATTATATGAGCGTGCAGGACGTGTTAAGGGTAAGAAGGGTTCGATTACTCAACTTCCAATTCTAACAATGCCTGAGGATGATAAAACACATCCAATTCCTGACTTAACAGGTTATATTACAGAAGGACAAGTCATCTTATCTAGAAGTTTACATCAACGTGGTATTCAACCACCTGTGGATGTATTACCATCGTTATCACGCTTAAAGGACAAAGGTATTGGTAAAGATAAAACAAGAGAAGATCACTCCGATACTTTAAACCAATTATTTGCAAGTTATGCACGTGGTAAGGAAGCTAAAGAACTTGCTACTGTATTAGGGGAGTCGGCATTATCAGATATTGATAAGTTATATGCACAATTTGCTGATAAGTTTGAAGCAGAATATATTTCACAAGGTTTTGAATCCAACCGTACCATTGAAGAAACACTTAATTTAGGTTGGAAGTTATTAAATGATTTATTAAGAGCAGAACTAAAACGTATTTCTAATAAATTATTAGATAAATACTATGTTACAAAGGAGTCGTAAGCAATGCCAAATATCGCAAACGCGACAAGAATGGAATTAACCAGATTAAAAAACCAACTCGCTACAACTCGAAAAGGACATCAACTACTTAAAGATAAACAAGATGAGATGATGCGCCAGTTTTTAAGTATGGTTAACGATTATAAACATTTACGTCAACTTGTCGAAGATAATTGGTTAAGTGCCTTAAAACAATATGATAAAGCGAAGTCTTATCATTTTGAAGCAGAACTCAAAGAAAAGTTTTTAGTACCATCAACTACATTAGAACTTGACTATAAAAAAACATCGATTATGAGTGTAGATGTACCTAAAATTGAAATGAAACAAATGATTGAACCTAGAATTACATATTCATTTCATGGGACACATCCTATACTAGATGATGTGGTATTAAGTTTGGCTCATAATTTAGATAAACTAATTGAACTTGCAGCACTTGATAAAAGAGTGCGTATCTTAATTAGAGAAATTGAAAAGACCAAGCGTAGAGTCAATGCGATTGAACACATATTAATACCAGAAATAAAATCTGATATTAAAGTAGTTCGAATGAAGATTAGTGAAGCAGAACTTTCTAATACCATACGTATTATGAAGTCTAAAGATCTCATCTTAAAAAAACAATTAAAAGACAATCAATAAATTAGACGTCATATAAAGTTATAATCGCTTTATATGGCGTTTTTATTATGGATGTACAATGACAATAAAAAAGAGCTATTCATCGTGAATAACTCTTTAAGTATTTGATTAAAATTTATCGAAGTAAATATGCTCTTCTGGCATACCTTTTTCTTTTAATACTTTAATACATGCATCAATCATACCAGGTGAACCACAAAGATATGCTTCATGGCCACTTAAGTCTGTAGTATGTTTGCCAACAACATCGGTAATTAGACCAACATCACCATCCCAATTATCACTTTCAAGTGGTTCTGAAAGTGCGGGTACATATTTAAAGTTCTTATATTCTTTTTCGATGGCTTTAAATTCATCAGTATAATATAGGTCTTTTTTCGTACGAGCGCCAAAGAAGTACGTTGCTTTTCTAGGCATTTTTTGATCCATGAGTTTATAGACAATTGAACGAATTGGTGCTTTACCAGAACCACCGGCAATCATAATAATTGGTCGTTTAGATTCCTCTTGTAAGTAAAAGTCTCCAAAAGGTCCAGTAATTTTAATCGTATCGCCAACCATTAATGCTTTATGGACAAATTTGGTTGCAATACCACCAGGTACTAAACGAATAATCACTTCTGGATGTCTTAAATCTTTTGAATCGGATGCAATAGAATATGCTCTTGTTGTAGCTAACCCTGGTACTTCAATTTGTAAGTATTGACCAGGCTTGAAAGGAAAGTCTTCTTTCATTTCAAATTTGATACGACGAATGTCGTGTGTCAGTTGTTCAACTTCAACCACTTTACCATAAAATGGTTTGACATTTAATACAGAAGCTGGTACTTCAATGTTCATATCACCTTCAACTATAACTTGACAAGATAAGCGTACACCTTCATCTATTTCATCTTTAGATAGAAAAGGAAGTTCAGTAGGCTTAGGTGGTTCATGCCAATCTACTAATCTAAATTTACATGTACCACAAGTAGCTTTTCCACCACAAGAAGATGGTAAGAATACTTTGTTGTTTGTTAAAGCATTTAATGCAGTATCTCTACCAGATACTGAGATAACATTATCTTTATTAATGGTAATTTTACTTTCAGCGCCACCACCTAATAGTTTGTCAATAAGCATAACTACTAATGTAACGATAATAAGTAAACCGATTAATATAATGGGCGTGTATAAATAGTTCATAATCTCCTCCTAAAAAGATACTCTACCAATACCAGTAAATCCAATAAATGCTAATGCGAGGATACCTAATATTAGGAATGCGATTGCACGGCCTCTTAAACCTTTTGGAATATTAGAGACGCGATACATTTTTTGTCTAACTCCTGCAAGTAAAATCATTGCAAAAGCCCAACCAACAGCAGATCCAAATGCAAAGACTGTAGTTTGTATAAAGTCATATTGTCTTTGTTGGAAAAATAGTGAAATTGCTAAAACAATACAGTTTACAGTAATTAATGGTAAGAAGATACCAAATGCATCGTAGATCTTAGGTGCAAATTTTGCTAAAAACATTTCTAAGAATTGTACGAATGAAGCAATAATAATAATGAATACCAATAACGATAATTGTTCTGTACCGGTTGCTTTTAATAATTCATAGATTGGCCAGTTAATCATTGCTGTTGCTGTAACAACAAAGATAACTGCAACACCCATGTTGACTGAGTTTTTAATAGAAGTAGAAACTGCAATTAAAGAACACATACCTAGGATAAATATTAATGCAACGTTATTGGATAAAATTGAGGCTAAAAATAATTCAATGAGTTCCATAATTTTCTCTCCTAATTTTCTTCATAGTTCTTTGTCAATGTACGCATAAGCCATGCAAGTAACGTTAAGACAAAGAATCCACCGGGTGCAAGTGCCATAACATTCCAGTTTATCCAGTTTTCAAAACTTGGAATTTTCATGTTAAGGAATGTTCCAAATGCTAATGGTTCTCTAACAGCAGCAATTGCAATTAATACGAGCATATAACCCATACCATTTGCAAAACCGTCAATCAGCGTATATCTAACAGGGTTTTTAATCGCAAATGCCTCAGCACGTCCCATGACAATACAGTTTGTAATAATTAATCCTGTATATGCACCAAGGTTAGCAGCTACTGTCGGTAGATATGCTTGTAAAAACATTTGTACAACGATAGTTAGAAGTGAAATAATCACCATATAAGCAATCATACGTACCTTGGAAGGAATGAGGTTTCTTAATATAGAAACTAACGCAGAAGAACCCATAATAACAAATGTTACACCAATACCCATAACAATGGCGTTTTCAACACGGTTTGTTACAGCGAGTGCTGAACATATACCTAAAACAGAAACTACAATTGGGTTTTCATCAGAAATACCATTTTTTAATATAACAAACCATTTTTTGTACTGTAATCTAAGCCAACCACTTGGTTTAGGTATTGTAGATTTATTTTCTTGATTGTTCATCTTATGCCTCCCCCTC
>CAZYKH010000009.1:0-39083 GCA_964648225.1 uncultured Acholeplasma sp.
AAGGTGTACCTTTTAGGAATGTACCTCTGACAGATGAAAGAGGTATCTATGCTTCCGGTATTAAAATGGGCAGGTGGGAAACGACAACTTTTAAAAGAAATAAGACATTATATGCCAAAAGCATATAATACCTATTTTGAGCCATTTGTGGGTGCTGGTGCAGTCTTGTTTGATATTGCTCCAAAACATGCATATATTAACGATATTAATACGGATTTAGTTACGGTATATCGTACACTTAAGGATCAGGATCAATTTAAAAAACTTGTTCGATTATTGGAACTACACGAAACGAATCACAATGATGACTACTATTATGAAATTAGACAAATGGATCGCGAAGATAGTTATAAAAAAATAGCCTTATATGAAAAAGCTGCTCGAGTTATATACTTGAATAAAGCGGGCTTTAATGGTTTATATCGTGTGAACAAAAAAGGTTATTTCAACGTGCCGTCAGGAAAAAAAGAAAAGGTAAAATTAATAGATTTAGACAACTTTAATAAAATACACAATTATTTATTGAACCAAGATATTCAAATAACAAACATTGATTTTGTAGATGCTGTAAAAAATGCTAAAAAAGGTGATTTTGTCTATTTTGATCCACCATATGACCCTTGGGATAAAAAAGAATCATTTACTGCTTATGCAAAGGATGATTTTACAAGAGAAGATCAAATCCGGTTATTTGAAACATTTAAAAATCTAGCGGATAAAGGTGTATATGTTATGTTAAGTAACCATAATACGGACTTTATCAATAGTCTTTATAAAGATTTCAATATTTATATTGTACATGCCAACCGTATGATTAATTCTAATCCAAATGGTAGAGGAAAAGTTGAAGAGGTTATCATAACAAATTATGAATAAGCCATATTATGAAGATGACCAAGTAAAACTATTACATGGCGATGTTAATGAACAACTTAAGTTTATCAAATCTAGGTCAATTGATATGATCTTTGCTGATCCACCGTATTTTTTATCAAATGGTGGCATTACATGTCATAGTGGCCAGATGGTTGCTGTAAATAAAGCCGACTGGGATCAAACCGATATGACAGTAGATGAAAAGATAAAGTTTAATGCTAGATGGATAAAAGCGTGCAAACGCGTTTTAAAGGATAATGGGAGCATTTGGATTTCTGGAACTATGCATAATATATTTATGATTGGTGTATGTTTGGAAAAGTTGGGGTTTCAGATTATAAATAACATCACATGGCAAAAAACTAACCCACCACCACACTTGGCAAGAAAAGCTTTTACGCATTCTACAGAAACAGTTATATGGGCACGAAAAAAAGGACAAAAAAATTTGTTTAATTATGACTTGATGAAGTCCATTAATAACAACAAACAAATGAAAGATGTGTGGACATTTGGTTTGACAAAACCAAGTGAAAAAAGGTTCGGTAAACACCCGACACAAAAACCACTTGCATTACTTGAAAGGATCATATTAGCATCTAGTCAAAAAGGAGATTTAATCTTAGACCCTTTTAGTGGTAGTGGAACAACTGGTGTTGCTGCAAAACGTTTAGGTAGAAAATATATAGGTATTGACTTTGAAGCCACTTACTTAGATATAAGTATTCAAAGAATATTAAATGAGGAAATATAAATGAAAAGAGCTTTTGATGATATTATAAAATCAATAAAAATGAGTTTATCAACGTATGATTACTTTGTAGATTTTAAAAAAGTTTTTGACAATGTAAATCATGTTGAACTCAAATTAAATACAATGAACTATTTAATTGGTAAAGAAGATTTTGACAAAGCTTTTAATGAATTAGTTAAAGAACAACCAAGTATCGTTACTGTAATACCGGTGTTACTTGCTGTAAGAGAAAATAACATTCAAGTCTTAGATGAAGTTATGAACACATATAATTTTAATCATTATGATCCGGCAACTAATTACATAAAGTTCATTAGAAAAACTGGATTGATTAATTTGTTTTATGATAAAAGGATTAAAAACTTGGTAGATTACGTAATTGGTGTTGAGGTTGGCTTAGATACTAACGGTAGAAAAAATAGAAGTGGTAAAATGATGTCTGAAGTTGTTTTTAACAATCTAAAACAAATTGATGATATAAAGATAATTAAAGAAGCTAATTTTTCTAAAATAAAATCCTTATTTAAAATGGATATTTCAAAACTATTAAAAGATGTTAAGTCAAATAAAAGGTTTGACTTTGTTGTTATGAATAAACATGACCACTTATTTTTAATAGAAACTAACTATTATGGTTCAAGTGGTTCTAAACTGAATGAAACTGCAAGAAGTTATACAAAGTTAGCTCAAGACTTGAAAAACACACAAAATATTTCCTTTGTTTGGATTACAGATGGAAAAGGGTGGTTATCTACTAAAAAAAATCTATTAGAAGCTTACAATGAAATAGAACACTTATATACAATCTATGACCTTGAACAAAAAACCTTAAATAAGATTATTAATCCATAGCAATATATAGTATAATCTATTCTATGGAGATGATGATATGGCACACGATTTAATAGATTATACTAAAAAACTGATGCACCAACTGGAAAATGATAATCGTTATATCACTGAAGTATATATTGCCTATAAGGTGATTCTTTATTATGAAAATAACTTCGGTGATATATCTGATACTGTAAAACCACAATTACAAAGTATCATAGATAATATATATGAATATTATACAGGTAATGATGATGTGGATATTTTGGATGAGCTAATTGAACAAGCTATGCATAAAACCTTTAATTAAGGTAACAACGAAGAGCTAAAAGCTCTTTTTTGTTGTAAAAAATATAATAATTGACAAGATCATAAAAAAATGATCTAATAAGGTATCGATAAATTATTGGGGGGGATAATAAATTGAGAATGAAATATAAATTTAGGGATTATACATATGGTCAATTAAAGGATCATATATTGATGCCTGACTTTCAACGTAGTTTGGTATGGAAAGATGATCAAAAAAAGAAGTTTATCAAAACTGCTTTAGAGGGAAATCCATTTGGATCATTACTGCTTTATAATCATGTTAAAAGTGGTAAATATATCGTTATTGACGGTCTTCAAAGGTTTACAACTTTAAGAAATTACGAAAATGACCCATTTAACTATATTGAAATTGATGAGGAAAATTTTCCGGAAATTAGTAAGATCCGACAGCTAATTAGCGAAGACTATCCAAATGATTCACAAGAAAATATTACTGAAAATATCTTACTAGCAATGAAGAAAGTCATTAAAAAGTCATCAGAACTTATTATAAGTATATTTGTAGATCAAGTGACTAATGAAATATCTAAAACATATACACTCATAGAGAGTACAAGAGTTAAAGAAGAAGTTGCTAGAACTGTACAAAAACTAGCATATAGCCTTATAAAATATATTCAGATTGATACTTTAAATGTTCCAGTTATTATTTATGAAGGTAGTGAAGCTGAGTTACCTGAAATTTTTGAACGACTTAATCAAGGTGGTACTAAGCTTTCTAAGTATGAAGTTTTTGCATCCTCATGGAAGGATACAGTGTTATCTGGCGTAGAAAGCGACATTACACAACGCGTTGAAAGACGTTATCAAGCAATTATGGAAAATACAGATCTGGATATTGAAGGATATACTGAAGGTTCAATTATTGCTGATGGTAGAGTATCACTATATGAGTATGCATTTGCACTAGGAAAAATATTAAAGGATAACAATAAAATATTAACGGCTGTTAAAAGATCTAGAGCAGATGATACAGTTGATTCACTAGGTTTTTCAACACTCATTACATTTATGGGTGAACACTTAAAAGATATGGCGAAATTAAAAAAGTATATTAATCAAGATATTTCACCTGCAAACTTAACAAGGTTCAAAAGAATCCTTCTCATTGTATATAAAGAAGTTGAAGATATATTAAAACCTTATATTGGACCATATAATAAGTTTATTGAAGCGCAAGTACTTTCTATTGTTTATACTTGGTTTAAAATCAATTATGACTTTGATGTGAAAACTTTAACTGCAACAAGAAAACACAACAATGAAATCTATGTAAAAAGATTTAAAAAATATATGCCGTATAGATATTTAAATGATAGTATCAAGTCGTTTTGGTCGGGACACGGTGATAATTCCTTAGATGAGATTGTAAAGTCTGATTTAGATCAAAATAGATACTTAATACCGGTGGATAAGGAAAGTTGGAGATTGAGTCTAGATGAGTGGATTGACAACCAGATGAGAAGCCCACAAAAATCTTTTTCTGCAGATACAAAAATGTTTTATGCATACTTAATGCATCAAAGTGGCCTTAATTTAGAAAATAAGTATTTTTTTCAATATATCATACCTAAGAAAATTGTGTCTAAAATTTCTGGATTTGTACCAATTAGTCCATTAGGAAATTATTATTTGCTTCCAGAAAATCATAAAGCGTATAGAAATGAATTTTTATTTTATAGGTTAGATGAAAAACATATTAAATGGGAGTTTCCAACACAAGATGAACTTCAATTTGTATTGGATAACCGTGTCAATGAGATAACCTATAAAAACTTTTTAGAAGAAAGACATCGCTATTTAATCGAAAGGTTCTTAAGCAATTTACCTGAATAATTATAATTTAAAATGTTAGAGGTAGATTATATGGAAAAAGAAGAAAGGCTGAATGGTTGGCTCTATATAGTTTATATGTTGGTAAAAACAAAATTCAACTATAATTGTTTTTACTTAGATGAAATTTACGCATACAGTAAATATTTTTCTACTTTTTATCCTGATAATAATTTTATTAAAGAAAAAATAAGGCAATCCCTTCAAGTTTTAGTTAAACGTGATTTTATTGTAAGAATTGACAGGGGCAAGTATCAATTAGTAGATAAAGAAAAAGATATTGATATTGTAATTGATGAACCTCAAAGAAATTATGTATACCTGGTATCTAATGAATCCATGCCAGGTTGGGTAAAGATTGGCAGAACACAATCTATTGAAAAAATATTAAACGATTTGTATAATTCATCAGTACCCTTCCCATTTAAATTGGAAAAATCAATTGAAACTCAGTCTATGCGTGAATCGCTAGTCATTGAAAAAGGCATACATGAATTAATTGATAAAATCAACCCAAAGGTGAGAAAAGATACTGCAGCCAAAAGACGTGAATTTTTTAATATTTCTGTTGAAGCAGGTATTAAAATCTTTGACATTGTCATACAAATGCTAACAAATAAATCTAATTTAAGTGATTCGCACATAAGTCATGTATAATAAATATATAAATTAAGAATAGGAGATAAAGTATGAATTTACTCATTTGGATTTTATTTGGTGCTGTCATTGGCATTGTTGCAGGTTGGATTACTAAAGATAAGCGGGGCTTAATTGGAGATATCATTGTAGGTATTATGGGATCATTTTTAGGTGGCTGGGCAGCAAGTGGATTTAAAAGCTTTACAACAACCAACATATCTTGGCCAGGATTTTTTGTTTCCATTTTAGGTGCGATTGTCTTCATAGCATTGCTTAACTTTATTAAAAAACGTTTATAAAGACACCAAATTAAATATGTATTCAACTATAAAATATGGCCTATTTCATATATGGCTATATTTTTTTGTTAAAAATGTATAAGATAATAATGATAAATATTGTTAAAAAAGATGCAGATGCTAAGCGTTATGCGGCAGAACAAAAAGCATTAGCAAATATATATATTCGTACGAAAGAAGCCAAAGCTAAACATATTGAAAAAGCAAGAAAAGCAGAAGCCATTGAAAAGAAGGCAGAAGCGATGAAGTTAATGGAAGATGCTGCAGTCTTAGAACTTATCTTAAATTCAGATGTTTTACCTAAGATAGTTGGTGCTGCTGCAACACCACTAACTAAGGTTGATAAGATCACAATGTATGGTGATGGCAATAACACAAAACTAGTCGGTGATATCGTCAATAGTTCTACTCAAATATTATCATCTGTTCAAGAAGCAACCAGCATTGACTTGACATCATTACTTGCAGGTTATGCATCGGGTAAACTGACCAAACAAGCTAAAAATAGCGATGATAAAACAATAGATTCTAAATGAAAATTTAAATCAAGTCTAACTAGGTATACACTTTAAGTGTATACCTTTTTTGTTATGTAAATAACCACTATCTGGCTTTATAAAGGAATCTATAAATTTTACAACAATTTAATATCAGATAGTTGACAAACAAAAAAAAATAAATATAATATACTTAGGTGGCACTTAAACACACAGAGTGCCAAAACACTAAAAACAGGAGGTACATTATATGCTAAAACCATTAAGTGATCATGTCATTTTATCCTACATTAAAGAGGAAGAAAAAACAGCTTCCGGAATTATTTTAACCACAGAGGCTAAAGATAAGCAATCAATGGGGAAAGTGGTTGCTATTGGACCGAAGGTTGAAGATATTAAAGTAGATGATAAAGTGGTGTATCAATCTTATAGTGGCACAAAAACTAAGTTTAAAGATGAAGAGTATCTCATCATCAAAGCTGAAGATATTTTAGCTATTTATGAAGACTAATCAAATTTAGGCAAAGGAGTGTATATTTTATGAGTAAAGAAATTAAATATGGTGCACAAGCAAAAGAGTCTATTATCTCTGGTGTAAATAAACTAGCAAATACAGTTAAAATTACATTAGGACCAAAGGGTCGTAATGTCATCTTAGAAAAATCATTTGGTTCACCACTTATTACAAATGATGGTGTAACCATAGCAAAAGAAATTGAATTAAAAGATCCATATGAAAATATGGGCGCAAAACTTGTTTATGAAGTAGCCAATAAAACTAATGAAGAAGCAGGGGATGGTACAACAACTGCAACAGTTCTTGCACAATCCATCATTCAAAAAGGCTTTAAAGCAGTAGAGCATGGTGCAAACCCAGTTCAAGTGCGTGAAGGTATTTTAAAAGCTGGTGATGTTGTTGCTCAAAAGATTAAAGAAAAAACAACTGAACTAAAAACGAAGGAAGAAATAGAAAACGTTGCAGCGATTTCAGCAGGTGATAGAACGATTGGTAAACTCATTGCTGATGCCATGGATAAAGTCACTAAAAACGGTATTATTACAGTCGATGAATCCAGTGGATTTGAAACAGAGCTAGAGATCGTTGAAGGTATGCAATATGATAAAGGTTATATTTCTCCATATTTTGTATCGGATAGAGAAACCATGACTGTTGAACTAGAAGATGCATACGTATTAACAACAGATCACAAGATAAATACAATTCAAGAAATACTACCTTTATTAGAAAAGGTTATGCAAACCAATAAACCGTTATTATTAATTGCAGAAGACTTAGAAAATGAAGTTACTTCAACATTAATTGTCAACAAGCTACGAGGGGCATTTAACGTCATACCAACGAAAGCACCAGGCTTTGGTGATAATCAAAAAGATATGTTAGAAGATATTGCTATCTTAACCGGTGCTAAGTTTATTGCAAAAGACTTAAGCATGAAATTAGCAGACGTTACATTAGATGATTTAGGTGTTGTATCTAAAGCAATTATTAAAAAAGATCAAACAACCTTAATTATGTCTAATCCAAATAAAGAAGCAATTGAAAAACGCATTGAAACATTAAATGCTGAAATTGAAAGATCAACTTCAAGTTTTGATAAAGAAAAACTACAAGAACGTGTCGCAAAACTTGCAGGTGGTGTGGCAGTGATTAAAGTTGGTGCTGCAACTGAAAGTGAATTAAAAGAAAAGAAATTACGTATTGAAGATGCATTAAATGCAACAAAAGCTGCAGTTGCAGAAGGGGTTGTCATTGGTGCAGGTGCAGTTTTAGCAGAAATTAAAGAAGAACTACAAACCTTAATTGGTGATAGTAATGATGACATCAACAAAGGTATGCGTGCTGTGATGGATAGCTTAACCGTACCGTTATACCAAATTGCAGAAAACGCTGGATTTGATGGCCAAAGTATTGTTGAAAAACAAAAAACTCAAAAGAAAAATCATGGTTTTGATGCAAAATCAGGTGCATGGGTAGATCTATTTAAAGCAGGTATTATTGACCCAACAAGGGTGACTAGAAATGCTATTTTAAATGCAAGCTCTATTGCATCCTTACTCATTACATCAGAAGCGGCAATCGTTGATTTAAAAGAAAGTAACGACAATTAATCATAGATAAAGATGTACTCACAATCGGAGTACATCTTTTTTAATTTTTATAAGGACATTAAAAATTATTGTATAATGAAAGTATCCTAACATGAAAGGTGGATAATAAGATGTATAAAACTAGAGTGATAAAAAATGTTAAAGATCTTGACCAGCGTGCAATACTCATCGAAGATATGCTGAATGATGAAGCTAAAAACGGTTGGGATTTTGAAGGGGCTTTGAGTGGTTATAAGTTTAGTGTGATTTTAATTTTTAAAAGAAATGCTCAACATAAGCTGAATGAAGATATCAACAAAGGTATTAGTAAAGTTAAAAGCCGTGTCACAGAATTTGTTAAAGGAAGTTCCCAAAAGAAAGAGAATTCTAAGCAAGAAGAATAAAATAGAGAACTTCAAAGTTTCAGGCATACATTATTCAAGAATCAAATATACCATCCAGTCATCTATTAAGATTTTGATTGTTTGAGGATGGATTATTGAAAGCAGTTTATTAATTATATGAACGTTGGAAAAGTGTAATAAAATAAAAAGCACTACTTTGATGGTTGCATACAACATGCAATCAAAAGTAGTGCTTTTATGTTGTAGTTTACTTAGGTTATTGAGTTATGTTTGGTTGTAAAATGATGTGTTCACCATCAACAATAAGCCATATACTTGAATCCCAATCTTCAAAGTTTGATGCATCTTTAAAGTAATTGGTATCATAATCAACAATGTAGTTGTTATTTGAACCACTCGGATAAAATTTTAATGGCCCAGTAGATAAATTATCCATTTGACTAGAACCAGCAACTTCAGCATTGTAGATGGCATTTTCAAAGCTACCTGTACCACTGGTACTTACTGCAAATGCACCGCGAACACGATCCGTTTCATCATGGCTAATGATGACACTTGCGATAGCGTTTTTAATAACACGATTGTTTTGTCTAATAAAGCCTGAAACATATCGAGTACCTACGGTATTTCTAATTTCTCCAAAGGTCATGACATTTTGAATCGTACCATAGTTATATTGTGCAACGACTGCATAGTTCGTACCGGTATATAGAATACCGTTTGTATCTAAAATCAAGTTTTGTACCACACCGTTTTCTCCGGTATATCCAAAGAAACCGAAGTTTTCAGACGCCTTAAACGGTTAAAGTGGAAGTAATCAAACCTTGGAACCAGTGATCACGCTTTCCTTTCTTAGAATCTTGAATTAACATCGTAACAGAACTATTTATGACTTTAAAAAGTAGGTTGAGCAAGTTTCTTTTGCATTTCTAATGTTCTTGCTGCACGGTACTTATTGTTACATGATGGACAAAACCTAGAATGACAGGATATGTCTATAATATGAAACTTATCACACTTGTTACATTCATAAAAAAGGTAACCATAATATAATTTATGGCATTTAATCATCGCTTCAACATTAGAAATAATGGACGGTCTTAGTCTATCAAGGATTAAAGGTTTTAATGAAGGCCAATATGTTCTAAATAGCGACTGAGGTTTTCTACTATCAGAACGGTTGACCTTTAAGTTATTTATTAGGTTGGTGTGATTATCTATAGAATTAATGCCATGACGTGAAAGTGTGATTTTAGAAATGTTTGAATAATCACTAGATTTATAAAATGGTTTCATAATATAAGTATAAATCAAAAAAAGAAATGAGACAAAATGTTTTGTCTCTAACTTAAATGAAATTCACTTTTGTTCTTGCCAAACCGTTCAGATGTTAACAAATGGTACATATTCCATTTGTTTGACAAGATTGTTCGATCTTATTGAATAAATTTAACCGAATAAATTAGTAAATAGAAGCATTAGTTCCTCACCGACCATTAAGTTTACGAAATAAATAGATAAATCAATTAAGGTTACTATTTTGTTAATGTATTTACTTGTAAACGATTTCATCTTATGTTATACTTACAATAAAGTAAACTAAAATTACTTATGAAAGGGAGAATCATGAAAAAAATTTTCATTGCACTTTTTGTTTTATTACTTTTAAATATGGTTGCATGTCAATCGAAATCACCAGATTCTGATGATGAAAATGGAACTGGAAATAAACCGGATGTAGCCAAGGTTTTAGATGTTGAGTTTGATTTTGAAGTTAAAGAACTAGAACCGGGTGAATATAAACTGAAAGCAAACGTGTTTCCGTCTACTGCAAACAATGATGTGTCCTTTGAAATCGCCGGTTATCATCGGGGTATCTTGATTGATGGAGACAGACTTATTATTACGGCGGATGCATTACATTTAACGATTTTCAATATTGTTGTTTATTCGAATATGGATCATACAAAAAGAGATGTCATTGAACTCATTGTTTCTAATAAGATAGATGAAGTTATTGAAATTAATACTGAGGATGAACTACGAGCTATTGGAAAAAATCAAGAGAGTTTAAACAAATCATACATATTAGTAAATGATATAGTGCTAGTTAAACCTTGGATTCCACTAGGCCAAGCAGATTTCGAAGATGATGAAGGTCAAATTATCACCGGTACATATTTTGGTGGTACTTTAAATGGTAACGGGTACAAAATTAGTAACATTGAAATTAACAACGGTACATATAATGTTGGGTTTATTGCTCAAATAGGTCAAAACGGTGTTTTGGAAAATATTGAACTAGAAGGAAGTGTGGAAGCGCGTGGTTGGAGTGGAGGTATTGCAGGTATTAATTTAGGTACTATACAAAATGTTATTTCAAAAATAGATGTAAAAGTGTCTGGTGTTTCTGCTGGTGCTTTAGTCGGTGTGAATAGAGGGACTATACAGTATGTATATAGTATTGGAATTGTGACAAGTGGATTAGACAATAACGAACCGAGATCTACAGGATTAGTAGCAGCTAACGAAGGTTCGCTAATAGAAGTCTATGGCAACAAGGATTTAATGACCACAAACAACTATATAGCCTTTGAGCCCACGACTGATAATCAATTTATGTTGGATACAGCAGCCATGAACGATTTGACAACATGGCTAAACTTTGATTCTAACATTTGGAACCTTGTAAACGGCGAGTTTCCAAGATTAAAAAAACCTCTTGTATGAAAATCAAGCAGTTAAACTTTAGAAAGGTGTGTCATATCATTTATGAAAAAAATACTTAGTTTAATAGTAGCCATATTTATGGTATTTATCGTATCTAATAATTTGCACTCATTTGCGAATGCTAATTATTCATTTGAAGTGAAAGATAAACAGACAAATACCATTCATGGAGTGGATCATGAATATGTAAAAGGAGAACTTTCTTTAAATGGTCGAACTTCAAATCAAGTATATAATTATGTCAATTTTAATTTAAGCCAAAATGAAGATTTTCATATGGTTGGTGTCAATGCTTATGGTAATTTTGGCTACGGAATGATGGGTCTAGATCAAATGATTTATCATTATGAGTTAAACAATCCAAACATGGAAGTTATTGCGGGTTTTAATGGTGGTTTTTTTCATATTAATGAAACTGGTGAATCTAGAAATACAACGATTGATGAATATCAGGTTTTGCAACCAATGACATCACCTAACTCAACAATTTTGGCGTCCCATACAGATGGATCTGTTTCATTTTTGGATGTTCATCTGGATGGGTATGAGATTATTGTTTATAATTCAGATAATGAAATCAAATATAGAGAACGAATTGAAAATATAAATAGAGATATTTTGTCAGGTTTTAAGACATCCATATTTTTTGATAATTATGATAAAGAAATATATAGTTGGTTGGACCCAATATTAGTAAAAGGAATTGATTTAAAATCCCCCGCAAATAGAACGATTATGGATAATGATTATTATAGATATGCAAAAGGTGTTGTCACAAGTGGCGGATTTATAAATGTGCCCGATAAGTCGTTTGTTGTGGTCTCTGATGCTATTAATTCCATGATTGAATTGGGAGACATCATAGTGTTTCAAGCATATATACCAGGATTTGAAGATGTCCGATATGGGATAGGTACACATGCATCTTATTCATTGGTGACTGAAAGTCAAATTGATGTGAAAGGGTCTAGTTCCAATACAGTAATCGGACAACACCCTAGAACAGCTGTCGGTATTAACGAAGCGGGAGATCCGTTTGTGGTGGTCGTTGACGGTCGAAATCCGAACAATGGTAAAGATGGTGTTGACTTAATGGAGTTAGCTCATATTATGAAAGGTTATGGTGCTGTAAGTGCGTATAACTTTGATGGCGGTGGTTCGTCTATTGTAATGCTAAGAAATGAAACCGTCAGAGGCAGTGTTTTAGAAAGATTTGATGTACTAAATGAGTTATCAGATGGAAATATTCGTGCCATATCCAATGGATATTTATTAGTCAAAGGTAAGTTGCCAAACAAGCCACTAGAAATAGACTTTCCGGATGTAAGACCAAATATACCTACCTTAAACGATATTTATATTGATTACAATCACATACTATATTTTGATTTGAGTAAACAATACGATCAATATGAGATCGTTATTAACGGTATTTCTATTGAAACAAATAGTAATATTGTCAAATTGACAGGTCTTATTATTGGTGATAACTATATCAAAGTAAAGGTTAAAGGTAGTAAAGAACATAAGGCATCTGAGTTTACGCATGAATATGTCTATAGAATACACGACTGGCAAATGCAAAGGATGCTTGAGTTATTGAAAAGAACAGCTATTGGACAAGTTGGGGGGGGAATATGATATGAAAAAAATAATAACATTTATGTCGTTAGTATTCATAATTTTTATGGCATCTTGTAATGGGATAGACAAAGATCCGCCAATCATAATCGATCCGAATCCAAATGAAATCATAGACAAGGTAGATTTGATGATAGAGAAAATTAAAAAAGAAAATAACCATTCAGTAAAAATAGATATAACGTTAGTGAATCGCGGCACTGAAACTGTTTATATAAAAATAGATGATCATATAGCATCCTATGAAGATTTTAATGACTTTGAAATATATGTAAATGAAGGAGATTTGACAACGACTTATAGTAGACACGGTGAAATTTGGACAAAAACTTTAGGACCGGCAGAAGAAAGCTTGCCAATCTATAATGATTTTAAAGATGAAATGTTTGATATTGTTGATAATGTTTATACATTAAAGCCGACCTACTTAGGTGTTTTAGATTCATATTTTTCACAATCATACGACTGGTTTAATTTAAAAGAATTAAGTCTCGAAATAAAAGATGAGATGCTTTCAACCATTTCATATCGCCTAAATATCGAAAACTTTGAAATGATTATTTTTATGAAATTTTACGATTTTAATACAACTGAAATACAAATACCGGCAATAAGCTAAAGGAAGGATATAGCATGTTAAAAAAAATAACAAAAAGTCTTATATTATTTGTAACTTTAATACTCGTAGGGTGTGGACCTACAATAGAAGATAAAGACCCTAATGTGATACTAGATGAATCATTATTAAGCATTGAGGAAATCATAAAAGACAAGGATGAGTTTGTAGAAGGGTTTACAGTACCAATCAAATTGGATAACGGTGTGGTAATCACATGGGCCTCGCTCGATCCATCCGTGGTTTTTGGTACACCAAACAGTGATGAAAATTATATCGATGTCATCATTCATAGACCTGAATTTAATGAAGATAATATAAATGTAACCATAGAGTTAAAATTATTTTATGAAGACAATAAAACAGGAGAAACTTATACGAAAGACAGCAATTTTACAATTGTAGTACTTGCTAAGGACGCTCCAGTTGTATCAAAGATTTCAGATGTTTATCTACTGAACGATCCACTTTATGTATCAAGTGACAATGACAAAAAGCTAACCATCAAATTAGATGGAGTATCAGTGTTTGATAGAAGCAACAAATGGATATTCATTTTTGATGGTTCGGGTGTTATGCGTGTTAAATACGAAAGTAGTGAACAGTTGGATATGTTGAACACTTATGATGTGGAAGGTTTATTAGATTGGGATAATGGCCAATGGCAATTAATTGAAGCAACCTTTAATGAATCAAGTGGTTCTGGTAATGTTCCAACTTTATTAGAAATAGATGATATCGAAAGCTATGTCACAACACTTAATGATAACAATCTATTAGATATCATTAACGGAAATGTCACACTTGGGCATTATGAACCGAAGTACGTGCAACTTATCGGAACGATACAAGCACATGAATCTGGTCGTTTAATTATATCCAATCTCAAAGGTGATGACTTAAAATGGAATGATAATAATCTATCATTAAATCACGGATTTGTATTTGATGTAGATGCAACGCATTACAACACATTAAAATCTTATATAGGTTTTGAAGTTGTCATAAAAGGTGTAATATCCGGCTATGATCAAGAACTTAAGGCAATGACGTTTATTTTTTCGGATGTATTAAATGAAATTGAATATGGTCAAATGACAGATTTACAAATAATTCAAGCAGATGCCATGGCATTTCATATACCTAAAGAGATCAAAGAAGCTATAGATTTAAATTTGGCGTATACAGCAAAATTTGGTTCAACGATTTCATGGATTTCATCTGATGAAACTATTTTAGATCCTGTCACTGGTGTGATTACAATACCAGCAACACCTAAAGTTTTAATACTTGATGTAACATTTAAAAGTGGTCAAGAATCACTCACCATTACCTACAGTATTGTTGTAGGTGAAGTAGAGTTATCAACGCCAATAGAGGCAAAACAATTATCAGTTGGAACGGTAGTTAAAGTAGAAGGTATTTATGTGGGTTCGATGGATGATGAATTCGATATAATCCTAACCGAAAGTGCGGGTATTGCATTAAGAAACCACTTAGGTGATTCTAAACCACTTGTCGGAAACTTGGTTACTATTGTAGGGGTAAAAGATGAAATGAACGGGTTAGATTTGATTTCAGATTATATTATCCTAACAGAGGAAGCGGGCACATTGCCTTCAAGTATAAATCTTGTGGATATTAAATTAGACCGCGAAAACCTACTTCCGTTTCAAAGTATGCTTGTGAATTTAGACACAATGATTGTTATAGATTCAAGTGACAATTATGCAATCTTATCACCACTGAATCCGAATGATGATAGTACAATTCAACTTACTTGGAATACCGATTTAGAGATGATTTTAAATGTAGGAGATATGATCAATAGCGAAAACATTTTAGTTAGCTGGGCAGATGATGAACCGATTTTGGTTTTAATGGATATAACAACAATGGATAAGTTAGATGAAAAATTATCGATAGCATATAATCTATTTTTTGATTTATCATATCAACAATCCTTTAACGAAGAAGGGCAAATCGAACTTTATCCAATCATTGTTAACACAAGTGTCAATTGGTCTTATGAAGACCAAAACAATCCAAACAATCAGCTAATTAATTTGGAAACAGGAATGATTGATGTACCAATAGAAGGGACAGTAACAGTTAGTCTACAAGCAACTATGATGATAGAAGGCTTTGAATTTATAAGGGTATTTGAATTTGAATTGAATGCCAAACCTGCACTTATGTATGAATTTGATTTTACAAACGCAACTGATATGCCAAATAATGTGAGTTTAGCCTTAAGGGAGTCATTTTCTACCAACTTAGTCAATGATACACCATATAGTTTCTGGAGAGAACATAGCAAAATAGGCGAAAGGAATTCAACCTTACGTGGATTTATTTTAGAGTCTCCAAACAATCAACAAAATATTAGTCCATATATCTATACAGGCTTTAAAGTGACTGGACTTAAAAAGATTGAAATATCGATCGGTAACTGGGGTCTAGATGCTACAAATAATATGGATGAAATTGCACAATCCATAGACGTTCAAGTGTCTAATGACGGTGTGAATTGGACTACTGTTAAAGATCTAAAACCTGAATGGATTAAAGCAAATGACACCATAAATACATATGAGGTATCTGTACCTAATGAAAGCAACGAAGCATTGTACGTTAGGGTGATTGTAGTAGCAATCCCTGATACTGTGTTTAGTGGAAATTTAAGATTGATAGTTACAAATATAAAGTTCTTTGTTAAAGAATAAGTAAATAAAAATAATAAAAGAGGAGAAATATAATGGAGACAAAAAAAGAATATATGGCACCAAACATAGAAGTTACAGAGTTTGAAGTGAAAGATTCTATTGCAACAAGTGGTGTTGCGTCAAACGAAGAAATATGGGGATGGTTATCGTAATGAAAAAGCTTAGTATCTTATGCACATTGATACTCACAATATTAATTGGGGTTATACATATAACCCCTCAAACAAGTGCTATTGAGACAGAATCAAATATAAGGGTTCATGTTGTTAGCCCAGATGGTTTAACCGCCGAAGCTGAGTTTAATGGTCTATACGGGTCAAATATTAGTATTGATCCATCTGGACTATTAAAAGAAGGCGAAGTATTTGCTTTTTATGTATACGAAGGAGAAATGATTAAGGACCAAAATCACCAATTTGTAGTAAGTCCTTCAACATACATAATTCTAGCAACAAAGCAATCAGATGATATAGCCGTATTATTTGTTGATACAAATGGATTTTATTTAGACCATGAATATCAAAAAGAACCGTTTGAACCTGTTGAACCAGATATACAAGCATTATCTAAACCGGGGTATTCATTTGAATCATGGAATCAGAATGGCTTGATTGAGGAAGATAGCGTTTTAACAGCTGTTTATCAGAAAGTATCTACAGATATTTTTACAGTAGAGATACTAGGACAAAGTGAATTAGGTGATGGTAATTATGCATATAACGAAATTGCCACTGTTAGTGCGACAAACACATCGTTTTCTTATTGGTTGCACGTTATTAATGATAATGACAAAAGAATCATTAGTTATGACGAAACTTTCACATTTACAGTTTTAAAAGATATGGTATTGGAAGCTGTCTATGATGAAGAGGTGAACAAAACACCAATAATTTACTTACATGATAAATTAGCATTAAGAGAAGGTTATGATTCATATATGTCACAAGTAAACTTAGAAGATGGATTTGATCTTATAGAAAAAGGTTTTATCTTTTCAAATACCGAAGTTAATAAGACACTTGATGATGTGGATGGTATCAATGTTATAAAGTATGCTAGTAAATCTCAAAATAATGAAACAAATGAATACTTAGTTAGTGTTGAAAGTGATAGTTTCACAAATGTAAGAGCGTATGCTGTTTTTGCAGATGATCAAGGTAATGTACAACCAGTTATTTATAATACAGTCGTAGAAAATACAGAAGAAGACCCCGAATTACAATATGAATTTGATTTTACAAACGCAACTGATATGCCAAATAATGTGAGTTTAGCCTTAAGGGAGTCATTTTCTACCAACTTAGTCAATGATACACCATATAGTTTCTGGAGAGAACATAGCAAAATAGGCGAAAGGAATTCAACCTTACGTGGATTTATTTTAGAGTCTCCAAACAATCAACAAAATATTAGTCCATATATCTATACAGGCTTTAAAGTGACTGGACTTAAAAAGATTGAAATATCGATCGGTAACTGGGGTCTAGATGCTACAAATAATATGGATGAAATTGCACAATCCATAGACGTTCAAGTGTCTAATGACGGTGTGAATTGGACTACTGTTAAAGATCTAAAACCTGAATGGATTAAAGCAAATGACACCATAAATACATATGAGGTATCTGTACCTAATGAAAGCAACGAAGCATTATACGTTAGGGTGATTGTAGTAGCAATCCCTGATACTGCGTTTAGTGGAAATTTAAGATTGATAGTTACAAACATGAAATTATATGCATAAAAAATAACAATTAATAAAATTAAACCTAGGAACCAATAGATTTTGTAGGACTTTTTAAACATAAGTGTAAAGTCATACATAAGACACAAACAAATAAAATAAGTGGTTAAGTCAATAACGATAGAGGCGTTTTCATACAAAGAAAACGCTTCTTAGTTCGTTGTGGGTTAATTCATGTAATAAAAGTAAAGAATGATTAATAAACTGAGTATTTTACTTAATTGATATCATTGTTTTTCAATAGGATTAATTATAGTTAGTTTATAACTATAGAGATACTTGAAGCCTTCCTTATTTATATTTATCGATAAGGTATATAGGGTTCATTAAATAGTTAACATTCGTAACATATTTGGTTTATAATAAAAGAAAAAAAGCAAAAAATTAATTATTTGATAAAGTAATCTTGGATTACTATAACAATGGACAAAAACACTTGTAAACGATTTCGTACTGTGGTATACTAAACATAAAGTAAACTAAATTAACTTGGAAGAGGTAATGCAAATGAAAAAAATATTTATGACATTGATCGCAATCAGCTCATTATTGCTTGCATCATGTACAACAAGTGATCCAAATAGTCTAAAGATTTCAGTATATTTGGGTGGCTATGGCCAAGTGTGGATTAACACACTTGCAAGAGAGTTTGAAGCGGAAAATCCGGGTGTAACAGTCACCATCGAAGCAAACCCAGATTTAGCATCTGATATTCCGAACAGATTACAAAATGGTTCTCCTGATGACATTTTCTTTTCTCATGGTATCAATTGGGAGTTTTTAGCTGTTCAAGGATACATTGAACCATTAGATGATCTAATGCAACAAGAAGTTGAAAATGGTGTTAAGCTCATTGATAAAATTGATCAAAGCTTACTACAAACAGCATCCTTTAATGGTAAGTATTATAAATTACCATGGACCAATGGTGTAGGTGGTATTGTCTATAACGCTAAAATGTTTAGAGAGCATGGATGGGAAGTTCCTGAAACTTATGAAGAGTTAGTTGAATTAGCAAAAACTATTTATGAAGCTAAGATTAAAGTCGACCCAACAGATATGAAACCAAATGCTGCAACGATTAAACCATTTGTATGGAGTCAAGAAACTTATTATTGGGACTACTTAGTGTTTGACTGGTGGGCTCAAATAAATGGTACAGAATTCTTTGAAGATTATGTAAAAGCAGAATCAAGTGAAATATTTAATCCTGATAACAATGAAGGACATTATAAAGCATTAGAGGCATGGGCAGATTTAGTTGCTAAAAATCCATTATATTCAGTTGAAGATTCAGTAGGTAAACAATATATGGCTGCACAAATGGACTTTTTAAATGGTTATGCAGCAATGATACCAAACGCTCAATGGTTAGAAAGTGAAATGTTTGCCAATATTAATCCTGATATTATGGAAATGCGTATGATGCCAGCTCCATTTATGAAAGATGCTAAAAAAGATGAAAATGGCAATCCAATTCGTGTGAACTATACAGTCGGTGCAGGGGATTCAATTATTATTCCGGCAAAAGCACCAAATAAAGAATTGGCTAAAAAATTCTTACTATTCTTAGCAAAAGATTCTAGTATTGCAACATTTACAGAAAAAACAAATGGTGTTTTACTAGCAATGAATTATGACACAGTTGATTTAAATGATGAAAACTTATCAGAGTTTTCTAAATCTATTATTGAAATTAATCAAAATAGTGATAAATTCAACTTATACAGTAACTCATTAATGGTATTAGAAGGTAAGGTTGGATTAGAATGGCCACCACAAAACCTACAATACTATGCAACATTATTTAATCATTATAATAATCGTGATTACCTAACAAACCCAGAAGCATGGTTGGCAGCAGGCAACGAATATAACGTACGCGGCATATTTGTTGATAGCTATGAACATATAAGTGCAAATTGGGATAAATGGCAATCAGAAATAGCAGGGTAATAAAAAGTGGAAAAAGGTATTGAAACAAAGAAAAAAACTCCATTAAAGAAAAAGACTAAACAACGTATATTTATTATACTTATGTTGGCATATCCAGTATTACAGTTCATACTGTTCTTTGGGTATGTCAACTTCGATACCATTTTATTAACATTTCAAAAGTTTTCATGGTCAGAAGGTAAATATATTTATAGTGGTTTTGATAACTACGGTATGTTCTTTGATCGTGTCTTTAATGACCCATGGACAAGAAGAACCATTATTAACTCACTGTTTTATATGCCGGTTAATAGTTTAATCATTTTACCGCTATCTATGGCATTTTCATATTTCTTATTTAAGAAAGTACCACTATCAGGATTTTTTAGAGTCGTGTATTTCTTACCATCTATTTTACCGATAGTTGTTATGACGATGGCATTTTCATTTACCTTTGACTCAAACTTAGGACCAGTCAATGATATTTATAAATGGTTCTTTGGAATGTTTGATAGTAATGTCATTGTACCTTCTTGGTTTGGTAGTTATCCAACCAACCAAATTATGATATTTGTTTATGGTATCTGGGTAGGATTAGGATTTAATATTATTTTAATGACTGCTGCAATTGCACGTATTCCTGAAGAATTAATGGAGTATGGTCAATTAGAAGGTATTGGATTCTTTAGAGAATTTAGAACAATTGTAGTACCACTTATATGGCCAACAGTTGTTACAACGTTTGTATTAGGAATGACATCGGTGTTTACAGCACTATTACAACCACTTTTCTTAACGCCAACTAGTCCTGATACAAATACGATTGCTTTGGCAATATATAATTCAGTTTTACAAAATGAAAATATTGCATACATGGCAACCTTTGGTCTTATCTTGTCGTTAATTGGACTGCCAATTATATTACTCACAAGAAATACATTAAGTAAATTTTATGCGGAGGTTGATTACTAATGAGAGCACATCGATTTTATTCAACACCTGCTAAAGTTGCATTATGGGTTATATTTGGATTATTTTCAATCTATGCATTTACACTGATCTTTCCATTTGCATGGATGTTAGTCAACTCGTTTAAAACCAACCAAGAGTTTTTCACCAATATTTGGGCATTACCACAGAGTTTTAGTTTTAGGAACTACGTGAACGTATTAAATTACAATATGAATACTGCAGTAGGCTCATTTAATATTGTGCATATGTTTTTGTTAAGTGTTCTAATTACACTTGCAGCTACAGTCATCAATACGATGTTATCTGCAATGGCAGCATACGTCATTGCAAGATATAAGTTTGTTGGTAGAAGCTTATTATATAGTGTTGCATTATTTACTTTAATTATGCCAATTGTAGGTACATTACCAGCACAATTTAGGTTGATGCAAAACTTAAATTTATATAATACAATTCCAGGGATTCTGGTATTGTATTCAGGATCATTTGGATTCACATTCTTTATTATGCATGGCTACTTTAAAAACATTTCACCAACCTATGCAGAAGCTGCATTTGTCGATGGGGCATCGGATTTCCAAGTCTTTATAAAGATTATGTTACCAATGGCAAAACCAATTATGATTTCACTAGCAATCATTTATGGTATTGGTATATGGAATGATTACATTACACCGTCAATTTATTTAAAGAATTATCCAACACTTGCAGTAGGTATTAGGTACTTAACACAAACGATGGTATCTCAAGGTGCTTATGCAGAAATGTTTGCAACAATGATTATTTCTATTATTCCAATTCTAGGTGTATTTATAGCATTTAGAAATACAATTATGGAAAACATGGTTGCAGGTGGACTTAAAGGTTAATTAAAAAATATAAAAGAATGTACGTATCGTACAAAGGAGGAGTATTAATGAAAAGAACAATTACAATATTGATGTTGTTATTATCAGTAGTGTTAGTTGCTTGTACACCTGAAGATAACGGCCCAATTATTGCACCAGATGTTGAGTCTATTGAGTTTCGTATGGACGAAACAACACTGACGCCTGGTGAACATACATTAGTCGCTGTTGCTTTGCCTGAAGGCTCTGATCAGCAAATGACTTTTTCAATTCAAGGCATTGTCGAAGGGGTTTCCATTAGCGGTAATAAATTAACAATTGGACAAGCTGTAGCTGATGGTACTGAGTTTACAGTCATTGCAAAATCAATTTATGATCCAACAGTTCAAACAACTATCAAACTTAAAGTTTTAAATGAAGGTGGCGATGTTGTTGAGATTTCGACCGAAGCTGAACTACGAGCAATCAATACAGCTGAAGGTGGATTAGGTAAATCATATGTTTTAACAAATGATATCGAACTGACCGCTCCATGGGAGCCAATCGGTGTTGCTGATTTAGAACTTGAAAATGGAGATGTTGTACTTGGAACACCATTTACAGGTGTATTTGATGGACAAGGTTTTACAATCAGTGGTATTGAGATATCTTCAGAAGAACCATTATTTAACGCAGGATTCTTTGCACAAATTGGACCTTCAGCGATTGTTAAAAATACTGCTTTTGAAGGTAGTGTAGTAGCAAACGGATGGTCTGGTGGTATCGCTGGTACTAACGAAGGTGTATTAGAAAATGTTATTTCTAATGTTACTGTTCACGTTTTTGGCGATTCTGCTGGTTCGATTGTATCCGTGAATAGAGGACTTATTCGATATGCATATGGTATCGGTAAAGTCTCAAACGACGAAAAACTTCCTACACAAGGGCGTTCAGCTGGCTTAGTTGCAGCTAATGAAGGTTCTATGGAAGAAGTATATGGTGATTATCAAACATTAGGCACACAAAACTATATTGCATTTGCACCATCTACATCTCCTGCATACATGTTACCAACAGTAGATATGAAACTAGCATCTACTTGGGCAGCATTTGATACAGATGTTTGGTATGTTGCTGATGGCACATATCCATTATTAAAACATGAAGGATTCACACCACCTGAAATCGAATTAGAAGTTAACATTACAATTAAAAATACAAACACATCATTAGATCTAGAAGTTGATGATTCACTTCAAATTGAAGCTGAAGTAATCAATCCAGCTGGTGATGAAGTGGTTCTTTATGCACTTAAAGAAAGTGTTAATGGTGTCACAATTGATGCAGATGGTTTAGTCACATTTAATCTAGATGCTGTTGCAGCAAACTTCTCATTCACCGTTGTAGCTTCAATTGAAGGTACAGAACTTGCTGCAGAAAAAACATTTGAAGTGGTTTATAACCCACCAATTGTTGATGACACAGTCTATATTTCAAATGAAACAGAGTTATTAAATTTATTAGCAGGACAAACAGATCCTGAAAACTTAAGCAAAACATTTGTTTTAACCAATGACATTGAATTAACTGCTGATTGGACTGCTGTAGGTATTGCACCAAATGAAGATGAAGGTGTAGTAGGCGTTCCATTTACAGGCGTATTTGATGGACAAGGGTACAAAATTTCTGGTATTAACATGCCTGGTAGTGGATGGAACAAAGGGTTCTTTGGATACATTGGTTCAGATGGCGTTATTAAAAACACACACTTTAAAGGTTACGTTGAAGCCAGTGCATGGTCCGGTGGTTTGGTGGCTGTGAACGAAGGTACTGTTCAAGATGTCGTCGTTGAAATCAAACTATACGTCTATGGTTCAAACGGTGGTGTACTTGTAGAACATAACCACGGTCTATTGAAAAATATTATTGTCTTAAGCGAAGTAGTATCTGACGGTGGACCTGAAGTTGTTGGTTTACTTGCAACAAACACAGGTACTTTAGAAAATGTATTTGCAAATGAAGATACGCTTAAAACAGATAACTTAATTGCATTAGGTGCAGTTAAAGATGATGGTACACACATTATTAGTGATGCAGACTTCAACTTAGCTACAACCTACGCAGCATTTGATACAGAAATTTGGGATATTCCAGAAAATGGCATTCCAACATTAAAAAAACAAGCATAAATTAAGTCAGTGTATATGGGGTGTATAACCTACACCCCTTCATACACAAATTTTAAATTAGGGGAGATTAACCATGACAGCAAAAGGTGTTAAAAACACAGGAATTAGAGAAAGAAATATAGAATCAATTTTAAGATTACTATATACAAAAAAACTATCGGCAACACACATTGCCAAAGAACTTAAGTTATCGAAAACTGCAGGGTTTAAAATTATTTCTGAAATGGAAAGTATGAATTTGGTTGAAAACTTAGCAGATAACGGTGATGAAAATGAAAAGTATAGGCGTACTTTATATACGATTAAAAAAGAAGCGGGTATTTTAGGTGTCATTGAATTTGGCTCAACCTATATTAAAATTGTTTTTTCTTATTTAAATGGTCAAATATTTGATGAAACAACCATCGAGGAAAGAGAGTTTTTAACTTTAGATGATTTAAATGAAATATCTAAAATTATATTGAATAAGAAAGCACAATTTGAAACAGATGTTACAAAACTCGTTGCAGTTGTGGTATCTACACCTGGACAAATTAATAAATTTAAAGAAGAGATTGAAAACTCTGTTAAATTTAAAGTGGTCAAAGATATCAACATCAAAGCATATTTTGAAGAAAAATTAGAAACGCATATCATGCTAAAAAATGATATTAACTTAGCCATTATTGGTGAACAATATTATGGTAATGTTGAACGTATTGCAGATAACGGTATATTAATTTATATTGATTCTGGTATGGGTGGTGCTATTTTAAATGAAAATAGAATCATCGATGGTGATTTTGGATATGCAGCAGAGTTTGGCTTAGTATCTACTTACGATCAGTTTGGAAATAATTTAGTATATGACCTTATTTGTTCAATTAACTCGATTAAAAAACAAATAGCTTACCAAAAAATGGTTGGAAAAAATACACAAATTTCCGAACAATTTAGATATCGTCATGTTGTTAAAGCTTTTTATGAAAAAGATGAAGTTGTTTTAAATGTCGTTCAATATACAGCACATAAAATTGGTGAACTCATTTCTAATTTAAGTTACATCTTCAACTACCAAAGATTCTTTATTGGTGGTCGTATTAAAGCTTTAGGACAACAATATTTAGATTGGGTATATGAAGGTGTTGATAAAAATATAAAAGATATCAACATTAAATATACAACGCTTGGTGATGAAAATATCATATACGGTGCAATTCATACCGGATTAACATACGCGTTTCATGCAGTGGCAAAAAAATAAAAGGAAGTAATTTATGAGAAAAATAATAACAACATTGACAATTTTATTCTTATTTGTATTAGTTGGTTGTGTGGAAAATGGAGAAGACACATTTGATCCAGATGCATACCTAGACTTAGATAATGTCATATTTGATGACTTTGATAATGGCATTGACCCAAACATGTGGGTCATTGGTAACAGCAAATGGGGTGTAGGCAATGGTGGTGTGATCTATCAAAATGTCAACTACACAGAAGATGGTGTTGTTGTTTTACAAGCCAATGGTGATCTTTATGAAGGTGATCTAAAAGGGATTGGTAATAACCACGGTAGAAGAACAGGTGCAATGATTAAAACAAGACAAGCACTTGGACCAGGGCGTTATGAAGTACGTATGCGTATTATGCCTCGTTTTGGATCAACAACAGCGATATGGACATATTATTATAACAATGGCTTAAATCATGAAATTGATATTGAAAGTAACGTTGAAAATGACTTTAGAAAAGTATGGACAACCAATTGGATTAGTTTAACTGAGTTTAGTACCCGTTCACTTGAACTAGATTATGCACAAAATGATTATGAATGGCGTACTTACCGTTTTGATTGGTTTACAGAGCCAGGCAGAATTGATTATTACATAGATAATGAACTTATTTCAACACAAGAATCCTATGTACCAGATCATGCAGGTGAATTTAATATTGGTAACTGGTTCCCAGATGCATGGGCAGGTGTTCCAGACTTTGAAACGGATTATACATTAGTGGATTGGTTTAAATATACACCATTTAAAGATCAACCTTATGTTGAAACACCAGATAATCAAGCAAGCCCTTCAAACTTTTATCCACAAGAACCGATTGAATTACCAGTATCGAACCTAATTTCAAACGGTGGATTTGAAACGGATGCACCAGCATGGCGTTATGGTGTTGAAAGTAATGTTGAAATTTTAGAAGGTGAAGGTATTGGTGGTTCACGTGGATTATTTGTTCCACAAAATGATATTGCTTACCAATTTATTACTGGATTAGATGAAACATTTGAAATGCGATTTATCGCAAACGCTAAATTACCAGCTAACGGTAGTGGCTACGTATTATTAGAGTTTTATCCGGCAGAAACAACAAAAATTGATCAGTATGTCATCCGCTTTGATTCTAATGATGAAGACTTTAAACCGGATACATATTATCAAAAAGAATTTGTGTTCCAAGTACCAGATGGTACAAAACGCGTTGAAGTATCATTAATTGGTGAGGATAGTGAGATATACTTTGATAACTTATTCTTTAACCTATCTAAAAAACCAAGTGATTACTTTGAAGAAGAAGGTGAAACAGTGAATATGTTTTATGAAGACTTTAGTCAAGGTATATCACCTGATAAATGGGTAGTTGCAAACCAACGTTGGGGCGGTACACATCATGGTGGTGTTATTTATCAAAATGTACACTATACAACAGATGGTAACCTACTCATACAAGCCAACGGTGATTATTATGAAGGACCTTTAAAAGGTGTAGAACAAGACCACGGCAAACGCACTGGTGGTGCTATATACACAAAGGAAGCTTTCGGCCCGGGTTCATTTGAAGTACGGGCCAAAATTATGCCAAGGTTTGGTGCCACAACCGCATTTTGGACATTTAATTACTTAAACGGTATTAACAGTGAAATTGATTTTGAATTTAATGTAAACAATGATTTTAGTACAGTATGGCTCACCAATTGGTTAACTGAAATTGATTATGTAAATCATAACTACCAAATGGATAGTTATCATAATGATGGTGAGTTTCATACTTATAAATTTGAGTGGCACACCTTACCAACACCACATATAAAATATTTTATTGATGGTAAACATGTTCATACTGCGTATGATAAAGTTCCAACTATGTCAGCTAGATTTTGGATTGGTGTCTGGTTTCCAAATAATTGGGCAGGTAACCCAGATTTTGAAACCGACTATTTAGAAGTAGATTACTTTAAATATGTACCATTTGAAGACCATCCTTATGAAGAAGGTCCAACTGGTGGCAGTGCACCATTACCATTTTATCCAAGCAAACCAATTCAAAGGCCCGTTACTAATTTACTACCTAATGGGAAGTTTGAACATCAATTAGGTTATAACTTAGTTGGTAGTGCAAGTATTGAAAATGGTTATTTAACAACGGGTAATGTAGGTTACGCTGAAACACTTATTACTGGGCTTAATGATGGCTTTAATTTAGAACTTAGCTTAATGGCTAAGGGCAATGAAAATGCAATCGTACGTGTGGAATATCTAGATGTGAATCACAATGTCATTGGCAGCAAAGATCTTGTATTTACTGATTTGAATCCCAATACATTTACGGACCATGTGGTGACATTTGAACTTGCAGAACATACTCGTTCCATTAATCTCGTATTTGAAGGACCAAATACGATGTATACAAATTTATATTTAAAGTTAGCAAAGGCGGCATAAAATGATTAAATTTACTACCGGTGGATTTAGGGGGATAATCGGAGAAGATTTTGTTCCGAAAAATATTGTTAAAATTGCATCCGGTATTTACAAGTACATACAATTAAAGCAATACAAAAACGAAGTTTCCTTGTCGTATGATTTTCGAGCATACTCTGAAGAAACCGCTAATCTTGTCGCTGAAACACTTTCAGCAGCTGGTATTAAAGTTTATTTAAGTAAAGAGGCTACACCAACACCTGTTGCAATGTATATGGCAAAATATTTAAAAATACAAATTGGTATGATGATTACTGCATCACATAACCCATATAATTGGAATGGTATTAAATTATTTGAAAATGGTGTAGATGCAAGTGAGGCAACCACCAACACATTAGAAAAACTTATTAATGAACCTGATTACCTAAAGAAAAGAAACCGAAAAGACATTGTCACCATTGACTTTTTAACTCCTTACTTTGATTTCGTAAAAAAGTTTATTGATATCAAACCTGATGCTGAAAACAAAATCTTAATTGATTTTATTTATGGTACAGGTGCCAAAACAATGCCTTACTTTAAAAAGTATTACAACTTAATAAACCTTGACTTCATTCGTGAAGATCAAACACCAAACTTTAATTACATTCTACCTAATCCATTAGAAGAAGTTATTGGTGTAAACCGAGCACTTCAAAAAGATAAAGGATATGAACTCATCATGGGTCTAGACTCTGATGCAGACAGATTGGGTATGATCGATGAAACAGGTGCCTATGTAGATAATAATGAAATACTTGCAGTCATATATTATTATTTAATTAAGTACCAAAAGAAACAAGGTGACATCGTTAAAAATATTGCTACGTCAAACTTAATTGATGCACTGTCAAAAAAATTAAAATATAAAACACATACTGTAGACGTTGGATTTAAAAATATATCTACAAGTATGTTGCAACACGATGCTTTAATTGGTGGTGAATCCTCTGGTGGATTAACCATTAGAGATTACATCATGGGCAAAGACTCAACTTTATCTGCATTACTTATGATTGAAATTGTAACTAGAATGCAAATGCCTTTATCTGAAATTGTTCAAAAAGTAAGGAACTATGCGAACTTTTATAGAAAAACATTAGAAACTGACCTTGCTTTTGATGATAAAGATAAAGTGATTCAAACCATTGAAAATGGCCCAATGCCATTTGAATATAAAGCTTTAAAAAAATTTAAATCTAATTATAAATTTATATTAGAAGATGATGCATGGATACTCCTAAGATTTTCAGGTACAGAACCACTCTTAAGAATATTTGTAGAAACAGAAGAAATTGCAAAAAGCGAATCCATCATTCAATCATTAAAAAAACTATTAAAAGGAACTTGATAATATGAAATTAAAAAATGATGTCATTAGTATATATCAAAAGATCTCACTTTTTGAAAGTGGACAATTACAAATTACAAAACTAGCAAGTGGTGCTTACTACTTAGATGAAAATCTTACACTTATTACCAATCCGGTCAATAGTGGTGCCAGATTCCCATATGCTGTAGATGGTATGACCATTTGGGCATATGCATCAGGCTATATATCCATTAACCGTTCATCCTATTACATACTACCGCCTAATTTAGAAGGTAAAGAACCATTCTTAGACTTCTTTGGTATAGAACATAAAGATAATAAATTTGAACCTGTATCATTATTAGGTGTATCTGAAAGAAGCGATGAAATAGAAAATAAACGTTATACAGTCTTTAGTAAAAATATAGCTTATTATTTGACAGTAACCAAAAACTTCTTATATGCAGTTGTAGTCTATATCAATCAAGATTCAAAAATCTACTTTAATACGGTTGCACATAACTTAACCAACAACACGCAAAAAGTAACGTTATCTTCATTCTTTAACATGTTATTTAAATATGATAATGCTGAAAGTATTGAAACAAAATGGTTTAAAAAGGTTAGTTATAAAGATGATATGTTTATTTATGACTCACCAGAAGATATTGATCGTCATACACGTATTGAAAACTATGGTGTAGTTAAACGTATCACAAGCCAAAAACCAGAAGACATTCAAAATACTACATCACGTATTGACTATGTTGGTGCAAGATACCGCAGTTTAAGAAATGCATCATCTATTCGTAACTTAAAGTTTGAAAAGGCTTTAGATGTTACAAACTTTACCGATACTGCGATTAATGCCGATTTAATTACCTATCAACTTCAAGCTTATGAGACGGTCGTTCAAAGTTACCGACTTGAAACATGTCATGATAAAGCGTTATTAAATGAAATGATTGAAAGTCCATTAACTGAAAAAGAAGTTAAAGATGTCTATGCACATATGGTATTGACTCAAAGTTATGATTTTGATAACTTCAACATTGAATTCAAAGATATGCATCATCAAGCGATTGATGAAAATGTCTTTAACCAATTTTTAAAATTAGTTAATTATCAAATTCATTTCTCATCATTATCTTCAAATTCAGGTACCGTATTTTTAGGTGTGCGTGATGTCATGCAACAACTTGAATCATCCTTAATTTGGGATAGAAAAAATGTTAAGGATAAAATTATTGAAGTACTATCTTTTATTGATCCATCTGGTTTACCACCAAGACAATATTCATTACCACCTAAAGAAGGTAATCCAAGAATGGATTTAAGACCATTTATTGATCAAGGTTTATGGATCATTTCAACCATACATACTTATTTAGCATACACAGAAGATTACAGTATACTTGACAAAGTATGTGGGTATTATGAACGCATTGAACCAAATAGTGCTAAAAAATCAAGCATTAAAGATTCCGTATTAGATCATTTAATCCGTATTACAGATTACTTAGTATCCAACATTGAACCAACCACCAATGGCCTAAAAGCACTTTATGGTGACTGGAACGATGCCCTTGATGGTTTAGGCTTAATCGAAGGTAGTTCTGGTTATGGTAATGGTGTGAGCGTCATGGCAACCCTACAACTTTATGAAAACTTAGCACGTATGATTGAAATACTTCATTATGCGCGTCCAAACTCAGATAAGATTAAAGACTATGAATCCACAAGAAACAATTTATATGAAGGTATTCATGAAAATGCAGTTGTAAATAAAGATAATGAGTTACGTGTGGTCCATGGTTGGGGTCATGATATGTCCTATTTTGTGGGTAGTTTTAACGACCCAGATGGCCATTCAAGAAACAGTTTAACATCTAATGCCTTTTATGTCATATCTGAAATGATTAGAAAAAGACCAGATATGAAACAGCACATCTTAAAAGCATTTGACAACTTAGACTCTAAGTATGGTCTTAAAACATTTGATCCTGCCTTTAAAGATTTCCATGGCTTTGGTCGTATAATTAACCTACCACCAGGGACAGCAGAAAATGCTGCAACCTATGTACATGCTACTATGTTTGGTGTGATGGCACTATACATGTTAGGTGAAGGTAATTTAGCCAACGAACAAATTATTAAAGTACTACCAATTACTAAACAAGAAATGTCTACATCTCCATTTATTATGCCAAACTCCTATGTTTACAATGAGGCACTCAATATGGATGGTGAGTCGATGTCAGATTGGTATACAGGATCTGCCAACACCTTACTAAAAACGCTTATTCGAGGCTTATTCGGGTTAGAAGTGTACTTTGATCACTTTAGACTTAGACCGATAAATGCATTTTTCTCAAATGAAGCAAACCTCATGGTAAGTATTGGACAAAAACTAACAAAAATTACTTATAAAAACTTAAACCAAGGTAAAAGAACATTTAAACTTAATGGTCAAACAATTGAACCAAAGTTAGATAATGTGAATGGTTTATACTATGTAAACATCGATAAAAACACATTAGAAGACCAAAATGTTATCGAAATCATTGACTAAATCTCCCCGGATTTATGATTAGATAACAGATGAAAAACCGAGCCCTAACAAATCACCTTGTTAGGGTTTTAGCATCTTTAAAGACCATGAAACCATGTATTATAAATCAACCATTTCATGATATAATAAAGTTAAGATCTTAAAATTGTTAAATAGCCATAGGGGTGAGCTATGAAATATAATTATACATTAGACCAAGAACATGCAATCGAAACAGATGCATCATGTTTTTTATTAGTTGGTGGTGCAGGCACGGGTAAAACGCATGTATTTGTTGAGCGTATTTTTTATCTTGTCCATACATTAAAATTAGACCCAAAACACATACTTATTTTAACAAGTAGCGTTAATGAACTACGCAACATCTTAACGTTATTACATGAGCGGATGGATGCTTCAAATATCTCACTATTTACCACCGGGATGTTTGCTTTAAAGATTATTTTAGATCAAGAGGGCTATTATAAGCAATTTATCAATCAAGATGCTTTTGAAAAAATAAAAATTCGTATCATCAAAGATGTAACAGGTTCTGATAAAAAGTATCGATCCTATATAGATAACCCAAATATATTTCCCAATGTACATGCAAGAATTCAAGAAAAACTAGACCAATATATTTTAGATAATAATATATCGTTTGAAAAAGACTATATTGCATATGCATCCAAATTATTATTAGATAATGAAATACTTAGACAACAAATTATTCATCAATATAGTCATATATTCATCGATCATAGTCAAGATATCTATGGTGAAGAAAAAAAATTCATTCATTTAATCACCCATAATACTCAAAGTTTGTTTGTCTTAGGCAATGAAGACCAAGCCACCCACAATCATAATATGAAAGATACTTACTTATATGAAGTCTATCAAGATGATAGTTTTGAAAAGGTATTTTTAATTGATAATTATAAGACAAATCAATCGATATTAAAGTTTGCATCTATTATTCATCATAATGAAGATAGGATATTAGATCAACTTAAATATATGAGAATAGGTCACTATATGCCAGATTTAACGATTTTATCTGATATAGAGACGATGAAACATCAAATATTTAAAGACATTAAAGAACTTGAGGCTAAAGGCGATAAGATTGAATATGATGAGATTGCTATTATCGTGCCAACTGTAGAGTTAAAGTTGGAATTTATTAAAACTTTAGAAGAAAAAAACTTATTAGCCTATGTTGATAAACCAATGGTTGAAAACCATAGTAACGTTATAACATTACTGAAAGATTATATAGATGATAAAGACATTACCAAAGATAATTTCTTTGGTAAAATGCTATCGATATTTAGTGAACTAAATTTAGAAGAGGAAAGAACTTATACTAAAATATTAAATATTTATATGAAGTTCAACCAATATGTTTCGGTTACCAACTTTATATTGTTTATACAAACTAAAAGCTATGAAAAAATCTATATAAAAGAACCAGGTCAAATCAACATCTTAACACTAGAAGAAACTAAAGGACTTGATTTTAAAAATGTTTTCATTTGTAATATATCAGCATTTTTTACAAAAGATCTGATTCAATCTAGAAGGATTGCCTATAATTTACTCTTTACTGCGATAGACCATGTATTAATATATGATGTTAAAGATAGTCATCATCAAGTATTAGATGAACTTATTTATATTAAAGAGCATTGGAATAAAATTAGAATACCGAAGTCTCAATTTTCTAACATAATCATAGATACAAATAAGACTTACCTAAGAGCAGAACATATAGAAACATTTAAAAAGATTCAGGATAAATACAAAAAATATCCAAAACTACAAAATGAACTTAACTACTTAATTGAACTGATTAACACATTTGATAAAATATTAAATTTAAGCTCAACCTATAAAAACATAGATATTTATATGCAAGCCTTTAGATATTTTATTCAACATACATTAAAGGTTAGCTTGGATACAATCTTTGATGAAAAACGCGATAAAATTGCTAGTTACTTATCTGGTGGTTCTGCAGGTAGCTTTAATATGGATAGAGACTATCAAACATTAATAAAAATGAATGTTTTAGATAAAAGTTATACTAAAAAAGAGTTTAAATCCATCCATGATATTTACCGCTATTTATCTGCCAGTCACCACAAAAATGATTATACAAGACAAGATAAGCGTGACTTAAAACAAGCAAGTAAAAACATTCAAATATATAGGAGTTTAAGAAACCGTGATAAAGTTTATTACTTTATTGCTGTTGTTAGATTATTTGATGCCTTAAATCTAACGGATAAACACCTACAAATCATTGAAGATAAAATAGAGTAATATGTATGATAAAATATAATTATTAAGGAGGTGTATGTATCAATGCTTAAAAGATATTATATTTCTAAAAGAAGTAAATATGAAAAATTAAAGAGACGTCCTAAAAACCGTGCCTTTGAAGATGAGGTAAGACACATGAATCAAGGCACTAAAAATCTAGATACCTTAAAATCTAGAAACCAAAGATTAGATGATCATGATGCACACTTACTAGCTATGCAAACAAAGGATAAAAAGATGAATAAAGAATAAAATTATTTAAAAAGTAGGGTCCTATAACTAATATGGAGGTACCTCCTTTTTCTTTAGCCATAACGAGATACTTATTATTATTTTTAGTTTTTTAGTGGTGTATCTTTATTAATGGAATACATAATTTTATTTCTTAATCTGCGAAATGTATTTGATAATATAAAAAAACAAATATGGGTTACTTTAATCAAACAGTTGGTCGAGTAGCTAACCGTATTAAAGATGGCATCTTTACATTAAACGCAAAAACTTATCAATTAGCGAAAAATTTTGCAGGTAACCACCATGGTCATGATGGACCAACTGGATTTTTCATGCGTGAGTTTGAAATCGTTAATCAAACAAATACAAGCGTAAAACTTAAATATGTATCTAAACATTTAGAAGAAGACTATATATTAAAAGAGTCACCAAACATGCAATATGAATGTACATTTTATAGGTATTATTTTGTTATATCTTAAAATCCGTATCAAATGTGTATGATGATACTTACCTCAGGATCATAAGCTTAAAGAAAATTGGTTGGTATTATTAGAATTTTTAGCATTCATCATTAAATGACTTGTAATTTATGGTAAAATATGTCATAATATAATTGTTCGACTACTAAACGAACGTATATGAGGGGTTTATGGCCGATAATCAATTTTTTAAATCAACACCACTATATAAAGAATATCTTTTATTAGAAGCTGTTGAGAAAAATTCAGATATTACACAAAGAGAATTAAGCCGCATTTTAAGTGTGGCTGTTTCGATGATAAATGAGTATTTAGATAAAGTAGAAAAGTTAGGCTACCTAAATAAGGTTTATAAATCGAGTAAAGATGTTAAGTATGTCATTACAGATAAAGGTAAAGAAAGAGTTAAATTACTAAACATTCAGTATTTAAAATCAGCACTGAACATATACAATCAAGCCAGACGTGATATTACTATCTTTTTAAATAAGATTATTAAAGATGGCTTTAAAGATATTATTTTATATGGTGCAGGTGATGTATCTGAGATTATTCTACAAACTCTAGAGTTTGATCAAAAGTTGGAATTAAATATTGTGGGTATTATCGATGATGATTTAGAAAAGCAAAAGACAAAGCTGTATAGCCATCAAGTGATGTCTTTGAAAGATGTAAGTGGTATAGAACATGATGGCATATTAATATCAACGTACTTACATCAACAAACCATTGAAGCAAAGTTAGAAGCGATTCACTATGATAATAAAAAGATTATTAGATTATTTTAATGAATGGAGATAAATTATAAATGAAAATAGCTGTAATTGGTACAGGGTATGTTGGTTTATCCAATGCGGTACTTTTAAGTCAAAATCATGAAGTTGTTGCACTTGATGTCATCAAAGAAAAGGTAGATCTTATTAATAATAGGAAATCTCCAATAGTAGATACTGAAATAGAAGACTTTTTAGCAAATAAAAAACTCAACTTAAAAGCAACTTTAAACAAAAATGATGCATATAGTGATGCTAGTTATGTCATTATAGCAACACCAACAGATTATGATCCTAAACTAAACTTCTTTAATACCACTACAGTAGACTCTGTCATTGATGATGTAGCAAACTATAATGAGAATGCAGTTATTATAATTAAATCGACTGTCCCTGTTGGTTATACCAAACAAAAGCAACAAGAATACCCAAATTTAAAAATAATCTTCTCTCCCGAATTTTTAAGAGAAGGTAAAGCTTTATATGATAATTTATATCCATCAAGAATCATAATGGGTAGTAAGAGTGAGGCTGCTAAAACATTTGCGCATCTATTATTAGAAGGTGCAATCAAAAAAGATGTTGAGATTCTTTATACAGGATCTACTGAAGCAGAGGCTATAAAATTATTTTCTAATACTTATTTAGCACTAAGAGTTGCTTATTTCAATGAGTTGGATACTTATGCTGAAGTTAGGGAGTTGGACACTGAATCTATCATTAAAGGTGTTGGATTAGATCCAAGAATTGGATCACATTATAATAATCCTTCATTTGGATATGGTGGTTATTGCTTACCTAAAGATACTAAACAACTACTAGCAAACTATAAAGATGTACCTCAAAACATAATGACAGCGATTGTGGATTCAAATAGAACTAGAAAAGATCATATTGCGGATATGATTATTAAGAGAAACCCTAAAGTTGTTGGCATCTATAGACTTGTAATGAAAAGTAATTCTGATAATTTTAGAGCTTCATCTATTCAAGGTATTATGAAGCGAATTAAAGCTAAAGGCATTGAAGTTATCGTCTATGAGCCTGTACTTAAAGAAAAAGAATTTTTCAAATCAAGAGTAGAACGTGATTTTGATAAATTTATTAATGAAAGTGATGTAATAGTATCAAATAGATTCTATAAAGAATTAGAGTCAGTTAAAGAAAAAGTTTATACGAGAGATATATTTAATAGAGATTAGGTGGAATAATGGAAACATATTTAGTTACTGGTGCTGCAGGGTTTATAGGATATTATTTATCAAAAGCACTAACAAATAGTGGAAAACAAGTTGTAGGTATTGATAATTTAAATGATTACTACGATGTCAATTTAAAACTTGATAGGCTAGAGCTTTTAAAAGATGAAAAAAACTTTAAGTTTATAAAAGGTGATATTTCAGATAAAGTATTTTTAAATGAATTATTTACTGAATACAAATTTACATATGTAGTTAATCTTGCTGCTCAAGCTGGTGTCAGATATTCTATAGAAAATCCTGATGCATATATAAACAGTAATGTTATAGGATTTTATAACATTTTGGAAATGTGTAGAAAATATCCAGTTAAACATCTAGTTTATGCATCTAGTAGTTCAGTATATGGTGCAAATGATAAAGTTCCATTTGAAGAAACTGACTTTGTTGATCATCCAGTATCATTATATGCAGCAACAAAAAAATCTAATGAGTTAATGGGATACACCTACAGTCATTTGTATAATATACCAGCAACAGGTTTAAGATTTTTTACAGTATATGGACCAATGGGTAGACCAGATATGGCATATTTTGGATTCGTAGATAAATACTTCAAACATGAAAAAATAAGCATATTTAACAATGGTGACTTTGAAAATGATATGTATAGAGATTTTACATATATTGATGATATTGTTGAAGGCATTATACGTGTTATTGATAAAGTACCAATAGAAATTAAACCAATGCATAGAGTTTTAAATATAGGTAATAATAGTCCAGAAAAACTAATGTATTTTATTAACACATTAGAAGAGACACTGTCTATTTCTCTTGGAGAGAAAATAGTATTTGAAAAAGTTTATGAACCTATTAAAAAAGGCGATGTACATAAAACCTATGCATCTACCAAGTTATTAGAAGATTTAGTAGGGTTTAAACCTAAGACAAGTATTAAAGATGGGTTACAAAGGTTTACAGACTGGTATGTTAAGTATTACAATAAAAAGTAAAGGTATATCATATGATATTTAAACTATTTAAAAGATTAATGGATACGTTATTATCATTTATAGGATTAATTTTACTATCACCACTATTTTTACTGATTATTATTCTAATAAAATTAGATTCTAAAGGACCAATTTTATTTAAACAAAAACGTGTAGGTAAACATAAGAAGCATTTTTACATTTATAAGTTTAGAACAATGCGTATTGACACACCAAAGGATACGCCAACTCATATGCTAGAGAATCCTGAACAGTGGATAACTAAGATGGGTAAGTTCTTAAGAAAAACTAGTTTAGATGAACTACCTCAAATTATAAATATATTTAAAGGCAATATGTCTATCATAGGACCAAGACCAGCTTTATGGAATCAATATGATTTAATTGAGGAACGTGACAAGTATGGTGCAAATGATTTATATCCAGGATTAACTGGATATGCTCAAATTCATGGTAGAGATGCTATCTCAATAGAAGAAAAAGCAAGACAAGATGGTTATTATGTTAAACATATGGGCTTGTGGTTAGATATTAAAATATTTTTTGGAACTATTTGGAAAATATTTAAGTCAGACGGTGTTGTTGAAGGTGGCACAGGTACATTAGAAAAGCAAAAACAAAAAGATAAGTAGGTTTATATGAAAAAAGTATTAATTACAGGAGCAAATTCATATATAGGTACTAATGTTGAACAGTGGTTGTTAAAAGAACCGGATAAATACCATGTAGAGACATTAGACATGAAAGATCCTAACTGGATTAATTATAATTTTTCTAAGTTTGATGTAGTATTTCATGTTGCAGGAATTGCGCACTCTACACCAAAAAAGAGTGAAAAAGATTTATATTATAAAGTTAATACTGAACTTACCATCGAAACAGCTAAAAAATCAAAAGAATCAGGTGTTAAACAATTCATATTTATGAGTTCCATGATTGTATATAATAAAAAAGAGAAAAGAATTACTAAAGACACATTACCTAAACCCGATAACTTTTATGGGGATAGTAAACTTCAAGCTGAAAATGGAATCAAACCATTAGAGGATAAAAACTTTACCGTTACAATCCTAAGGCCACCAATGATTTATGGTCCTAACAGTAAAGGAAACTTTCCAAGATTAATTAAATTAACTAAAAAAACATTTATATTCCCTAAAATTCAAAATAAACGTAGTATGTTATATGTTGATAACCTAAGTAATTCTGTTAAATATTTAATAGATAACAAAATGGGTGGAATTTATTATCCTCAAAATAGAGAATTAATTTCAACTACTAAAATAGTAAAAACAATCTCTAATGACTTGAATAAGAAGATGATTTTTACTAGATTATTCAATTTATTCATATATCCATTAACAAAATTTACAAGCACATTTAATAAGTTGTTTAGTGATTCGTACTACGACTTAGAAATGTCAAAAAATACTATCAATTTATCTATTATCTCATTTGAGCAATCCATACATAGGATAATTAGTGATGAGTAAACATATATTAGTTGTATCACAATATTACTATCCCGAGAATTTTAG
>CAZYKH010000009.1:39093-56761 GCA_964648225.1 uncultured Acholeplasma sp.
TTTAGAATTAATGATATAACAACGGAATGGGTTAAAAGAGGATATAAAGTCACTGTGATTACAGGTATCCCTAACTATCCAAAAGGTAAATTTTATAAAGGATATGGATTTTTTAAAAAAAGAAAAGAAGTTTTTAATGGTGTTAAAGTTATAAGATTAGCTCTAATACCAAGATTTAATAATTCAATATTCTTAGCTTTGAACTACATTTCATTTGTAATTACAGGATGGTTTTGGGCGAAGTTCACGAGAATTAAAGCAGATTTAGTGTTTAATTTTGAAGTTTCACCAATGACACAAGCTTTACCTGCAATATGGTATGCAAAAAGAAGGAAAATTCCTAGCTATATTTATGTTCAAGATTTATGGCCGGAAAATCTTCAAATTGTTGGTGGAATAAATAATAAATTTATAATTAAACGTGTGAATAAAATGGTTGACAAAATCTATAAGAATGCAGAGAAAATACTTGTGACTTCACAAAGTTTCAAGGACTCTATTGTTCAAAGAAAAGTTAGTCAAGACAAAGTTGTTGTATGGCATCAATTTGCAGAAGATTTCTATGTACCATTAACAACTACAAATGATTCAAAATCAAGTAAATTAAGAATTGTGTTTACAGGCAATATAGGTGAAGCACAAGGATTAGAAATTTTACCTAAAGCAGCATTAGAGTTAAAGAAAAAAGAATTTAACAATTTAGTAGTTTTCAAAATTGTTGGTGATGGAAGAAATAAAAATAAGTTAATTGATGAAATTGAGACTATTGGAGTCAAAGATATGTTCGAGTTTTACAATCAAGTCCCCGCAGTTGAAGTTCCAAAAATACTTTCTGAATCTGACGTTGCATTCGTAAGTTTCAAAAACAATGAACTCTTTTCAAAAACAATACCTGCAAAACTACAGTCTTATATGGCATGTGGCAAGCCAATATTAGCAGTTGCACTGGGTGAAACAAAAAGAATTGTAGAAGAGTCAAATTCCGGACTGGTCTCCAATCCTGATGATGTTTTAAAGTTAGTAGATAATATAATACATTTTATAAGCCATAAGGGCAATCTGTCAATTATGTCGAAAAATAGTGTGGAATATTATCAAAGAAATTTTAACAAGAAAACATTATTAGATGAATTTGATGTAATTATATCTGAGAGGTAAACATATGTTTAAAAATAAAATATTATTAGTTACTGGTGGAACTGGATCTTTTGGTAACGCAGTTGTATCAAGATTTTTAAGTAGTGATATAAAAGAAATTAGAATCTTATCTCGTGATGAAAAGAAACAAGAAGACATGAGAAAATTTTACAATAATGATAAACTTAAATTTTATATTGGAGATGTAAGAGACTACAACTCTATTGAAGGTGCTTTTATTGGTGTTGATTACGTATTTCACGCAGCAGCACTTAAACAAGTACCTTCCTGTGAGTTTTATCCGATGGAAGCGGTAAAAACCAACGTTGTAGGTAGCGATAATGTTATTACTGCTGCTGTAAAAAATGGTGTAAAAAAAGCTATTTTCTTATCAACAGATAAAGCAGCATATCCAATTAACGCAATGGGTATGAGTAAAGCTATGATGGAAAAAAACGTTGTAGCAAGATCACGTCAATTAAGAGAAAACGATACTGTACTATGTCTTACAAGATATGGTAATGTTATGGCATCACGTGGTTCAGTAATTCCTTTATTTTTAGAACAAATTGAACATAATAGACCAATTACCATTACAAACCCTAAAATGACTAGATTTATGATGACCTTAGAAGACGCAGTTGATTTAGTTTTATATGCATTTGAAAATGGTGAACAAGGTGACTTATTTGTTCAAAAAGCTCCTGCTGCAACAATTGATGTATTAGCTAAAGCAGTATTAGATTTAAAGCAAAGTAAATTAGAACCTGTTTACATTGGTACACGTCATGGAGAAAAACTCTATGAGGTATTAGTCACTCAAGAAGAGATGCAAAAAGCTATAGACTTGGAAGGTTTTTATAAAATACCTGCAGATAATAGAAATTTAAATTATGATAAGTTTATAGAAAAAGGTTCAAAAGTACTAGAACTTTCTGAATCATATCATTCTCATAATACCGCTAGACTTGATGTGGAAGGTATGAAAAAATTACTATTAAAATTAGACTTATTTAAGTAGGATAACAATGAACATACTAGTAACTGGGGCTAAAGGCTTCATCGGTAAAAACTTAATAGCTGAACTAAAAAACCAAAAATATGAAAACATCTATCTATACGATATAGATTCAACTGAATCAGAACTTGATCTATATTGCCAATCTGCTGACTTCATTTTTCATCTTGCTGGTGTTAATAGACCAAAAGATGAAAAAGAATTTGAATTAGGTAATTTTGGTTTTACTTCAACTTTACTAGATAAATTGAAGAAATTTAATAATAAAGCACCAATCATGATATCTTCATCTATTCAAGCAGATTTAGATAACCCATATGGGAAAAGCAAAAAAGCAGGTGAAGAGTTATTATTTCAATATGGTAAAGATACTGGTGCATCTGTTTTCGTTTACAGATTTCCAAATGTATTTGGTAAATGGTGTAGACCAAACTATAATAGTGCAGTAGCAACATTTTCTCATAATATTGCTAATAATCTTCCGATTACTGTAAATAACCCAGAACACTTAATGAATTTAATTTATATAGATGATGTGGTTAAAGAACTCATAAGTTGCTTAGAAAATAAACCTACAATAGAAGGTAAATACTGCAAAGTTTTACCAGTTTATGAAGTTAAACTTGGTAAAATTGTAAAACTTCTGTATGAATTCAAAGAATCAAGAACCAACAAAACTATTCCAAATATGATGGATGAATTTACTAAGAAACTCTATTCTAATTATTTAAGTTACTTACCTAAAGATCAGTTTAGTTATGAACTTAAAATGAATAAGGATCACAGAGGATCCTTTACTGAATTTATTAAGACTATAGATAGAGGACAAGTATCTATTAATATATCTAAACCTGGCATAACCAAAGGAAACCATTGGCATCATACTAAAAATGAGAAATTTTTAGTAGTAAGTGGAACGGGTGTTATTAGGTTTAGGGATATTAACACAACTGAAGTTATTGAGTATTTTGTTAGTGGTGAAAAATTAGAAGTCGTGGATATCCCACCAGGATATACACATCATATAGAAAACTTAGGAACTAGTGATATGGTGACAGTGATGTGGGCAAACGAACAGTTTGACCCAAATAATCCTGACACTATATTTGTGGAGGTTTAACATGAAAAAATTAAAAGTTATGACAGTTGTAGGTACTAGACCCGAAATCATTAGGTTATCAGCAGTTATTAAGAAATTAAATGAATCAGAAGCTGTAGAACATGTACTAGTTCATACAGGTCAAAACTATGACTATGAACTTAATGAAGTGTTTTTTAAGGATTTCAATCTTAAAAAGCCTGATTTCTTTTTAAATGCTGCAACGGGTACTGCAATTGAAACTATAGGTAACATTTTAATTAAAATGGATCCTATTTTAGAAGAAGTTAAACCGGATGCATTTTTAGTTTTAGGAGATACTAATAGTTGCTTAACAGCTATTGCTGCAAAACGTCGTAAGATACCAATATTCCATATGGAAGCTGGTAATAGATGTTTTGATCAAAGAGTACCTGAAGAAACTAATAGAAAAATAGTAGATCATATTGCAGATATTAACTTACCATATAGTTCAATAGCACGTGAATATCTTTTAAGAGAAGGAATTCCTGCTGATAGAATCATTAAAACTGGTAGTCCTATGTTTGAAGTTTTAATGAGTAAAATAGATGAAATTAATAATTCTGATGTGTTGACTAGACTAAATCTTGAAAAAGGAAAATATTTTTTAGTTTCTGCACATAGAGAAGAAAATATCAATTCTAGTAATTTTGAAAAATTAGTTGAGACCTTAAACACCATAGCAGAAACCTATAAACTGCCTGTAATTATTTCAACGCACCCAAGAACAAGAAAAATGATTGAATCAAAAGGTGTTACATTCCATCCTTTAGTACAAGCACTAAAACCATTAGGATTTATTGATTATAACAAACTTCAAATTGACTCCAAAGCAGTTTTAAGTGACAGTGGAACAATTAGTGAAGAATCTTCAATACTAAAGTTTAGAGCACTAAATATTAGAGAAGCACATGAAAGACCTGAAGCAATGGAAGAAACAGCTGTTATGATGGTAGGACTAAATAAAGATAGAATTATGCAAGGTTTAGTAGTACTTGAAAATCAATTTGAAGATACTATTAGATATGTTAGTGATTACTCAATGCCAAATGTATCAGAAAAGGTGTTAAGAATCATTCTAGGTTATACTGATTATATAAATCAGAATGTATGGAGAAAAGAACATGAATAAAGAAAGAAAATATCAAGTTTGTACAAACTGTGTAATGGATACAAGTGACTCAGCAATTACCTTTGATGAAAATGGCATGTGTGATCACTGTCAAAACTTTTATTCAAATATAAAACCAAATTGGAATACAGGGACAGTAGGAAAGTCCAAATTGGACATGATGGTTAATCAAATTAAAAAAGATGGTAAAGGCAAACAATACGATTGTATCATTGGAATTTCAGGCGGAATTGATAGTTCTTATTTGTTATACTATGCTAAAGAAGTATTGGGATTAAGACCATATGTCTTCTCAGTTGATACTGGCTGGAATCTAGAGGTTGCTACTAATAACATCAATAAAGTAGTTGATGGATTAGGACTACAACTCAATGAAGAACTTATAGATTGGGAAGAAATGAAAGATTTACAGATAGCATTCTTTAAATCTCAAGTTGCATACCAAGATATTCCCCAAGATCATGTTATCTTTTCAGCTCTATATAATACTGCTGTAAAATATAAGATAAAACATGTTCTAACTGGTGGGAATCTCTCCACAGAATGTATAAGAGAACCAATCGAATGGGTTTATCAAAATGATATCAAAATGATTAAAGATATCCATAAAAAATTTGGAACATCAAAACTTAATAAATTGCCAATGACTTCAATGTTTAAATATAAAATATACTATAGATTTTTTAAAGGAATGAAGGTTCACAGACCATTGGACTTGATACCGTATACTAAAAAAGATGCTCTAGATACATTAATAGGCAAGTTTAAATATGAACCGTATGCAAACAAGCACTTCGAAAGCATTTTTACTCGTTTTTATGAAGGTTATTGGCTAGTTAAAAAATTTGGATTTGATAAGAGAAGAGCACACTTTTCATCTTTAATACTAACTAATCAATTAAGCAGAGAAGAAGCTTTAAAAGTATTGGCTAATCCACCTTACAGTGAAGCACAAGCTTTAGAGGATATGAAGTTTATAACAAATAAGATGAATATCACTGAATCAGAATTTATCGAATTGATGAATGGTCAAAATAAAACATACAAAGATTACAAAAACAGTTCCAAGCTTATTGCTTTAGGTGTAAAGATTGCTCAATTACTTGGAAAAGAAAAAAGACAATACAGGTAAAATCTAAAATTTTAAGAGGTAAGGATTTGAAAATAAAATTAGCTATCGTTGATAATGCTCATGTAATTAAAACTTCAAGCGGAGAATATTATTCTAAAACAGTGTATTCATATGATTTTTTTAAAAGATATCTAGATTCTTTTGATTCAGTAAGATTTATAACAAAGGTTAAAGTACTAAAACATGATGATATAGACTTTAAAAGTTATATGCGAGTTGATGGTCCTAAAGTGGAAATTTTTGAGTTGCCTTGGTACCAAGGTATAAAGGGTCTACTTAAAAATATTTTAAAAATTAGAAAAACAGTCAGGAATAGTTTGGAAGGTTGTGATGGATATTTACTGAGACTTGCCCAAGTAGAATGCTACTTATTCGATTTATTTGCAAAAAAAAACAAAAAGAAATACATAGTAGAACTAGTTAATGATCCAAATTTGTTTATGGATATGAACTACTTATTTAGACGTATAAATGTTATTTATACTAGGAAAATAATAAAAAAAGCAATTGGAGTGTCATATGTCACGAAAGATTATTTACAGTCAAAATACCCATCATTAGCTCATAAAACGAATTTTAAAAAAGGATTCACTAATTATTATTCAACCATTGATCTTTACGATGACCAAATTTTAAGTGTAAAAACAGATTTTTTTGAACAGGATATTTTTCGAATTGTTCATGTTTCAAATTCTATTGAGAGTGATATCAAGGGACATAGTACTGTAATTAAAGTTGCAAATAATCTCAAACAATTAAATATACCATTTAAAGTAACTTTTATTGGTTCTGGTACTAAGGTTCCCCATTATAAAGCACTAATTCAAAAACTTAACTTAGCTAATGAAGTTGAATTTTATGGGACAATAGTCCATAAAAACGAATTACTTACTAAACTTCGTGAGAATGATTTACTATTATTGCCTACAAGATTAGAGGGACTGCCGAGAGTGATTATCGAATCCATGGCTGTAGGCTTACCATCAATTTCCACTCCAATTGCTGGGATACCAGAGTTATTAGACAAGGAATTCATGTATAAGTACAATGATTACAATGGAATCACGAATAAGATTGTTGAATTATATAGTAACAAAGATAAAATGGTGCAGATTAGCAAAAAAAACATTGAAAAAGTTAAGGAATATGAGTATTCAAAACTCATTTTAAGAAGAAAGTCTTTCTATAAAAATTTCCGTGATTATCTGGAAAAACAAAGGATAGAGAATTGAAATGAAAATATTATTTATTGAAACCAACTATACAGAGAACTTCTACTTAAATCAAAGAAACACCTACGATAATGTTAATTGTGTACATTTGTTCAGGAGAAATGGAAGAATAAGTAGATTATTAAGAAAGACTTTTTTAAAACTAAACCTACCATTAAATATATTCCTTGGTTCATGGTCTAAAGAAGTTGACAAATATGATTATGTAATCCTGCCAGTAACAATATATTCAAAATCTATAATGAGCCTATATAATAAGTATGAGTCTAAATTTAGGCATTGGTACTGGAATTCTATTTTTACAACAGTTAAACCAAACGAAATAGGAACATTAAATAAATATATTTACACTTTTGATATGAAAGACTCGATAGATTATAAGATTAATTACATTAATACTTACTATTTTTCAGGTATACAGCTGAAAAGTGAACAGCAAAAGTATGATATTTGCTTTGTCGGATCTGACAAAGGTAGACTTGATTATTTGATTGATCTACAAACGAAGTTTGAAAATATGGGACTAAGCACTTATTTTCATATAGTTAAATCGGATAATTCAAGGTCAGATTACAAGTATAGAAAGCATATAAGTTATCTTGACACCTTAAGAATTATTAATAAATCAAAGATTATACTTGATATAGTTCAAACTGGTCAAATTGGCATGACACAAAGACCTCTCGAGGCCTTGTTTTTCAACAAAAAGATGATTACAAATAGTCTCTCTGTTAGAGATTTTGATTTTTTTCATGAAGATAACATATTTATAATTAATGATAATAACTATAATGAAATCAAAAAATTCGTTGATACTGATATGAAAGAAGTAAATCAGGATATAAAGGATAAATATGATTTCAAGTATTGGATTGAAAAAATTATTGGAAATGATTAAAAAAAACAGTCTTGGAGGATTTAATGTCTAAATTAATTGCGTATATATTGATAATACTATTAGGTCTTATATTGCCTCGAAATAAGTTCATCACTATACTTATTTTTATGTTTATGATACTAGCAGCCATTTGGGCAATTGGTAATATTGACTATATATACTATGAGATGAATTATGAGGCAATTGGAATACATGGATTAAATAATGATTACGAGATTGGTTATCAATACTTAAACCTTCTTGGTAATCTAGTGGGTTTGAAATTTAGTGAATTTTATATAATAGTTAATACGATAATTTTCATTTGCATTATTGGTTTGGTTTTTAGATTTTCAGATAATCCTAACAGAGTCTTATCATTGTATTTAATTTTTCCATTTCTAACTGATTTAATTCAATTTCGAAATTACATATCATTAATTTTTGTATTATTTGCTGTTGTAAACTTATTCAAGTATAAGAGGAATTGCTTCAAGTTTATTATATTAGTATTGCTGGCAGCTACATTCCATATCACCTCTCTTATTTATTTGTCATTTTTACTTATATTATTTATAGAAAAGAAATACCTTCTTTTAATGTCGATAGTAATTGCTATTTCCGTTTACACCTTCAACAGCCAAATTGCAACATTTACATCAAAATTTATTGATATAAGTAAGATAGGTTATTTCTATTCAGATGTAAGCTTGACAACTAAACTGCTTTTGGTTACTTATATCATTGTATTTAGTATAATCATTGGACTTTTATATACTAATAAAAAGAGTTCCAAAAATAACCATAGAAAATTAGATATTGAAGTAATAATAGGAGTTAACATTATTTTAATTACAACAGTTGCATTCGTTATGCGTGATTTAAATTTTATTCGAATTTTTAGAAATATAATGGTAATTACATATTTAATAATTCCACCATTTTTTCAAAAGAAAATACATCTTTTCCGAATAAATGCATTAACTTTTATATTCAGTATAATTGTTATTATTTCAGCTGTTTGGTGGGTCATATTAGCATACTCAGATAAGGGTCCGATAAGCATATTAATGTAAATAGAGTTAAATAAATAGATATTAATTAATGAAAGGAAGTAACACTATACCTGTATATGTGTGAAAACAATAAAAATAGTTATGAAAGGAATTATACTAGCAGGTGGTAGTGGGACAAGGTTGTACCCATTAACACTTATAACTAGCAAGCAATTATTGCCAATATATGACAAACCCATGATTTATTACCCATTGTCAATTTTAATGTTAGCTGGAATTAAAGACATCCTAATAATTTCAACACCATTGGATCTACCTAATTTTGAAAAGTTACTTGGAGATGGGTCCGATTTAGGGATTAAACTATCTTATAAGGTTCAACCATCACCAGATGGACTTGCACAAGCATTTTTAATTGCTGAGGAGTTTATTGATGGTGATTCATGTGCAATGATTTTAGGTGATAATATATATTATGGTAATGGACTCGGAAAAATCTTAAGAGAAGCAGTAGAAAATAATAAAAATAATAAAGCTACAGTATTTGGGTATTATGTTAATGATCCCGAAAGATTTGGAATCGTAGAATTTGATGATAATAATAAAGTTGTTTCAGTAGAAGAAAAACCGACTAATCCTAAATCAAATTATGCGATAACAGGGCTTTATATATATGATAATAGAGTTGTAGAATTTGCCAAACAAGTAAAGCCTAGTAAGCGTGGTGAACTAGAGATTACCGATTTAAATAGAATTTACTTAGAAAAAGGTGACTTAGAGGTTAAATTATTAGGTAGAGGTTTTGCATGGCTTGATACTGGAACCATTGATAGTTTGCATGAAGCTGCTTCTTTTGTAAAAACAATAGAAGACCGTCAAGGCATTAAAATATCTGCACCTGAAGAAATTGCATATCTAAAAGGATGGATTACAAAGGAAATACTACTAGAAGCTGCAAATCGTTATGGCAAGTCCAGTTATGGAGAGCATTTGAAAAAAGTAGCACTTGGAAAAATCAAGTATTGAGGGAAATATGAAAATTATAGAGACAAAGCTTAAAGATTTATATATATTAGAACCTATTGTATATGGAGATGATCGTGGTTGGTTTTCTGAATCATATAACAAATCAAAATTAGAAGCATTAGGTGTTTATATAGACTTTATCCAAGATAATCACTCATTGAGTATTGAAAAAGGTGTTTTAAGAGGTCTACATTTACAAACTTCACCTAAAGCCCAAACCAAGTTAGTAAGATGTACAAGAGGAAGAATATTAGATGTAGCTGTTGATTTAAGAAAAAAATCTCCAACATATTTAAAGTCTTTTTCTATAGAGCTCTCAGCAGATAATAAAAGACAACTACTAGTTCCTAAGGGATTTGCTCATGGATTTGTTACACTAGAAGAGAATACAGAAGTACAATATAAAGTAGATGAATATTATTCTAAAGAACATGATAGAAGTATAAAATACAATGATCCTATCTTTAACATTAATTGGGGAACAAGAGATGTTATATTATCCGAAAAAGATAAAAATGCCCCATTATACAAAGATAGTGATGTAAGTTTGGAATAGAAAGCAGAGGTAAGTTATGAAAGTTTTGGTAACAGGTGGTGCAGGATTTATTGGTAGTAATTTTCTTTATTATATGAGAAAGAAAAGGCCAAGTTATGAACTTGTTTGTTTAGATGCACTTACATATGCAGGCAATCTATCAACACTTGATCCTTTATTGAAAAATAATGAAATAAAATTTGTTAAAGGTGATATAAGTGATAGAAATTTTATTTTCAATTTGTTTGAACAAGAAAAATTTGATTATGTAGTCAATTTTGCTGCCGAATCACATGTGGATAGATCAATAGAAAACCCAACTATTTTCATCCAAACAAATGTAATTGGTACTCAGGTATTAATGGATGCATGCAGAAAATATGGCATTAAAAGATTTCATCAAGTATCAACAGATGAAGTGTATGGTGATTTACCACTTGATAGGCCTGATTTACTTTTTAAAGAAGACACACCAATTACAACTTCAAGTCCATATTCAGCATCTAAGGCATCTGCTGATTTATTAGTACATGCGTATAACAGAACATTTAAGCTACCAGTAACTATATCAAGATGTTCCAATAACTATGGACCATATCATTTCCCTGAAAAACTGATTCCACTTATGATATCAAGAGCATTGAATGATCAATCATTACCTGTATATGGAACGGGTGAAAATGTAAGGGATTGGTTATATGTTGAAGATCATTGCGTTGCAATTGATATAATTCTTCATCAAGGCAAAGATGGGGAAGTTTATAATATAGGTGGAAACAACGAAAAAACAAATATTGATATAGTTAAAATAATACTAAAAGCATTAAACAAACCAGAATCACTCATTAAATATGTAAAAGATCGCGCAGGTCATGACTTACGCTATGCAATTGATCCATCTAAAACTATTAGAGAGTTTAATTGGCAACCGACAACATCATTTGAGGAAGGTATCAAAAAAACTATCCAATGGTATCTTGATAACAAATCATGGTGGCAAAATATTTTAGATGGTGAATACAAAAATTATTATAAAAATATGTACGATGAAAGAAAGTAGTAATATGAGAGTATTAGTAACAGGCGCAAAAGGTCAATTAGGGTTTGACGTCATCAAATCACTGAAATATAATAACATCACGCACTTAGGCATAGATAAAGATGAATTAGATATAACTGTTGAATCCGATGTAACTAAGTTTGTAAAAGAATATCAACCAACTATCATCATTCACTGCGCTGCCTATACAGCAGTTGATAAGGCAGAAGAAGATAAGGAACTATGCCATAAAATTAATGTCCTGGGAACAGAGTATTTAGCAAAAGCAGCTAAAGAAGTAAATTCCAAGTTTGTTTACATTAGTACGGATTATGTTTTTGATGGTAATGGTGCTAGATTTTTCACTATAAACGACCAACCTAATCCGGTTAATCACTATGGAGAAACTAAATATCAAGGTGAATTGGTTGTAAGAAGTCTATTGAATGAATTTTACATCATTAGAATTTCTTGGGTTTTTGGAATCAATGGTAATAATTTTGTTAAAACAATGTTGAAGTTATCAGAAATTAGGGAAGAAATAAATGTAGTATCTGATCAAATTGGTTCCCCAACATATACATATGATTTGTCTAAAGCGATAGTTGAACTCATCCAAACTGAAAAATACGGCGTTCATCATATCACTAATGATGGTGTTTGTAGTTGGAATGATTTTGCAAAAGAAATATTTAGACAAGCAAACAAACAAACAATAGTTCATCCAATATTAAGTAAGGATTATCCCACAAAAGCAAAAAGACCCCTAAACTCAAGACTTCAAAAAAATTATATTCAACTTAGAAGTTGGCAAGAAGCACTAGCTCACTTTTTAAAGGAATATAACGATGATTAACAAGAAGTTTGGAAAAGATTTATTTCTCGTTTTATTAAGTAATGGTGTTAGATTACTTTCTAGTATTTTAACAGTATTTGTGATACCTTTAATTTTCAGTCAACAAGATTACGGATTTTATAAATTGTTTTTATTATATGTTTCCTATGTAGGTATATTCCATTTTGGATTCAATGATGGTATATATCTTTATTATGCTGGTAAGGATTATGAAAAATTAGATAAAACCCGGTTTAGAACATATACTAAGTTTTTGACAGTGATGCAATCCATTATTGCCATAATTATTTTAAGCATATCCTTTTTATTAAGTGGTGATAGACAAATTATTGTATTTTTAGTAGGTTTAAATTTATTTTTCTTGAATTTAACAACCTATTATCAATTTATTTCACAAGTCACACAACGTTTTAAGGAGTTTGCAGTTAGAAATATCATATATACTGTTTTTAATGTGTTGCTAATTGGAATCTTTTATTTGTTAGATATAACGGATTATAAATTATTTTTAATATTTACAGTGGCAATTAACCTTATATTATTATTATGGTATGTATTTTCATATAAAGAAATTACTTTTGGTAAAACAAACAAATTTATGGAACAAAAAGATGGCATTTCATTAATGTTTAAACTGGGGATATTCTTACTTTTTTCAAACCTAGTTGTCATGTTCTTTTCAAGTATACCAAGGCAGTTTGTTGAAATAAACTTTCCGGTTGAATTATATCCTGATATTTTTTCTAACTTTTCTTTTGCATATACGCTTATGGGGTTTACCGGAGTCTTTTTAAGTGCTGTTAGTATGGTACTTTATCCTACACTTAGAAAGTCTAGTGATGAAGAGCTTAAAAATAGATATAATGACTTTAATTCAAGTGTGATCGTACTTGTTTTTATTTTAATCATTGCTTTTTTTCCACTAAGTTATATAGTTCAAAGGTTTCTACCTAATTATACTAATGCAGTAGAAATATTTTTTGTTTTAGCACCCGGTATCTCAATTACTTCAGCAGTTACAGTGGTCATTCATAATTACTTTAAAACATTAAATAAAAATAAGGAATTTCTTATAATAGGAGTTATTAATTTAGCATTACTTACTGGGGCTATATATTTGGTACATAATTTTATTAGTCAAGAGATAATTTATATTGCGGTTACAACTGTCTTAGTCGAGTTAATATGGTTTTTAACCTTAGATTATTATCTAAACAAAGAATATAATAAAATATCATATAGAAACATATCATTTATCATCATCGCATCATTACTATTTTATAGTACGCTTTATTTAGATGGTTTGTTATTAGGCACTCTAGTTTATGGTGTAGGTATCGCATTATTAACATTTTTATTTTATTTTGATAAAATAAAGCAACTGCTTTTATACTTTACAAGTAATAAACCAAACAAAATTGATTAGATATTTTAAAGATCTTCAATGTATGTAAAGTAGATTGTAAAAAAGTAAACTTATATTTAAAATGTAAACAGGTGTATGATAATATACTGACATTGATTGTTAAAGGAGTGAACTGTATATGGCAAAAAAATATTTTGGAACTGATGGCATTCGAGGAATAGCATTTGAAAAACTAAATTCAGAACTTGCATTTAAACTTGGACAAGCACTTGCCAAGTCTTATAAACTTGAAGAACTAGTTATTGGGCAAGATACGAGACTATCATCTAATATGCTTGCATACGGTGTTGCTTATGGTGCAGCACTTGCTGGTGTGAATGTGAAGATTGCAGAAGTTGTTTCAACACCAATGGTTGCTTACTATTCAAAAGTAAATAATATTTTTGGTGTAATGATTACAGCCTCACATAACCCTTATACCGATAACGGTATTAAAGTTATCAAATCTGGATATAAGCTTTTGGATGAAGAAGATTTAGAACTTGAAAAATACATTGATGAAGATGATATTTTAGTATCTCCAAAATTTGGTTCTATTACTGTAACAAGAGAAGTTGAAGAACTTTATTTATCTGTTTACTCTGATTTAAATTTAACTAAAACATCTATGAAAATTACTTATGATTCTGCAAATGGAGCCAACTATATTATTGCTAAAAAAATAATAGAATCTTTTGCATCGCATACTTATCAAATAGGTAATACGCCAGATGGCTTAAATATAAATCTAAATGTTGGTTCAACTCATTTAGATGCTATTACAAATGCTGTTAAAAATAATGGGTCAGATATTGGACTATCTTTTGATGGTGATGGAGATCGTATATTAGTCATAGATAAAGATGGAATTACCTATGATGGAGACTATATTGTCTACATCATAGCTAAGTATTTAAAATCAAAAGGAAAACTAAAAAAAGATACAGTAGTCTTAACTCAAATGAGTAATCCTGGTATGCTTAAAGCATTTAAGTCTCTAGGTATCAAAGTACTTCAAACTCCAGTAGGAGATAAATATGTATCTGAAGAAATTATGAATCACGATTTAAGCATAGGTGGAGAAAATTCGGGACATATTATTATTAATGACTTATTACCATCAGGTGATGGTTTATTTGCTGGTGTTTATATCTTGAAAATCTTAGAAGAAAATAAGACAACTTTAAAAGATTATACAAAAGAAGTAGTGATGTATCCTCAAAAAATGGTTAACATTAAAAATGTAGATAAAGAAGTACTTAAACATCCGGAAATTGTTAGATTAGTAGAAGAAGTTAGAAGAAATCTACCAGAAGATTCTTTATTATTAGTACGTCCTAGTGGCACAGAACCCTTAGTTCGTGTTACAATAAGTTGTCAAGATATCTTAGAACTTGATAAGTACATGGGACTAATTGTTACTAAGATACAAAATCTGGGGAGTTTAAATAAATGAAAAATTATGCTTTAGTACTTGCTGCTGGTAAAGGCACAAGAATGAAATCTGATATACCTAAAGTAGCGTTTCCAATCTTAAGAAAACCAATGATAGAATATATCGTTGAAAATATTGAAAAATCGGTGATAGATGATATATACCTTGTTTTAGGGTATAAAAGAGAAGTTGTTGAAGATATCTTAAAAAAACGCGCTAAATACGTATACCAAGAAGAACAATTAGGTACTGGGCATGCAGCGATGCAAGCAGCACCTATTTTATCTAAATTAGAAGGTAATACTTTTATTATGCCAGGTGACGTACCTTTAATTTGGTATAAAGCTATTAATAGAATGTTTGAAGCACATGAACAAAATGGCAATGACTTTACCATTGTCACAGCATACTATCAAGATCCTGAAGGCTATGGTCGTATTATACGTAATGAACAAGGTGGTATTGAACGTATTGTTGAAGATAGAGATGCAAGTGCATTAGAAAAGAAAGTTAAAGAAGTTAATACAGGAATCTACATTGTAAAAAATGAAAAGTTTTTTACAATGTTAGACCAACTTAAAAATGACAATGCTAAAGGCGAATACTATATTACAGATATGGTAGAACTAATGCGTAAAGATTTTAAAGTGGGCACCTACATGATTAAAAATAATTCGCTTGCTATGGGTGTAAATGATCTTTATGCCATTAGTAAAGCTGAAAAGTACTTAAGAGAATACATTAATAAAGATCATATGATCAACGGTGTATCGATGATTAACCCTGAAACCATAACAGTTGGTCATAACGTCACCATCGAACCAGGTGTTACAATAAACCCAAATACGACAATTACTGGTAATACGGTGATAAAAACTGGTGCTGTATTAGGACCTAATACAGAAATACATAATTCTACCATACATGAAAATGTTATTGTAAAACATAGTTTGGTTTATGACAGCATTGTTAGAGAAAATACAACTGTAGGACCATTTGCACATCTAAGAGATCATGCTGATATTGGTGCACACAATAGAATTGGTAACTTTGTAGAAATTAAAAAATCAACTACAGGCTATGATACCAAAGCAAGCCACCTTGCCTATATTGGTGATGCCACAGTAGGGAAGAATGTTAACTTTGGTTGCGGTTCAGTTACAGTCAACTTTGATGGTAAACTTAAACATCAAACAGTGATTGGGGATAATGTGTTTATTGGATGTAATACAAACTTGATTGCTCCAATATCTGTTGGTGATAATGTGTTTATTGCAGCAGGGTCTACTGTGACTAAAGACATACCAAATAATGGATTTGCAATCGCAAGAAGTCGTCAAGTAACTAAAGAAGATTATTCAAAATACTTTGTCGGCCCTAAAACAAAAATAAAAGATTAACTTTATAATATCAGTTGTGTAACATTTCTTATTGTGATAAAATAAAGAAAAAACAAAGGGGATTCAAATGAAAAAAGATATATCTAAGATATTCGCATTTGTTGCGCTAATCTTATTGTTTTTAAGTGTGATTTTCGAAGCACTTATTGAGCAAAATGTAGTAGTCATTCAACCGAGAATTACAGATAATTCATTATTGCTAATGATTATAGGGGTGGCATTTCTATATGCAGGAAACAAAACTGTCAATCAAATTGGTCACGGAATTGTAGCTATATTTGCACTGAGTGCGCTTGTAGAACTACTAACAAATCCTGTAAGTATATCCAGTGTAACTGAAATGTTAACACTTGTCACAATGGCTTTACTTGTCTTAAGTTCAATATACCATCTAATTTCAATCGCATTACAATATTTTGGTTATACTAAAATGTCGTTTTTTACTTCAAACACTCAAAGCAGTAAAAGTAGCAATTTAAAACAATGGAAAAAACTTGTAGACAATCAATTAATTGATGAATCATCTTACGACAAAGTTAAAGAACTTGTATTAAACAATGATGCGAAAGTCAATGATTTAAATGATGTCAGAGATTTGATTGCTCAAGGATTAGCAAATAAATCAGATTTAGAATATGTATTAAAGTAGTCATTATAAAATTATTTATTCAAGAAAAAGAGGGCATACATGTTGTATGAATCTCTTTTTTAATCGTAAATGACTAGTAGGTTTATATAGGATTAATGTGTAGTTTTATGTAACACAAGAGACAATCTTCGCTTAAAAATATTGTTTTTAAAGGTAGAGTTTTTAATGTACTCGTTATAAAGATGTTATAATGAGAAAACAATAGGAGTTGAATAAAAATGACATATAATTATAGTTTCGGTATTATTGGTGTTAACCTAGATTATACAAAATGGTATTTTTAGAAGTGATGCTAGTATAAATAACGGATAAGTACTTGTTAAGGGTGAAAAAATACCTATAGTTGGGCGTATTAGTATGGATGTCATATTAATGATAGATGTTATAGGTATATCATTAGATTTATTTGCTGAAGTGGTGATATTTGGCCATTTACTAGACACTTATCAAAGTGTCAGTGACTTAATTTCAAATATCAACACGATTGAATATGAAATGCTTTGTTCAGTCGGTAGACGTGTTATAAGAATTTATACATAGAAGGTTTTTATGAAACATAAAATATTTATTGTATTTGGTATATTCATACATATCTTGATTCTAACGCAATCACTATTACCTGCAAGTTTATCAAGTGACCAAAGTGGCGTCATTGTAGA
>CAZYKH010000010.1:0-37820 GCA_964648225.1 uncultured Acholeplasma sp.
AAAAACCCCATAGCCTTTCCAATTTTACTTGGTCCAACTATTGGGGTTCACTACAAATACGACATTTGGTAAGCCTTTGTTATTTTAACTTTAATAATGCATTAATTTCATCAAATACAATCTTGCGGTGTTCTAAATTATGCACTACATTATATTTATCGGTATCTAATATATAAACATTACTATGCTTATAGTGATTTTTCAACCATGCATCATAACCATCCCATAATAGTTTATAATAGCTTTTCAAATCTTCATCGATTTCAAAGGCACGTCCTCTGTTACGGATTCTATCCAATACGGATTGAAATGAACCGGTTAAATAAATCATTAAATCTGGTGCTTTTTTAGGTAAACCTTGAATTTCTTCCATCATATTATCAAGCAGTTCTTTATAGATTGAAAATTCCAAATCAGTCATACGTCCTAAATCGTAATTGATTTTTGCAAAATACCAATCTTCATAAATAGAACGATCTACGATAGATAAATTATTAACACCGTGGTTTGCTGCATCTTTTAAAGCTTTAAATCTAGAATTTAAAAACCAAAGTTGTAGTAAAAATGGATATCTTTTTCTTTGAGTTTCTTCTTCTGTTGCTGTATAGTAAAGCGGTAAAATTGGGTTATCATCCACACTTTCATAATACATTTTTCCATTAAACTCTTTAGCAAGTGCCTCACCTACTGAAGTTTTTCCAAGGCCAATCATGCCACCGATAACAATTAACATATTTTTTCACTTCCTTCATCTACTATTGTAAGGTCTAAATAAGATAAGTCAACTATGAAAACTGATGTAAATGCTATCAAGATTATTTTCTTAGTGACTTCATATATCAACAAAAAATTAAGCGTACTTTGAATGCATTAAGCAGTTAAAGTACGCTTAATAATTTATGAATTAACGTTTGCCCATTTCATATATTTCACCTAACGCTTTAGGTGCTCTAGAATTTTTAGATGTGATTGCTAAAACGATGAGTGTAATAACAAATGGTGTCATTTGGTAAAACTCTCTTGGTAGATTTAAATTTCTTAAAAAATCTACACTAGAGTAAGCACTAGCTACTGTTCTAAAGAATCCAAAAACAATTGCTGATAAAAGAATACGACCTGGATGCCAGTTACCAAAGATTAATACTGCGATTGCTAAAAAGCCCATGCCGGCAACTGTTGCATCAAATGATGCAGATGTTGTTACAACAAATATGACACCGCCGATACCTGCTAAAATACCTGAAGCCATCACTGAAAGATATCTTACTTTATAAATGTTAATCCCTTGAGCATCTGCTGCTTGTGGATTTTCACCAACCGCTCTAATTCTAAGTCCTGCTTTTGTTTTATAAAGTAATATCCATATGAATGCTAGTATGCCTATTGCTAAGAAGAAACTTAAATATGTTTTTTGAAAGAATAATTCACCAATTAAAGGTATATCTCCTAATAGAGGTACTTTTTCAATTCTAAATGCTGCAGCAAAACGAATTTGTTGTGCACCTTGAATACTACGTGCTGTATAAATTGCAAATGCTGGTGCAAATAAGTTTAAAGCTGTCGCGGAAATAATTTGATCAGCATTAAATTTGATTGCTGCAACAGCATGTGTCATTGCAAACAATCCACCGACAATACCACCGACTACAATCCCTATGAAATAAATAAATTGCATCGGTAATGGGTTCGTGGCATTTTGCAGTTCTCTAATGACCCAAATACCTACAAAAGCTCCTAATAACATTAAACCTTCAAGAGCAATGTTGGTAACACCACTTTTTTCAGACATCAGTCCACCTAGTGCAACAATTAACAAAGGTACAACACTGACAAGTGTTAATTGAACGATCAATGTCATTTGTCACTACCTCCTTTTAGGTTTTCTAATGATGTTTCTTTTTTTAATAAACGTTTTTCTTTAAGATGTTTAAAAAATAATTGAATTGCAACCGAAATAGATGTTGTATAAACGATTACTGCAATAATAATATCAATAATTTGTTGTGGGAAACCATTGACTTGCATATAAAACCCACCTTGTTTAATATAACTTAAAAAGGTTCCAGCAAATATTGCACCTATTGGTTCTGTAAGTCCTAATAACGCAACCGATATACCATCAAAACCTTCTGGTAATAAATCATATGTTGTTCCTAGGTTTGTACCATTAACTAAATATAGAATTGCACCTCCTAAACCAACAATCGCACCGGAAATTAACATGGATAAAATAATATTTCTTTTCGCATTCATCCCAGCATAGCGACTCGCATCCTTGTTAAATCCTGAAGCTTTAAGTTCATAACCAAATGTAGTTTTCTTAAATATATAATGAATGAGTATGGCAACTCCAATTGCTATAAATATGCCTATATTCACTTTTGAATTACCAAATAATGTACCAAAACCTGGCAATTCAGCGGATGGTTGTATATTTAAGGATTTTGCAGTTGAAGCATTATATACATTTTGCTTAACTAGATATACGACTAAATATGTTCCAATATAATTAAGCATAATACTTGAAACAACTTCATTGGTATTTGTAAGTGCTTTTAAAATACCAGGTATTGCACCCCATATTGCACCGGCTATAATACCTGCAAGTAATGCAACAATCCAATGAAGTGGTCCAGGAATATTCCATAACACACCAATATGTACAGCTGCATAGCCTGCAACAATCATTTGTCCAGATGCCCCAATATTAAATAGGCCTGTTTTAAATGCAACAACTAATGCAAGCCCAGTTAGAATAACTGGTGCAGCATGTAATAAAATATCACCTAATACTTTAGTACCGCTACCTAAACCACCAGTTAACAATCTAATTAAACCTGGAAATGCACCAGATGCATTAAAGATTAACATAATGATGAAACCAAATAAGAGACCAACGCCAATCGCAATCAAACTTGGTTTCATGACATTAAAAGTTGCTTTTAATACCTGAAGTGTTTTATCTAAAAAGGTTGGTTTTAAATGTTGTTCATTTTGTTTCATTATTGTTCCCTCCTTTTAGATCCTGACATGTATAAACCAAGTTCGTTTGGCGTAATATCACTCGTCATAAATGAGCCAGTAATTTGACCTTCATACATAACAAGTATTCGATCAGATAATGTAAATATTTCTTCTAGTTCATAACTGATAAGTAATACACCACGTCCACGATCACGTTCTTTAATTAGGTTTTTATGAATATGTTCAATCGCACCAACATCTAAACCACGTGTTGGTTGAAATGCTAACAATAAACTATGGTCTCTTTCAATTTCTCTTGCTAAAATCGCTTTTTGTTGATTACCACCACTCATACTACGTGTTACGGTATCAATACCACTGGATGTGCGAACATCATATTTTTCAATGAGTTCTTCACTATAACTATCAATTGTTTTATGATTTAAAATACCGTACTTTTGAAACGGTTGTTGATAATAGGTTTGTAACACTAAATTATCAGATAATTTAAAGTCTAAAACAAGTCCATAACGATGTCTATCTTCAGGAATATGAGATAGTCCTGTTTCATAGCGTTTACGAATAGATTGTCTTGTAATATCATTGCCATTTAAAATAATGGAACCCGACGTGATGGGTTGTAGCCCACTTAATGCATTTGCAAACTCAGTTTGGCCATTACCATCAATACCAGCAATACCAACAATTTCGCCACTTTGAACTGCAAGGCTAATATCTTGTAATATCGCTTTATTTTTCCCTTCAACTGTAAGGTTTTCTATTTTTAAAATGGTTTCTTTTGGTGCATAAGGCTCCTTATCATAACTTGAAATTAAAGGTCTACCTACCATAAGTTCTGCCATTTTATCGATAGAAACTTTCTTTACATCTAAAGTTTCTATTTTCTTACCACGTCTTAAGATTGTACAACGATCAGAGGACATTTTAATTTCGTTTAATTTATGAGAAATTAAAATAACTGCTTTGCCTTCTTTTGCGAAGTTTTTAATGATCTCAATTAATTCTTTGATTTCTTGAGGCGTTAAAACTGCAGTTGGTTCATCAAAAATTAAAATATCGCTGTCTCTATACAACATCTTAATAATTTCTACTTTTTGTTGTTGACCTACAGTGAGTTCACTAACCTTTTTATCTAAGTCTACTTCTAAACTATATTGCTTCATAATGTCATTGACTTTTTTACGTGCATCTTTATACACAATAAAGGTATTTTTAGTGTCTTCTGAACCTAATATAATATTATCAAGTACTGAAAATATTTCTACTAATTTAAAGTGCTGATGCACCATACCAATCCGGTATTTTGCTGCATCATTAGGATCTTTAATACGCACAGGTTCACCATTGATATAAATTGCGCCCTCATCTGGTTCATATAAACCGAAAAGAATGGACATCAATGTACTTTTACCGGCACCATTTTCACCTAAAAGTGCATGTACTTCACCTTTTTTTACTTCAAAATCGACTGCATCATTGGCAACTAAATTACCAAACTTTTTGGTAATGCCTACCATTTTTACCATGTTGTTCCTCCCCATTTACTTTTAAATAAGGGGAACAAGTTAATGTTCCCCTTAAGTTAAAGTGTATTTTGCTTACTTGTTTACTTGTTAATTATTTATGATTGAACATCATTAACTTTGTCAACAATGCCTGCTGGAGCTTCAAAACCTAAAGCCTCAATAAATGCCACAAGTCCATCAGCTGTTGTAGGTACAACAATCGTACCAGCTTCAACTGTGTTATAAATTGTATTGTATTGTGCTTCTGTGAATTTTGCAAACCTTGAAGTTTCCATTGGTAGACCAACTGCATCTGCAGAAACATCTAAGTTCCAAGTTGCACCACCTGGGAAATCATCCGCATAGAATGCTTCTAATGCTTGAATAGCAGCTTGACCAACACCCTTCATTGCTGAGGTTAATACACGTGTTGAGTTAGATGCTTGATCAGAGTCTACACCAACAACCCATTTAGGTGCATTCGCTGTTGAGTTTTCTTCAGCAGCGGCCATAACAGATGAACCAGCACCACCAGCAGCGGCATGAATTACTTCTATTCCACCAGAGAACCATGTTACAGCTTCACTCTTAACTTCTGCATTAGGTCCGAAAGTACCTAAATATGTGTAGTAAGTTGGATCATATGCATAATCCATATCGCCAGCATCTTTAGCTGCTTGATATGCACCTGCAACCCAACCAATACCAAATCTTTGAACCGCTGGTACTGCAATACCACCCATGTAACCTAGTTTGTCAAAACCTTCTTTATAAGTAGCATAAGCTGCTAAGAAGCCAGCTTGTTCTTCTTTAAAGAATACTGATAATGTATTATCTTTAATATCTGGTACAAAGTCACCTGAGTGCGGAGCACCATCTAAAATTACAAATTTAACGTCTGGATGTTGTGTTTGTGCTGCATGAATAGGTTCTTCAAAATAGAAACCTGGTGTAATAACAATTTTAGCACCACCTGCAACAGCTAAATCAATTGCAGCTAAATAATCTGCAACAGATTCACCAGCCGGTTGATAATATTTATGCGTTTTATTATGCTCAGTTGCATACGCCTTAATACCTTCCCATGTACCTTGGTTAAATGATTCATCGTCAATATCGCCCGTATCTGTAATCATTGCGATTTCGTATGAGCTTGGTCCACATGCTACTAATGTGAATCCTGCAACAAGTGCTAGCATGAAGAGTAACAGTTTTTTCATTCTCGAATCTCCTTTATTTTTTAGACCTTTTCGGTCCTTTATTATAGTATACTTTACTTCCTAATAGATTTCAATTAAAAATATAAAAAACTAAAAAACAAAATTAGTCTTTTAGTTTTTCTAAATCCTTAATATTTATTTTTTGAATAAAGTCATGTATTTTTCTAACATGGCTTAATGGTAAATCAATAAAGTCTGATGTATCACATACGTTATCATCATTTTTCATAATTTGGCCAAATAAATTTCTATAAGAACTAATTTTACCTGTATAATCAGGAAAAGTAATACGAAAACGAGTATGAATATGGTTTTCAATACAAAACTCATCGTTTCCTGATTTTAGTATAATCTCATTTTTATCTGAATTTATAACTTCAAGTGGTGCTTGATAAAATGCTTCATGAATTTTATTCATTGTTTTTGAAAATTGTTTAGGATTCATAAATTATGCCTCCTTTTTATTTTACGATTCTTCTATTTCTGCATCCATGTAATCATTTGGTTTCTTTTCTTCTGTTTCTTTGTGAATAAACTTTTTAATTTTTTTCGGTGGAAACAAAATATTTTGGATTGGAACTAATAAAAATATAATCCAACCAGGATGCCAGTAACCCATAAAACCAATAATAATATACACAACAAATACAAGCAGTGGGAATGTTAATCTAATTTGTTTTAAACCCACTAAAAAGGGTACTGTTGGTATCAGTAAGAAAACTAACCAACCTGGATGCCATAAATCAAATACAAAGCCTATAAATAAGTAAATAAGTAATGTAATTAACGGTGTTGCAGCAACAATTCTACGTTGCCAATTATATTTAAACATGTTTTGAATACTCCTTTATATGGTCTATTTGCTTTGACGTATCATGCATCAAAGTAACGCTACATTTTTAATATAACATAAAAGTTCTCGAGTTTATGTCACTTTGACTATATACTTGAGGTTTTCGTTTTTGATTTAATAACTATTTCTAATTTGGAAATAAGTTCCTTTAGAATAGTTGTCAACATCTGATTATGATAATAAATCATTAATACATCACTATTCGCATCAATGTAATCAATGCGGTATATCGTCGTTAAAAAACTAAAAAGTACTTCAGCAGAAACATCTTTTAATTTATTTAGGTTCACTTCACAGGCTAAAAAGTGAGTTTTATGCTATAAATAGTTTTTATCGAGCAAGTGATTTTTATCTAAATAATGCATCAGTTCAAGTATTTTTATGCGGATTAAATCATCATCACTGAGTTCATCTAATTGTTCAAGTGTTTGTTTAAAGTGTTTTACATGTTTTTCATAAGAATTCATAAGCATCCAGTATAATGTAGCCCATGCCTAAAATTTTAGAACCTATATGGGCACCCACAGTGGGTGTAATGGTTGATACATAAACTTCATGGGCGTTTTGTGTTTGTTCTTTAATTTTTTCTGCAATAGCTAATGCATCATTTAAGCGATTTGTATGTAGCACCATATAGACAACCTTTTTAGCATCTTTGGCTTCAGATATTGTAAGATCATACATCCTTGAAATCGCCTTATGATGGGTACGAACCTTTTCTTTTGTGATGATGTGGCCGGTTTGGTCTAATTGTAAAATAGGTTTAATTTTAGCCAGCATACCCACGGTACCTGATAGTTGTGATAAGCGACCATTTTTAATTAAATATCTCAAATCATCTACAACAAAATAGGCATTAGAATGTTGCCTTAAATTGTTGATGATGTTCAGTATCGTTTGAACATCATAACCTTTTGTCGATAACTTTTCTGCAACATATGCCAGATATCCTTGCATGAGTGTTGCGGCTTTTGTATCAACAACTGTTAACTCAACATCTTCTAATAATGGTTCGATCACTTGTTTTAAGTTCTTACCATACAAAGAAAGATTTGTTGAAATTGGAAAGTGCAATACATGATTGCACCCTCTATTTTTCAATATCTCAACTTGATCAAGTATCTCTTGAATAGTCGGTGCTGATGTTTTAGGAATTTGCGGATCTTTTTCGAGCCTCGTATAAAATGCATCCGCCAAAATATCTACACCATCGATTAAGGTTTCATCGCCAAAATGGATGGTCGTTTTAGTAATTTGAATCGTATGATCAAATGGCGCATATGCAAGGCCACTGGATGAATCTGCCATAATCCCTATTTTTCTCATTGTTATATCTCCTATATATCTTCTGTAAATTGAAAGATATCTAATTGGCGTCCACCACGACGTTTGTCTTCATCGATGCGTTGCCACTTAGAACTTCTTCCTTTACCTAATAATTGAATGACACCTTCATCTTTAAGTCTTTTTAAGGTGCGATCAATTGTTATTGTTGAAACTGTTGGATGTTGTTTTCTTAAGTCAGCTTTTGAAAAGATTGCATCACCACTTCTAATAGTGGCTTCGATGTTATCTGATTTATTCATCTTTTGTTCAAAGGTATATTCCTTAGCATAACTATTAACAGATTCATATGCCTCATCAAGTATATCTAATAATAATTTAGATAATAAATCGGTATTTGGAAAACCTGTTTGATAATAATAGTGTGCTTGATTGTAGGATAGTTTATATTGTTCAAAACGTTTATAAAAGATTTCAAAAAATGATAAGTATTTAAAGACACTAAAATCTCTTAAAAGCATCGCATATAAACCAATATAACCCATAATATCATTATGAAGTGTAAAGATATCATTGTATAAAAAATCAATATAGAAGTTACTAATGAGTTGGGTTAACTCATATTGTTTCGTTTTATTTTGTTGGTTATAAATTGTAATAATCTCTTCTAAGGTATCACGTTTACCTTGTGCTTTTTTAGCAGAAAATAATGTACCATCTTTTTGTTTTTCAGTCGCCTTAAAACGAATTGGTTCATAATCTTTAGACAATAATTTAGCTAGATTATCAAACTCGTTCGGTAGTAGTTCAAATTCTTTTGGATGTTTTTGCATCGATGTGAGTGCAACTTTAATGTTCATCAATAATTTTTCTGTTTTATTTTTAGCCACTAACTTTTTTTGAGAAATGAGTTTTAAGCGTGCATTGGTTAGTGGCATATCTAAAATTTTTGCAAAGTAATAAACATTTTTTTCAATTGCCTTTTTGGTGAAGACATCTTTGTCTTTACTAAATAATTCATCATAGTAAAACTCTTTGCCTTTGGCTTCATATACTTTGAGTAATAACAATAAGATGTCTGTCGATACTTGGAGTCTATTCATGTTTGATAGTGCAATCATTGTTATCTTGTCCTTTAATTAAGTAGTATAGTTTTAATCGTGGAATGGCGAACCACCAATAAATTCTAATAAAATAGAATTTGATGGTATAAGTGTTGGATCAATTTCTTTAAAGTATTTTAAGAACTTCACTAAGCGGTTCGCTACAATAAAGTGTTTATCGTCTCTTGGTACTGCATTTAAGTGCGGTAAAGCAATTTTATTTAAAACTAAAAGTTCATAACTTAATTCTGAGTTATAAACAAAATTCGCTGTTTCTTGATGAGGATAGATCCATTTAAATTCACCACGACGTACACTAGACCACATATCTAATGTTTCATTAACTGGTGTGTTACGGTATTTTTGATCACGAACCATACGGCGAATTAATCTTAAGTCTGTTAATGAAATTGGGTTGTGATCATCAATGTGTAATTGAGTATTTGGTGATATAAAAATATTGTATTTTTGATGACTTGGAATTAAATCGGTTAGGCGTTCATTTAAAGCATGAATACCTTCAATTAATATCGGTGACCCTTTTTCTAGTTTCACACTAGGTCCTGCTACACGTTTTCCTTGTTTAAAGTCAAAGATAGGCATTTTAACTTCTTTACCCATAACTAAATCGGCCATATCTTTGTTAAATTGTTCAACATCTAATGCTTCTACGTGCTCTAAGTCTGGATTTCCATCACTATCTTTTGGTGCCTCACTTTTTGGCATATAGTAGTTATCCATAGATATCATCATCGGTTTAATACCTTTACTTAATAATTCAATTCTTAATCGGTTGGTAAAGGTTGTTTTACCGGATGATGATGGTCCAGCTACAGCAATTAGTTTAATGTCATCTTTAACTGCTTCTATTTCGTTACCTAATTGAGCAAGTTGATAGTTATGTTTTGTTTCACAAAGGTTAACAAAATCAACTTGACTATCTCTTGTTAGACTATGTTTGTTGATATTGACAATGGTGTCACCACCAATAATTTTACCCCACTTATAAGCTTCTTTTAAAGATTGACCAAAGGTTTTTTGATCCACAAAAACTGGAAGTTCACCTTTAAGTTCAGATCTTGGGAAGAATATTAAAAAGCCTGGGTTATAAAACCTTGTATCAAACTTAGTTAAGTAACTGGTGTTTGGTAGCATGTATGAAAACATGTAGTTAATATAATCATCGGATTGATAAAGGTTGACATTGTTTTCTTTTCTTAATTTTAAGGTTTCTATTTTATCTAAATAGTTTTGTTTCGTATAAAGTTTTGTTGCTTCTTCTTTAGTGACTGAAATACGTTTGATATCTACTTTTCTTGCAATAATTTCATTGACTTTAGCAAGTAATTTTTCGTATAACTCTATTGTTATATCACGGTTTTCAATGGTTGCCAAAAGTGATCTAGAAATAGAGTAGCTAAAACGTATTTGGATGGTTGGATCAATTTCATAAAGTGCTTTAGCAAACACATAGCGTAGGGTTGCTTCATAAATACGCATACCTACATCGCTACCTAAGCCTTTAAATTCAATGACAGCATCATTGGCTACTGTGTATGCTAATTCACGCATACGTCCATTAACGGTTGCAAATATCGCCCCGTCTTCGTTGAGTTCTTTTGCCAAGTTTTCTAAGGTCATTGGCTTTTTGTATTCTTTTTGTTTACCATGAATTGTGAGTTTCATCATAAATTTACTTCTCCCTTACTCGTCATCAAATAAATCTAATCTTGATAACCTAATTTTTTGATTTTGTTTGGTTTGAATTGTTTCCTCAATGACTTTTGTTGGTACGACATCTTCTTTTTTAACTTCTTTTTTAGGTGGTGCGATAGCGATGTCTTCATCGGCTTCTTTGGCTGGATATATTTCTATATAATAGCCATCATCTACTATCTTTTTACCATATTTATTACCAGAATATTTCAAGTCAGATACGGTTGTAACAACCGCTTCTTTAGTTGATAAAATACGCACCTTTACATCTTCTTTTGTTTGTGCACGGCTTAATCTTGCTGCCGATTCTACAAAGTGCGGAGATGTTTTAATGCGGTCTACTAAAATAATACCACGACGGTTTCTAGCATATTTAGGTAGTTCTATTACACTGTCTTTTATGACATGTCCTCTGGATGTTAAAAAGTAAAACTCATCTGTTGATCTTGCATAAAATGCCACTGCAACCTCATCACCTTTAGCAAGTGACATCGATTTAACACCACCAGCAGTTAGACCATAAACAGGTAGTTCTTCTGTATCAAAACGTAGTACGTAACCATTTTTGGAAATAGATATAATTTCTTCTAATGGATTAAAGTCCACGCTAACAACTTGATCATCTTTTGATAACTTCATTGCGCGTAACGTTCTATTATACCTTGAAACTTCAAAATCTACTAAATTGGACTGTTTCATTTGACCATGTTTGGTCGTAATCAATATTTTTTGATCCACATTAAAGTCTCTAACTGCTAATACTCTAATGATGGTTTCACCTTTTTCAATTGGTACAATATTGTTAATGAAGATACCTAAATCTCCCCAACGTTGTTCTTCTATTTTATAGACCGGTAAATAGATATATTGACCTAAGTTGGTGAAGATAAGTAGTGTATCTAATGTATTTAATTCTTCTTCGTAAAGTAATGCATCATTTTCTTTTAATCCCGCTTCTTTAGATGCACTATAAGAGCGTATCGATGCACGTTTAACATAACCATCTTTGGTAATACCAATCATGGTTTGTTCATCGGCAACTAAATCTTTTTGATCAATACGAATAGTTTCAATTTCAGCTTCTAACTCAGTTCTTCTAGGTGATGGTAATTGTTTTTGAACTTCCATCAATTCTGCTTTAATGGTTTTTAATAAGATACGTTCGTTAGATAAAATTTGTTCAAGTCGTGTGATTTCTTGATTGAGTTGTTCTTTTTCATCCATTAATGCTTGAATATCGGTTGTTGATAAACGGTAAAGTTGAAGCATAACAATTGCTTCAGCTTGAAGTTCAGAAAAACCAAAACGTTCTTGAATATTTTGTTTAGAATCTGCTTTATTTTTAGATTGACGAATAACTTCAATCACTTCACTGACAACTGATGCCATTTGAATAAGTCCATCAACAATGTGATTACGTTTGCTGGCACGTTCTAATTCAAAGTTAGAACGATTTGTAACCACTTCTTTTTGGTGTTCTAAATAAACTTTTAATAAATCAAATGCACCTGATAAAACTGGGCGGTGTTTTAAGATGGCTACCATATTATAATTGTAGTTAACTTGGAGATCACTTGATTTTAATAGGTAGTTTTGCATTAACTGTGCATCAGCACCTTTTTTTAAGTCAATTGCAATTCTTAAACCTTCTTGGTCGGTTTCATCTCTAATTTCTAAAATATCTTCGATATTATTGTTAATACGTAAATTGTCAATTTGGCGTACTAAATCTGCCTTATTGACCTCATAAGGTATTTCTGTAACAATAATTCTATCTTGTGATTTAGAAATTTCTTCAACATGCATTTTGGCACGAATAATAACTTTTCCACTACCGGTTGTTAAAGCTTCTTTAATACCTGCTTTACCTTGTACGATACCACCAGTTGGAAAGTCGGGCCCTTTAATATATTTAAGTATTTCATCATTTGTAATATTTGGGTTATCAATTAATGCAATCGTTGCATCAATAACTTCATTAACGTTATGTGGTGGAATTTTAGTTGCATAACCTGCTGAAATACCCATCGCACCGTTAACAAGTAAGTTTGGAAAACGTGCTGGTAAAACAGTGGGTTCTTGTTCTTCATCATCAAAGTTCGGTACAAAGTTTACCGTTCTTTTTTCGATATCTTTTAATAAATATTCTGCTTCTTTAGAAAGTCTTGCTTCTGTATAACGCATTGCAGCAGCACTATCACCATCAATAGAACCATTATTACCATGCATATCGACTAAAGGAATACGCATTTTAAAGTCCTGGCTCATACGAACCATGGCATCATAAATCGAGGAATCACCGTGTGGGTGATACTTCCCCATCACTTCTCCAGCAATACGTGCAGACTTTTTATAAGATTTGTTATGGCTTAAACCCATCTGTCCCATCGCATAAAGAATACGACGTTGAACTGGTTTAAGACCATCACGAGCATCAGGTAACGCACGATCTTGAATAATATATTTAGAATAACGTGCAAAACGTGTTGACATCACGTCTTCTAATAATATTTTTTCAACTTTTTCATCTATGAATTTGGTCAGTTTTTTGTCTACTTTACTCATCTGTTTTTACCTTCTATATCAAATTCATCTGTCACTTCAAAATCAACATTAGATTCTATCCATTCACGGCGTGGTGCGACTTGATCACCCATCAATACACTAATATGTTTATCACTGACATTGACATCATCTATCACCACTTGAATTAATGTTCTTGTTTCAGGGTTCATCGTTGTTTCCCAAAGTTGATAAAAATTCATTTCCCCTAAACCTTTAAAACGTTGAATGGAGTAACTTGAACCAATCGATTCAATAGTTTCTTTTAATTCTTCGTCTGTCCAAGCATAGACGGTTTGTTCTTTTTTGTTTTGTTTATACGTGATTTTATAAAATGGTGGTTGAGCAATGAATAATCTACCATCTTCAATCAGTGGTCGCATATATCTGAAAAAGAATGTTAAAAGTAGGGTTTGAATATGTGCCCCATCATCATCGGCGTCTGTCATAATAATAACTTTTGAATAGTTTGCCTTATTAATATCAAAATCCTCACCAAAATCAGCACCAATGGTGTGAATCATGGTAGATATTTCTTCATTTCTTAAAATAGTTTCAGTATTTGTTCTTTCGGTATTAATAACTTTACCACGTAATGGTAAAATTGCTTGAAAACGACGGTTTCTACCTTGTTTTGCAGAACCACCCGCAGAATCACCCTCGACTAAAAAGAGTTCATTTTTTGTTTTATCTTTACCTTGAGCAGGGGTGAGCTTACCTGATAAAACAACTTCTTTTTTATTTCTTTTTTTACCAGCTCTTGCTTCTTCTCTAGCTTTTCTAGCAGCTTCTCTAGCATTTGCTGCAGCAATTGCTTTAGCTAAAATTGCTGTTGCTGCACTCGCATTTTCTTCTAAAAAGGTATTGAATTTTTCATAAAACACATTTTCTAAAGCATTTCTAGCCTCAGGGGTCCCGAGTTTACCTTTGGTTTGACCCTCAAATTCTAAAATACCTTCTGGTATTCTTAATGAAATGATTGCTGTTAGACCTTCTCTAATATCAACACCATCGATATTAGAATCTTTTTCTTTTAAATGATTATACTTTCTAGCATAATCATTCATCACTTTAGTTAAAGCAGATTTAAAACCTATTTCATGTGTACCGCCATCTTTGGTACGCACATTATTAACAAATGAAATAATATTTTCACTATAACCATCGGTATATTGTAAGGCAACTTCAACTTCTATTTCACTTTTATTCGCAGTTTCATAGATACCTTCAACATCTGTAACCTCATGTAAAACATTTTTACCTTCATTCATAAAACTTACATATGCTTTAATACCATCATCATATTTAAAACTTTCTTTTTTATTATTTCTTTCATCAATTAAATTAATTTTTAAGCCTTTAATTAAATACGCTGATTCTTTGAGACGTTCTTTGATAGTATCATAGTTATAAAGTGTAGTAGAAAAGATCGATGGATCTGGCTTAAAATAAACAAGTGTCCCTGTTTTTTTAGTCTCTCCTATTTTTTCAAGTGGGTATATTTTTTTACCACCATTTTCAAAACGTTGTTTAAATATACCACCGTCTTTATAGACTGTGACTTCTAAAACCGAGGATAAAGCATTGACAACAGACGAACCCACACCATGGAGTCCACCGGCAACTTTATAGGCACCATCGCCACCAAATTTACCACCAGCATGTAAGACAGTAAAAATAACCTGGGTTGTTGGTACCCCAGATGTATGTTGTTTATAAGGCATGCCGCGTCCATCGTCTAATATTTCTATGGCATTATCGGATTTAATCGTGACTGTGATTTCTCTACCAAAGCCCGCTAAGACCTCATCCATGGCATTATCAACAATTTCCCAAACCAAATGATGTAATCCCCTATGGTCAGTTGATCCAATATACATCCCTGGTCTTTTTCGAACGGCTTCTAAACCTTCTAATATTTGAATACTTGTTTCGTCATAATTCTTTTTTGCCACTATTGTACTCCAATCATTAAAATTCTACTTCTATTATACATGAAAAGATAATCATTTTCACAAGAATGATTATCTTTATATATATTTTTTTTATGTTTGATTTATTTGTAATTAATGTTATTATCTGGGTCAGAATACAATCTACGACCACGATTTAAATCATTTATTTTTTCTACATCTTCATCCGTTAAGACGATATCTTGACCCTTAAAGTTTTCTATCAAACGGTCTTCATGGACACTTTTAGGTATCATGGCTATACCACGTTTTAAGCCCCATGCAATGATAAGTTGTGTAATACTTGCACCATAATGTTTTGCAATTGCTTCTAACTTACCTTTGGTTGGTTCTTCAAAGACTTGGCCTCTTGCAAATGGTCCATATGAAATCATTTGAATATCATTTGTTTTCAAATATTTTTCTAATACAATTTGAGTTAAAATCGGATGACATTCTACTTGGTTTGCAGCAGGATGTACTTTAGAAAACTTTAATAAGTAGTCGATATGGTGTATTAAAAAGTTAGATACTCCAATCGCTTTGAAAACACCTTTTTCATAAAACTTTTCAAAGACTTGCCAAATTTGAACATTGATATCATTATCTGGGTTTGGCCAATGAATTAACATAAGATCAATATAGCCAATATCTAAGTCTTTTAACGATTTTTCAAGTGCTGCTTCTACTTGTTTCATATCGCCATCTTTATGACCTTTAAGTTTTGATGTAACAAAAATTTCTCCTCTAGGTATTCCGGAATCTCTTATGGCACGTCCAATGTCTTTTTCATTGCCATAGGCTTGGGCAGTATCAATATGTCTATAACCTATTTTTAATGCTGTTTTTACGATGTCATATGCAGACTCATTTTGACCTACCATGAAGGTCCCCAATCCAAAACGGGGCATTTTAATACCGTTGTTTAGCGTATAAGTTTTCATATTATCGCTCCTTTTTTTATTCATAGAATGATTTTATTTTATCACTATTTAAGTCACCTATTAAAGTAAATAACATGTTTCTAGCTTGTTCAAGATCGAAAAGGTCTGCAATTGCAGCTGTAGAATGTATGTATCTAGCTGGTAAGCCAATGGTTGTTGAAGGAATACCTTCATACATATCAATCGCTTTAGCAGCATCGGTGCCACCCATCGAAATATATGGTTGATATTTAATGTTGTGTGCATCTGCTAACTGTTTAAAATATGTTTTTAATGATGATAACATAATATTTTTTGGATCATAAATACGTAATAAGAAACCTTCACCTAATTTAGCTAAAGAGTTTTTATCATGAAGATCATTTAACGGGGAACAATCCAGTGCAATAAACATGTCTGGTTTAAATAAATTGGTTGCAATTTCGGCACCTCGTAAACCAACTTCTTCTTGCGTGGTTGCACCAATAATTAAGTTATAATCAAATGATTTACCACTAAAGTGCTCAATCGCTTCTAAAGCTAGAGCACAACCAAAACGATTATCAATGGCTTTAGCAATCCATCTTTTCTTATTTTTAGTTAATTGATACGGTGTATCAAATAACACCATATCACCTAAATTAACACCCAGTTCTAATGTTTCTTCTTTGCTTTCAGTACCAATATCTAATAATAAATTACTAATCTCTATTTTATTTGCTTCTTTTAGGTGCGGTGGTACACTACCAATGACACCCGGTATTTTATCACCGAATCTTGTATAAACATACATCACTTGAGAAATAAATACATCACCTGATAAACCACCAATTGGTAATACTTCTAAGTGACCATTTTTATGAATAGCCTTAACCATCAGTCCTACTTCATCCATATGACCTGCGATTAAAAGTGTTTTTGCATTTGGATGATTTGATGTTTTATATGCATAAATACCACCTAAACGGTCTTTAATAATTTCAAAGTCTTTATATTTTTCCATATGACTTTGCATATATTGGCGCACTTTAGATTCATTACCTGATATACCAGGTAATTCGCATAAATTTTTATAATGATTCGTCATTTTTAAACTCCGCTATTAATTGATATATCGGTCCAACTTCTCTTTTTTTAACTTCATATTCTGTCATATATAGTGAAGGTGGTAAACTCCAGTTATAGGAAACAACTTGAAAACCTGCCTCATTAAAATATTGAAAAGAATCTACAAACAAGTCTGCATGATCTGTTCTTAAAATAATTTGGCCACTTTCTTTTAAATAGGCTTTAAAAGTTTTAAGCATGGTTGGATAGGTTAATCTTCTCTTATGGTGCTTCTTTTTAGGCCATGGGTCTGAAAAGTTTAAGTGAATTTTATCTACTTTTACTGCCCCTAAATAATCACCTAAATAGATTGCATCATCCATAATGACAATTAAATTGTCCAACTTCAACGTATGCTTTTTTTGAGATAAGCGATAACAAACATTTTGTTCCCGCTCAACTGCAATAAATAGTTCATCTGGAAAATCATTTGCTAAAGAAGTGATAAAACGGCCTTTACCACTACCTATTTCTAAGGTAATTTTTTTATCTTTATCAATCTTTAGTTGTTCTGGTGAAACCATTGTACCCATGGCAACAATATTTTCAATTGTTGCATCTTTAATTTTCTTTTGCCTCATCTTTATCTTCCTTACTAAATCGTCTTGCAATATATATGCCAACTGGAATCATAACAAGCCCAATCAACCACATATACCACTGTTTACTCATATCAAATATACTTACTGGTGGTGTATGCTGTTTCAAATCATCATTTAAACTAAATATAATATTAATTGGTGATGCTAAAATAATACCTAACACCACTTGATAAAACACCTTTGGAAATTTTTTTAAAATATAGTTAAATAACTTACCTAATCCTAAAAAGGCAAATACAACCCCTATAACAACAAACACCAATGGTAAAACATGTGCCATAAATAATTCAATATTAATTGTTAATACAGCTTCAACGAGCGTTTTACCTAATAAAATCAACGGACCATAATAACCGATCATGAGCATTAACATCGTACCACTTAAACCAGGTACGATTAAACTAATTGCTAATAATATACCGACAATAATCCATAAAAAGAAATTGGTTTGTGTTGTATCCGCTATACCCATGGTCGGTCCAAATAAAGTAAAGCCAACCATCAATATAAAAGTCACACCAATGATCCAATAACTTCTATGTGTATGATCCTTATCGTCCGCTAAATCATATATTTCAGGTATACCACCTAAAATTAATCCAATAAATAAAAGCGTTGCTGGTATTGGAATTAAATAGAAAACATAGGCAATCACTAAAAAGCCTACTAATATACCTATTAATATACCGAGTAGATACTCCCAAATAGATAAAACTGATTGAATTGGCTTTTTAGTGACTTGATCCAATGCTTCAATCAGTTTTGAATATATATTAAAAGCGGCAGCAATCATACCACCGCTTACTCCAGGTAAAATTGCCCCAATACCTATGAGAGTACCTTGGAGTACCTTTTTAATCATTTGCTAATTTGACCTAATCCTTCAGAAACCATAAAATCGGTAATACCTTGAATCGCTTCTTTAGCATCTTCACCTTCAGCACTTATTTCAACAATTTCACCATTGTAGATACCAAGGCTCATGACGCCCATAATACTTTTTAAGTTGACAGTACGGTTAAAAGCAGTCAGTGTAATTTCACTTTGGAACCCCATTGCTTGATTGACTAATCTTGTTGCAGGTCTTGCATGTAAACCATACTCTGAAACGATAACAAACTTCTGTTTCATCCCTTTACCTCATTTCTTAACTTATCTAAATTGTTTTTTACTTCGATTGGGTTATCTTTGACTAATAACTTTAATTCTTTTCCAGATAAAAATCCTGAAACATTTAAACTTTTTAATAACACTTGAGATACTAGTTTAGGGTTGACTAAATGTATTTTTAATCTTTTGTTGTCTAAAAAAGTATCCACGATATTATCTTTACCACCTAAAGCCTCAAGTAGGGTTTTAGTGTCCATCGTAGGAGCTTTTTTTGTTTGACCTACTTTTTTATGATAAACATATAAATAGGTGACACCTAAAGCAATCACTACAAGTGATACGATTAAAGTTATAATTTGTCCATCTGTCATAATATCACATTCCTTAATAACTATTATATGTTTTTTTAATCAAAATTTCAATCTTTTAATGCACTTGATGTGCTATAATACTTATAAATTGACATTTAGAAGGGGTTTTCATAAATGACTTACATTGTTGAGTTAATTAAATACATTCTTTTAGGCATTATCCAAGGTATTACTGAAATATTTCCAATCTCCAGTTCTGGGCACTTGGTCTTTTTTTCAAATATCTTTATGGGTGGTGAAAACCTAGGTGAATCATTAACTCTATTTTTAATGATTACAAACTTTGGTTCTTTTCTAGCACTACTTATTTATTACTTTAGTGATGTTAAAAAGTTAGTGACTTCAAGCTTTAAATTTGTATTTAATGGTGATGCAAGAAATGATGAAGTGACCCAAAATGATTTCCATTATGCTTTAAAATTAATCATTGCCGTCATACCAATTGGTATTGCAGGTTTACTTATTAAAGATCATCTACCAACAAATTTATTAAGTATTGGTATTTCACTATGTATCACTGCACTACTACTGTTTTTAGTATTTTTACTAAGACATAAAAAGTTTGAATCTAAAATTACTTGGATGCGTGCAGGTATGATTGGTTTATTTCAAATGTTTGCTGTATTTCCTGGTATTAGTCGATCTGGGATTACACTGGTTGGTGGTTTAAGTCAAAAAATTGAAATTAAAGAAGTCATGCGTTTTTCATTCTTAAGTTATTTATTAGTGAGTATTCCAGTTTCACTATTAGGTTTAGTAGATGCCATTAAAAACCCCGGTATCATTCATATACCAGGATTTATATTAGCATTTTTATTTAGTTTTATTTTTTCATTACTAACCATTAAATTAATGCATAAATATGTTACTGTTAAAAATTTAGTTTGGTTTTCAATTTATGCAGCAATCGTTGGTACAATTTCAATCACTTTATATTTTATTTAATGAACATACTATCGCCAAATGAAAAGAAGCGATAGTTTTTTTTAACTGCCATGTTATATATTTCTAATACTTTTTCTCTATCATAAAATGCAGATATCAACATAATTAAAGTAGATTTTGGTAAATGAAAGTTGGTGAGTATTGCTTCCACTACTTTAAATTGATACCCTGGATAAATAAAGATGTTGGTTGCGAAATTACCTGCTTTAAAACCGTCTTGATAGTTTGATTCTAACGTACGCACCGTTGTTGTTCCTACGGCAATAAAACGTTTGTTTTCATGTTTATATTGATTAAGAAGTGCCGCAGTTTCTTCATTAATTTCATAACTTTCATAATGCATTTGATGATCTAAGACATCATCCACTTGTACCGGTCTAAAAGTTCCTAAACCTACATGTAAAGTGATTTCTAATATTTGAACACCTTTAGCTTTAATCTTATCTAATAAGTCCTTTGTAAAGTGTAGTCCTGCAGTCGGTGCTGCAGCAGAACCTGCATATTTTGCATAAACCGTTTGATAGCGGTCTTTGTCTTCTAGCTTTTCTGTAATATATGGTGGCAATGGCATGGTTCCTAAAAGATCTAATATTTCTAGGAAAATACCTTCGTAATGTGCTTTAAATATACGAATACCTTCATCTTTAATTGCGATACATTCTAGTTTTAATGTACCATCACCAAAACTAACAATCGTCCCTATTTTAATTTTTTTAGCGGGTTTCGTTAAAGCTTCCCATGTGTTTTTTTCAATTTCTTTGAGTAATAAAACTTCAATAACTGCATGTGTACCTTCTTTTTGACCAATTAATCTAGCTGGAATAACTTTCGTGTTATTCATAATTAATACGTCATTGTCGTTAAGTTCATTTAGAATATCATAAAACATACGATCTTTAGTCGTATGTGTTTTTTTGTCAACCACTAATAATTTTGAGTGATCACGTTGTTCATGTGGGTGTTGAGCAATATGTGATTTTGGTAGATCATAATCAAATAATTCTAGTTTCAATTGTCTAATAATCCTTTGTAGTATTTTATGCCTAATAGGTTATATGCACGTTCAGTTGCAACCCGACCTCTTGGAGTACGCTTAATATAACCTTCTTGTAATAAATAGGGCTCAAAAACATCTTCGATGGTACCGGGTTCTTCACCGATTGTTGATGCAATAGATTCTAAACCAACTGGACCACCATTAAATCGCTCAATAATGCCTCTTAAATATAAATAGTCAGCTTCATCAAGTCCACGTTGATCAATACCTAATTTTGATAATGCAAGCATTGTAATATCTAAAGTAATGACTGCATCAGACATCACTTCAGCAAAGTCACGCACCCGTCTAAATAAGCGGTTAGCAATTCTTGGTGTGCCGCGACTACGTTTAGATAATTCAATGACTGCTTTTTCTTCAATTTCATTTTCATAGACTTTAGATGTTCTACGAACAATTTGACTAATTTCTTCTTCGGTATAATAACTTAATCTAAATACAGCACCAAAACGTTCTCTTAATGGATGACTTAAGTCACCAAAACGAGTTGTAGCCCCAATTAAAGTAAATGGTGGTAATTCAATACGAATACTTCTAGAATCACGTTCTTTATCAAGTACGATATCTAAAGTATAATCTTCCATGGCAGAATAAAGCACTTCTTCAACAAATCGTGGTAAGCGATGTATTTCATCAATAAATAAAACATCCCCAGCACCAAGACTTGAAAGTAGTGCGACTAAGTCCCCAGTTTTTTCAATAGCTGGACCACTTGTTATTTTAATATCGACATTTAATTCATTTGCAATAATTTGAGCTAATGTCGTTTTACCTAAACCAGGTGCACCATAAAGTAAAACATGGTCCAAGCTTTCTTCTCTTTTTAAGGCTGCTTGGATATATATCGATAGCATTTCCTTAATATCATCTTGACCTATATATTGACTTAATCGTTGTGGTCGAAGCATTAATTCATCTTCATTAGCAACATCTAAGTCTCTTATAATTGATTTTTCTTCACTCATGGTGTCTACCTACTTTAATAAGATTGCTAAAGCATCTTTTAATGCTTTATCTAAATTTTGATCAAAATTGACTTGTTTTACAGCCTTAGCAATTTCTTTTTTATTATAACCTAAGGCTTCAAGTGCTGCTGTTACATCTTTAGCATTATCAGATACTAATAAAACATCTAACTCATCTGTAACAAGCTTACCTTTTAAATCTAAAATGATTTGTTGAGCAGATTTCATACCAATACCTGGAAATTTGGTTAAGTATTTAGCATCACCTGTTTCAATGGCAGTAATAATCTTAGTTGTATCATCAAAAGCAACAATACTCATTGCAGATTTAGGACCTATACCTGAAACACTAATTAATTTTAAAAATAAATTTAAAGTTTCATCATCCTTAAATCCATATAATGCCATAATGTCTTCTCTTACATGTAAATATGTCACTAAGGTTGCTTCTTGGCCAATTTTATATTGATAAGGAATAGGACTTAATATTAAATATCCAATACCATTGTTTTCAACAACGATATGTTGAGGATTTATTTGTGTGACAGTGCCTTTAATATATCGGTACATAATTTGATCACCTAACTTTGTTTAATTATAGATTCAATTATACCATTTTTTGTATGTTTTTCTAAACTTTTTGTTGCCCAGCCATACTTTTATATAAAGCAAAAGACCGTGGCGAAAAGGTTTAGAAAACCACAGTCTTTTGTTACTAACATATTTTGTTATTTAATTATAGTATTTATTGTTAAACTCTTTTTTTAATTACAAATTTAAATAGTGCAAAGACTCCTGCGCCAACGACTGCTAAACTTGCAACAACTATCGCAATAATTGCTCCAGTGGATAACCCTTTAGGTGCTTCATCTTCTTCATCATCTGGATCTGGATCTGGGTTTGGATTTGGATCTGGATCTTCATCTTCAAATTGACCATTAACTGTTGAGTTTTCTAGATCTAATAAGAGATCATCGATGGTATCAATTTCAGTTAATACTTGTTCATCAGTCATTTCACCACTAGCAATTAAAGCTTCAATTCTAGCGATTTCAGCTTCAATTTCGTCAAGTAATGCTTTTGGAGCATATTTGTTTTCTTTTGGTAATTTAGTAATGTCATCTGATGGTAATAGTGGGTTAACACCTGCTAATTTAGCTTCAAGTTCTGCAATTTTTGTCTCTAATTCTGTTGTATCAGCTGGTTCATCAGGTGTGATTGCAAAAGGTTGTAATGGTAATGTTTCATCTTCAGTTACAAACTCACCTAATTCATTGACATTACCTTCAAAGAACTCTTCAGTAATGACTGCATCTTTGTATAAGTATACGCGGACATAACCACCTTCAAAGTTTTGGAATTTAACTGTTAAGTCAATTTCACCTGTATCATCAACATTACCTTCACTATCCACTGTAATTTCAAGTTCAAATACATTGGATAATGGGAATCCCAAAGCACCACGCATGCCATCTTGTGCATACTTAGTTAAAAACTCATCTACAATGATATACGCTTCATGATCTGGTGACTTTAAGACAACATTTAAGTGTTCGCTTAATCCCCATACATTTGAATTAGACCCACTATTTCTAAATGAATTGCTAAGACCATTTCCGCCCCATTCATGAATAAATTTAGCAGCGTTTCCAACTTCATTTAAAGAGTATCCCGCATCTAAAGCTTGTGTAAATGCGACCATATAAGCTTCATATGCTCTAAGCATTTCAGTTTCAAACCCTGGATGTCCAAGACGTATATTATTACGGCCTTCTGTTAATCCAGCGCGACCATCAAGTTCTCTACCTTTATTGTCAACTTTAACAACACCATATGTAGCTTCAAAGTTAGTACCATCATAACTTAAGTAACCATTTGTAAAGTTTTGATATGTAACACCTTCAAATTCAACTGGTAATCCCATTGGTGTACCTAATGAAGTTTCACCATTTAATCCACCAAGTCTTAGCCACTCATCATACATATCACCAAATAATGGGAATGCAGCATGTGTATATTCTTCTTGGAAGATAAAACCATTTTCAAACTCTTGAATTAATACAGTGAATGTAGATGTGTTTGCTGTAGCAAATATATCAGTCTCAGCAGTTCTTACTTGTGATGTTGTCACACCTACTGGTAAGCCTAAGTTATGGCCTAAACGATCCCATGTAAAGATATAAGCATCACCAAATGAATCAGAAATAATCTTTTGAACAGCTTCATTTACACTAACATCTGCTCTAAAACTCTTTAATGACGTCACACCATCTGGTACTTTACCAATTGTTGGATTTTTAGTAACGACACCTTCTTCTAATACAAAGTGCCATAACGTAGTCACTAAGTTGTTATCATCTGCATATAATGGTAACCCACCTAAATTTAATGCATCTTGAGCGTTATCTCTACCATGGCGCCATGCATGGAATAATGCTGGAACATCCACTGTAATGACGTTTGTTTCATCTTCATACCAGAAAGTACCTGATTCTTCTTCAATATCAAAGTTTAAATAACCAATTTTGCCGGTTTCTGGTGTTCCCATATTTAATGCATAATCTGCTTTAAATGTAGTGTCTTGAATAATTGGTGTAGATTCAATATTTGGTAACCACCCAACAAAATCATAACCTTCTTTGGTTGGTGCTGTTGGTGCAACTGTATCCGCAAATGTATCCCAAGTTGCTTGTTCAACACTGATTTCATTATCATCTGCATCAACAAATGTCACATCAAATGATAAAGACTTAATTTTATCTTCAACAGTTTCAAATGTACCTAACCATGCATCAAAATCTGCATTTTTAATTACATGTAAGCCACCCGCCGCTCTGTTTTCTTTACTATTATGAATAAATACGAATCCACCTTCGAACCATTGATACGTTGTATTATCAAATTCTACATAGGTGTCAATTGGGCGACCCATACCATCTTGTGCATCTACTAAAAGTGGTGGGTTATTAAATGCCGCAGCAAGTTCAAATGCGCCTAAATACCAAGTCTTTTGGTAAATAAATATACTTGCAGCTCCAAGTGCCTCGCGATCAACTCCACCACCAAATCCAAACCAGAAACCGACTGCTGGTGCTGTTCCTTGTAAGGCTGGTTGTCTCAATGGATCATTGATTTTCCCATCTCTAATGATACTACCAAATGTGTTTCTAAAGTTTTCATTAGTTCTTAATACTTCCCAACCCAATCCACGGCCAAATACTTCTTGCCAATTTGGATAAGTTGCACCAAGTCTTCGGTGCATTTCAGTACCTTGACTATCAACCACTTTTTCCTCAATAAATTCTACAGCGCCATCAACAAGTTTTACATAACCATATTCAAAGTTTTGTACACGATCACCATTATCTAAAGTATATTCTAATGATGTAGGTGCACCAGTAACATTTAATGTGTCATTATCTGGTAAATCATGCACTAATGTATACATGTCATTTAAAATTGGTACTGCTGGATAGAAGTTTTTATGTTGCCCACCTAATGAACCATCTTCATTACGTGTTTGTAGTCTTGCTTGAATAATCCAACCATTTTCAAATGCTTGTTTAGTATAGGTTTTAACGCTCGTTGGTGTTGGATCACCAGCTGCATAACTACCATTATCACTTAGGTTTTTAGTTGTGTAATCATATCTTGCAACTGCACCTATTGGTAGACCTAACCTGATGCCATTGTTTACACCGAATTTATATGCTTTTGCATAATCATTCCACATGATATCTCCGTATGTACCTACACCGATACCAATTCTAAAGTTATGGTAAACAGGTAAGTCATCAACCAATTTAAATATGCCGTCATCATTTCTACGATCTGTAACATAGTAGGTATCACCATTTGATTCTACGATATCTAATAAGATACCCTTTAGATTCGTATCTGCTTCGACTAACAATGTCTCTAGATGCACCAAGACCGCTTCATCTTCTATAATGATTGGGTGATCTGAACTAATGTCATTAAATAGAATTGCGCCTTCAAAATCAACACCACTGCCATAAACTTGCATGACAGCATGACGTTGTCTATCAAATTCAACAACACCGACTGTTGAATTACCTGGTTGAGTCCAACCTTCAGCTTCGTAAGTTGTAACAAACTTAGCGGTAAACTCATCTGCCCTGTCAGTCAACCACGCAAAACTGTCAACATCTGCTGGTGCGAATTCACCAATATTTTCAGGTGTGACTGCATACGATTTATGACTAGATAGGCTAAACATTGTAAACATCATAACTAGTAATAGCAATAATGTTACAATTAATCTTTTATTTCTCATTTTCTCCTCCATTTTCTTCCCTTTTTTTAAATTTTTTATGAATCTAAGGTATATGGTTTATTATAAGCATGTTCTACTGCCTGGTGTATAAGTCCAATATTAGGACCAACATTAACACCAACCGGTAGCGTTGTAATTAAATTTAAATCGACGTTGGTTAAGTATTTAATCCATGTTAAGCCTGCTGTAAATTGACCAAGTCCGTTTAAGTGATAGCCGTCTCTTGTGACATTATCACCTATGGATGTCTGTCTTAGTTTTTGAATCGCAGTGCCCGCAGGAATCACAAAATCGATATATTCATTGGTTAGTACAGCTTCTTTAGTCGCCTCTACTATACGTTCATACATATAAAGTTGATCATGATTATAACGACCAAATTCCCAATGATCTGTATATGCCCATGTCATATGATATCCATAAGTCGTATGAGCATCATTTGGATTTAATGCTTTAATTTGCTTCATCAATGGTGTTAAGGTGTTCATAAAACTTAATGCTACACCACTATCAGAACTTACTTGCTGGACTGTAATGATATCCCATTCATATTCTTCTAATGCAAATTTTATAGTCCCATCATTTCTTGTTGTAGGTGTTGTAGAATTATGCCAAATACGGTACTGATCATACACACCATTGGTTTCAATACGTGTTTTGTGTAAACTTAAGCTGGCTCCACCAGTATATAAATAACCAATCACGAAATCTTTAATACCGATATCGATTAGCATTTGAGCCATATAATTATAAGCATCTTGAGTAAAGCTATTGCCGATTGATAACATATAGAGTTTATCTTTATATGGATTGCTAAATTCTGTACTTTTTGTTACTTCATAAGGTTTTTTCATTGCATTTTTAACTGCTTCCTTCATAGCACCTAATGTATCTGCATCTAAATTAAGCATTGCTGGTTCTATCAAATTTAAATCAAAATCAATTAATTGTTTAAGCCACATTAACATAGCTGTCATGTTACCAATTTTATTAAGTCTTTGACCATCTGCCAAGGTAACATCATTTCTAATAACCGATGTTCTAAGATTTTGAATTGCAGTTCCCGTTGGAATAAATTGATGCATTTGTGCTTTGTTGACAACTGCATCTTCCATTCTACTAGCGATATTACTATACATTCTTTCCTGATCGTTACGGTAATTGCTAAACCCTTCATGTGTGCTTTCAGGGTGAAATGCCCAAGGCATTTGAAATCCTATTTCAACATATTGATTTGTTTTATGCTCTTGAATTAAGGATATCAATTCATCCAAGTATGGTGTATATGATTTTAGAATGCCACCAAGTGATGATGTTTGTTCTAATATAATTAAATCCCATGGTTCATCACGAATTGCAGAAACGATATCGAAATTATTTACTTTAACTACCAATTGTTCTGGTGTATATTTGCTGTATGTATAAGTTGCCGCTTTTGTTTTTGTATCATTAGATAATATTTCTAATGATGCATTGGGTGCCCCAATCACGCCTAATCTAAGATCTATTGGCAAGTCACTTTCTAACATAAATGTATATATACTTTCAACGATATCTATTGCGTTTTGATTACCAATGACCAATACTTTGTTTAAAGATAAATCTTCTTCTAAATAATTTGGGGTAGTAATCCGAATTTCACTAATTTCAGATGCAGGTAAAGTATCTGTTGCTTTATAACGGTATAAAATCACATATGTTGTACCAGCTTCTAACTGATTAAATACGACATCATTAGACACCCAAGTTTGACCGTTGTCAATAGAATATTCCAATGTACTTTCTGTATCGATTTTGATGGCAGTTTGTGTCGTAGTATACGTCGGCTCTTCAGTCGGCCCGCTCCGTAAATTGTTTTTGTTTTCTGCTTGACACGCCACCATAAAACCAATGGTGAAAAATAGTACAACCATTAGTATTTTTTTCATATGTTACCCACTTTCATCATATTTTATAAACCACTAAACTTAGATGGTTTTTATTAGATTTATCCCTGAATTTACTGCATTTTATCAACAAATGTAAACGCTGTCAATTTTTTTATCTCATAATGTATACTTTTATATCCTTTATACCCTTTTAAGACGTTATTAATATACCAAATATGTCTTTATAAAGTCATTTTATTGTTTGTTTTATCTTTATTTTCTATACCCTATATTTAATCCCTATGACCATTTTTACAGGGCAAAAAACAGATACGAATAAGTATGTTGATTTTCATTTGTTTTTCACTTAATAAATTATGTGTTTGGTTTTAATTTTCTTAAAAATTCTTGGACTTCTTTCATGTTCGGTATCGAAGGAATTGCGCCATGTTTTGTGACGCATAATGAGCCCGCAGCGTTTGCTATTTTTAAAATTTCATCTGCGTTTAGATCATGATCAATACCGTATGCGAGTGCACCATTAAATGTATCTCCTGCACCTACTGTATCTACTGCTTTTTGGTGATAACCAGGATGCACTTTAACAAAATCTTTATGAACCCACATTGAGCCTTTATCACCTAAGGTTACTATGACATTTTCAACACCTTTATTTAATAACTTTTTAGCTGCATCTTTAATATCTTCATTACTTTGAATGGGAATATTTGTAAGCCAAGCAAGTTCTGTTTCATTAGGTGTTAAATATGTAATAAAAGGATAAGTTTCATCTTTTAATTTAGCAGCAGGTGCTGGATTTAATATGAATTTCTTTTTATACCTACCACACAACAGCGCTAAAGATTCTACAACATTAATCGGTAATTCCAGTTGTGCAACAATAACATTAGCATTTTTTATTTCATCTTCAAGACTCTTTAAATCTTCTAAATTATAATCATGGTTTGCTCCAGGTATGACTATGATTTGGTTATCAGCTGTTTCTTTGTTTAAAACGATATTGCCTAGACCAGTACGCGATTGTTTTAACTTAACATATTGACTATCAATGCCTTCGTTTTTCATTAAGTTTTTAAATGTCTTACCATAATCATCTTGACCAAGTGCTCCTGCCATGATCACTTTACTACCAAGCCTGTTTGCACTAACCGCTTGATTTATGCCTTTACCGCCAGGGTAAAGATCATAAGATAGACCTAAAACTGTTTCACCTTTATTAGGTACTAAATTAGTAGTTGTCACAATATCCATGACAAAACTACCCACAACAAAGACACTCATACAGTCACTTCTTTTCTAATTGTTTCCCTAAACTTCCACCCGGGTGAAAGATATGGAAATCTTCTTTTTTAAAGTTTTTATATTGTGATAAGCTAATTGCTATGGCATCACCGATTGCAAGCACTACTAATGCACTGGATGTTGGTGCTAAGTTTAAAGGATCAGCTTCTTTACCATAGTTATAAATTATTTTATGGTCACAACCTTTAGCTAAACTCGAAGTTTCTTTCGAAGTCATACCAATAGTTTTTGCACCAATTTTATGAATAGATGGTAACAAGTTTAATAATTCAGCAGTTTCACCACTATTTGATATTAAAATGACGACATCATCTTTTTGAATTAAGCCTAAATCGCCATGAAGTCCTTCGGTTGCATGCATAAAGACCGATGGTGTACCCGTTGAAGATAATGATGCTGAAATCTTTTTACCAATATGACCCGATTTACCTAAACCTGTGATGACGACTTTGCCTTTAGTTTCTGCCAATAGTTTTAAGATTTCTTGGATATTGGGATATATTGATTGAGCAGCTTTTTCTAGTACTTTTGATTCAAATTCGAGTGTTTCTTTAAACATTTGTTCTAACTTCATTTAATCCCTCCAATTTTTGCTTAAATATTTTCTAATTCGTCCAGTGTGAAAAACTTACCAAATGGTTTAGAAGGTAATGTTTGATACCAATATGCAACACTTGCAATATCATCTTGTAGCGGTAAGTAGCGATGGTCTTTACGCCATCCTAACGCTTGGATAGTTACCTTTAATTTTTCATCAAATCGAATTGGGTCTGTAATATGCCAGCGATACATACCAAATTTCATCTGAGATTGATATAACCCATCAGATTTGATGACTTGGTGTAATCCAGCATATTGTGTAGTATACGGTTCATATGCTTGTGTACGCTTATTTTCAAAATTGTAAGAACCTAAGAAGTAGTCTTCTGTACCTGTACCGTTGATGGTAGGAAATTCTTTATCATTATCAATGTAAAATTTGATTTCGCCTTCACCCCACCATCCATTGTTTTTAACGCCCCATGCCATGAATGTTCCGACATAATGCCCTTTACCTTCAATGCCATCTAAGATGGTATATACTTCTTTATAAGGTAAAGGATTTACACGGTTAAATTTCGCATGGAAATAAGCCGCATCTTCATCAATTTCAGTTAATGTATAATCAATTTGATAATAAATGGTCATTTCAGTTGTATCCATATTTTCGATTTCAATTTTACATCTTTTTCTAAATGGCATAATCCAGTGTGAATTAAATGAACTACCAGGATTGACCGTTACAGCCATTGAATTTAATGGCGCATACTCGTTATATGCCATACCAAAGAAATCTCCAATTGGTACTTCAACAGAAGGGTGTTTCTGATCGTCCCAATAGATTCTTAATATTGTATGGCGCCAATTTCCAGTTGGCGTCAGCCAAATATGTTGAATAGCTCCGGGTCCTTCAATATCAGCCATGACAAACTTCTCACCTGCTTTAACATGGATAAATGGATTAACCTTCCAACCTTGACCTAAGTCTCTTGCAGCATATGCAGCTGTACCATTTTCTAAAGTAGCCATACCACCTTTACCTGGTTCACCTGTTAGGTTTTCCGGGCTGATTGAACGTGATTTTGCATTCGAAAGTAATGTGATATCATTTAAGTTTGAACTTAAACCATTAAATTTGTATTTTTTTTCTTTGCTCATAAATAACTTCCTCCAAGTTTATGATTATTTTAATGAAAATATGGTGTAACCAAGTTGTGTTAAAGGTGTATCATTCGGATTAGATGCGTTATTTTCAATACGAATCGTAATCTTATCTTTACCTGTCGTATATTGTTTCGGTATGAAAAGATCGGTTGTGCGTACATAATTAAATGATGCCGATCTAAATGCGTTATTAAATGTTGAAACCTTAACGCCATCAACATATAAAATACCTTCTTGATCTAGTATCGACAAATCTAATAACCATCTTAATATAACACCATTATTATTCGGGTTAATATTCACAGTAAACTCTGTATAGTCGATAACATCAACTTTTTTATTTTGTGCAGCATTAATTTGACGATATATGCCTTCATAACGACCATTTATAGTCTTTATTTCAGATTGATTATCGTGTGTATAATCATGGTCTAAATGCGTGTCATCGTGGAAGAAAAACTCATCTGTTTTTTCCAGTTTTGATTGTTCATTGTGATAATAGTATGTCAAAATATAAACATTAGAATCTGGACGGTCATTACTGCCACCATGTTCCATTTTAAAGTCGATACCATCTCTAAATATAATCGGATCCGTAACGAGTGTACGTAACATCACAGTTCGGTTGATATTTTGTTCATAATCTGCCGGATCAACTCCACGATAGTTATGTGCACCTACACCATATAACGGTGTGACTTGTACACCATTATTGAAATACCATGCCCCGTTATAAAAATCTTCTGTACCAGTACCATGATAGCTATGTGAAATACTGCCATCAATATAGATTTGTTCGTCACCTTCTAAGTAAAATCTTGAATGTTCACCAAAGTAATCGCCTGTCATAGAATGTGTAACCCCTACAACATGACCAGAACCAGAAGTTTTTAAAAATGTCATAGGTACACCACGCTGTAGTGCAGTGGATGTGCCTTTTTCATGAACCACGTAGTTTGTTTTAAAGTAACCATAATCATCTTCATAAATATTATTTTCATGGTTTACACTGACATTTACATCTTCAATTGTTTCACTATTTTTGTTAAGTAAGGTGATTTTAATTGATTTTTCAAATGGCATAGGATAATAACTGTACATCGTACCATCTGCTTTTAAACCAACCATTAAACTTTCAGTAGCAAATGCACCAAATTCACCAAAACCAAAGAATGATGAAATAGGTGCTTTAATATCTGGTTCAGTTTTATTATCATAATAAACTTGAATCCAAATATTATTAATCATATCTTCTTCTTTAAATATTTGCTCCCATTTTTCTTTTGAAATCAATAGGTTTGGATCGTATTCCAATGTTTGTGGCATAAAGTTTAATGGTGACTTCACGTTATGTTTATTTCTGGATTGTTCGCTAGACATTTTAATTTCATCAATCACTTTATCATTGTGTACTGACCAAATAGAATATATAGTCACTGTTGTAATTGCTTCTAAACGGACATCTACTGATTTTTTAGAACCAATTACATTGTTTGGTATTGTAATTTCAACATCATACCAATATGGATTATCTTTCCATTCAAAACCTTCAAATCGGCGACGACGTACCTTAACATCACCAATATTTTGGCCTTCAACCATAACATTAAATCTTTGTTCTTCACTTAAAATAACCGTTCTAAACCTTAATTTTTGGGTACCTTGATTGGAGACATCCATATCAAATGTCATGGCTTGGCGACTATTAAGTCTTGTACCTAAATCTTCAATTAATGTACGATCATAAACAACCGGTTCAATATTTGGCAAATTGACATTTAATGAAGATACCGTTTGTCTACCCTCATATTCAAAAACAGCGACTTCTTCATCTTTTTTCAACTCAACTATTTTATTTTTTTCAACATAATCACCTTTGTACTTTGGATCATTGCCAACATTTTCTAAGATTTTAACGGCATGACCTAAATCCATATCTAAACTAAATGAAGTTACATCGGTATCTGCTGGTAATTTAACGTAATTAATATTGTAATAAAAATTACCAGAACCTATAATTTTTATAGATTCTTTAAATGGAATGGGTACATAAAATACAAAACCACCACTAGATTCTTGTTGATTTTGTACTAAAGGTTTAACAAACGGTTCAAATGTACCAGATGATAGTGTTACCAAGTTTTCATCTACTAATAATTCACCATCAATATAAATCCTTAAATTTGGTACATCACCAAAGTGAGTAAACCACATCCTATAAACAACACCAGGTTGTTTTAATTCTAATAAGTTTCTTACAAGCGGATTACCACGTCCATCAATCTCGCCTGTAATATTACCAGAAACACCAAATCCATCAGAGTTACCGCCATCTCTTGAGTAACTTGATTGTTGTTCTACTAATAAGTTATCTTTGTTTTCCGCTAAGCGATCAAGCTTACTAAATAAATCCACACCATAGTCCTTTCCTTCAAATCTTTCTGTTAAGATTTCTTTATTTTTTTCGGGTTGACAAGCGACGATAAAGATGACTGCTAGTATCAACACCATTGTGAGTAATTTTTTAAATTGATTTTTCAAAATGAACCACCATCCTTATTCAAATAATGCGCTGTTTTCATTGACATATTCTGCAAATATACCCATAGATTCTAAATTTCCTGAAGCATATAATGTTGCTGCTCTATAATTCGGATTTTCCGTCAAATGACGTTGACTTGCATCCCATTTTTCTAGTGCTAATCCATATGGGTCTTTAAATCGTGGATATGAAAAATCAAAACTGTCCATCGCATTTTTCATATAGGTATGTGCAATTTCAGTATCATCTAAATATCTAGTTGCATCTAGTAACCCTTGATAAAAATATAAGTTGAACCATGTATTATCTTTATAAAAATCACCTTTAACTGATGGATTTAAATGTGGTTTGGATAATATCACACGTCCCCCTTCAATGATTTCTAATGCATGTTCTTGGTAATGATCTTCTTTTGTAATATCATAAAGCAATGCAGCTGCTGATATCATAACCCCAGTATTGTATGTAAATAACATATTTTCTACTTGACCTAACTGATTAATATTATCTACATAAACATGGAGACTACTATCATATAAATATTCTTGTGTCCATTTAAATATTTTCTTAGACCAATTTAAATGAGACTCACTACCTGTTAGCTGATAAAACCTTGCTGCAGCATAAGCTGCTGGTGCATTAATACAAGTGTTTCTAGAAATTACTGCCGGATCTTCTGTCGGCGGAAATTCTCTCCACAAGAGTCCACCGCCAAAGGCTGTCTGCCATGATTCATAAATCCACTTTTGTATTTTTTCAGCCATATCTAAATAAAGATTATTTTCTGTAAGTTCATACGCATCTAAAAGTCCAATCACTAACCAAACATTATCATCGTAAAATGCTGGTGTTTCGTTACCATTTTTAGATGCATATACTAAATGGTCATCATCACGATTACGTGCTCGATACCATTCAAGATCTGACATAGCTTGATCAAAATATATTTTAACTTCATCTGTTTTATTGATTTTATATGTTCTAATAACTGCTGTAAAATAAGCACTAAAATCCCATAAATTCGCCACACCAATATTCGAAGTATGCACGAGCATATCTGGAAATAATAGATGATTGCTATCATGTCTTAAGTGTTCGTTAATTTGTTTTAATTGTTCCATAGCATATTCTGTATATTGATTGTTTTCAATTACAGGTTCTTCATCATCTATTGTTGAATTATTTTGATTACACGCTACTAAAACCAGTGACAACGAAATTGTTAGTATAATCAGTATTTTTTTCATACATACCTCCAAATATTATTGATAGTGTAGAAAGGGGAATACCCCTTTCTGACACTATTTAAATTTTATTATTTTCTCTTTTTAATAAAGAACAATGATGCAGCAGCGCCACCAATTACAACAAGTCCGCCAACTATGGATAAGACTATAACTAATGTATTTGAGCCACCATTTTCTTCTACTTCATCTTCATCATCATCTGGATCTGGATCTGGGTTTGGATTTGGATCTGGATCTGGATCTTCATCTTCTAGGCCAGATAAGTCATATGGATGTTCTGCTTGTTCATTTCCATCTAATGTAAACGGAACACCTGATGTATCAACATAGTGTCCTGCAAACTCTTCTGTTATGACATTAAATCCTACAACGTAAGAGCGAATATAACCACCATTAAAGTTTTGATAAGTTACAGATAAAGTCACATCTCTACCTTCATGGGTTATCGTTTGAACTACTGTAAAATCTGGAGATGTTGGGAATCCTATATTATTTGGTTGATCATTTCCTTTTGTTGAGTATTGATCCAATATCGCATTGCGAACTACTTGAGCCTCATCAAATGGCGAACGTATGATAATAACTGAGAAACTAGATTGTCCCCATGGGTTTGCAATCGAATCACCAGCTGCAAATCCTTGTGTCAAACCAAAGCCATTCCATTCATGGCCTTCTCTAATACCTCCACGGTATAAAACAAAGCCATCTTTTGTAGCGTTTGAGTATGCACGCATGTATGATTCATGTACTCTTAGTAATTCGTGACCAAAGTCTGGATGACCAATTGAGACGTTTGCTCTATTTTCAAAGTAACCTACTAAACGGTTGACTGTTTTACCGTTATAATCCATACCCAAATCTTGATCAAAGGTAAAATTAACTACTGTATCATCAATTTCCGCCCAACCATATTGGAAGTTTTGATAAATGACACCATCCACTTCAAATTGACGTGAAAGAGGTGCACCTATTCCGTCTTCTGATAATAATCCTAATCCGCCATCAACTACTGGTTTTTCCCATGCTTCTAACATAGCACCATAAATAGGTACAGCAGGTCTTTGGAAGTTAAACATTGAAATTTTTCCGTTTTCAAATGCTTGAACTAATGCAATTTCTGTCCCATCACCTATAATTGTTGCTAATCCTAACGGTGCGCCTAAATCATGACCACCACGATCATATGCGAATAAGTAAGCATCTGCAAAGGAGTCAATGATAAGTGCTTTATTATTTGCATTATACTCAACACCTAAAACAGTATCTTCACCTTCAATGTGTCCAATACCATCTGTAATGACTACCTCAGCATTTTCATCTTCAGTATCTAATGTCAACAATTTCTTGGTAGTAATTACATAACTATCTGTAGCCCAAACAGGTACACCATGTTCATTATCAATAGCTTCCATAGTGGTATGACTACCTACGAGTGCTTCATATAATTTACCAGAAATTGTAAATGCATTCTCCTCGTTTTCATAGAAAAATGTTCCTTCTGTTTCACCTAAGTTATAAGTTACAAACTTATAGGTTTCACTGCCTTCTAATGCATATGTTGGTTGAACTAAACCAATTGTAAATGCAAGCAATACTGCAAAGCATAATGCCGTCAGTATTTTTTTAATATTACTTTTCATATATCTATATTCTCCTTATTATATTTTATTCTATTTTTGTAAACTCAAAAGGGTTTTTAATTGCCGCGTCTACGGCATCTTTAACTAAGTTCATTGTTTCAAGATCCATACCACTGGTACGATGTTTAATTGGTTTTAAATCTAATCCTGTAATTGCTTTAAACACAGTCATTGCTGCTACATAGCGTCCGGTTGTGTGATCTAAGTGGTAGCCATCCCTGGTCATATTGTGATCACCAATAAATGGTCTTGCATTTTGTATGGCTGTACCTGTTGGTATCACAAATGAAATATCTTTAAAACTATTGAGTACTTCTTGAGCTGTTGTAACAATTGCTTCATACATTGTTTCTTGATCGCGATTATAGCGCCAGTAGTCATGATGATTACTTGTTTTACTATATGCCCACGTCATATTCAATGCAATTTGACCATCTTTATTGATTTGATGTTCTTTAATATAGTCCAGTAAGGTTTGTAAATAAGGTTCTGGTGTATTATAAGATTCATAAATACCACTTAAACCTGATACTTGTTGAACCATAATGACATCCCAAGGTTCATCAGTAAGGCCATCTTTAATCGTTTGATCTGGTCTGGATGTTCTGTGAATGCCTTGGTACTTAAAATATGTGTAGTTATTACCAGATGCACCCTTTAAAATATTATTGTAGTGGTCTTGTAGACTTGTTCCACCAATATATAACATACCAACGGTCACATCTTCAATACCCCATGAAGTCGCTATTTTCCACAGTTCATCAACACTGTCATCTGAAAAACTATTACCAATTGCTAAGACTTTAAGTTGGTCTTCGTATGGATTGGGTTCATTATCGTTTGAATCATTTGTGTTACTTGAACATGCTGCCACCAATAAACTACAAAATGCAATGCATATTATTAATATTTTTTTCATATCAGCACTTCCTTTAAAAT
>CAZYKH010000010.1:37920-54382 GCA_964648225.1 uncultured Acholeplasma sp.
CAAAATGCAATGCATATTATTAATATTTTTTTCATATCAGCACTTCCTTTAAAATCTATTTTTCAACACCACTAAATGTAACACTGGTCATAAAGTATTTTTGGAATATGACAAATAGTATAAATACTGGTAATGTTACTAGCATCGATGCTGCCATAGATTCTCCGAAGTTTGCGGCTGGAATGGTTCGAATAAATGTTGCTAAAACCAATTGTCGATCGGGTAGAATAACATACGGTAATAGGAAGTTATTCCATCCACCTTGAAAGTTAAATATTGCAATCGCTGCTAAAGCTGGTTTGACTTGAGGTAAATAAATTTTCCTAAATATAAGCATCTCAGATGCACCATCTATTTCAGCGCTTTCACCTAGTTCATCTGGAATCCCTATGAAAAACTGTCGCATAAAGAAGATGTTAAATACACTCAGAGCTCCAGGAACAATAACACCTGCCAAGTTCCCCCATAAGCCCAACCATGAAATAATTAAGAAGGTTGGAACTATTGTAATAATACCTGGAATCATCATCGACATAATCATCACTCTAAAAACTGTTTTATGTCCTTTGAACTTTAGTTTTGCAAATGCATAACCTGCCAATGATGAAACTACAATATTAATCAAACCACCAACAATTGTAATAATTAATGTATTGATTAATGCCACAAAAATCGAATTGGCTCCATATGGGGTTTTCATCATTAATACATTTTTATAATGCATTGTTGTAAATTCTTTAATACCTAAAGATATTTCAGGACTAACAATTTCTTGTACCGATCTAAAGGATGTAATTACCGCCCAATAAAGTGGAAATGCAAATACAATTCCAAATGCAATTCTTAAAACCCAAAGCAGGATATTTTCCCGTAAGTTTCTTACTTGTTTTTTATTAAGTAATCTTGGTTTATGTTGAGGTGACCCAACGTTGTTTTCTTTTGTCATCGTTTAGCCTCCTCTAATTAAAAGTAATTTTCTTTACTGACACGTTGCATAATAAATGTAACTATCATAATGACAATAAACATGATGACTGCTTGTGCAGTACCTAATCCAACAGATGTACCCTCTACTGCATTTCTATATATTTCATAAACAGGGGTTGTCGTATTTGCATTCATGATCAGTATCGGTTCAAACACTTGAGGTGCACCAATTAAAGCAAGCGTTAAAGCAAAGTACAATGCCGGTCGCATCAATGGTAAAGTAATTTGGAAAAATATTCTCACTTTACCTGCTCCGTCAATTTCTGCTGCCTCATAAATCGATTCAGGTATCCCATTCATTCCTGCTAAAAATAATATCATGTTGCCACCTAGTCCACCCCAAATCGCCATCAGTATAATACCTGTTAAGGCAGTTTGAGAACTATTTATTAAGATCGGTTGTATAGACCAACCAAAGAAATCATTTATATTTGCAATAATTGTATTAATGACACCACCACCACTTAATAGGTATGTGAAGACTGCAGCTGATGCTACAACACTTGTAATACCTGGTAAATAAAATAGTCCTCTAAAAAATTTAGTACCACGAATTGGTTTTTTAATTAATAATGCTAAAACCATCGAAAGTGACAATGTAACAGGTACAACGATAATGGTATATACAAATATATTTTGCATACCCTTCCAAAATCTAGGTTGTGATTTAAATATAAATGCGTAATTGTCAAAATTAACAAACTTCATATTCTCAAATGATATTCCGTTATAGTTTGTCACTGAGAATGTAAAAGAAAGTATGATGGGAACTAAGACAAATAAAACAAAGGCAATGAGTGCGGGTGCAATAAACACCCACCCCCAAAAGTTTCTTTGAAATTTTCTTTTCTCATATAATTTCTTAAATCTATCTATGAGGTTTGGCTTTTTTACTTCTTGCATGTTGCCATCTCCTAATTTTTTGTTTATATTGCTGTTATCTGTTTTCAAATTCTAAAATTTCTTTAGCTTGAGTCTCCATATGTTTTAATACTGCACGTACTTTATCAATCGTAGTTGGATTACCTCGATCATAAGCACCTTCAAATAAGAATCCATCAATTAATGGCATAATCACACCAGTTTCAATAGATGTATATCCAGGTGTTTGTGGTCGAGTCCTTAATGAGTCTAGTACATCAATAACATTTCTAACATTTGGTATTTCTTTCATCTTTGGATCATTAATCACTTCTAATTTTGCAGGAATCAATTTTGAAATTTCGCTCCATTTAACAACATTATCCAAATCAGTTAACCAATATTCCATTAAATCCCATGCCAAATCTTGTTTCTTGCTAGTGACAGGAATTGCTAATCCAAATCCACCCATTAGACCACCTGCATTCGATGCTGCTGGATTATCTTGTGTAGCAAATTTTGATGAAGGTCCCATTGGAAACGGAACAAATTCATATTCAAATGAACCATCAGAATAGGTTTCATAGAAACTTGAACCATTTAATAGTGAGTTTGCTTGCATCGCAACTTTTTGTGTTAAGAATGGATCATCAACACTACCACCTTGACTTGAAGCACCAAATGAAAAGTCATAGACTTTGTGTGTATGCACTAATTCGTACCACCATTGTAAAACGGCTTCTCCGTATTCACTATTAAATGCTGGAATAGGTTTACCATTTGCATCAACTGTTAATATTTCGCCACCCGCTGTTTGTAAAAATGAATAAAATAATCCGGATATATTTAAATTCATACCCGCTCTTGTCATACCTGTTTTATTAACAGGATCTGAATAGCGTGTCATTGCAATCGCTGCCGCTTCAAACTCATCCCAAGTTCTTGGCAGTTTCGTAATTCCAGCTTCTGCAAGTAATGTTTTATTAATCCAAAATCCCCAAGCATCAACGTCTAATGGTAAACCATAAATATCTTCGCCTGACATCATTTCACGCGCTGCTGCTTGTTGGAATTCATCAATTGAAACACCTGCTTTGTCCATATAATCATTAATTTTGACAAAGCGGTTTTCACGTATATAACGCACTGTTTCCCATCTATCCCAAATTACTAAATCTGGTGATTCACCATCAATTGCAGCAGATTTTAGTCTTGTATCTAAGTCTGCTTGTGGTGCAAAGATTACACGGGTACCTGTTTCTTCAGTATAAATGTTTAAGAACTCCGAAACTATTTCACCATTGGTACCACCCCAGTAATCTGCGTTTGCCCAAATGACAATATCATTTTCCCCTGCACCTTCACCTAGAAGTCCACAAGATACTAATAATAAAACTGAAAATGCAGCAAATATGAGTGTTAATATTTTTTTCATAATTTTCTCCTTTTTCTTTTTATATCAACTTTAATATAGCTTCAAGTTGATCGAAATTTTCAATAATAAAGTATGCAAATAAAGAATTTGCCCATGCAAACCATTCTCTAGTAAACTCACTTGGATTATCTGGATTAAATCCTTCGTGCATTAAGAAAGTGTCTGCATGTGTATTTAATAACATCTTTAAAGCTTCTGCTTTTTCATGGATATCATTTGTAGTAAGTGCTGCTGCTACAATACCAATGTGCCATACATAACCCTTTGGTGTATGCGGACTACCAATGCCTTTAGCATACTTGCCTTGAACATAAAACGGGTTTTCTTTACTTAATACAAGCCTTCTTGTGTTTTGATATATTTCATCATCAATATCAACAAATCCAATGTAAGGTAATGCCAGTAAACTTGGTATGTTTGCATCGTCCATAAATAAATAGTTACCTAATCCATCGACTTCATATGCAAAGACTTTTCCAAACTTCGGGTGGTCATAAACACCATGTTTATATATAGCTTCATAGACCGTATCCTTCATGTCTGTAACTTTTTCAACTAAGTTATCTTTTGAAAGTTCTAATTGATCTTTTAAATCTAACATTTTATTTAACGCAACATAGGAAAATGCATTACCCGGTATAAAGTAGTTATGGACACATGCATCATCACTTGGTCTAAATGCAGACCATATAAGTCCTGTTTTAGGAATGACTTTACCGCGGCCATTATTGGCTACAGTTTCATCTGCTGGTACATTAGGTCTTGTAAATGTATATGGTGAACCATTAAAATGATCCATTTCTACATCAAATGTTTCTATAATTCTTCGAACACCTTTTAAAACTGTCGGTGTAAATACCGATATGTCTTTGGTTGCTCTAAAGTATCTATCAAGTAACCATACAGGATATGCAAGTGAATCTAACTCGAACTTACGTTCCCATATCCAAGGTGTTAATTCTGTAATATCATCTTGATGACCTGCACCATTTGGTGTTTCATTAAATGCGTTAGCGTATGGGTCAATATTGATATAGAAAAATTGTCTTTCAATTAATCCTTTAATCATTGATTGGATTTTAGGGTCAACTTCTAATAATTGAAAATAATGTATGACTTGTGCACTTGAATCTCGTAACCACATGGCAGGTATATCTCCTGTGAATACATAGGTTGTGCCATCTTCTTTTAATTTTGTCGTACCTTCTAATGTACTTAAAAATGCGTTTCTAAATAACTTTTGTAAATCTTTGTTTTGACCGAGTTTTTCAACGGTTTGGTCTAACCATTTATACGTTTTGCTAAAAATTTTATCCATATTTATGCCTCATGTTCATTTTTTTGTTCTTATTCATTAACTACTTCTTTTTGTAAATCATATGCAGCGACTAAATGCAATATTTCAACTGCTGCTGCTTGTTCTAATAATCCAACATATTTATAGTGCGGTAATATGGTTCCAATACCCCAACTTGGATATATATAGCCGTTACTATCTTTACCTCTTTCAAGTGCTAAGTCTGCAAACTTAACAAATGAATCCATATATTGGCTTTTACCAGTAACACGTTCATATTCCATATAGCCTCTTGCTAGATAAACATTGAACCATGGTGATACTGGGAAATATTCAATATTACGTTGCCTATCTTTGGTTAGAAACCTACCGTAGGATCCTTCAACTGTAAGTGTTGCCTCATCTAAGTATTTTTGTTCACCAGTTATTTCATATAGTAGGAGTCCAGACCATATCATCGTTCCACTATTATATGTCCATTTGGTAAACTCTATTTTTTCAGTTCCGTTTTCTTGTAAAATAGCGTTATCCCAATACACGTTATCTGACGGATCTTTTAATGTTTTTACTGTCCATTCATATAAGCGAATCGCTGTTTCTAGTAAATGGGGTTCCGGATTGTTTTGGTAATGTAGTAGGGAACCAATAATTGCTGGTCCAATTGATGCAACGTTTCTAGATACTACAGACTCTTTCCAATAAAGTCCACCATCTTCTGATTCACCGGATAATACATAATCTAAAATTTCTCTAGATAAAGACATATACGATGCATTGTCAGTTGCTTGAGCCATTTCATATAATGCTAAGACAACCCATGCATTATCATCATAATATGCTTCTCCACCGCTACCAACAATCGCTGAATAATATCTATACTTCACACTTGGATAACGATATTGTTCAAGTTCAGCTACAATTTGTTCTGCCCGTTGATTAAGCTCTTTATCATTTGGATTTAATGCAAGACCACTACTGACTGCAGTCATCATTGCGCCATAACCCCAAAGTGCAGCTGTACCTCTGTATTCAGAGTTTGGCGTTTCATCTTCTGGATGAAAACCTTTAAATCGGTTCGCACCACGAATCCAAAAGTCTTCATAAATCATATCCATTAATACTTCGGCTTCTTTATAATATTTATTATCAATTTTAGTATCTTCTGTTTGATCACAAGCCACTAAAAATAATGTTACAAGCAACATTGTGATGCCTATTAAATATTTTTTCAATTGTGTTCTCCTTTATTTTTTAATCTGTTATAGCATTCAAATATTGCAATAGATTCTAAATTTCCTGAAGCAAACAATGATTCTACTTCATTGGTCTTAGATGGTATTAAAGACCATTTGTCTATAATGAAGTCTTCTTTGTTTTGGTATGTTTTATATACATAGTCAAATCCTAAAGTAATATCATCAAAATACTTTGTAATGGTTTTTTTAACCTCTAAATACTTATAACTTTCTAGTAAACCTTGGAACAAATATACTCTAAACCAAGGATGATCATCATAATATTTATAGTTTATCTGTTTATCTTCGTGATTTACTGTAAGTTTTTCATATGCAGATTGTATACTGTATAAAACATCATCTGCATAGGCTTTATCTTTTGTTATGTCATAAAGCACACTACCGGCAGCGATCATAACACCGACATTATAGGTCCAGTAAGTTTCTTCAATGATATTGTTTTGACTAATGTTGTCAAAGTATAAACCAGAGTTTGTATCTTTTAATATTTTCTTTGTCCAATCATATATTTTGACGGCCCAATCCAAATACGTTTTATCGTTTGTAAGTTGATAAATCATACTTGAAGCATAAGCTGCTGGCGCATTAATGCACGTATTTCTTACAATCTCATGTGGTTTAAAATCAGATGGAAATTCTTTCCATAAAAGTCCACCACCATCTTTGGTTTGCCAACCTTCAAATATAAAAGATAATATGCGTTTTGCTTTATCTAAATATATCGTTTTTTTATTGGTTTTATAAATACCAATAAACCCAATAGCAAGCCAATCATTATCATCATAAAAGACAGGTTTTTCCTGACCATTTTCTGATGCGTATACTAAGTGTCCATCTTGACGGTCTTTGACTAAATACCACTCAAGATCATCAATCGTCTGTTTCATAATTGATTCATAACGATCTTGGTCGAGTTGATACATTTTTACAATCGCTGTAAAATATGCACTATAATCCCAAAGACTTGCCACTGTTTTATTTGGTTTGTACATGAGTTGACCTGAGCTGTTAAATAATTTGTTTTGAATAAGTTCTAATTGTTTGTTTGCGATATTTGAGTAGTTTATTTTTTTATTCATTCTCATGTGTAATCCCTTATATTTCTGTTGTGGTTTTTCCAACATATATATCGGCATCGATATATATCTTCTTATTTCTTTGTGTTTCTCTTCTATTAATACTACTTGTGAGGATTTGTACTGCCTCTTTACCCATTCTTGCTTGATTTTGTCGAATATGTGTAAAGTAAGCATGTTTTGAATTTAATATATCTGTATCAAACGTAACAATACCTACATCTTGCGGTGTACGCAATCCAAGTTGCTTTAATGCAGATTTAGAAAGTTGAGCAACAAACATCTCAGCAGCAAATATACAATCTATTTCTGGATGCTTTTGGAAAAGTTTCTTTATCTTTTCTAAATCTGATGAAACATTTTCCTTTGTTTTGAATCTTGTGGTTGGTGTTTCTAAATCTAAAACATTTGTTTCTTTTTTATTGTAAACACTTCTAAAACCTTCATAACGTTTTTCTAATGATGATGTTCCGCTAGGATCAGATGATACAAAAGCAATATGCTTATAGCCCGCTTGTAATAATCTTCTAGTCATTTCTCTAGATGATTGGTAATTATTCGTTGTTACAACCGGTACACTTGTTTTTTCCATATGACGGTCAATAAATACTATTGGGAAACCACTTAAATAAATTCTTAATACATCATCGCTATAAATTTCTCCGTGTACCGTCTGAATAATAATTCCTTCAACACCTAAAGCAATAAGATCTTTTAAAGCTTGCAGTTCACTTTCTTTAGATTCGTGAGTTCTTTTAAAAATCATATGATAGCCTAAATTTGTGAGCTCTGTTTCTATAGATGTTAATATTTCTATACCAAATGTATAATCGATATCACATAAAACAAGTCCGATCAGTTTCTTTTTAGGAATAACACCAGACTGAACATTGACCTCAGCATTCACAAAAGTTCCCTTACCAGGAATGCGTGTGACATATCCATCCTCACCCAGCTTGTTAATAGCATTTTTAACAGTGATCCTGGAAACTAAGAATTTTTCCATCAATTCTTTTTCTGTCGGTATTTTATCGTTAGCCTTTAAAACACCGGTTTTAATTCTATCGTGAAAGTAATTATATATTTGTTGATATAAAGGAATATTTTTCATATATTCACACACCTGCTAATAGATTATATTTTTGTAGAAAACATCTGTAATGTGCATACCATTTCAACTTGATTTTATCAAATGTTTTTATACCAAATATACCATTTATAAACCTTTTTATGCTTATAAAAGCCCTTACATTGCTACTATATCACACCATTTTCAAATTACAAGTAAACGCATACATTTTTATGTCGATTATACCAAATATACCATTTCAATTGGTTTTAACATGGTGAAAATAATAAAAAAGAGCTGACAAGTTGTCAGTTCTTTTTCACCTTACAAGACAACTTTAATTGTCTTAATTTCAAACTTTTTAAATGTAAGATTTGTATTTGTTTTGACTGGGTTTTTCTCAATCAAATTCGTTTCATAAAGTTTAAAGTTATCTGATTTAATTTTTAAATTCGCATCCTGTGTTTCTTCACTTCTATTATAAAGTCTTATATAAAATTCACCAGCATTCGCACCACCTTTAATTGAAGAGTATGTGATGTGTTTATTATCTAACTTGATAAGATCATTGATTTTCAAGTCAGAACTGACCATGGGAAATTCAGTGTTGAGTAACATTGCTTTTTGATCAATTGTCGTTAAGTCTTCTACATTGTCTGATAAATATAGACTATATGCATATTTTGTAATATCAATATCACCTTGTTCACCAGGGGAGTTTGTACTTCTTAATAAATTAATATCTAGCATACCGTTTTTTACATAATAACCATATTTGCCACGTGTTAAGAGTGCAGCTGATTTATTTTTGTTATGGATATATACCCATTGTTGACCAGGCATCTCAAATTGTGCTTTATGAATTGATGTATCTTCTAACCTTGAACGTTTGATATGTCCAAATTGTATATCAAACCAAGCATCATCAGATTCAATATTGAGTGGAAAACTTGTTCTTAACATATGTTTCAAATCTTTCCAGTCAAGGTCATGATTAAATACTATGTCATCATTATTTGTATTAATTTGAACTATTTCCTTCAACGTAGATTGTTTAAATGTGTATACATTATGAACTTCAATTATCGGTCCATATTTTTTAATCTCTTGCTTTTGAAGTGCCATTGTTGTTGGTACTTGTTTACGGTAGTGTGGCTCTATATTCCACCCATCCCCTAAATCTTTATAGACAGATAGTTTATTACCGTGTGGTTTTGTTAGAAATTCAAATCCATCTGCTTTGGATTTAATTGATGTAAGCTGTCCTGTATCCGGACTAAGTGTGATCATAAAGCTTTTAGTTTCAAATACATGCGATGTTAATGTTTTTTCAAAGGGATACATTGTATTTGATGTACCCGCACTTAATGGACTCAACTCATACACTTTATACGTATCATTGTCTTCATTTTTAAATACTTTAGTAACATTTTCTAATAAAGGGTTAAATCGTTGTAATTTCACATCTTTTTGACTCAATGCTTTTTCAAAAAGTTTTGCTAGTTTATTTTCAAGTACTTCATATCTAGCCAATGCTTCATCATAAACTCGTTTGATCGAACTTCCTGGCAATATATCATGGAATTGATATAATAACACTTCTTTCCAAATTGTGTCAACTTCTTTAAAATAGTCTTGATATTGGTTAGTAAGGACAAGCAATGTTTCAAATGCTTTAAGTTTTTGTTCTAAGCTACGATTGAATTGTTTAACATTAGATTGTGATGTATATGTACCTTGATGGTTTTCTAAATATAACTCTCCTTTGTAAATAGGTAACTTATCTTCATAGTTTTTTAATTTATCAAAAAAGTAATCGCTACGACCAAACTCAACATTAGGTATTTCAGGAATATGATTTTGTCTTAAAATGCGTTCAACATGTTCAACACCCGGTCCACCACCGCCATTACCAATACCATAAGCTGATAATGCAATTGGGGCCTTGTCAAGCTCTTTATATTTTCTTTGTGCATCCATGAAAAATCTTGGTGATGCTGGTGAGTTGTAAGTACCTTCAGGTGGCATGTGTGTCAGTACACGGGTACCATCAATACCTTCCCAGTTGAAACTGTGATGTGGAAATTCATTAATAAGATTCCATGAAATTTTAATTGTCATGAAGTAATCCAAACCTGATTTTTTAATGATTTGTGGCAAATTCCCATTATATCCGAAGACATCTGGAAGCCATAAATTATTGACTTTTTTATTAAATTCCTCTTCGTAATATTTTTGGCCATAAAACATTTGACGAACTAAACTTTCTTCACCAGGAACATTGGTATCTGGTTCCACCCACATACCACCTTGTAGTTCAATGCGACCTTTTTCTACATAGATTTTAAATTGATCAAATAGTTTTGGATAATCTTCTTTTAGCCATTGTATTTGTTGTGGTTGAGAAATGCCGAATACAAACCCATCATATTTTTCAATCAAATATATCATATTGGTAATAAATCTACCAACTTTTCTTCTGGTTTCTCTAATTGGCCATAACCATGCTAGATCCATATGCGCATGGCCAATGGCTGTAATTGTAAACTTTGATGACTTATTATCTACATAAAAACTATTAATCATATCCAAACTGTAATCCACCCAGTTTGGATTTTCATAAACGATATTATAGGAGACATCTAATAACAACTGATATAACTGGTGATATACCTTAGTACTTGTATCAATCGATATTAAAGTGGAGTATAAGGACTCTATATCATAGTATAGTTTTAACATGCTTTGATTTCTCAAAACAATTTCACTAATCATGACGCGACCATCTTCACTCAGATTTCCAAATAAATCATTTGCACCCGCTTCAACCCATAATTGAAAACCCCCATCTTTATGAATGTAGGGTAGTATATCAAAATAGATTTTGCCTGGATATCCTAAATTAAAGTCAAATGCAGAACTGCCATTTGTAAAACCTTTGAGCGGTGTCCCTTCATTATTAAAGACAGCGGCCTCTCCGGATAGATCTAATTTAAGTTCATAATTTAAGTTGGGGTCAAAGTTATTGATTTTCCCCGAAATCAAAAACCAGCCGCAATCAAACAAATCGCCCCACTTATCCCCAATGTTGTATTTTTTTCTTTCATAATTTAATACATCATGGAAAGGAACGGGCTCTTTTGTAACAAAACCTTCTATCTTTACGTTTGTTACTTTAGTATCAATTCTATCTAGCAGTACTTTTTCATATGTGTGTTTTATAAAGTTTTTCTGAATACTATCAAACTGTGTGTTAAATTCATTTGTTTTTAATTCCATTTATGCCACCTCATAAAAGTTATTTGTAAAATTAAGTGTATCAAATGGAATATATATAGTCAATTTTATATAACATTGTTAGGCTTTTTATACCCTTTATAACAAAGGGGGATTATCATTTGTCATGATAATCCACTCATTTATTCATCTTTGAAAATAGCTTCGTTCTGAGGGCTATCTTCATATGTTTTTTCATATTTTCTTCGTCTTATATAACGAAGTGTTGGTTTTAAGAAAAACAGTAAATAGGTTGCTACTAAAACAACAGATCCATAGATTAGAAAGTACCTAACAATTATTTTCTGGTATGGGTTTAGTAATGTTTGTTCCACTAAAACCGGATCATATGTTTCATAAGTATCAATAATATCATACCAGGTTGCATCTCCAACAAACGATTGAGACACAAGTGTTTCTACGTTCGTTGTTTCTTCGCGATTATTGTATACTGGTACGTCAACAGTTTGAATATCAAGTGTATCCGTAATACCTATTTGAGTGTCTAAATCGTTTGTATTTTCTAAATATGCAAGATATGTTACTTCTGGGTCTTTTATATTCTCTGAATAATCAAGTACTTCCAAAGAGATACTATCAATATACTTTGTTGTTCCACTACTTAAGCCAAATAGTGATTGGCCAGGTTCATTATGTCCAACACTAAACTCTATTGGAATGTGTGCACCTAATGTTGTGCTTGAAGTGATTGCTAATGTTTTACCTTCAAGTGAATAATCTTGAAAAATGTGTCCTTCATCAAAGTTGATATTCATTCTAATTCTAACTAAGTTATTATCTTCTAAATAATTCTCTAAATTGATTGGTTCAACTTCGATATCAAGATGAGATAGTGTAGTCGTTAAAACACTAACCTCTCCTTGATTTGTCACTGCTTTTGTATGAAAAATAGATAAGGTAAAGGCCTTTCCACTCATAGTTGATTTTGCCTGATACACTGGTGCTTTTATATAAGATTCACGACTGGTCGCAACCATAAACTCATACATAAAACTATCTAAATCACCTTCATCATAGTATGCATTACCATGATCTGTAAGGTAAGTTAATCGTCGCTCTGCATCCGCTTCCCTAAATATAAAAACTGCTCCGATTACTACAACAAACGCATATATAATACCCAAAATCCATTTCCACATAATTTTAGACCTTTCCAATTGTTAATCCTTAACATATTACATTATCAATTCTATTTTGTCAATGATTGTTTTGAAGCCAGCAATGCTGCCGCAAACCCTGGATCAACTTTTGGTTCAGTAATTGTAATTTTTGGTGAGATCTCTTTAATTTTACGATGTAATAACTCTTTAAATACACCTTTAGCATTACCAAGTGACCCAACGATAACTAATGTTGTTTCGTCAAATTCTAATGTTTTATAAATAGATTGTACACAGAGCATTAACTCAGTGGTTGCATGATTTACAATATCTATTGCATGGATATCACCTAAATTAGCATGTTTTGTAACTAAAGGTGCAAAAGATGCCACTTTAGTTCTATCTAAATATAGATTATCCATAATTGAAATGATATCTTTAGCTTCTTTAAGTCCAATGACTTGGCTGACCTCATCTGTAAAATCAGTTGCTGGAATACGCATATCTTTGGCACGTATGGCTTTTTTAATGGCTTGAAGTCCTAAATCAAAACTACTACCAGCGTCCCCCTCTTTAAAACCCCAACCGCCTGCTTTATGGGTTTTGTTGCCATGTTTACCAAAAGCTGACATACCAGTGCCTACAATGAGTGTCATCCCATCATCAAAAATCAGACCACTTGCTAGTGCATTCATCACATCATTTTCAACAACTACTAATGTGTGATTTGTAACGCCTGGTAAAGTTTTTAATCGCTGAATCATTTCATCTTTGTGATCTTTTGTAACAATACCACCTAAACCAGCAAAAACACTAACAACTTCATAACCGTTAAAATCAAAATCACTAACGATGTTTAAAATATTGTTTAAAGAAACATCATAAGAAACAGTATCAATGCTTGTTCTATCGCCTTCACCTTGAAATACGTCATTTTCTTGTGCATCTATTAAATATACTTTAGTGCCAGTACCGCCACCATCAATACCCATATACAATTTTGTCATATTCTTTTCTCCAATCACATATCATATTGTCTTTTACATTATACTTCATTTTATATATTTAGTTAAGTCAAAACTATATATTTACATGCTCCAACGTGCGCTTAGTTATGATATAATAAACTAAGAAGGTGATGTGCATTGTTTGAATTTATTAAATCATCTAATTTAGCATTAGACGATCTTGCAAAAAAGGATAAAAAATACAAACCGATTATCAATCAACTCAAAACCTTACTCTCTGAAATTAAAGGAGAGTTTTTAACATTTGACAAAGCACATATTAAAACTGAACAAACAATTAATGAATCACATACACTCATTAAAGATACCTTCAATGAAAAAATAAATTTACTTAATAAAAACTTAGGTATTTATTCTAAGGATATCGATACAAAAATTGCTCAGGTCAAACAAGATCATCATCATCAAATTCAACAAAACTCAGATGAACTACTTGCTCAAATTGAAGATATCCGTCATAAAATAACTGAATATCAAGCTCAGTTTGAAACACAAAAATCTAAAGCATTAACTATTCGATCAAAAGAGATTTCAGACATTGATAAAGTTATAGCAAACATTAAAAAACAAAGTGCGCTTTCTATTGAAAAATTAGAAAGTAATCATCAAAAAGATCTAGATAATTTAATGCATAAATTTAGAGCAGATGAACAATTAATTTTAGATGCATCAAAGGTTGCATCTGAAAAAATAGAAATCGATTTAAACCAAATTGAAGAAACTAAAAATTTATATCGCGAACAATCAGATAAAAAATATGTTTCGATTAAAAGCGATTATCATGAAGCATCTATTGCCTTTAATAAAGCTGTTGATAAATTAAAGAAAAACAAAGAACTTGCACTTAAAAAGCTCGCTTCAAATGATGAACAAAATAGACAACCGATTGAAGATGCACTTGTTCAACTTAAAGCAGATTATGAACATCAAAAAGCAACTACAACACAGCTTTATAAAGATAAATTAGAAGCACATAAGCAATTAATCCATGAACTAACACAAAATTATAATCAAGAGAAAGATAAATTAATCCAAGCTCATGGTGACGCTATTTCTTTAATCAACTCTAAATTAAGCTCTTTTAGAGATAGTGTAGCAAGCGATCGTATTGAACGTGCAAATCAATTAAAAATTGATATCGAAAATGCAGCCAATGAGGATGAAATAAAAGCATTAAAAAAGGCTTTACAAAAGCATTTACGCCAACAAGAAAACGAACTTAATCGACAAATAATACGCACTGAAAAAGAAAGCCAAATATTACTTAAATCACACTATGAAAATCTACAAGTATTAGAAACAAAATACTTAGAAGCTAAATCCAAATGGCGTATCGATGGTAAACAACTTGTTGTTGATCAAAAATTAACACAGTACACTCAAGAACAAAACTTTCAGTATCAACTTAAATCTTTACAAATACAACTTAAAACATTAAAAGCTACAAACGAATTTGAACTTGATCGTATTGATATTAAACATTTAAAGGAGATTGCTCCACTCGATTTAAAATTAAGTATTGCCAATGCAATCTCTGAAAAAGATGTCAATTTATTATCCAATGATACAAACTATCATTTAAATCATTATCAACATCAAGCAGATACTTTAAATCATGACTATACAGTGAAAAAACTAACCTTTGATCATGACCTTGAAGTTCTAAAGATTACTAAAGATCATGATTTAAGTGTTTTAAACATGCGACTGCAATTATCTATTGATAAAGAAATGGTCATTCGTGATCAGCAATTAAATAACCAACAACTTAAAAAGGATTTCCAACAATTAACATATGATAAAACGGTTGCTACTGAATCACTACTGCTACAAAAAGAAATTGCACTTTGTGAAAACGACATTACTCACTTAGAAAAGCTTATTCGCAGTTATGAACACTTTTTATCTGATAAATCTATTGTTGAACAAAGTTTACTTAAACATCAACTGACTACTGAAGAAACTACAACCCATTATCAAGAGCGTATGCAATCGGTAGAGATGACCCAAGAAATGCTAAAAAAAGATTTAGAGGTTATCCATTCTAGAATACATTATTTATTTAATCAAATCTATTTAATTTATAATATTCATCATAATTTTATGCTGTCACTCATCCAAATTTATGAAATTCCAGCACATCCAGAAGATGTTAAACATTTTATTCAGCTCTATTTAGAAATCTTTAATCATTTAAATGCAATTCAAGAACATGCTAAAGATCAGTTCTTAGTTGACTTAAATACTTTCCAAGAGCTCAAAATCAATGATTTAAGCGCACATAAATTAAAAACAGATATGAATCTATTAGAATCAGAATTCTTATCTAAAATTAAGCATATAGAGCATGACATACAAACTAATGAACAAGCCATTCATCAAATTGAAGAACGCATTATGGTATTATCTTCGAATGTTGATCGTATTCAATCCAACATTAATAATTTAGATCCAAATTTGGATGCTAAACAATTACAGGATCAAAAAAAGAGGTATAATCAACAAATTAATGCCATTGAATCAGAAATCTCATTTTTAGATAAATCCATTCTTGTGCATGAACGTCAAATTCAAAAACTTAATAAACGTAAAAATAGATTGGATACTACATTAGAAGGTAAACGCTTGAAAATGACTCGTAAAAATGAGCAAGAGGCAAAATCCTATTTAAAACAAAAGTACTTCTACATCCAAAGCAGTAAGCGTATTACACAACTGTTTGAAACTTATGAAGGTAAAGTCTTACAGCTAACAACCAAAGTCAATCAACCTTTATATTTAACCGATAAAGCCATTAAAGACTATCAAAGAAACTTCATGAAAGCTGAAGACTACTTTGAAAAAACATCCAATTCAATCTATCAATCTTTACTTAAAGGTAGTGTTAAATTATTCGATCAACTCATTGACCAACAAGATAGTTCTAAACAAGCTTTCTTGAAGGAAGAAAAACTACTCATGAAAAAGTTAGATAAACAACAAAAAGTACTCGAAGACAAACTAAAACTAATGACAACTGAATTTAAGCATCACCTAGTACTTTTAGATAATGAAAA
>CAZYKH010000011.1:0-54280 GCA_964648225.1 uncultured Acholeplasma sp.
AGTTCACCACGGTGGACCGCAAGCGTTCCGACGCGGACAAGAACAGCGCGCTCAAACAGATCCTGGACAACGCCATCGTTGCCGATGGGGTGGCGGATATCTTCGCCCTGGCGGGCCTGGATAAACCCAACATCGGCTTGCTCTCGGACGAGTTCCTGGAAGACGTGCGACAGATGAAGACCCGCAACCTGGCGGTGGAACTGCTGGAAAAGCTGCTGCGTGACGAGATCAAGGCGAGGGCGCGCAATAACGTGGTGCAGGAGAAGAAGTACGGCGACCGCCTGCTGGAAACCTTACGTAAATATCATAATCGCGCAGTAGAAACCGCGCAGATTATCGAAGAGCTGATTCAGATGGCTAAGGATTTCCAGGCGACCTTGGAGCGTGAGGCGGCGCTGGGATTAAATCCAGATGAAATTGCTTTTTACGATGCACTTGCCAATAATGAAAGTGCTGCAAGAGAGCTGGGTGATGAAATTCTTAAAAAAATAGCCGTTGAAATTACCGAAAAATTGCGCAACAGCACCACAGTGGATTGGCAGGTACGCGAGAGCGTACGCGCAAAACTGCGGATTTTGGTGCGGCGCACGCTGAAGAAGTGGAAGTACCCGCCGGTGGGTGAGGATGCGGCTATCGAACTGGTGCTGAAACAGGCGGAATCACTGTCGAACGCTTGGTCGAAGTGATGATTGCGTAGGGATACTTGGTATGAATAGCAAAAAATTGATCCGCAACAGTACAGCTGAGTTTCTGATCTTCACTGGCCAGGCCGGCGAACAGAGCATCGAAGCCCGCTACGAGGACGAGACCCTATGGCTGTCGCAGAAGTTGATGGCCGAGCTGTTTGGGGTAGATGTGCGCACCGTCAGCGAGCACCTGAAGAACATCTTTGCCAGCCAGGAACTGACCGCGGAAACAGTTATCCGGAAATTCCGGATAACTGCCAGTGATGGCAAGAACTACCAGACCCAGTTCTACAACCTCGATGCCATCATTTCCGTCGGCTACCGGGTCAACTCCCTACGCGCAACGCAGTTCCGCCAGTGGGCAACTGGCGTCCTGCGTGAATTCGCCATCAAGGGCTACGTGCTGGATCGTCAGCGCATGGAAAACGGCAGCTTCCTGGGCGAGGACTACTTCGAGCGGCTGCTGGCGGAAATCCGCGAGATTCGCCTCAGCGAGCGACGCTTCTACCAGAAGATCACTGACATCTACGCCACCAGCGTGGACTACAACAAAGACGCACCGACCACAAAGGCCTTCTTCGCCAAAGTACAGAACAAACTGCATTACGCCATCCACGGCCATACCGCTGCAGAGTTGATCCGTAAGCGGGCCGATAGCAGCAAGCCACATATGGGGCTGACTTCCTGGGCGAGCGCGCCCGAAGGCAAGATCCTGAAAACCGACGTGGCCGTGGCCAAGAACTACCTGACCAAGGACGAGTTGGATTCATTGGTTCGTATCGTCAAATCCTATCTGGAGTTGGCATATGATCGTGCTAAGCGCAAGATTCCCATTAGCATGGAAGACTGGTCCAAGCGGCTGGACGCCTTCCTCGAATTTGATGAACGGGAAGTGCTACAGAACAGCGGCAAGATTTCTGCAAAACTTGCTCAGACGCATGCGGAAAGTGAATTTGAGAAGTACAGAATTGTGCAGGATCGCCTGTTTGAAAGCGATTTCGACAAAGCAGTGAAAAAACTGGCGGCCGGTGAACCAAACACCAGAGATGACGGATAAGCCTCAGGTTCCCAGATGGATCGACGTCGCTTTCAGCCTTTCATGCCCGAGTTCATGACTGATCTGCTGTCGGGCGTGTTGGTCACTCAATCGCTGGCTGGTATTGAGCTGAACTTTATCAGGGCCACCGACCGCCGACGCCTTACATCCTATCAGCACCTTGTTTCCAATGAACGGTTTGGGTGGGTGTTGTGATGCGCGATGTATTCGTCGATGTTTAACAACTCATTCAAATTTCGTTGTACAAATGAAATAAGTCCAGTTCATTCATACTGATATTTTCAATACGTCAGATATTGTCACAAAACTTTCATTTTAGCCTTTTAGAGTGTTGCTAATTCTAATTTCACACAAAGGCCATTGTTTTGAATTTCAATAATAATTTCAGGCTACTAACATTAGTGGCCGCCTTGCAGGTCTCATTTATTTCAAGTTCTTACGCAGCCAGTTTTACAGTGGCCAGCGGTACAACAGAGACAAACAAACAAACTTTATCCAATCTTGACCTTGGTACTGTCGAGGCAGGTGGCACATTGACTACGTCAGGATCCAATGATGCGGTAGAAGTCGGTAATGGAGTATCAACCCTTGTTAATGACGGTATTATCAGCCAGACAGGGACGGGTAATGCCATTGATACGGCATCGGCCACCCCTGTTTTCATACTGGAAAACAGGGGGCTTATTGGTGCCGTGGGTGGGTCAACGATTAAGCTTGATGTTAACGGCTCCTATATCTTGAGTAATAGCGGGGTCATTACCCAAACGGGTACTTCGGGCTTTGGTATTGATGTTGAGGATAAAACGCCCAATGTCATTATCAATAACGCAGTAGGCGGACTGATTGACGCTTATGGCAGCGGGAAATCAGCGGCTATCCGATTTGACCGGAAAGCGGGCAGCTTCACGTTGGACAACCAGGGTACGATCTGGCAAAGAAATGAAGGCGGCGGCACCAGTGACACGACCAGCCGTGCCGTGATCGCAGATAAAGACTACAGCAGCACGGGCAATACGGTTATTAACGGTTCTGAAACCAATAAATTGGCAGTAATCCGTGCCGATTCCAACGACGCCATTCGCCTGGGTACGAACGTGACGCTAACGAATTACGGTAGCATTTACTCTACCGGCATGGTCAATACCAGTAGTGCAGGCGATTCCGATCAGTATTTACATGGCATTTCCACGGCGGATTTCAGCGCATCTGATGGCGTAGCCATTCAGGATGAGCGCAGCAATGTAGCGATTCTTAATTATGGAAACATAACCGGCCCTCGCCATGGAATTGACGGAGGAGCTCCGGTTGCCGTTTCATCCCATTTGACGGATTTGGCCAGCGCCAGTTTGTCGGGCAGTCATGAGCAACTGATGACAGCTCCTTTGCTTTCAATAACAGCAACCGGTCCAAACGGTGTGGTTTTTGATAAGTACCTTGGTGGAGTGACCACCTCAGACGTTACCATCGCCAATCCCGTCATGATCAACTACGCGGGCGGTACGATTACCGGTAAGAATGGTTCAGGTATCGGTTTGGATGGTTACGGCGTTGTGATTAACCATGGAGACATTAGCGGCAACTATGCCGGTGAAGGGAATGTTTATTCGCATGAGGTTAACAGTCCAACCGTGACGATTAACGGGCAAACCATCACTACAAATACGAATAGCAATGGTGATGGTGATGGCGTGGATATTGACGGTGTTGCTTATATTTATAACGCCGGTAGCATTCGTGGTACGGGTGCAGGTGGATATGACTCGGGTGGCCGTCCAAATGGTGCGGATGGTATTGCGGCGGGTGGCGGTGTCATTATCAATAAGGCAGGAGCAGAAATTTATGGCCAATCAACGGGTATCTTGCTTGATGACGGCGCGAACGGCACCATAACCAATAATCCGGTAACTGCGCGTGATACAGGCTCAACAACAGGTGCAACGGCCCGTATCTATAACGAAGGCAGCATTATTGGCGAACGTAAAACAGCGATTGGTTTGGTGGGTGATTACGCCGACTTGTTGGTTAATTATGCAAGTGGTGTCATCGAAGGGGGGCCTGATGCAATGCGTGTGGATGAATTAGGCAGCACAACCCCTGCTGCTGCCGTACAAATGGGTGGCGGAAACGATATTTTAATTAACTATGGGTTCATTACCGGTCACAATGGTAAAGCCATTGATTTGGGTGCAGGTGATGACCTTCTGCGGCTGTTTGGCGGTAAAGTCAACGGTACCATTGACGGAGGTACAGGTAACAATACCTTGGAAACGGCAGGTACACAGTTTTTTGCCCGTGGCGATCTGCAGAATATCCAGAATATCAACATTACCGGCGGTAACACCACGTTTGGTGGAAATCTGGATGTAGAGGGTAACTTAAGCGTGAACGGAACGCTTAAGACATCTGGTGAGCAAGCCGATCGCATTATTAATGTTGGTGGTAACTATACACAAACTGCCAATGGGGTGCTAGAAGTGGGTGTAGCGGGTAAAGACCGTTCAGACCGGATCAATGTCCTGGGTATCGCAACGCTGGCAGATGGTGCAACCATTCAACCCGTCTCACGGGGCTACATTGCAAATGGTGCCAGTTACCGTATTGTTTCCAGCCTGGGTTTGGAGGCGAATCCGGAAAATCTGGCCATCTGGAATTCTTCTTCATTAATGTCATATAGCCTTAACCGTTCAGGCAATGATTTGGTGTTGAATGCGATCCGGCCAATCGCGGTAACTAATGCGCTGTCTGGCAACCAGAATACAACGCTTTCAGCTTTAGATCAATTGGCGCTACAAGGAAGCCAGACAGCCGAACCACTGCTACAGGCTGTTTCTGATTTAAACACGACAGACCAATTATCGGACGCCTTGCGTCAACTTGCGCCTCAAACCAATGGGGCTGCCGCTAAAGTAACGCAATTAGCCACAAATTCAGTCATGTCCTCATTTTTTGATCGTATGGATGCGGTTAGAGGTAATGACTTGTCAACAGCCCCTCGTGGTTTGACAACAGGAGGTAATGACAGTTATCGCTTGTGGGCCATGGGTTTAGGCGCTTGGGGAAAGCAAAAAGAGCATGACCGGCAAGATGGATTTAAATTAAATAGTGGTGGTTTGGCAGCAGGTCTTGAATTTGATCAATCCGCTAATGCAATCTTGGGTGTTTCACTGTCTGCCAATAAAGCCAAGGCCAAAGGAATCTCAAGTGCCACTGGCGATGAAGTGAAACTGGATAACTATAATCTGGGTACTTACTATAGTTACAATACTGACGCCTGGACCTTTGATGCTGCCTTGGCGGTGGGTTATAACGATTATAAAAGCGAGCGGCGAGTACGGTTTAACGGATTCGACAGCACTGTGAATGGTGATTATTCTGGCTGGAATGTTAGTGGACGCTTTGAGTTGGGACTGCCATTCCAGCTTGCGCCGGGCTGGAACGGGCGCTGGCTGGCAGGTGTACGTGCCAGCCGCCTCAGGACTGACAGCTATACTGAAGATGGTAACAGTGCAATTGCCCAACATATCGATAAATTGACGACGACTTCTGTTCAATCGGTATTGGGTGCGGAACTTAATCATCAGTTTGAGGATCAAGGCAGCTTGCGGTTCCGTGCCCGTTACCTGCATGAGTTCCGTGATTTGCCCGATGTGAACGCCCGTTTTGTATCGGGTGGAAACACGTTTAACCTGTCGGGTGATGACCTTTCACGCAACAGCTTTGAGTTAGGGCTTGCCTACCGCGCTTTGGTACGTGAAGGGATGTCTGTAATGGTAGGTTATGATGCCGAGTTAAGTAAACGAACTACGGTGCATAAAATCACTGCCCGTGCAGTCTGGGAGTTTTAAGGCTAACGGTCCATCAATAATGCATGCATCCATAGGCACTTGGCTTGTGGATGCATGCCTATGATTGCATCAATCTTTAATATAGCCCAATGAAGTACTCAGCTGCCGTGCTTCTTCCTGCACCTGACGGCATATTTTCCCGTTCACGCTGGCATCAAACCCGCCCGTAGCGCCCAGGGCCGTGATAACGGCACATAACTGGCCGGCATAATTATAAACCGGGGCCGCCACTGCACTGATACCCCTTAAATTGGTGTCTTTCACAATCGCGCAGTTGCGTTTTTGTACTTCCTCACGCAGTTGATTGATAAAAATTTCGGGGTCATTGATTTTTTCAGTATTTAATGAAGTGGTCGTTTTACTTATCTCTTCCTGTGCCAGTTGCCGAACCAGCCTGTCATTTTGCAGGCCCAGAAACACCCGGCCGGTTGCCGAGGTTAACAAAGGCAGGACAGAACCCACCCGCACGTTAACGGTAACCGGCAGACTGGGTTCTTCAAAGCGCACAATAACCGGCCCTTTATTACCTATTACGGCAATAAAACTGGTGACTTCCAGTGTTTCCCGCAGACGGATCAGGGCCGGTTCGGCCAGGCGAATAGGGTCTGACTGGCGCATGGCCGAAAGACCGATGAACATGGCTTCAAGGCCAAGACGATATTGCTGGGTTTCGGGATCCTGAATCACCAGTTCCTCTTCGATCAGACTGGCCAGGTAACGGTGCACCTTGGCCGGGTTCTCATTCAGATAGGTGGACAGTGCGGTCAGGCTGGCACTGCCACCTATTCTGGCTAATCCTTTCAAGACGGCAAATCCCGTTTCTGCCGCCTGTACCCGCTGCCTGCGGTCAGGGATGTGTGGTTTTTCGGTTGTTTTCATGGTCAGATTCTGGTCATTATTGATGAGCGAGGCCTATAGGCTATAAGGCATTTTACAAAAAAAGTCCTTGATACAGGTTATCCCGAATACAAAAATTACGCAATGCGTATATGATTTACGCAGGAAGGATATTGAACACTAAGGAGACTTTTCATGAATTTCTTAAAAAAGGCCTGTCTGGCCGGACTTTTATCTGTCACGACATTGGGATTAACGGCAGCCAATGCCAGTGCATCCAATTACCCCGAGAAGCAGGTTCGCTGGCTGGTGCCTTATCCGGCCGGTGGTGGTTCGGATTTTTTGGCACGTACCATTGCCCAGCCTTTAGCTGAAAAAACAGGTCAAACCGTATTGGTTGATAACAAGCCGGGGGGCAATACGTCTATTGCAGCCGTGGAAACCGCTCGTTCAACGCCCGATGGCTATACCGTTCTGTCAGCGGATAACGGCACGATGGTTTTTAATTCTGCGCTTTATAAAAACTTAAGCTATGACCCGGTCAAGGATCTGGAGCCCGTTACCCTAATGGGCAAGTTTCCCATGATCCTGATCGTTTCTCCAAATTCCGGCATTAACTCGGTTGAGGAATTCGTTCAGAAAACCAGGGAAAATCCCGGTAAATTGAATTACGGCTCAGCCGGTGCTGGCAGTCCGCATCATTTGGCCATGGAACTGCTCAAAGAAGAAGCGGATATTGATATTGTGCATGTTCCTTATCGGGGTGCCGCGCCTTCCCTGTCAGATGTGGCCGGCGGTCAGGTACAGGCAATGATGGTGGATTTGGCCGCAGGTGCCGGCTTTATCAAAAGTGGCAAGGTCAAGGCACTGGCTGTGGCAAATGGATCACGGCTTTCACAATTGCCAGAAGTTCCCACTTTTGCAGAAGCGGGATACAAGGGAGTAGAAGCGGCAGCCTTGGTGGGTATGGTGGCAACAGCCGGTACACCAAAAGATACTATTGCAAGCTTAAATAAAAAAGTGGTTGAAGTTATCAACGAGCCCGTTGTGAATAAAAAGATGATTGATTTCGGGATTGAGCCTGTGGGTAATACGCCAGAGGAATATGAACAGCTGTTGAACAATGAACGGGAACGTTGGCACAAGCTGATCAGTGATCTGAAAATCACATTGGATTAATCTGCATTTAAGATTGGTATAAATTTTAAATTTATACCAATCTATTGAAATTAAAATGATGAAAGAGGCAAATGAAATGAATCAATTAGCTACTAACGGTATTTCCCGCTGTCCGATTGACCACAGTGCATTCGGTCATGCACAAAGTAATGGCAAGCCCGTATCGGCAAATGGATGTCCGGTTAGTGGCCGGGCGGCAGCATTTGACCCATTCAGCAATGATTACCTGCAAAATCCGCCCGAATACGTACGCTGGGCACGCGAAGAAGAACCCGTTTTCTACAGTCCCAAACTGGGTTACTGGATTGTGACCCGCTATGAAGATGTGAAAGCTGTTTTCCGTGACAATAAAACCTTTAGTCCCTCTATTGCGCTGGAAAAAATCACGCCAACCAGTGATGAGGCCAATGCCATTCTGGCAACGTATGATTATGGAATGAGCCGCACGCTGGTTAACGAAGATGAGCCTGCGCATATGGCGCGCAGACGTCTGCTGATTGAGCCATTCACGCCTGAAGCATTGAAACATCATGAGCCGATGGTCAGGAAACTGGCCCGGGAATACGTAGACCGTTTCATCAATGATGGCAGGGCCGATCTGGTTAACCAGATGCTGTGGGAAGTGCCATTAACGGTTGCCTTGCATTTTCTGGGCGTTCCGGAAGAAGATATGGACATGCTGCGCAAATATTCCATTGCGCATACGGTCAATACGTGGGGACGGCCCAGCCCTGAAGAACAATTGAAAGTGGCACATGCGGTGGGTAATTTCTGGCAACTGGCGGGTAAAATTCTGGAAAAAATGCGTCAGGATCCTGACGGGCCAGGCTGGATGCGCTACGGCATTCGCTTGCAGAAAGATCATCCCGATATCATAACGGATTCTTACCTGCACTCCATGATGATGGCGGGTATTGTGGCCGCGCATGAAACTACGGCCCACGGTACGGCCAATGCCTTGAAAATATTGCTGGAGCACCCGGATGCCTGGCAGGAAATTTGTGAAGACCCATCGCTAATCCCCAATGCTGTGGAAGAATGTTTACGCCACAATGGTTCGATTGCCGCCTGGCGTCGATTGGTTACCTGCGATACCAAAATTGGTGATGTGGAACTTCCTGCCGGGTCAAAACTGTTGATGGTTTCTTCTTCAGCCAACCATGATGAACGCAAGTTTGAGGATGCTGACAATTTTGATATAAGACGTGAGAATGCCAGTGAACAGTTAACCTTTGGTTATGGATCACATCAATGCATGGGTAAAAACCTGGCGCGCATGGAATTACAGATTTTCCTTGAGGAATTCACGCGTCGTTTGCCGCATATGCGATTGGCGGAACAAACCTTCCGTTATCTGCCCAACACGTCGTTCCGGGGGCCCGAGCATTTATGGGTAGAGTGGGATCCGGCCCAAAACCCTGAAAGAAAAAATCCCGGGATACTGGATTTGCAGGCCCCCTTGCGTTTGGGTGAGCCTTCCGCCAGTGCGATCAGCCGTCCGGTAGTTGTACAGGAAGTACAGTGGGTAGCCGAAGATATTTTAAAATTGAAATTAATTTCACCGGATGGAAAACCGTTACCACGCTGGACGCCCGGAGCACATATTGATATTGAATGTGGCGATACCGGTATTTCCAGGCAATATTCATTATGTAGTGATCCGGCAGATACCAGTTGCCTGGAAATCGCCATCCTGAAAGATCCGGAAAGCCGTGGCGGTTCGGCATGGCTGCATGAAAATATAAAACCGGGTGATCGTGTCCGTATTCGTGGTCCGCGCAATCATTTTCGCATGGATTCCAGTGCTGAAAAAATCATATTTATTGCCGGTGGCATTGGTATTACTCCCATCAGTGCGATGGCCCGGGAGGCCAAGCAGCGCGGCATCGATTATGAAATCCATTACAGTGGCCGCTCAAGGTCATCCATGTCTTTACTGGATGAGCTTGAGACCCTGCACGGTAACCGCTTGCATGTTTATGCCAAAGATGAAGGAAATCGTAATGATTTTGTCAGGTTGCTGGCTACACCGGATGCAAAAACGCAAATCTATGCCTGTGGTCCTGAAAGAATGTTGGAAGGCCTGGCACAATGTTGCGAAAACTGGCCTGAAGACGCCTTGCATGTTGAACACTTCCATTCTGTGCTGGGTGAACTGGATCCTTCCAAAGAACAGGCTTTTGAGGTTGAATTGAAAGACTCGGGTATTAGCTTGACGGTGGCTGCCGATCAGACGCTCCTGCAGGCTTTGCAAGGTGCCAACATAGACGTGCAGAGCGATTGTGGCGAGGGTTTATGCGGTTCTTGTGAGGTTCGTGTTTTACAGGGAGACATTGACCATCGGGATGTTGTATTGACCCGTAGCGAGAAAGAAGAAAACGGCAAAATGATGGCTTGCTGTTCCCGCTCTGCAAAAGGAGAAAAGCTGGTTCTTGAACTTTGAGGTTAGTTTAAGAAAAGCCTTTCATTGCCTGCAAGACGCTATTTTTCTTAGGCAAAAAATAGCGTCTTGCAGGCATATACCCGACTAATTTAGTCTACTATTGATGCATATCAAGGGAATTCAAAGCCGTTTATGCAAGAATGCTTAACATATAAGCAAGGATATCTCTCAATGAACGACACCACCACACTTTCCAATGCTGTTCAGCAAGCATCAGTTTCAAAAGACCCTATCGCCGCCTATGACCAGATTCGGCAGCGTTGCCCTGTTGTGCACGATGAACGCTTGCACTGGACACTTTTCAAACATGAAGATGTGATGAACGTCTTGAATGATCCCCAAACATTCAGCAATGCCGTTTCCCGGCATGTCTCGGTGCCTAATGGAATGGACCAGCCTGAACATACTATTTACAGGGCACTTATTGAGCCGTTTTTCAATGAATCACGTATGGCAGCTTTTGAACCGGTATGTCAAGAAATTGCTGCTGAGCTGGTGCGGCAATCGCATCAAAACCAGGAATTTGAATTTATTTCGGGATTTGCACAAATTTATGCAGTGCGGGCGCAATGCGCCTTTTTAGGCTGGCCGGAATCATTGCATGAACCTCTGAATCAATGGGTTCGTAAAAACCATCAGGCCACCCTGGCCCAGGATCGCCAGGCTTTGTCAGAAATTGCTGTTGAATTTGATGGTTATATCCGCACTTTGCTTGAAGAACGCCGCAAGGCAGGCACTCATGCCCCTGACGATTTAACAACAGCGTTAATGCTTGAAACGGTTAATGGCCAGCCCAGCAGCGATGAAGCTATTGTAAGCATTTTGCGTAACTGGACCGTAGGTGAATTGGGCAGCATCGCCGCCTGTCTGGGAATACTGGTTAATTACCTTGCCAAAAACCTGAAGTTGCAGCATCAACTGCGTTACAAACCCAAGTTACTTCCAGCTGCCATTGATGAAATCCTGCGTATTCACCCCCCTTTGATTGCCAGCCGTCGTGTAACCACCCAAGCGGTAACGGTTGCAGGCCATCACATTGAAGCGGGTGAGCGTCTAACCCTGCTGTGGGCATCCGCCAATCGCGATGAAGCGGTATTTGGCAAGCCCGATGAGTTTCGTAACGACCGTGAGCCATCACAAAACCTGCTGTATGGGGCCGGTATTCATGCCTGTCCGGGTGCTCCGTTGGCCAGGCTGGAATTGCGCCTGATTATGCAAGAACTGTTAAAAGGCACCAGCCGCTTCGCATTGGGAGAAAATGCAGCACCGGTGCATGCCATATATCCGGCTGGTGGTTTTGATTCCCTGCCCATCAAGCTGGTAATGGAAACCTGTTGCGGTGCCTGTAGTTAATCGACTTCAGGCTACGCGATATCATGGCCTGTTAAAAATGGCCCAGGAAAACAGGAGCAATATTTTTCTTAATTCACAAGCAATATTGCCCTGGATTCAATTTTCATGAATACGCCCTTAAATTTATAAATATTCTAAAAATCAGAGCTTTGGACTACATTAATTCAAGCAGCTGGAACTATTTCCGGGCATGTATTGAATAAATAATATTAATGGAGATCCAAGTGGGTAAAGCCGAAGTCACAACAAACTTGCAGGTACAAAACAATAAAAAAATGTGGGAAGCCGATTCAATTGCCATCATTGGTGCTTCCAATGATCCTTTGCGCATTGGCGGTCGTCCCATTTCTTATATGCTGCAGCGTAATTATGCTGGCCGGATTTATCCCGTCAATCCCAAACAGGAAACCGTACAGGGCCTGAAAGCCTATCCTGATGTGGACAGCCTGCCTGAAACCCCCGAAATTGCCATTATTGCCGTATCAAGCCGTATGGTTATCAAGGCGGTAGAAGACCTGGGCAAGCGCGGCACACGTCTGGCCGTGATTTTGTCTGCCGGTTTTTCCGAAGTGGGTGAAGAAGGCAGGCTCATGCAGGAAGAGCTGATTGCCACAGCAAAAAAACACGGTATTCGCGTGTTGGGACCCAATACCCTGGGTTTTTATGATGACCGTCAGGGCCTGTTCTCAACTTTTTCCTCCGCCTTTGAACTGTACTGGCCTTTACCCGGCTCCATTGCAATCGCCAGCCAGTCGGGAGCTTTCGCGCTGCATATTTTCTGCTCTGCCCGAAACCGCGGCATCGGTATTCCGCTTTGTGTCACCACCGGCAATGAAGCCGATATCAATGTGGCCGATGCGATGATTGATATGGTGCTTGATCCCCAGATTCAGGTCATTGGTGTGTACCTGGAAGGCTTGTCGAATGCGGATAAATTCATTGAAGCATTACGGTTGGCTAAGCAGCATCGCAAGCCGGTGGTGGTCATGAAAGCCGGTCGCAGTGAAATTGGTCAAATGGCGGCACAATCCCATACCGCCTCGATTGCCGGTGATGACGCTGTCTTCAATGCTGTTCTTGAAGAATATGCGGCCGTTAGGGCATACAGTCCCGATGAGTTTCTGGATATTGCCTATATGGCCACAAAAAAGATTTATCCGGAAAACAATGCAATGGGCGTGATCACAGTTAGCGGTGGCGCTGGCATCCTGATCAGTGATGCCGCCGAAGATCTTAATTTGCCCATGCCTGAACTGGAAGAAAGCGCCCAGGCATCACTTAAAGAAGCCTTGTCCTTTGCCGCCGTCAAGAATCCGGTGGATTGCACCGCCCAGGTCATTAATCAGCCTGAACTGGCTGACCAGTTCCTTTCAACCATGCTGGATACCCAACAGTATTCCTCCATTCTGGCTTTTTTTGCCCATGCAGCGGGAACCGCTTCCATCGAGGCCAAACTGCGTCCGGAACTTAAAAAGGCGGTTGATAAACATCCCGATCATTTGTTTGTCCTGTCTATTATTGCCGAGAAAGATACGATTGCCCGTTATGAAGCGGATGGGTTTTCAGTATTTGAAGATCCTATCCGTGCCACCAAGGCCATTCATCATATGGGCGTTTTGGGCACAGCCTTTGCCAGGCCAGATGCCCTCATTCCCTTTGAAAAGAAAACCGTTGCCGCGCTTGCCAGCACACCTGACGAAGCCCAGGCCAAGCTCATCCTGGAAGAGGCGGGTTTGCAGGCGATTCCGGAAGGAATTGCCCATGATGCGGCAGAAGCGGCACACCTGGCGGATAAGTTTGGTTTTCCCGTTGTCATGAAAATCCTTTCACCTGATATCAAGCATAAATCCGAAATAGGTGGCGTTATTCTTAATGTGTCCAGTATTGCCGAGGTGCATGAAAGTTATGCCTTGCTCTTGCAAAGAGCCGCTGAAAAAGCGCCTTCCGCCAATATTACCGGTGTCCTGGTTGCCAAGCAGGTAAACAATGCCGTTGAATGCATTATGGGTGTCAAAAACGATCCGGTATTTGGTCCCGTGGCCATGTTCGGTCTGGGTGGCATTCATGTGGAAGTATTAAAAGATGTGGTTTTGCATCGCTGTCCATTCAGCCCTGAAACAGCCCGGAACCTGATTCTCAGTATCCGCAGTGCGGCCATTTTGCAAGGCGTGCGTGGCAAGCCGGCGGTTGATATTGACGGGCTTGCCGGGCAGCTGTCACGCCTGTCTGTTTTTGCCGCCCAGGCACAGGACCAGATCAAATCGGTGGAAGTCAACCCGATTCTGGCGGTTCCGGGTGAAAAGGGCTGCTACGTTGCCGATGCACTCATAGAGATTTGATAAAAGCGTATAAAAAAGCCTGCCTTGGAAAAAGGCAGGCATAGGGGAGGAGTCCCCCACTTAAGGGGAGGAGGAGACTTCAAAAGGATCATTCCCCTTCATCTTGCAGGGGGAGGGAGTGTGGTGCAAGTCTGTAACATCCAGATCTGCACCACAGAGGCTTGCAGTTTTAGTGAAGTGTCCTACTGCGCGTTAGAGAACCCTTCACCGCTGCAATGTTTGTATCTTAATACACAAGCCGCATTTTGTATAATTTATTTATTATTAATTATTAATAGTAAATTGCTATTAATAATTTTTCTTCATCCTCGGAATTGAATTCACCTTACTCATTACTCGTTCCCATGCTCTGAAGTGACCCCCAAAAAGTATCTTATTTCTTGATTTTGCGAAGGATAGATTTGACATTCTTAATCCAGAAATACGATGTATGTTTAAAGGGTTTCTAACATCTCCTGTTAGTTTTTGAATGTTGGTATTACCTAAAACAACGTGACTCGAAAAGACACCATACATCCAATTAGTCGATGCAAACGTCTTATCCTCACCTGCTAATAAATCACCACTAATTAATAAATGTCCATGTTGACGTTCAACCAAACTTTCTTTTTTCCTAGTTACCACATGTACGTGGTTGTCTGTGAAAAATGATAAGATATCACCCTTTTCATCTTTTTCTAGATGGCGTCTATTTTTATAGTTTTGTTGAATATATTTTTTAGGTAAAGGTGCTGGTTGTAATACATCATAAGCGAACCCTTGAAATTTATTGGATTCAAAATCTATAAATTTATAAACTGCTTGATGGTTATGTTGAACCTTTAGCATCTGTCTTAAAATCTCTGGTCTTGAAGGTTCATAATAACCATAGAATGTAAATACATTTTGTTTATTACCGCTTAAGTTTTCACTTTGAAGTGATAGGTATGGAAACTCATATTGATATTTTTGATTCACTAAATCATCTTCTAAACCTACCATTTTAGTATCAACTTTATAAGTGCGGCCAAATACTTGAAAGCCGTCTGTTGCATAGTTTGTAATTTGACCTAAACCACCTAGTTGTAAAAATTGTGGGTCGCCTTGATTTTGTCGACTTTGTATGACATAACCAAAATCACCTGTATAAACAGAGTGGTCTGTATATTGTGCGGTATAAGCTTCACTAGACATAATACTTCCAGTATGAGCAATACCAACATCTTGTCCATATACCAAATCATAAGTATTTATGGTTTTAGAAGGTTCGACTAAAACATCATAATACCAACGGTCATTTAAGACGGTAAGTGTTACTTGATAGCGCATATCAAAGACTTTTCCTTGGTATATTGCCTTATTTTTTTCTAGTTTAAAACGACTATTGGCTTTAATACCAATAAGCGGTAGATATTGATAAGGTTTGCTATCTTTAATTCTTAGATAGATATTAGCTGTCTGTCCATCTAATAAATTACCATTTAATAAATTGATCTGATAATCATCATAAGATATTTTATAAATATCACCAGACTCTAATAACTCAAATGTTAATTTATTTGTTTTTAATAATTGTTTTTTTAACGAAGATGAAACTTTCATGACGTCTCCTCCTTTGTTTTTAATTTAAATTTTAACTGTATTAAATCGTTTGAGTTTGGTCCAACCATTAAACTAAAATCACCATTGTCAACACGAGGTTTTAAGTTACTACCGATATAACTTAAATCTTCTTTGGTAAGTTCAAATGAAACGTTGACTGTTTCATTTGGTTCAATCCATATCTTTTTAAACTCAATGAGTGATTTTGTTGGTCTTGCTACAGTTGCCACATGATCTTTTAAATAGAGTTGAACAACTTCATATCCAGGAACATGAGATTCGTTGGTCACATCAACACTCACTTTAAGTGTTTCATGAAGCGTTATCGTATCTTTTGATAACTTAAAGTTTTCAAATTTAAATTTACTATAACTAAGTCCATAACCAAATGGGAATAAAGGACTATTATCCATATCTAGATAAAATGATGTGTACTCCCCACCAACATGGTATGGTCTACCGGTACTCAAATGATTATAGTAGATTGGAATTTGTCCCACATCACGTGGAAACGTCATTGGTAGTTTTCCAGATGGGTTGACCTTACCGAGTAAGATATTGGATATTGCTTTAGCACCTTTGGTACCCGGAAAAAAACATTCAAAGATTGCATCTACTTCATCCACTACATCGCTTAAATCTAGTGGTCGACCATTAAATAGTATTAATCCAATTGGTTTATTGGTTTTTCTTTTGATGTCTTGAATCCAAGATGCTTGTCCGTAAGGTAGTTTAATGCTTGTTTTTGAGTGTGCTTCACCAGAGTCTTTTTCATTTTCACCAGCAGCAATTAAAATAATATCTGCTTGTTTTAATATGCGCAGATCCACATCCATGCCATCGTGCATATATGTAATGTTCATATCTTTTTTAAATACTTCATAAAGTGTTTCGTTTTGATGTTTAGAACCGTGCCAACTCCATGGACCATTTAAATGTGGGTTGTTCGCATAACGCCCTATTAAAGCAATTTTAGGTTGACCATTGATTGGAAATGCCCCGTTGTTTTTAAGCATGACAATCGAGCTTTCGGCTGCTTCTTGAGCACGCTTGACATGTTTTGGTGCACGCACTAAATCTTTTTCTAAATCTAAGCTTGCACCTTTAAATGGGTTTTCAAAAAGACCCGCTTCTTTTTTAAGTTTTAAAACATCCATAACAAGTAAATCAATGTCTGCTTCTTTAACATCGCCACGTTTAACTGCATCTTTAAGATGTTTAATATATTGAGCAGTTGCCATTTCAATATGTAGTCCTGCATCAATACCTTGAACAGCTGCATCGTATCCATCTTCTGCTACACCATGAGCAATAACTTCTTTTAAACTTGCATAGTCACTAATGATAACCCCATCAAAACCTAAATCATTTCTTAGTACATCTTTTAATAAATATTGATTGGTTGTTGCAGGAATACCTTCAAAGACATTAAAGGCGGTCATCACCATTTTAGCCCCAGCATCAATACCGCCTTTAAAAGCTTTTAAATAGTTTTCATATAGATTAATTCTTGATATATCCACTGTGTTATAGTCTCGACCTGCCTCAGATAAACCATATCCTACAAAGTGTTTTAAACATGATGCAATATGGCCACTTTTGCTAATATCACCATTTTGATAACCTTCAACTTGAAGTTTAGCAAAACGTGTAGAAAGATATGGATCCTCTCCAAAAGATTCAATAACGCGACCCCAACGCGGATCTCTTACTAAATCAAGCATCGGCGCAAACGTTACATGAATACCTGCTGTAGATGCTTCGGTTGCTGAAATTCTTGCTGCATCATAAACGACTTTATCATCAAAGCTTGCAGCCAATGCCAGGGGTACCGGAAAAATTGTTTCATAACCATGGATAATATCTGCCATAAATATCAGTGGTATTTTATGCCTGCTTTTTTCTAAGTACATTGTTTGAACTTGAATCATTTCTTCAGCATTGCCAATACCCAAAACACTACCTGTTTGAAAAACCTCTTGTTCGGTAATACCTAATTCAGATAATGGTCCTGCAATTTCTGTATCACTATTTTTAATAAAGAAAAACGGTGGAATCATAACGAGTTGTCCGATTTTTTCTTCTAAAGTTAAGCTATGAAGTAATTTTTCTAAGTCCATACTACACACTCTCTTTCATGAGGACCTTGGCATCAGGATTAGTGAGTGGGTAAACATTAATATTATTTAATATACGATATAAGAAACCAGCAATTTGACGTCCCCACTCAAAATGATCAATGGCAATTGTAGAGACACTTGGTGTAATATATTCGGTTAATGCAATACCATCAAATCCTGCGACTGCTACTTCCTTAGGTATTAAAACCCCTAATTCGTTTAATGCCTTAACAATACCAACAGCCATTTCATCGTTAGCACAATATATAAATTCCGGTAGATTATTTTCTTCAAATAACTTCTTTCCTGCTTCATAGCCTTTATCAATAGTAAAGTCACCTTGAATGTATTGATAATCTTTAATACCAAAGTCCTTTAACGCCTTTTTAAAGCCTTTGTAGCGTTCACGGCTATTAAATGAATCTTCTGGTCCAGAAAGATATGATATCTTTTTAAATCCCTTTTCCTTTAGTATTTGATGCATAAATTCGTATACCATTTTTTCATTTTCAATCATCGAATGATATATGTTTTTACCTTCTAATTGTCGGTCTAATACAACAATTGGCTGTCTAGCAGCAAACCGTTTAATTTCTTCATTAGAAATATTATTATCAAATATAATTGCAGCATCCACACTACGTTCTCTTAACATCACGTTGGATGATTCGCCACTGGATACAATAATGTTATACTTTCTTTTTTGTAGTTCTAAATTCATACCTTCTAAAAGGTCAGAAAAAATCGGTCCACTAAATCCATAAATAAATACACCAATATTATCACTTTTTCTAGATTTTAAATTTTTAGCGTGTGCATTAGGAAAGTAATTAAGTTCTTCTGCCGCTTTTAATACTTTTGCTCTTGTTTTAGGGTGCACATTTGGCTTATTATTTAATGCATAAGATGCAGTCGATATGGAAACGCCTGCCCTTTTAGCAACATCTTTAATTGTCATCTTCTAAACTCCTTTATATAGACTGCTGCATGATATGGTTTTAACACTGTACCTTTATCTAATAAGGTTGGATTGTTTTCCAACAGTAGTTCATAATCTTTAAATTCTTCTAAATTAGTTGTGACCTCATGCGCTGTTAAATTGGTGATAACTAATATACTATATTTTTCATTTTCTCTTAAATATATAAATGTATTTGGGTCTTTTGGGTTTATTGGTTTAAAACTACCATCATGGAAAGCATCATATTTTTTTCTAACTTCAAATAGTTTTTTAGTGTAGTGATAAACGCCATTTGGATCACTTAACTCATTTTCTAAATTGACTTCTATATAATTAGGATTAACACTTAACCAAGGCGTTTTTGTACTAAAACCGGCATATGGTTTATTTGACCATTGAAATGGTGTTCTACTATTATCTCTACTTTTTTTATAGATAGCTTGCATGACTTGTTTTTCATCAAGACCTTGGCTTAAGGCATCGTTATAATAGTTGATTGTTTCAATGTCTTTGTATTTTTTAATGTCATCAAAGCGAATACCCGTCATACCAATTTCTTCACCCATATAAACATAGGGTGTACCACGTTGTAAATAAAGCATTGTAAATAACATTTGAGCAGAAGCGATGCGATGTTTTTCACTGCCAAATCTAGAAACTTGTCTTGGTTGATCGTGATTTGATAAGAATAATGCTTGCCAACCGCTTTCTTTAAAAATCTCATTATTTTTAATCAGTATTTCTTTAAGTTTTAAAGGCTCATAATCTTTAAGTGCCCATTTACCCTTTCTGGGTACTTCATCTATACCTAAATGGCTAAACTGAAACGTCATATGAAGTCCCAACTTAGGATTACTTGTAAGTGCTTGAGCTCTACTCACACTAATTCCACCCATTTCACCAACATTCATAATATCGCGACCCTTAAAACAAGTTTCATACATTTCCTCAAGGTATGTTTCTAAGTAAGGACCATCGCCTAATAAACCCTTAGAAACATCTTTACCAATAAGTTCAATAACATCCATTCTAAACCCATCAATTCCTTTATCTAACCAATAGTTCATCATCTGATAAATATCTTGTCTTAGTTTAGGGTTTTGCCAATTTAAATCGGGTTGTCTTTTGGAAAACAAATGAAAATAATACTGATCAGTTTTTTCATCATATGTCCACGCTGGTCCAGAGAAAATTGAATGTGTTTCTGGTTTCGGTTCATCTTGCCAAATATAGTAGTCTCTGTATTTAGCATCTTTTGATGATTTTGCATCTAAAAACCAATGATGCATATCAGATGTATGGTTGACTACTAAATCCATAATGATTTTCATACCCCGTTTATGTATGTGTTCAATGAGTTCATCAAGGTCTTTATTTGTACCAAAGATAGGATTCACTTCTTGATAATTGCTTATATCATAACCATTATCATCCATAGGTGATGCATATACAGGAGATAACCATATAACATCCACACCGTAATTCTTTAAATAGTCCAGTTTTGATATAATGCCTTGAATATCACCAATTCCATCACCATTATTATCTTTAAAGGATAAAGGATATATTTGATAGACTAAAACTTTTTTCCACCACGTTATATTTTTTTCCACTCAAGCACCTCCATACCTTTTTGTACATATGAATGCCTCATAAATGCATCTACAACATCTTTTGATAAATAATGATTACACATTAAAAGTTCAAGCCCCTTATCAATTGTAATATACCTGTTGGAATACCATGGTTGGTTTTTTTCAAAGTTATATCCATCTACAAATCCATACTCTGTGTAGACGTGTTCTATACTTTTCATATATCGAATAGCTTCTAAAGCATATTTAGGATTTGTTACTAAAGCACCTACCATAGCGTTGGGCTGTACAGTACCATCGGTTAGGTATGTACCACTGTCACTCGGTATACAATGAAATACACCATAACCCGTTGGTGTTGAAGATGCGGTTAACCCAAATGTGTAGCGACTAAAGGTCTTAAATTTATGCATATTTCTTAAGTTCCAGGCACGGTGTCCTAGTGTTGCTTTTTTAGTGTTTTCAAACCAAGAAAATCCATCTTTATCTATGTAGTTTTTACCATCAAACCAACATAGTGGATATTGATATACAAATAAAGTGTTTCCTGGTGAGTGAAAGTATTTATGACCTTGATAAGAACCTTCAACACGTTCAAAGCCTTCATATAACTGTAATGCTAATTTTTTATTTAATTGACCAGAACCAGCTGCAATCACATACATCAATAATTGTTCTGCCAGCATATGCCATTGAAATATAAAGCCTGATTTGCCTGCTGCATAGTCACCATCTCGATCCGGATTATAGGCCATATAAAACATCTTCTTACCATCTTTTGTATGAACAAAATGGTTCCAATCTATGCGGTCAATAATCTTTCTAGATAAGGATGTAATTTTTTCATCCTCAAAAAACATCTCAACAGACATAACACCTTTAATACATAATAAAGTATCAATCGTTGAATATTCATTTTTCTTAAATCTTTCTGCTGTGTGTATGTCGACAAAATGTAGAAACATACCCTTATAATGTCCTACATTATTGGCTAAGGTTTCAAGTGTTTTAGTCACTATTTTTTTAGCCTTATCATATGATATGTAACCATACTTAACACCTATAATATAACCGGATAAAACAAAGCCTGTTGCAGCAATACTAGCAACATTCGGTTTCATATTGTGATCTAAAGTTAAACCATATCCTTTGTCATTTTCGTTATAGTTTGTTAGGTCCACTAATAAATTATAGGCTCTTTTTTGTATATCCTCTACAAGTAATTGATTTTTTTTCAACATGCACCATACCTCACTTGAAACGTTTCGATTATATTCTTATTCTACTATGATTAACTCCAAATTGCAACCGTTTACATCTATAAATTAAATAATGGTATAAAAATAAAAAATCTCGCATTTAGCGAGATTCCTTATATTTTTCTGCATATTTTTTAAAGCTATTTAAAATTGCTTGCCAACCAGATTTTTGTTGTTCCAAAGGAAAGACACTTTCGGCATCAACATGCATGATAATCATACAAGAGTTCTTAGAGGGCTTAAAGATAACTTCTACTTTACGTTTATCGGTTAAATGATATTTCACTGACTGATTCGGTATGATTTGATCGTAAGTGCCCATAAAATTAAAGCCATCTGAACCATCCTTAGCTTCCATTCTGTAATTAAACGCGCCACCTTCTCTAAAATTTGATTTGCCTTCTGTCACATGCCAATCATCACTGGCAAAACTCCAACGCATGACATGCTCTGTTTCATTAAAGGTTTTCCATATAATATCCATCGCTTGGAAAACTTCTGCTTGAATCTCAAATGTCGTTTTCATACCTTAACACTCCTTTTTCTCATTATATGTCTTATCATTTAACAATCGTATGAATTTGCTTAAAACATATGATGAAAAAAATTATGATTAAAGTTCTACAACATGTTTTTTAAGTATTTTTTTAGGCATTTTCTTTATATAAGCTATATCTTCAGATGTCATATCAATCAATGAATCGCCATCCTTATCTTCTTTAATTTTTGCTACCAACAATATTGTAAAGTTGGGTAAAGTCTTTTCTGGTTTTGATGTGATCAAGTATGCTCTTTTATCAATAACAAACTCGTTGACATTTACAACACTCAAGTTTTTTCAACAATTTGTAGTTCATTACGGTTATTATAACTGATAAATCATTGATTTAATTTCTTCATTATTTCACTTCCCTTTTATAAAAATAAAAGATTTTATCGCTTGGATGGAATCTATTTTCAACAACAAATCATATAGCACCATCTATCAAGCGTTAGCATTTTGCCTTTCGGTAGGTTGCTGAAGGGTCATAGAGCTTGTCTGTCGCCTTTTCTTTATGGTAATTACATTATTTAATAGGTTCATATAAAGAAAAAGACCTTTGTATATTAACAAAGATCTTTTGAAATTTAAATGGTGACCCGTACGGGATTCGAACCCGTGAATGCATGCGTGAAAGGCATGTGAGTTAACCGTTTCTCCAACGGGCCAATGGCGGAGCGAGAGGGATTTGAACCCTCGCACGGGGTTAACCGTCTAACGCGTTAGCAGTGCGCCCTCTTCACCACTTGAGTACCACTCCATTTAAGGCATTTAAATCATGCCTTAATATATTAACTTATTTTTAATGCAATGTCAATCATTAATTGACAGTATTTATCATTGTAAGACCAACTTGACCTTTTTCAATGTCAATATTTAATACCCATACTGTTACAATTTGACCAACTGAGACAACATCTTTAGGATGTTTTACGAATTTGTTCGATAATTTTGAAATATGTACTAAACCATCATTTTTTAATCCAACGTCCACAAAGGCACCAAAGTCTGTAACATTTCTTACAGTACCTTCTAATTCCATACCAACTTTTAAGTCTTCAATCGTTAAAATATCGGATTTTAAAATTGGTTGTTGATATTCGTCACGTGGATCACGCATTGGCGCTTCAAATGCGTCTAAAATGAGGTCTAATGTATATTTATCGGTATTCAGTTCACGTGCAACTTGTTCTCTGTCGATATTTGCTGTCCAAAGGCGAACGCTTGGTTTACCGATATCTTCTGGCGAGATTGAAAGTTTTTTCATAACTTCTCTAGCAAGTTCATAACTTTCAGGGTGAATTGCTGTTTGGTCTAATATTTCATCAGATTCGGGAATTCTTAAAAACCCTACGGCTTGTTCATAAGTTTTAGGTCCTAAAGATGGTACCTTTAATATATCTTCACGTGACTTAAATTGTCCCACTTCATTACGATATTTTACAAAGTTTTCAGCCACATTTTTACTTAATCCTGATACATAGGTTAATAATGATTTACTTGCAGTATTGGCATTCACACCGACCTGGTTTACCACTTGGGTAACAACAAAGTTTAATGAATCATCTAACTTTTTAGGTGTAATATCGTGTTGATATTGTCCAACACCAATTGATTTTGGATCAATTTTAACAAGTTCTGATAATGGATCTTGAAGACGTCTTGCAATACTTGCAGCACTTCTTTCTTCCACTGAAAAATCAGGGAACTCTTCTCTAGCAACTTCACTTGCAGAGTAAACCGATGCACCTGCTTCATTGACAATCACATATTTAGCATCCATGTTTTGGTTTCTTAAAACACCTGCAACAAATCTTTCAGTTTCTCTTGATGCTGTACCATTACCAATCGCTACAAGTTCAAATTTATACTTTTTATATAAAACCTTTAATTGTAGTTCTGCTTGGAATACTTTTTGTTCATCCGGTTTGCCACCTTGAGCTTGCTCATGCGGATAAATAACTCCTTTTTCTAGTACTTGACCAGTTTGGTCAACTACAGTCCACTTACAGCCCGTTCTAAAAGCAGGGTCAATACCTAAAATCACTTTACCTTTTAAAGGTGGTTGTAATAACAATTTACTTAAGTTATCTGCAAAAACTTCAATGGCTTGATCTTCACCTTTTTCAGATAATTCAGAACGTATTTCTCTTTCAATGGATGGGAATATTAAACGCTTTAAAGAATCGATTGCTGCAGCTTCTAAATATGAATCTGCATTGGATGGTTTTTCTTTAACTTGTTGAATTAAATAATTTTCCATGGCATCTTTTGTACCATCTAATTTAACAGAAATAACTTTTTCTGATTCCGCACGATTAATCGCCAATATTTGGTGTGGTTTGACTTTACTAATTGGTTGGCTGTAATCATAATAAATTTCATAAACGCCTTTAGTATCTAATTCTTTACCACCTTTTCTTAAACTTGTAATTAATGCACCGTGTTTGAACAAGTAATCTCTTAAATATTTACGGTAATTTGCATCATCACTAATTCGTTCAGCAATAATAAACTGAGCACCTTCAAGCGCTTCATTTTCATCTTTAACATCATCATTGATATATTTTTTAGCTTCTTGTATAACATCTGTTTTTGGAAATGATAATAAAAACTCTGCTAATGGTTCTAAACCTTTGGCAATCGCTTCGGTTGCTTTTGTCTTTTTCTTTTCTTTGAATGGACGATATAAGTCTTCCACTTCAACAAGTTTAGTAGCTTTTAAGATTTCAGCTTCTAACTCTGGTGTCAACATTTCTTTTTCAGCAATTAAGCGTATGACATCTTCTTTACGTTTTAGTAAATTGTTTTCATATTCAAACATCTTGTTGATTTCAAATATTTGTTCTTCATCCATACCACCAGTCATTTCTTTACGGTAGCGGGCAATAAAAGGGATTGTTGCACCATCTGCTAATAAATCAAGGACAACCTTAACTTTTGCAGTTGGCAATTTTAATGCCTTGGAAACACTATTAATTAATTGTTCGTTCATAATTCCTCCTAATTTAACAATAAATAAAGGGAATGTGTACTTTCCCTTTATGTTGTGGTTATTTTAATGTGTTGAGTACTTCTTCTAACTTTTCTGAAGCCGGTTTATTTTTACCTGCGCTTGCATATGGACCAAACCAACTTAAATCTTCACCATTAAATACCTCTAATAAAACAGGGATTGTAGCTCTTGATGCTTGACCATCTGAAACATCTACAACATCTGCCCAAGTTTCATTAGCCGGGTCATCAACATTAACAAAGAAGATTGCGGCATCATCCGAGATAACTGTAAATTCAAAATCATTAAATGTTTCTTGTTTTACACTGGATACATTAAATAGTTCATCTACGATATCTAGTGTATCTGGTTGCCATGCACTTGTATCATTTTCTGAGTAAAATAATACATACACATACGCATAATTATCTAATGTATATTTTAAACCTTCATGTGTAAGGTTTTCAAAGTTTTCACGGTTAGATATTTTAGTAATATCAGCTACAGTGACGTAGTTTGAATTTTTATATCTAAATTCATCTTCGTTTTGTCCACTTGATATAATTGCATCAATGACAAAATAAAGCACAACTGATACTAATGCAACCGCCATAATAATTAATACAATTTTGAAAAATAATTCGCCTTTTTCAGACTCTTCTTTAATACCTAAGTTATCAACAGATGCTTTTTTCTCTGCTTTTTTTACTTCGTTTTTATTTATTCGTGCCATCTTTTTCACATCCTTAAATTTTTACGCAATAATATTATACTTAAAAAGGTGCCATTTTACAACCTAAAGTTATGTTTCTAGCACAACAAATGCAACCGCATAAAGGTTTGTGTGACTTATTGTTATATGAGACACATAATCCTTGGTATGCTTAGAGATAATATAGGGTGCACCATCTTTATCATTTAGTATTGAAAAATCTTTATAATTTGTCGTTTTATCGCCCGTTTTAAAACATTTAAACAAAGATTCTTTAGCAGCAAAACGCCCTGCCAAATAGGTGAGTTTTCTATTTTCATGTATGATGTCATCATATTCTTTAACTTCTTCAGGGCTTAAAATTTTTTGTTTAAAACGTTCTAAACCAATTGTTTTAATACGTTCTAGTTCAACTAGATCCGTGCCGATTGCATAAATCATACTACGCCTCATTTCTAAGTTCAGCAGCCAAATCTTTAATCTTTTTCAAGCGATGATTTAACCCTGATTTGGTAATGGTTTCACCATAATTAGATTCAAAATGTACAATTAATTCTGCTAAAGAAGCATCTGGATATTGTTTTCTTAAATCGATTGCCTGTTGAACTTTTTCATTAATATCTAAACGGTAAGATTCAATTAATTTAATATCTTCTAATTGGTGGTTTGCTGCCATGATGGTTTTCTTTTCATTTGCGATTTCACAATTTAGTATACGATTAATCGAATTATTAAAATCTCTTTTAATACGTATATCTTCAAATTCAAATACCGTTTGGCTAGCACCAATGTATCTTAAAAAATCTTCAATCTTATTGACATCTTTTAAATAGACAATATAACCTTTTCGACGCTTAGTCACTTTAGCATTCATATCAATTTCATTCATAAGTCTTTGTATTCTTAAAATGTGGTCTGTATTATCTGTATATATTTCTAAATGATACTCAGCAGTTTTAGGATCATTGACGGAACCAGATACTAAAAATGCACCACGTAGATAACTTAACTTTGTTTCTGGTGAAAAAGTTAAAAACTCTGTTGCATCTTTATCACCTAAAATACCATGTTCGAGCATAATTTCATTTAAAGCTTCTTGAACACCTAAACGAATTTGATAACCTTTATTAAAGTTTCCCTGACGCTTAGTTAAAAGCGTCGACTCGATTTTATATTGTTGTTTTAACAACTTTAAAAAACGCCTTGCTACCGTTGGGTTATTGGATTTAAACCAAAGGGTAGGCACACCTTCTGAAATAACAATTTCCGATGCTAAATCAAGCATCGCAGATATTTCAGCAAGCTGTTCTTCATTGGAGGTATTTAATTGTATGAGTTCATTTTTTACTTGTTTTGCATAACTCAATTTTAATTCAATCCCTTACGAAAAATTTTCTAAATACTTAATAATGTTTTGGGTTGCAACCGCTCCATCATTGACCGCTGTTACAATTTGTCGTATCTTTTTAACCATAACATCTCCTGCGGCAAATATACCGGCTACAGATGTTTCAAACTGCTCATTAGTCACCACATAACCTTGTGGGTCTAATATGTTTAAATCGCCTAAAAAGGACGTTGCCGGTATTAATCCAACATATTCAAACACACCTTGAATATCTACTGTTATAGTTTCTTTATCAACTTCTAATACAACACCTTCAATGTCATCTTTACCAACAAATGCTTTGGTGTTTGCATTAAATATATAATCTACGTTATTGGCACCACGCAATAAGTCTTGAGATTTTTTATCTGCTGTTAAGTGGCTTAAGTTTTGAATCACTGTAACATGACTTGCAATATTAGATAAAAATAGTGCTTCTTCAACCGCAGAGTTGCCCCCACCGATGACTGCAACCTTTTTATCTTTATATAAAGGTCCATCACAAATTGCACACCATGATATACCTTGGTAAGCAAATTTATCTTCGCCTTCAACACCAAGTTTTCTAGGTACAACGCCAGTTGTTATTAAAATAGTTTTTGTTTGAAATGTACCATTTGATGTAACAACTTCTTTTGTTTTACCTAAATCTTTGATACTTAATACTTCTTCAAACGTTACATGAACACCGAGTGCTAAGACATGTTCAAACATAGATGTTGCTAACTCATAACCCTTTACTTTAGTAAACCCAGGGTAGTTTTCAACTTCTGCAGTGTCAACAATTTGACCACCTGGTGCACCTTTTTCAAACATCATCACATTTAAATTGGCACGTTTAGCATAAATAGCTGCCGTCATACCTGCTGGACCAGATCCAATTATTAATAAATCATATATCATGTTATTCACCTTTTAAAATATGTAGAGTAGTTTTTCTAAATCATCGACAACAACGTCAGGTTTTTCAGCTAATAGTTGATCATAGTGAATCGAATATGATACACCAATGGCTTGGAGATTTGCTGCTTTTGCTGCAATAATATCATTGGGATGATCCCCAATATAAGCTGCATTTTTAGGCATCACTTTTAAAGTTTTAAGTGCTTCATTAAGCGGCATAGGATCTGGTTTATGTTTTTGAACCTCATCACTACCAATAATAATATCAATGTATTGTAATAAATCGTTTTGTTCAAGTCCAAGTTTTACATACTTATGCATCTTACTACTTACAACACCAATTAAATAGCCATGCTCTTTTAATGTTTTAAGTGTTTTTTGTGCATTGTTGAAAGTATCAACCTTTTGCTGATGATTCTTTTCATTAAAACTTCTGTAAGTATCAATCATTTTCTCAATCTTTTTAACATCTTTTTCATACCAACCAAATGATTCATATAATGTTGGTCCTACAAAAGCTTTTAATTCATCTTCACTTAACTTTTTATTCGGAAAATGTTTTTTAAAGGTTGCGGTAATGTTTTTATAAATTAAGTCTTTTGTATCTAAAAGTGTGCCATCTAAATCAAATAAAACTGCTTTTTTTCCATAATCATTGTATGATAAATCATTAGTTGATTTATATCTTCTATATATAAATACTGCAACACCTGCAATGATTAATCCAACAGAGGTCGCAATACTCGTAGGAATGCCTAAAAACATTAAAGGTTCATCGACACCACTATTTAATCTTAAAAGTTCTGTAGGTATTCTACCAATACCATACCACACTAAATAAAATGAAAAGATATCTCCCAATTTAACTTCTTTGCGTCTTCTAAAGACTAAGATTAAAATTAAACCAATAATATTCCAACTACTTTCATATAAAAAGGTTGGATGGCGTAATGCACCATTAATGTGCATATTATCGCGAATAAACGGTGGTAACCAATTTAAGTTATCTACAATTGGACCATAAAGTTCGCGGTTCATAAAGTTACCCCAACGGCCAAATATTTGACCAACTAAAAATCCAGGTGCAACAATATCTAATATGAAAAAGTAGTCTACTTTTTTTCTTTTAGTAAAAAATATTAAACCGATAAACACAAAGATAATTGCACCATGAATCGCTAATCCACCTTCAGCGATATTAATCATTCGAAGAATATCACCATTATATTTATCTAAATTAAATAATACATACCATAGCCTAGCTGCAAAAATTGCTGGTAAGACAAAGACTAATAGCCCATCCCAAATAATATTTGGATCTTGGCCATAACGTATAATTTCTCTATAACCTAAAACAGCGGCCATGATAATACCAAATAATATAAATACGGCATACCACTGCACACTAAATGATCCTAATTGAAATGCAGTAGAACTATAAGGTGCAGGACCTAAAGTTGCTAAAGCGATTAATAATAAAAATACTAATAAAATACTACCATAAACAATTAAGCTTTCATATTTCCTAAAATTATTCTTCATCATCATATGCTCCTTTAGATGCCGCTTTTTTTGCAACATTATCAATTAAGGTTTGTGCTGCATTGTATCCTAAATATTTTAATTTTTGGTTCATAGCTGCAGATTCAACAAGTGTTGCATTATTTCGCCCTGGTAATACTGGTATCGTAATCTTGGGTATACTTGTACCAAAAATTGTAAAACTTTCTGTTTCAATACCTAACCGGTCATAGGTCTTATTTTTATCCCATTGTTCTAATTCAATGACTAACCGAATCTTTTTATTTTCTCTAAAAGCACCCGCACCAAGCATTTGAACAACATCAAAGATACCTATACCACGTATTTCAATATACTTTTCTAATATTTTAGGTGCTTGACCAATGATGATCCCTGGGGCTGTTTCATAAACATCCACGCGGTCATCTGCCACTAAAATATGATTTCTTTTAACAAGTTCTAATGCAGTCTCTGATTTACCAACACCAGATTTACCGATAATTAAAGTACCCATGCCATAAATATCTAATAACGTACCATGAATACTTTCTCTTGGTGCGAGCGCACTACGTAAATAAGCATAAAGCTTAGAGTTAATCGGTGTTGTACGTTCATTAGATTTATACAATGGAATATTGTAATGATTACCTAAATCAATAAAGTATTGTGGTATATCCACATTAATACTAAAGATAACTGCTGGTGGTAATAATTTTAATACAGCATCGACTCTTTGTTTTTGAACTTCTTCATCGAGTAATAATAAAAAGTGTGCTTCTTTAGAACCAATTAATAGTATTCTTTGTGGATCAAAAAAATCTAAAAATCCTGCAAACTCAACCCCTGGTCGACTAAGCATTTCAACCTCTACATGACGGTCTTCACCGTTAAAGCCTGCGACTATTTGTAAATTTAAATCTTTCGCCATTTTTTTAAGTTTGACTGTTTTTTTATAAGCCATGGATTTTGCCTCCTTGTATCCACTTAGATTTTCTTACATATGTTGTAAATAATAAACGAATTACCATAAACAACAATGTAAAAGTAAATATATTGGTTCCTTCATATAAGAATGATATTTGAGGAACTGATAAATCAACTAACCAAAAGGTTAGCAAATTGCTTAAATAAAACATAATACCAAAGGTAATGAGTATAAATCTATATAGATATCTTACCATGATACCTTTAATAAAAACCTCAATGAATGTAAAAAGTAATGCAACAATAATGAATGTTTGAAGTGATTCCAACTTAACCAGTGGATAAAATCTAGAAGATAATCCGATTAAAATACCCATGGCCAAAATATTAATAATTGTCAATAATAAAATATGCATACCAAAATTTAGGTGTAAGACAACACCTAATTGGTAGCTCATAATATTTTTGTATTTTTTCTTAATATCTTTTTTATTTGGATCATTCGGATTGGGTTGCACTTATTTACTCCTTACTTTAAATCTAATAGTGGTTTTAAATATCTACCTGTATAACTTCGATCATTTTTTGCGACTTCTTCTGGTGTGCCTGTAGCAACTACTTCACCACCACGGTCACCACCATCTGGTCCTAAATCGATAATGTAGTCGGCATTTTTAATTACATCTAAATTATGTTCAATCACAACCATAGTTGCGCCTTGATCAACAATCTTATGTAAAACTTTAACTAGTCGTTTCACATCGTCTGTATGTAAACCAGTTGTTGGTTCATCTAATATATATAATGTTTTTGGTGTAATACGTTTATATAACTCTGATGCTAATTTCACACGTTGTGCTTCACCACCCGATAGGGTTGGTGCAGATTGACCTAATTTAATATAGCCTAAACCAACATCTTGAATTGTTTGAAGTTTAGCATGAATTTTAGGATGGTTGACAAAAAACTTTAATGCTTCATCAATGGTCATGTCTAAAACATCTGCCACTGATTTTCCACGATATTTAATTTGAAGTGTTTCATAATTGTAGCGTGTACCTTCACAAACCTCACAAGGTACGTAAACATCTGGCAAGAAGTGCATACTAATTTTGATAACACCATCACCATTACAATGATCACATCGTCCACCACGGACATTAAATGAAAATCTGCCCTTTTTATAACCACGCATTTTCGCTTCATTCGTTAATGCAAACACATCACGAATATCATCAAAGACCCCTGTATAGGTTGCAGGGTTACTTCTTGGGTTATAGCCAATTGGTGATTGGGATATTTCAATAATCTTATCAATATAATTATAATCTTGGATCATATCATGGTGTCCAGCGAGTTCTTTAGAACGATATATTTTTTGGCGTAATCCTTTTAATAAAATGTCATTGACTAAAGTGGACTTCCCACTACCTGATACACCTGTAACTAAGGTAAGTTTCGACAATGGAATGGATACATTGATATTTTTTAAGTTATTTTCTTTAGCACCAAGGATCATAATGTCTTTTCCATTACCTTGGCGTCTTGTTTTAGGTGTATCCACTTTAAGTTTTCCGGTTAAATATTGTCCAGTTAAACTATTTGGATTGTCCATCACCTCTTTTGGTGTACCTGCTGCAACAATATGTCCACCATTTTCACCTGCACTCGGACCAATATCAATTAAATAATCTGATGATAACATCGTATCATGATCATGTTCAACAACAATTAAGGTATTGCCTAAATCGCGCATTTTCTTAAGTGAATTAATGAGTCGTTCATTATCTTTTTGATGTAAACCAATACTTGGTTCATCCAGTACATAAAGCACACCTGATAATTTAGAGCCTATTTGGGTTGCTAAACGGATACGTTGTGCCTCACCACCTGAAAGGGTTGCTGCTCCACGTGCTAAATTTAAATACCCTAAACCAACATCATCTAAAAAGTTTAGGCGATGTCCTATTTCTTCAATAAGCATTTTAGATATTTGTTGTTGTTCGTTATTTAAATCTAAATCAAAAATTAAGTCTTTGAGTACTTCTACCGGTTTATTCATCATTTCACTGATGTTTAACTTCTTAATCTTAACAGATAATGCAGCTTCATTTAAACGTTGTCCTTTACATACTGGACAAGTGGATTCTAACATAAATGATTCAATCCATTTTCTAATCCACTCTGAAGATGTTTCAACATAACGTCTATTTAAATTGTTGATTACACCTTCAAATTTAACACGCTTTTCATGTCTTCTACCACTAGAAGATACTAAATTAAAATCAATCTTTTCATCTGTTCCATATAAAATTAGCTGAATATGTTCTTCTGATAATTCTCTAATAGGTAAGGATAAATCAATACCATAATGATCACAAACCGCTTCAATTTCTTGTAAGTTTAAATTATTTTCATCAGCATTTCTATAAGGTACAATACCGCCATCTAATAAACCTTTTTCCGGATTTAATACAAGTCCTCTTGTAACTTCTAATTTTAAACCTAATCCATTACAATGTGGACAAGCACCAATGGGTGTATTAAATGAAAATAATCTTGGTTCTAATTCAGGTATGGTAAAATCACTACCCTCACAAAAAAATCTTTCACTAAAGTTAATGACTTCTTTATCGTTAACAATAACTCTTGTTTTACCATCACCAATTCTTGCAGCAAGTTCCATCGCATCGTGTACTCTAGAACGTATACCTTCTTTAATAACTAATCTATCTATGACTACAGCAATATCATGAAACTTATTTTTATCAAGTGGTGCCATTTCTTCAATTAAATGCACCTCTCCATCAACCCAAACACGAGTAAAACCTTCTTTTAGCCACCCAGCCAATTTTTCTTTATGGGTTCCCTTTTGTCTACTGACGGTAGGTGCTACAATAATGACTTTAGAGTTTTCTGGTAACTTTAAAACTCTTAATGTCATTTCTTCAATCGTTTGTTTTGTGACTGGTTCATCAGAACCTGGACAATATGGTGTCCCCACTCTTGCATAAAGTAATCTGAAATAATCATATATTTCAGTCACTGTACCAACTGTAGATCTTGGGTTATTTGATGTGGTTCTTTGATCAATTGAAATACTAGGTGATAATCCTTCAATGGCATCAACATCCGGTTTTTCATAGTTTCCTAAAAATTGTCTAGCATAACTTGATAAAGATTCCATATAACGTCTTTGGCCTTCTTGATAAATCGTATCAAAGGCTAAGGATGATTTTCCACTACCAGAAACACCAGTCATAACAACAAGTTTATTTTTTGGAATTTTAATATCAATATCTTTTAAATTATTTTCCCTTGCCCCTTTGATTTGTAGCCAATCGTTATTCATTAATTTTCACCTTAAATGTTTCCTCATCTAATATCGTGATTCCAAGTTCTTGGGCTTTAGTGAGTTTGGAACCAGCCTCACGTCCTGCTAAAACAAAGTCAGTTTTCTTTGAAACAGAACCACTGACCTTACCACCAAGTTTTTCTATGATGGCACTTGCCTCTGTTCTTGTAAAACTATCAAGTGTTCCTGTAACAACAAATGTCTTACCATTAAATGCATGTGTTTGTACAGTTTCAACTTTGTATGCCATTGGTAGCCCTAATGCTTTTAAAGATGCAATCATTGCTTGGTTGCCTTCATCACTAAAGTAGGTTGTAATACTTTGAGCAATTTCTGGACCAATATCTGGTATTTGAATTAAATCATCATACTTTGCTGCCATTAATAAATCCATCGATGGATAATTGGTTACTAAAGTTTTTGCAACTTTAGCACCAACATTTTTTATACCTAAACCAAAAATAAGTTTATCTAATGTTTGCTGTTTAGATGCTTCAATACCAGCAAGTAGTTTTTCTACTTTTTTCTTACCAAAGCCAGGTAAGGTTTCTAATTGAGATTGATAATCTTTTAATTTATATATATCAGGAATGGTTTGTAGATATGTTTGGTCGTGTAATAGTTCAACTACCTTTTCACCCAGTGTATCTATATCCATTGCCACCCTACTTGCAAAATGAATTAAACCATAAATACTTTTACCTGGACAATTTAAATTTGTACAGTAATAATCCGCTTCATTTTCTTTTCTAATTAAATCATGTCCACATGCTGGGCAATGTTCAATCATTTTAAATGGTTGTTGATCCATGCGCTTTTCTAATGCCACTTCAATCACTTCAGGAATAATTTCACCTGCTTTATGTACATAAACATGATCACCAATACGAATATCTTTGTTTAATATATAATCTTCATTATGAAGTGTTGCACGTGAGACTAAAGAACCAGATATAAAGACTGGCTCTAATACAGCAACCGGTGTAACAACACCTGTTCTGCCTACTTGAAATATAATGTCATTAACGGTTGTTATTTGTTTTTCTGCTTCAAATTTATATGCTGCTGCATATTTGGGATGTTTTGCTGTATAACCAATTTCATCATAATAACTAAAATCATTGACCTTAATAACAACACCATCTGTATCATATAATAGTGTCTTTCTTAAATTATCAAAGCCATCAATAATGTGGCTTAAATCCTCGTATGCATCAACCACTTGATAATGAGGGTTGACTGGAAAGCCTAATTGATTTAAATACTCTAATGTTTCTCTTTGTGTTTTTTTATAATTTTGGGCATCTACAATTGTGTATACAAAAAGATTTAGATTTCTTTTAGCGACTATTTTTGAATCTAACTGTCTAATCGTTCCCGCTGCTGCATTTCTAGGATTCACAAATAAGTCTTGTCCACTTTGTGCACGTTCTTCATTGACCTTTTGAAAAGCCTTATGTGACATATAAATTTCACCACGCACTTCAATGTCAATGGGTTGTGTAAGTTTTAGCGGTAAAGATTTAATCGTTCGAACATTCTCAGTTACATTTTCACCAACCGTACCATTGCCTCTTGTTGCAGCTTTTTTAAAAATACCTTGTTCATAGATTAAACTAACTGCTAAACCATCAATTTTAAGTTCTGTTGTAAATTGAGCATTTGGTACAATTTTTAATATACGATCATAAAAACCTTTTAGTTCCTCTTTATTAAAAATATTACCAAGGCTCATCATCGGTACACGATGCGTATGCTTTTCAAACTTATCTAAAACAACACCACCGATTTTTTTAGTTGGTGATGTTTCATCATCATATTCTGGATACTTTGTTTCAAGCTCAATTAACTCACGTACCAGTTGATCATACTGATAATCTGTAATCTTTGGATTATCTTTTGTATGATAATAATAATTTGCTTCATCTATTTGTTTTCTTAAAGATTTTATTCTAGCTTCTATGTCCATAGTTATCACCTATTTCTAATTATACCACGATGCCGCATGTGTCATCTTAATTTAGGCTACATTTTTACATATTTTACATAGTCTTAAATTGTAGTTTCATTTGGCGTAAAAATTTTGTCTTTTTTGTAGAAAATAAATAAAGTTCATCCATCGCACGTGTCATACCAACAAACAATAATCTTCTTTCTTCTTCAGTATTTTTGTATATATTGGTTTTATCATAAGGCAAGTCTTCTAGTCCTACAATATAAACAGTTTTAAATTCTAAGCCCTTTGATTCATGAAAACTTAATAACTTAATTGAAAACAAATAGTTTCTAATGAGTAGTTGTTTTAAAAAGGTAACTTGATAATGATTTCTATAAAGTATGACTGCATCAAATGTTTTATTTATTTTTATTAAACCAATCATCTCTAAGTATAATTTATTTTGTTTTCCAATATAAATTATCGGCTTTTTTCCTAAAGGCCTTGTACCCTTTAATTGCTTTTTATAGCGATTTAAGTTCTTCTGAATTAAATTGTTCGCTGCTTTTAATATATATGGATTAGACCGATAGTTTAATTCTAACTTCATGAGTTTTGCATCATAATCCTTAATATACCTTTGTATTAAATCAACCTTAGCACCACGAAATGCATAAATAGACTGGTCCGGATCGCCTACTGCAAATACATGCGTATCTTTATGTATCATTTTCTTTAAGATAAGATATTGGAGTAGGTTTGTATCTTGAAATTCATCAATAAATATATATTTAAAATCGTGCGTACTTAAATACGGTAGGCTTTCAAGCATTAAGTCATCAAAATCAAGTAAGTTTCTGCTTGATAAATAATTTTGGTAGGCTGTGTAAATTTTAGGCTTTTTCGTTTGTTTTAGGCTGTTTTTGTAAGTGGCTATTTGAAGCAATTCATCATTGTTAAATTCATTATTATATTCAAAGATTTGAAATGTTTTGTGTTCACTTAAAACCTGATAACAGTACCCATGAAATGTATTAGCATAAATATCATAGACGATGAGCCTTTCTTTCATCTCTTCTGCTGATTTGTTGGTAAATGTTATACATAATATTTCAGTCGGGTTAACTCCTTGCCTAATTAAATGTTTGATGCGTTCAACAATTACCCGAGTCTTACCACTACCAGCACCAGCAATTAAAAATATAAATTGTGCATTTGATTTTACTGCAAGCTGTTGTTCTTCATTTAGTTTCAATATCATCACCTCACAACCAATAGTAGATAGATGCGCTCAATTTAACTTTAAAAAAGGTAGACACCTTTTGGTATCTACCTTATATCTATTTATGAAACTGTAATATTTAATGTCACATTTTCAGCATCATTTGTTATCGTCGTTGCCACACTAATGGATACAGATATTTGTCCACCTTGATGCCAAGTATAACTACTTAAATCAAGTGTTCCACTGGTGAGTAAATCACTTTGTGTAATGGAACCATTTCCAGGTAATGAATTGTTTTTATCAGCTTCTAATATACGAACAAAGAAATCTTCATTCCCGTCATTGTTATATAAAAAGTATTCATACCATAATTCGTTATCATCAAACATTCTTGCATCTACATGATAGACAACAACTCCGGCATACTCTGGAACTGTCTCTAATTGACTGTGAGCTGCATAAAGTCCATTTGGACTATAAAATGTCACTAACAAATATTCATCAAAGGCGTTGCCATCGTCTAGATCATCAACATCATATGGAATAAGTAATGTATTATTAAAAGGGTCATTATCTAGTCCAAAGTTATCAAGTGTTACTTGGTAAGTGCCTTCTTTTGCAACAAGGGGTTGTAACCAACCAAATAATAATTTATTAAGTGGTCCATGATCTCCGACATTATAATCCATCATATCAAAGCCACCCAGTGGCCCAAATTCATAATCCCCTTCATAAGAATATAAATCAGGAAACCCCATTAAGTGTCCTAATTCATGAACAAATGTTTCACTGTTAACATGTAAGTTATCATAACCTGGTATGGTATCATATATAAATTCATAACTTGCCCACATGTAGTAATCAAAAGTTTTTCCATCTAATTTACCGATACTACTTGCTACACCATATTGACCTGAAAATACCCAAGCCCACCAAGGGTCGACATCATAGTCATATGCTTTTGAATATACAAAGATAACAGAATCTATGTAACCATCATTGTTAACATCATATTGGCTAAAATCAATTTGACTATCCAATGCCTGCAGTGCTTCTACAATAGCGTATTGGTCACCATCTAATGCTTGATTTTCATAATAAGATGCTGGGTTGGTTGTAACATATTTTGGTGCTATATCAAATGTTAATTCTAAATTGCCATAACTTGATTGAAAATAGTACCCAGAAACACTTCGCCACCCTGTATGTATGGCATTGGCATTAAATACTTTATCAAGTTGCGTTGCATATGTACTTTCAAACGGATGACCTTGTATTTCTATTGGTATCACTAAGACATTATACGCGCCCGTAGATGGTAACCCTGAGGCACCAAAAGTTGCTTTTTCATATGCATTAATCGATTGCATTGGTGATAATGTTGTTAAGTTACCTGTTTCATTGCCTGGACTTCCTGGCAGTGTCGGTGCAGTGCCGTTATTAAATCCATCAATAGCAAACCCGTATACTGTCATACCCTCATATAATATATCTTCGATATTCGGCATAATATAAAATGAACCCAATATATAAGCATCATTTTCTTCATCATACTCAAAGATTGCTGCAAGATCATCATTAAATTGATTGAAGTCCGCTTCAGTCCAATTAAATACATCGACATAAATGTTAATAAAATCATCGATACTAAAGTCAAACATATAAGCATGAGTTGCTGTAAAACTTGGTAATAGACTATACATATCAAAACCAAACACATCATTAAATCCTTCAATATCGAGTGGTTGGTCCATTGGTATATCTACTCTTGTATAAACCTCTACACCAAAGACAATTTCTCCCGGATAATAATACTCATCCATATATGTATCAATAAAGTAACTTCCCACCCTATAAGCTTCATAATCTTCATCATACTCAAATAAACTATCTAAAAGTGCATCATATGCATCACGGTCAGCTGCGGTCCAGTCAAATAAATCAAAGTATCCACCAATAAAGAACCCACCTTCCATTTCAATAACATGATAATCTGCAGTATTAAAATTAGGGATTAATGCATATACATCTTCATCAAAAAATACATTTAAATCCGCCGGATCAAACTGATCTAATGGTCTAGATTCAAACACGGCTGTGTAAACTTTATCGGATGTTGCTACAGTAATTTCACTATCCCAACCTATAAATGTATATCTATGTGTTTCAGAGTTGGGCTTTGTTGGTACTGGTCCAACATAGATAGGGAATTGTCCGTTTTCTGTAGTAACAACACTTAACAATGAACCATCTTCATGTTTAAATTGAATATTGTAAGTCAATATACCTGGTGATTCAGACCAGTTTGCATAAAATGTTTGATGGCCAATTGTCCCCGCTTCAACTTGGTCTACATAGTGATCACTATTTGGTGATTTAGACCAACCTAAAAATTCATAATCTTCTTTTGTTGGTTCTAAAAGTAATACCGTATCAACCGTTGTAAAGCTTAACACTTGATCTTCGTGTAAAGTACCACCATCTAAATTCAATATAAGTTCATACTGAATTAAATACCAATTTGCATAAAGTTTTATATCATCTTCAATATCATCTGTTAATAAACTATCTTCATTTAAGTTGTTGTTTAAATACCATCCGCCAAATACATAGCCTGGTTTTGTTGGTATAATCTTTTCTATATCTTCTAATGCATAACTACCGCTAAATTCAATGCGTGGAATATCATTACCACCATTTGTTTCAAATATTATATGATAGGTTTTCGTTGTACATGCAACTAATACAATGGACAACAAAACTATCAATGCACCTAATATTTTCCTCATACACCCTCCTATTATCCCTTAATATTTTAGTGTATTCATTATCATATCATGTTCATTGATAAATGTATATCTCTATGCAGTTTATAAAAATATAAAAAACATATAAACAAAATGGTTTATATGTTTTACAGTTAAAGTTTTTTAATACTCGGATGGCTTTCTATGAGTTGTTTAACACCATGTGGCATTGAAAATGCAATAGTTGCAATATCTTTTTCTAAACTAACAACTACCCCTTGGCCAAATACTTGATGCATAATGCGGTCACCTGGTTTAAGATATGTTGATTGTTGACTCGGTGTTTTTTGGGCATTTCTTTTAACAAAGACTGCTTCATCCGGCATCATTTCTTTTAAAAACCTTGAAGGTCTTGGATAAATTAAAGCACCATACAACAAGCGTTTTTCACTACGTGTTAAATAAAGTCTTTCTTTAGCACGCGTAATACCAACATAAGCAATACGTCTTTCTTCTTCAAGTTCATTTAAATCCGAAAAGGATTGGTTGGATGGGAAAATTTGTTCTTCCATGACGGTCATAAATACAACTTTAAATTCTAAACCTTTAACTTGGTGGAAGGTTGATAAGACGACAGCATCTTGTTTGGTGGTTCGGTCTAAATCGCTATATAATGCGATTTGGTCGAGTAGTTCTTTAAGTTGTTCATAAAAGTCTCCTTCGTAGTAAAACTTTGCTTGAACAAATGGGTTATTTAATTCTTTAATATATTCGATTCTATCTTTTGAAACATCATCATTGTCTTCTTCTAGCATTTTAATATAACCGGTTTGATGTGCTACATAATTAACAACACCATCTAATTCTGTCATTGTTGTAAAATGGTTTTTCATCTCTAAAATCAACTTTTTAAATGCTAGTAAGTTTTGTTTTGTCTTCCCTGCAACATCTAAGGAATCCATCGCATCAAACATCGATACGTTTAATGATTTAGCATGCGCTTGTAGTTTATTTAATGTTGTTGGTCCGATTGCTCGTCTTGGCGTATTAATAATACGCATTAAATAAAAGTCAAGATCTGTATCAAGTACTAAACGAATATATGCAAGGATATCTTTAATCTCTTTACGTTGGTAAAATGAAATACCTCCATATAATACATATGGAATATTATATTTCATAAAGACATCTTCAAACGTTCTACTTAATGCATTGTTTCTATAAAGTATAGCAATATCATTATACTTATAACCTGCATCCTGGGTAAGTGTTTGGATTTCGTTTGCGACCATTTGTGCTTCGTTTAAATCACTTTGAGCAGACCATATATATGGTTTAAAGCCATCACCATAATTTGTTTCAAGATCTTTTGTAACTGGTCTATTTTTATTATGTTTAATTAATTTATTTGCAAAATTTAATATTTGTTTTGTTGAACGATAGTTAAGATCTAAAACCATACTATTTTCTTGACCATCTTCACGCTTAAAATCTTTTAAAAAGTGTTTAGCATTATCATAGTTTGCACCACGGAATGCATAAATAGATTGATCCGGATCACCGACAACAAATAAGTTTTCGTGTTTTGCTGCAAGTAATTTCATCATTTTATATTGTAGATGATCGGTATCTTGAAACTCATCGACTAATATATAATTAAACTTATCTTGATAATAGTTTAATACATGTTCATGTTCATTAAACAATTTATAAGTTAATAGTTGTAAATCATCAAAATCTAATAAATTATTTGTTCTAAGTTCTTCTTTATATCGTTCATAAACGGTGCGTTCATTGTTGTTGTCAAAATAATCTAAGTTTAAATGTTTATAAACAGATATCTTATGTCTTAAGGCATTCGCTTTATAGGATTTTGTATCTAAATTTAAATCTTTAATGACTTTACGCACCATCGCTTTAGCATCATCTTCATCAATGATATTAAAGTTTACTGTATAGCCCATATTTAAATGTTCAATATCGCGTCTTAATACTTGGACACCAAAAGCATGGAATGTGTATATCCAAGTGTTGGTTGCATATGGTCCAGACATTTCAATAATACGCTCTTTCATTTCTTTAGCGGCTTTATTGGTAAAAGTGACTGCTAAAATAGATTCTGGTGCAATACCTAAATCTTCAATTAAGTATGCGATTCTTGTTGTTAATGTCCTTGTTTTACCAGTACCGGCACCAGCAACTACAAAAAGCGGACCACTTACGTGGGTGGCCGCTTGTTTTTGTTGTGGGTTTAATTTGTCTAACCATGTTTTTGTTTTCATACTATTTATAGCTTTTCTTTAAGGCAACAATTTCATTGAAGACATATTTATCATCACCATCATAGTAACAATTAAAGTAACCGTCTCGAACAAATTGGAATTTTTCTTCATGTGCAACATCTTTTAAACTACTTTCAACAAACCCTTTTTTAACTTGATGTGAGTCTTTGTTAAAACGTTCTTCTAAAGGTAGCGCATCATCTTCTTTTAAAAGTTGACCATAGAAATTAAAGGTTGCAGGAATTGCAGTTGTAGCTTCAACAAAATGAATTGTACCATCTGGTTTTCTATCTTTAAATCCGGAACCAGATAAAGTTTGTGGATCATAGGTTGCAAGTACTTCGATAACGTTACCTGCTTTATCTTTAACAACTTCGTTGGCTTTAATAAAGTAGGTGTGAAATAGTCGAACCTCACCACCTAATGAAAGGCGGCGGTATTTATTATCGGGCTTAACTTCTTCAAAGTCATCTTGTTCAATATATAAGTGTTTAGAAAATGCAATTTTTCGGTTCCCTAAAGATGGGTCATTTGGATGGAATGGTACTTCAAAATATTCTATTTTATCTTCTGGATAATTTGTAATGGTGACCTTTAAAGGCTCAACAACTGCAAAAGCACGTTTTGCTCGTTTATTTAAATCATCACGAACAAAAGATTCAAGCATATCTAGTTCAACTTCACTATTAACCTTAGCAAGTCCTGTTGCTAGTATGAATTCTCTAATCGCTTCTTTTGTATAACCTTTTTTTCTTAAACCGGATAGTGTAGGCATTCTAGGGTCATCCCACCCTGTAACTAATCCAGCATCAACGAGTTGTTTTAAATATCTTTTAGACATCACTGTATTTTGAATACCTAGACGACCAAATTCAATTTGGCGTGGAACTTTAGGCATTTCTGTTTCACGTACCACCCAATCATATAATGGTCTATGATCTTCAAACTCTAATGAACAAAGTGAGTGTGTAATCCCTTCAATCGCATCTTCAATTGGATGTGCAAAATCATACATTGGATATACTTTCCACTGATCTTTTGTGTTGTGATGTGGTGTAAAGTTAATTCGATATATGACAGGGTCTCTCATGTTCATATTTGGGCTTGCCATATCAATTTTTGCACGTAACACTTTAGAACCTTCTGGATACTTACCAGCTTGCATTTCTTCAAAAAGTTTTAAGTTTTCTTCAGGTGTTCTATCTCGATATGGTGATGGTATACCAGGGGTTACTACATCACCTCTTGTTTGAGATATTTCTTCAGCTGTTTGATCATCTACATAGGCTAATCCTTTTTTAATTAATAACTTAGCACGTTCAAACATTTCACCAAAATAATCACTTGCAAAGTAAATTGCTGCCGGGTTATAACCTAGCCAACGTATGTCACGCTCTATGGCATCCACATACACTTGATCTTCTTTGGATGGATTGGTATCATCATATCTTAAGTTTGTACGTCCATTAAAAACTCTAGCCAGTTCAAAGTTTGTTACAATCGCTCTAGCGTGTCCGATATGTAAAAAACCATTGGGTTCTGGTGGAAATCTTGTAATGATTTTATCGTGTTTACCACTTTTTAAATCATTTTCCATAATTGTTTTAATAAAATTTGATTGATTATTCATAATGTCACCTTCTTTATAATGTTGCCATGACGTCCATGACTTCCGTTTTAAGTTTTGTCATAGCTTCTTTTTGTATCATCATTAAATCTGGATATAATGGCTCACCCACATTTAATTCTATGCGTTTTTTTCTAAATTTGCCTTCTTTAAAGTGTATTCTAATCGGTACGATTGGAACACCTGCATCTACTGCTAATTTAAATGCTCCGTTTTTAAATTGTCGAATGTTGTTATCTTCTTGAATCAATTCACCTTCTGGATATATATGTACAAAGCGTCCCTTTTTTATATGTTTGCTTAAACTATTGATAAATAGTCTTGTTTCCATTATAGTTTCAGGAATTGGTACTGTACCCAATAAATTCACAAAGAATCCTGCAACTGGTAGTTTAAAGTTATCTTGTTGTGCCGTCATAATCGGTCTTTTAGGAAAACTTGCTATTGAATTCATTACACCATCCATTGTATGGACATGATTGGAAACTAGTACTGCACCACCTTTAATACCTTTTAAATGTTTTCTATTTTTATAATGAACATTTAACCACACTTTTAAATAAATTGTTAAAAGTGGTAAGGCAATAAAGTAATATGCAAGTGCTGAAACAGTTTTCTTAATTGGTTTATGATGAAACCTTCTAGCAAAAGCTTTACCCTTAACCGTTTCTGATAACTTTTTAGTCTTATGTGACTGAATGGCTAAAGTTAGCATTTCTTCAAACATATCAATTGAGTTACTAATTCTATATTTATTAGAAAACGTCTGATAAGCTTGTTGTTGTGCAACACGTTCTTCATTGTGTTCTATCCAGTAATCAATTTTTCTTGTAAAATCTTCTAAATTGTTTGCTTTAAAAAGATTTCTTTCATCCATTGCAAACTGCGGTGTTGCAGATTTTTTAGCATTTGCAATTAATGGCACTAGGCCAACTGCGATCGCTTCTAAACAAGCAATCGCTTCAATTTCAATATTTGCAGGGTGAACATATAAAGATGCTTTGGATAGGGTCTTTAATAATTTGTCTTGACTTAAGAATCCAAAATCAACATTTAAGTTGTGCTTTTGTGCATAGTTTTTTAGTTTTGATGCTAAAGGTCCTTGTCCTGCTAATGTTAGATGAATCTTATCTTTATGTTTTGAAGCATTAATTGCCTTTAACAATAACATATGGTTTTTTTCTTTTGCATAACGACCAATACTTACAATTCTAAAATTTTGTTGGTCTTCATTGATCTTTTGATTGAAAAATTCATCGGATACACCATTTGAAATCACCCGAATCGATGTAGGGTAATTATGTTTTTTAAGTTCGCCTGCAATAAAGTTAGATGGTGCATGGACATAATCTAGCTTGCCATAAAGTCTTCTAAATTTTAAATATATAAATTTATTGAGTAACCCTGCTCTAGTTAAGCCAATACCATATGTAATATTTTCTGGTTGCACATGAAAGCTTGCTACAACCGGTATACCTAACTTTTTACACATTTTATAGGTTACTTTAGAGGTTTTCCATGGTGTAACTAAATGGACAACATCTGCATCTTTAATCGCTTCGTAAATTACTTTTTTATCTGGCTTAGAAAATATAACATCTTGTTTTTTTGCTACATAGCTTACTAATGGTATATGTCTTTCCTTTAATACGTAGAAGTCTTTTTCCTCATGACCACATGATAAAATACGTACCGTGTGGCCTCTTTGTCTAAGTTGTTCAATAAAGCGTTTGGCAGTGATGACGGTACCATTAGATTGATGTAAGTAATTATCTATTACAAATACAATAACCATAGGAACTCCTGCATAATTTACTATATTTATTATATCATATGAATGCGTTTAATATGGTGGTTTCTTCCCATATTTAAACTTATAAAAGTCAAGTTTTTAAGAACTTATATAAAATTTAAGGAACCTAAAATTAGATTCCTTAAAATTTAATTTATTCAATAGTCATTAAAAAACATTTTTTATGGTAATAAACCACCTAAATCCACTTCAGTACCAAGCGTTGTATAAAGTGAATTATAAAATGCTACTTTTTCTGCCTCTGATAGTTCATTAAATGCATCAAGGATATCCTCACTGTTATCCGGATCATTTTGATATGCATCTAAAATACCAGAATAAGTTGGATCTAATAAAACTGTTTGAAGTGCAAGATCAATAGCATCTTGTAAATCTTCAAATGCTTGTTGATTGGCTGCTGTAGGCTCCACAACAAATCTTAAGTATTTACCATGTACAGCAACACTTTGAACACTCATCGCTTGATTAGAGAAGTTGTCCATAAAGTCTTTTAATACAATTCGATCACCATCAATCATCTCATTTTCACCAACTAATGCAAGTATTGTTGATACTTTATCATTGGTCACAGTGGTTTCATCACCAATGTTAATACTATCTACACTAAAGATTAAATCCTTTTTATTTGTAGATATTGATGGTGTGGTTAAAAGTGTAAAGTCGGTTTGAAATACATCGGTTGGATTTGCTGTATTATAAAGTTTCATAATAATTGTAAAATGTATTTTATTGTTGATAAAGTTTGCATATAGCGGTAATGTTTCTAAAGTATATTCGTAATCTTCAAAATCAAAACTTTGTGTCATATCCATACTATCACCAATATAGTAGTCTACTAATTGGTTAAACGCTTCTTCATGCATATCATAATTTAAGGTAGATCCACCACCAAGAGATGATAACAATAAGGAGGTCAGTTGTGTTTGAAACATATCTTCTAATTCATTTTCATTAGAAATTTCATTGGTTGTTTGATAAGGTGTTTTAGATGAGCGCATCTTACCTAATGCTAGTGCGATCCCACCTTGATTTTCACCAAAGCCAGATAGTAAGAGTTCTTCTTCATCTATAAAACCTAATAAGGCTTCTATCATGGCACGGTTATCACTATCTTCATCAGAAATTAGTTTTTTTAAATCTTCTGAATTTAACCATATGGATTTTGTTTTTAAATCATAATTTCCAAAACCGGATACCGCATTTTGAATTAAACCATTTAAGCCGTCTTCATTAAAACGACCAACAATCCAATTTGCTAAATCATACATCCATAAAATTGGCATGTTACCAAATTTAATGTTTTTAATTTGTAGTTTATATTGTGTTTGTATTTCATCATTGATCGTAACTTGTTCAATTTTAACATCTAAGTCTAGATATAAAGTTGTTTGATAATATATACCAGAAAATCCTGCGTCAATACCGGCTTCAAGGCTAAGACCTGTTTCATCAAATTTTACAGTGACACCTTTAAAACCACCATTACCCGAACCAAATTCCATGGCATATTTACGTTTATTTATATCAATGTTTGTATCTGTTTTACCAAAGTCTGGATTGTTACTAGCATACATTGCTTTTAATGCAGCATTTGCCTCTGAACTTGTTAAGACAAAGTCAAATGTTTGGGCTGTATCATCTGCTAAAAAAGTATCTAACTTATTACTTGCGATTGTCGTAAATGATAGGTTAGGATGTGCTTCGAAATCTTCAAGTGGTGCACTATATCCTTTGTACATGACAACTAATAAAATCACCGGTAAAAGTACAATCAGTAATATCGTTAATTTTATAATTCTTTTAATCCATTTAAACATATAAATATCCCCTCCTCGGTGATTTCATTATATGCTTTTTCATATAATTATTTATCATTAATGCTTATAAATTAAACAAAGTTAATTGAAGCACTACCCTTTAAATAATAATCTTTTAAAGCACCGTGTTTTTGATATTGGTAGTAAGCTGCTATACCAATCATCGCTGCTTGATCTGTACAATATCGTATGTTTGGTGTAAGTATTTCAATGTGTAAAATATTTTCTTTCATGTGTTTTCGTAAACCTTTATTTGCAGCAACGCCACCAGCAACAATAATTTGTTTGACGCCAAGTTGTTCTGCAGCAAACTTAGTTTTTTCTACTAATACTTCAACAACTGCTTGTTGAAATGATGCACAAACATCTTCTACTTTAAAGTTTTCTTTTCTTTGTTTCATATTGTGGACTAAATTGAGTACGGAGCTTTTTAAACCCGAAAAGGAAAAATTATAAGGGTCATCTTTTAACATGGGTCTTGGTAAATCATAAATAGGTTGTCCTTGATGTGCAAGTTTATCTACTACCGGTCCACCAGGATAACCCAAACCTAACATACGTGCAACTTTATCATAAGCTTCACCAACAGCGTCATCAAGTGTAGTTCCTAATAGTTCAATATCTAAATGACCTTTAACATAAAGTAATTCTGTATGTCCACCACTAACCAATAATGTTAATAATGGAAAGTCCATATTGCCTTCGATTTGTGCGGCATAAATATGACCAAGTAGGTGATTTACACCCATTAAAGGTATTTGATTAACATATGCAAAGGTTGTTGCAGCATTAATACCTACAAGTAGTGACCCTATCAAACCAGGTCCTTGAGTTACTGCAACTAAATCAATATCTTTAATCGTAATATTCGCCTTTTTAATCGCTTCATCAAACATATAGAGCATCGATTCAATATGTGCTCGTGAGGCTATTTCAGGGACTACCCCACCGTAAGGTTGGTGTATATTAATTTGTGATAAAACGGCATTCGAAAGAACTTCTTTTCCATTTCTTGTAATTGCAACGCTTGTTTCATCACAAGACGTTTCAACAGATAGTATAATCACTATTTCACCTCCATATACATCATATAAGCATCTTCTGTTTCATAATAGTTTTTTATTGTAGTAACAATTGTAGCACCATATTTTTTATAAAAACAAATGGCTCTTTCATTACTTGTTCTTACTTCTAAGACGAGCGAATTAACACCGTCTTCTTTCATATCTAACAAGACGTGTTCAAATAAACTTTTACCAATACCTTGGTTTTGAAAAGGTGTATCGACTAAAAAGTTTAGTATATCTGCATTGGTATCTATTTGTCGATAACTTAAATACGCTATGATCTGGTTATTTTTAGTATAAACATACATTCTAGAAAATTCATTTTCAAGTAATTCTTGTTTTAAGAATGCATAGCCTAATGTATGACCAAAAACTTTATTTTCTAAATCTACAATCGTTTGTAGATCATCAAGACTTGCTTTTCTGATCAAGGTCTTTTTCCGCCTGTGTTTGTCTTAAGTAGTTTGGTATGAGTTTATAAATATCTTCAACCAATACTTTATTTTTTATAATGATGTTACCATCCATTTTAATGGTGTCATTATTTAAAATGATACGTCTATTTAAATCATCGTATGAAAGTTCTTCTTCATGACGAACTTTTTCTTCATCTAATATTTTACCTGCTTGAATGGTTGCACTAAAACCTTGGTTGTTTCTAGCATCATGCCATGCTAAAACTTTGTTGGAATAACCAGATGTTAAAAATGCTAGGCTACTTATTTTATATACATTGATATTGGCAGCATATCCTAACATCTTAGCAGTCATAACACCGACCCTAAGCCCGGTATAAGATCCGGGACCTATACCAACAATAATACCGTCTAAATCTTGTGGTTTAAGTGCGTGTTTTTCTAAGACTTCTTCAATCATTGGAATAATATGCGCCTGATGGTCTTGACGTCCATATCGAATATGTTCATCTATTTTTTTATCTTGATCATGTAACATAATGATCAAAGCATTTGTTGATGTATCTATTAATAAGTATTTCATAAGTCTTTTATCCAATCATCGTTACCATCACTTGTTTGAATTGTGATGTGTCTTGTTGTTTCATCAATCCATTTAAAAGTAACTAATACATATGTTTTTGGCAAGAGTTCTTTAACTCGGTTTGGCCATTCAATAACTACAATAGCTTCTTCATCTAAAATGTATTCTTCCAAATCAAAATCTAATCCGATTCCTTCCATCCGATATAAATCTAGATGGTTTAAGTTTTTTGTACCTTCATAGTTTTTTAAAATGGTAAAAGTCGGTGAATTAATCACGCGTTTAATGCCTAAGGCTTTACCAATACCTTTTGTAAATGTAGTTTTTCCGCTAGATAAATCACCATCTAGTAAAATGACATGATAACTAGATGGTAAGTTTTCAATTAAGCATTTGCCCAAATGAATCGTTTCTTCTGCGGTTTGTGTTTTAAATAGTTTCATTTTTTTCCTAATAATCTAAACATGTTTGTTTTATATGCTTCAACACCAGGTTGATCAAATGGATTGACATTTAATAGGTATGCACTCATTGCACATGCAATTTCAAAAAAGTATACTAAATAGCCAAAATGGTATGCATCCATTTTATCGATTGTAATCACAATATTTGGTACACCACCATCAATGTGCGCTTCTTTCGTTCCTAAAAATGCTTGTTGGTTCACATATGATACGTCTTTACCAGCAATATAATTTAGTTTATCTAAATTAGCCTCATCAAAAGGTATTTCTAACTTATCAGTTTTTTTAACATGCAAGACGGTTTCAAAAATAATACGACGACCATCTTGTATTTGCTGGCCTAATGAATGTAAGTCTGTTGTAAAAGATGCACTATGTACTAATAATCCTTTTCCATCTTTACCTTCTGATTCGCCAAATAATTGTTTCCACCATTCTGCAAAGAAGGTTAAACGCGGTTCATAGTTAATTAAGTATTCTACATCTTTTCCAGATTGGTGTAGTAAGTATCTTGTTGCTGCATATAAATATGCTTTGTTTTTCTTTAAGCTTGAGTCTTTTGCATCATCAAATGCATCTTGTGCACCTTTAAGCATTTTTTCAATATCAACACCTAAAAAGACAAACGGTAATAAACCGACTGCACTTAATACTGAAAAGCGTCCACCAACACTATCTTCAATGATAAATCTTTCATAACCTTCATTGACTGCTAATTGGTATAAAGAACCTCTTGCTTTATCCGTAGTTGCAAAAATTCTTTTTCTTGCTTCATCTAAGCCATATTTTTTTTCAATATGCGCTTTTAAAAATCTAAACGCTACAGCGGGTTCTGTTGTTGTACCAGATTTTGAAATAATGTTAATCACATAGTCTTTTTTATTTAAATACTTAAGTAAGTTTTTTAAGTAATTTGCAGATAAATGGTGTCCCGCAAAAATAATTTCAGGTTTAGTTTTCTTAAATGGTGTTTTTAAAAATTCATAACCTGCTTTAGCACCTAAATAAGAACCACCAATACCGATTACGACGATGACATCAATTTTAGAAAAATTTTCTTTAAGCTGATACATACGTGACAATTCTTCTTTATCATATGTATAAGGTAAATCTAACCAGCCTAAAAAATCACTACCTGCACCCGTTTTTTCATGAATCATTTGATGAATTTCATCTACTTGATCTTGTAAACTATGTACATTTTTGTTTAAAAATTGTTTTGCATCTTTAATATCAACTTTAATCATTGTTCATATCCTCTTTCTTATGTTTAACCCATAAATCTAAATTATCTTTTAAAGATCTAAATCCTAGTTTAATATCTACTTTTTCCATCACTTTGGCATCTACTAATAAGGCACGCTTATAAGACAGTTGTAGTTTTTGATTTTGTTCATCAATGTCTAAAACAACTGCATAAATTTCATCACCTATATTAAATAATTTTGTAATATCTTCTACAAACCTGTCTGATATTTCAGATATATGTATTAATCCTTGATAATTTTCATATTCAACAAAGACACCATAGGGCTGAATTCCAGTCACTTTGCATAAGATACGTTTGTTTTTTTGCATAGCCAGACCCCTAATATTTTCATATTATTATAACATTTTTATAGACTTCTATAAAGTCATGACACTATGAAAACGTATATATATATGAATTATGTAATATTATAAAAAGAAAACGCCTATTAGAATAGACGTATACTATATTATAAAATTAAGAGTTTATTGTATATTTTTATGTCTTAACCATGTATATAAAAGAATTGCTAATGGAATGATCATGCTTGATAAGATGGCTGCTACTGAATAAATGATATCAAATGTATTACCTATAATCGGTGATGATAAATATTGATACGCAAAATAAAATCCAATTAGTATTGCAGGTATGACAAGTAATGTAACCATCATGTTTTCTTTTTTGTTATAAAAGTCTCTTTGGTAAAACTTCATCGCAAACCTATAGATACCAACATATAGCATGATTGTAATAACCACATCTAATAAAACAACTAGATTAAAACTAGAAAATATTGACGGTATTACTGGTATCATTGAAAAGATTGCATTAACAATGAGCCACACTGCTGCTAACAATAATAGTCGATTGGAGTTCGGATTATGTTCTAAGTAGAGCGCACCTAAAAATAAAAGTGTGGATAAACTACTAGAAATAACAAGTATGTTTTGAAATAATGCAGCATTAAATAAAACAAATCCGAATTCAATAATAAATAATGTAAACATAATCCATTGTCTTTTAGTAAGTGTCATATAATTGTCTCCTCGTAATTACTTATGAAAATACCAAAACTATCATTACCAAAAATATTAGATATAACTTCTGGCATTGTTCCATAAAAATGTATATTTAAAGCTTTATCAATTGTATAAAGTTCATGTTGGAGTGCCTTAGCGCCACTTGGTTCATCACCACTAAATATATACACATTCACAGATTCGCTAAATTTTTGGTACATCTTTATATGTTTATAAAGTGTTTTGGTAAGTTTATTAGCATGATATATTGTATGTTTTACTGCTATATTTGTTTGCATTTGAATGACATAGCTATTAACAAATTGACGCATCATTTTTTTAAATGGATTTTTAGTGATGCCAAATTTCTTATCTTTGGTCATCATCCATGTTGAAGTCAAATCAATTTGTAAGTTTAAAAGTGTAAAAATCTTTAAATATCCAAAGTTTTTATCCAACCATTTTTGAATACAACTTGCAAGATACTCTAATGCAGGACCAAAGCTTTTAGTATCTAAAATATCGATTACTTGATCTTTTAAAATATCTTTAGCAATTGTAGCATGTTCATAATTTTTGGTCAATTTTTGATGTGATGTCAATATAAGTATTTGGTCACAGTTTTTATTTTTTAATTGATTGACTGCTTCAATATATGCTTTTGTACTGCCATTTAAACTGCCATCTTGAGCAGGTGTTTGAAAAGCTTGATCAAAAATAATATCCTGGATAAAGAATAAAGATACGTTAGACGCATCTTTAAAAATCTTTTCAATCTTAGATTTATTTGCAGTTGTGTCAAAAATAATACCTAACTTTTTCATCATATTAAATATTGTTAAAAATTAAGAAACCTAAAATACCAATCAATGCCCCTAGCAAAACACCAGCTAAAACTTCTTTTGGTTTATGTCCTAGTTTTTCTTTTAGTTTCTTTTCCTCGACATCAATATTTTCAATTAAATTCAATCGATACTTAATGACATTTAGCTCCATTGCATGCTTGCTAGCCTCTAGGCGAATACCCATAGAATCATGAATGACAACAAGGGCAATCACAAATGAAATTGTAAAACCAATACTTAAGGTTTTATCATGATATAAATCAAACATCCCAATGGATACGAATAATGCGGTCACTAATGCACTATGGCTTGAAGGCATACCTCCAGTTGAAATCAATATACTTTCATTGAGTTTTTTATTAACAAATCCATCAATAAAAAACTTACTCACCTGAGCAATAATCATAGCAAAAATAGATGTAATTAGGACTGCTTCAGGTATTGTAAACATCTTATACTGTCACCACCGCAATAATTCCTGGTACATTTTCTAGCATCATTGTTTCAATGCCTTGCTTTAATGTAATATCAATTGCAGCACATCCATCACATGCACCACCCATTTTTACATAGACGATACCATCTTCAATATTGACTAATTCTATATCGCCACCGTCTCTTTGAATATATGGTCGAACTCGTTTAATAATTTGACCAACTTGTTCTGTCATAACTTCTACACTCATTCTACAACGCTCCTTTTTTAACTGTGTAACTTATTATACTTTAACGTCTTTATTTTTAACTCTTTTTAGCACATAAAATGGACAATTATGATTACATGATTCATTAATATAATCCGGTATTTTTTTATAGCCATTCGTACCCTTTGGATCTTGACTAAATCCTTTAATTCTTAAAATATCACTTGCCATATCACCCACTAAATATGTGTAGCGGTCAAAAGCAACATCCACATAGCGTTCTTGAAACTTTATCATGTCAAAAGCATCACGATAGTTTTTAATTAATTCAAAGGTACCTACTTCTGTTTCTATAATCATTTATAATCATCCTAACCCATATAATATGTGTCTAATTTATAATCATATCCTTGTGGTTCAAAAGATATAACTTCATGTGCATAGATTATACCAATTTTATACGGATTTTGATAAACTTTGAAAAATTTATCATAATATCCTTTACCATAGCCTAATCTATAATTATCTGTTGTCATACCAAGTGCTGGTACAATAACTACTTCTAGCTTCGATGTTATGTCAAAACCGTATGACGGTTCTGAGACACCAAAGCCAGATTTTTTTAGTGCAATATTTTTATCCACTTGTAAAAATTGGATTTTCTCATTGACAATTTTTGGATAAGCAAATACCTTATCCGGATATATGTCAATTAAAGATGTTAAATCCATTTCATTTTTAGTTGGGTAATAAATACCAACAAAATCAGCCTTTAAAAAGTGTTCTGACTCACTTAGTTGTTGTAAGACATGTGCTTGTGCCTTTAATATACGTTCTTCGCTTAAATTTTCTCTTTTACTAATAATCTCTTTTCTAAGTTCTTTTTTCATATATATTACTTGATGTCATTAAAATAACATCCTTGCCCCCTATATTGTGGTAGTTGAGCA
>CAZYKH010000012.1:0-50549 GCA_964648225.1 uncultured Acholeplasma sp.
TTTTTGCACGAACGTCATCGTCAGCATTTAGCTTTTTAGTAGCTAAAAAGTCTTCGATATCTGCATGGAACACATTTAAATAAACTGCACCTGCCCCGGTTCTTTGACCCATTTGGTCAGCATATCTAAAGTTGTTGTCTAATAGTTTTGCTACACCTACAACACCTTTAGATACGTTAGGAATACCTTTAATGGTTTCACCTTTAGCACGTAAGTTGGTTAAGTTAATACTCACACCACCACCAACTTTAGATAACTGCATACTAAACTCTGATATTCTGGAAATATCATTGAGTGAATCGCCTGCTTCTAATAAGAAACATGAAACAAATTCACCACGTTTAGATTTACCAGTATTCAATAGTGTTGGTGTAGCTGGTGTGAAATCTTGATTAATTAACGAACGAATTAAACGTTTTGCTAATTCAAAATCACCATCTGCATGGTATAAAGCATTGACTGCAAGCCTGTCTTCATATCTTTCTAAAAAGTTTTTACCACTACGGTCTTTTAATGCGTAGTCATTATAAAACTTAAATGCACCCATGTATGTTGGGAATCTAAATTTTGCAGCATAAGCAATGTCATAAATCGTTTGGATTTGTTCCATTGTATACTTATCTAAAAACTCTTTTTCATAATAGTCATTTTCAACTAAAAACTCTAATTTTTCTTCCAGTGAATGGAAAAATTGTGTACGTTTATTGACCTCATTTAGAAAATAACTTTTCGCAGCTGCCTTATCTTTACTAATATCTTTTATATCACCATTTTCATCAGTGATTTGATTATTTAATACAACCCATTCAGGGATAATATCTCTTTTTTGATCCATTAAATTTACTCCTTTTTCTCTACAATTTGTTGATGTAACCAGTCGATGACAGTTTGTCTATCAGTTTTAAATCCAGATCCTTCAAATTTCATAATTAATGGTATACCGTATTGCTCTTGAATTTTATCACCAGCTTTACCATAGTTTTCACCCCAGTTTTTATTACCAGAAACAGCAACACCTATGACACGATCTTTATATTGATCTAAGAATGCTTTAGTTGTATCTGGAATTTGTCCAAAGTGAATACTTCTAGTGACTAGAAACAGTGGTGCTTTCGGTTCACCTTCATATAATTTAATGTGTATTGCTTCATAGCCTAAACTTGTTGCAAACCGTTTGGTTTGTCCGGTTAGGCTATCAAATATAACAGTCATTCGTGACACCTCCCTTTAATTAATCAGGAATGATCACAAGCTCCTGATACTGATTTGTTTTTGCTAGATCGATAATGCGTTGATTTGAGCTACCACGCCACAATAAATTTAAATTTCTTAATTGTTGAATATATGGTCCATCAATTAATAAATCAGCTTCTTTTAATATTTGATGGACATATGGACAATCCTTCTTTATTAACGTTTCATAAGTGTAACCACTATAGATATTGACATTTAAACCATCTTCATGTGCCATTCGAATGAGTGCTAAAACTGGTTCAGGTTGTAAAAATGGTTCACCACCACTAATGGTAATACCATGAAGTAGTGGATTTCTCTTCCATTTTTTACGAATCTGGGTGACATCAACAAGTCTACCTGCATCTAAGTCATGTGTACCAGGATTGTGACATCCTGGACATCTTAACTTACAACCTTGTGTAAATATAACAAACCTTAACCCATAACCATCTACAATCGAATCACTGATGAAATCATTGCATCTGAGTTTAAGATTTGAAATGCTTGACACGTTCATCTACTTCCTTCTTTTTAGCATTATTGAAGCGATCTAATGTACCAACTAAGTAACCAGTAATTCTTCTAATGCGGTCAAACGGTTGCTCTTTGGTTTCTTTTCTACCACATTTTGGACATTCATCATGAATAATACCTACATACTTACATACTGGATCAAAATCTACTGGGTGATTAATCGAACCATAACCGATACCTTTTTTAGCCATGTATTGGATAATGGATTCAAATGCTGGAATATTTTTAGCGGGATCACCATCTAATTCTATATAAGATATATGACCACCATTGGTTAATGCATGATATGGCGCTTCTACATCGATTTTATGGAATGCTTCTGTTGGATAATAAACTGGCACATGGAATGAGTTTGTATAATATTCATGATCTGTGACACCTTCTATTGATCCAAATTGTTTTCTATCAATTGCAACAAATCTACCAGATAATCCTTCTGCTGGGGTTGCAATTAATGAGAAGTTTAATTTGTATTCTTGGGCATAATGATCCACTCTTTTACGCATATGGCCAATAATTTTTAAACCTAGCTTTTGAGAATCTTTAGATTCACCATGATGTTTTCCAGTTAATCGTTTAAGTGTTTCTGCTAATCCTATAAATCCAATAGCTAGTGAACCGTGTTTAATGACTTCTTCAATCGTATCATTTGGTCCAAGCTTATCAGAATCTATCCAAACACCTTGTCCCATTAAAAATGGGAAGTTATATACATGAAGTTTCTTTTGGATGTCAAATCTTTCAAGTAATTGTTCAACCACTAGATCAATGGCATCATCTAATTGGTTAAAGAATTGTGCTTCTGTTTTACTTGTTAAAGCAAGTCTTGGTAAGTTAATCGATGTGAAACTTAAATTACCACGTCCAGTAACAATTTCATTTTCAGGATCATGGACGTTTGCCATCACACGTGTTCTACACCCCATATAAGCAATTTCTGTATCCGGATTACCTTCAACATAATATGATTTATTAAATGGAGCATCTAAAAATGAAAAGTTAGGGAATAATCTTTTAGCGGATGTTGCCATCGCTTTTTGGAATAAGTCATAGTTTGGATCTTCTGGATTTAAACTTACACCTGCTTTAAGCTTAAAGATTTGAATTGGGAATATTGGTGTTTCACCACTTCCTAATCCTGCAACAGTTGCATCCAATATAGATTCAATAATTAAACGACCCTCATGTGACGTATCTGTACCATAGTTAATCGATGAAAATGGCACTTGTGCACCTGCACGAGAATGCATTGTATTTAAGTTATGTACTAAACTTTCCATCGCTTGGTATGTATCACGTATGGTTTCTTTTTGAGCCTGATCATATGCAAACTTTAATACTTTTTCTTTGTGTGCTTCATCTTTAATATATGAACCAACAAACTTAGAAATTTCTTCATTCTTGAAGCGTGGTTCAACACCCTTTTCTTTTTTAATTTCTTCAAGTACCAATTTTGCATCCAATTTGATATCGAACATTTCAAATGCTTTCGCTAGATTTGCTCGGTAATGACGAATATAAGTTTTTTTAACACCCATTGCCATATCATAATCAAACTTTGCAACCGATTGTCCACCATGTTGATCGTTTTGGTTAGACTGAATCGCAATACAAGCAAGTGCTGCATACGTTTTGATATCTTGAGGTTCTCTTAAGCTACCATGACCGGTTTGAAATCCATTCGTAAATAATTTAGTTAAATCAATTTGACAACACGTTAATGTTAACGTTAAGAAGTCTAAATCATGAATATGAATTAAACCTTCATCATGCGCCTTCGCATGTCTTGGGTTTAAAACAAACATTTTATTAAACTCTTTAGCACCTTCACTACCGTACTTTAACATCGCCCCCATCGGTGTATCACCATTAACATTTGCGTTTTCACGCTTGAGATCAGAATCCGTAGATTTTGAAAACGCAATGTCATGATATGTACGCATTAACCTTGTATTTCTATCACGTACTTTATTGCGTTCTTCTCGGTAAATGATGTAAGCTTTTGCGACTTCTGTATACTTTAATTCTACGAGTGCATGCTCTACTTCATCTTGAATATCCTCAACGGTTGGAATTGAGCGTCTAAACTTAGAATCTACACGTTTTAATACGCTACTTGTCACTTCATCGGCAAGTTTTGGATCCATGTTTTGCGCTATAAATGCCTTAGTAACCGCATCATTAATCTTTTCTGGATTAAATCTTACAATTCTTCCATCTCTTTTTTTAATCTTCTCTAACATGATAACTTTCCCTCTTTTCACATATTGTTTAGAGTTACTAATCGCCACCAGGGTATAGTTATCCATTAAGAAATTAAAACTATAAATTTAACGGATTTTATATACCTGGATGGTTGAGTATTATCATTCTATATAAAGGTAAAGCGTTTTGCAACCTATGTAATTGTGTAAATGCTTACATGTGTTTTCATAAAAAAACACCTTGCAATTGAGGCGTTTTTATGCATTATTATCTTGTGAAAATGGATGTAAAAAAATCATAAAATTTTACATTGTTTTTCGTTACCTTTTACTACCCACAGTAAAGCCATTTAACAAGAAATTCGGACTTGGTTTAAAATTTAAGATTACATTGTTTCCATCAAATTTGAAATTATATTCTGCAAAAAATGGCGTTTCTACATATAAAATTTTAAGTGTGAGTTCATCTTTTTTAACTTGAGGAATTACCCAATGCGGTTGTTTTATCATGTATAAATCTTTTGCAAAATAACTTTCGCCATAACTATCTTGGTTAAAGTTATAGTAAATTTCATCCGTTTTTCCATTTTCGTATGTTAATAAAATATAGTCATCACTAAACTTGACGTGTTTTATCTTTAATGGATTACCTTTTAATTCAAAAGATTGATTTAATTTAATAGTTGGTTTACTTTTTTGAATAAAGCTTAAAGTTTTTAAATAACTATTTAATATTTCATCATCAAAGTTACCTTCGTAAATATTAGAAAAATGATCATATATTTTTTGGTATAAAAATTCATAATCTGTATATTGTGCTGTTGAAATAATTGCTAGCCCATTATATATAACAATAATTTGTCCAAATGCTCCGTCTGCTCTGAAACTTCCATTCGGTGATATATGAAATTGGAACCCGTACTCATAACCAATAGCTTTGGTATTCGGGTTATCAACATAGTCTTGTTTAATAGATTCTGGTTTGGTTGCCATATTAAGATAGGCTTTTGATATATACCTTTTACCATTGTATGTACCACCGTTTAATAGTAATTGACCAATTTTTATTAAAGCATCATTATTTAAGCTTAAGCCATAACCACCAAAACTAATGCCTTCTTTGGCATCTGCCCAATGGTAGTTTGTAATGCCAAGTGGTATAAATAACTTTTGATCCATATATTCTTTTAATGTCTTTTTAGTTATTTTATGTACAATGGCACCTAACATATGTGAGGTGGCAGAATGATATTTATAGTAAGTACCCGGTTTATATTCTACTTTTTGACTTAAAAAATAAGTTCTATAATCATCAAACTTTAACATTTCTATATTGTTTTCATGCGTAATGCCTGATGTCATCGTTAATAAATGCCTAATCGTGATATCTTTTATTTTCGGATCATAGGTAGCTGGTAATTCATCTTTAAAGTAATCTATGATAGGCTCATCCAATGTAATCAGTCCTTCATCATATAACATACCAATCGCTAATGATGTCACTGATTTGGTAATCGAAAATACAAGTTGCATGCCATCTTTTTTATAAGGCGGTTTTTTAAAATCAAATAAAATGTTTTTAGCATCAGCAACCGTTAAACTAATTAAACTTAAATTTGGGTTTGATTCAATATCTTTTAAAAAGTTATAGATATTATAGTGAATATTTTTCATGTATGAACTCCTTAAATTCGTTAATGTTATTATATCACGGTGCGCACCATTATAAGCCTTTATAAAAGAAAAAACACCTTTGAATAAAGGTGTTTAATTCGTAATCTTAATTTTATGAAGCTTCAATGAGTTCAGGATTATCTGCCTTTAAATGTAGGTAGTAGTTATACATAGAAAGTTGGATATATGGTAATGCATATAATAAATAAATACCTAATGTAATAATACCCAATAATACATGACCGATAAAGGATAGTTGGAATAAGAATAAATTCATCTTTTTACCTTGCATCATTCTTCTACTTGTTTTAAGTGCATCAACAACATCCATATCTTTATTTTCACTTATAATAAATAATGCTTGTGAATACCTATATGCGAAAATAATACCAGGCACAATAAGTAACAAGATTCCCACAAAGACAATAATCATTGTAAGTAAACTTACTAAGACAATTTTAATTGCATGATCGAAGTTTCTGAAAAACTCAAATAAAGATTCAAACATCACCTTTTTATCTGCTAAAAGTACCTTACCTGCAACAAACAGTCCTGCCATCAGTAGCGGTGATAATATAATGTTTAAACCCGGAACTGCCCCACCTACAATACCTGCAACTAAAATTGCTAATAAAAACATTAGCCTATTGCCAACTAAAGCTTCTTTGGCTTCAACCTTGATTTGACTAAAATCCATTTTTTGATACCCCCTATTTATTTGTTTTACACATATATTATATAACAATTGTAAATTTCGTATATTTATTTGATTCTGATTCTATACTAATATGACCGTGATATTTATTGACAATATGCTTTGTGATAGCAAGCCCAAGACCCGTACCCGGTTCTTTTCTACTAGAGTGCACTCGGTAAAATCTTTCAAAGATACGGTCTTGGTCTTCAACTGCGACCCCAATACCAGTATCATATATAATAAACACTAATTGATTTAATGCTCGTTTTAAACTAACTTTAATTTGGCCAGATTCTTTGTTATACTTAATGGCATTTTCAATCATGTTTTTAAATAACTTTGTAAAGTCCAGGCGATCCCCTTCAAATGTTACATCTTCAATATCTAAGTCTACTTGAATTTTTTTATCGTCAATCGCACCTTGGTAATATGCTAAAGTATCTAATAATAATTTTTTAAGATCAATGGATTCTTTTTCACCACCGGTGAAGGTTTCAAGGCGGCTAAGCATTAACATATCATCGACAAAGCCTTTCATAAAATCAATTAAGTCAATCATTTGATTCGATATATCAATCGCTTCATCACCTTTAATAATTTCTTGTTGGATTAATTCTGCATAACCTCTTAAAACAGTAATCGGTGTTTTAAGTTCATGACCGGCGTAACTGAAAAAATCTTTTTTAACATTTTGAAGCTGTATTTTTTCAGTTAAATCTTCAATAATGACTAACACAAAATTCGATCTATTTTGTTCAGTAGAAATTGTTTTTACATTTAAATTTTTATAATCTATCTTATAGTTGTGATTTTCATGTTGTCTTGTTTGATATGTTTTTTTTATTTGTTCTTTAATCATTGTATGACGCATGCGGTGTTCATAAGAGTTAGTTTTAGCGTCAACGATATTGAGTAATTTTATTGCTGACTCATTCGCGAATATAATTTCTCTTTTATCATTAATTAAAATAATACCTTGACCAGCAAAACTAGACATCATAAACATCTGTTCATCTTTTGTTTTGAGTTCGGTATTTAAGCGATCAAGTTCTTTAATCAGTAAGTCTCTATCTAGGGCTTGTTTATGAATATCATACTTAGAAAAGTAGGCTTTATATTCTATATATAATGCCCACACTAAGCCAAGTCCTACGGCTAAAAATATAAGGTATATAAATATGTTCGTGATTTCTGGATGCAGTATTTGATACACAATAAAAAATACAGTAAGTAATATACTTACATAGATTGCAAGTCTAATAAATATTTTTTTATTTAGATCCATATCACTTATTTCCTTTACTTATATTGAAGATTATAACCCACACCACGTACTGTTTTTATTTTAAGATCCGCATCTTTTATCTTATCTCTTAAAGACTTAACGTGCATATCTAGTGTTCTTGTTTCTATCGAAACATCCATTTGCCATACTTCATTAAAAAGTGTTTCTTTGGTAACAACATGACCAAAGTTTTTCATGAATAAGTACATAATCTCAAATTCTTTTGTTGTTAAAGAAACTTCATTTTCATTAATATAAAACTTATAGGTTTCTTTACTAATTTTTACATGACCTTTTTCAATGATTTTTTTGGCATTAGACTTTCTTAATAGTGCGTTCATACGCGCTGTTAACTCTAATATTCCAAAAGGTTTAGATACATAATCATCTGCCCCTAAATCAAGTGCTTTAACTTTATCCATTTCACTGTCTAATGCACTAATCATGATAATTGGTAAATCTTTATAATAAGTTCTAATTTCTTCTAATACTTTTAATCCTGAAATATCTGGTAACATCACATCTAATAAAACAAGGTCTGGCACTTTATTAGAAAGTGCATCTAAAAAGTCTTGACCGTTTAAAAAGCCTTGTTGCCTATAACCTGCATTGGTTATCGTTTTTTCAATGATATATGCAATTTGTTCATCATCTTCTAAAAAATATATCAACATATAATAAGCATATCCTTTCTAAAATAACGGCGTCTTTTTATGCTCTCCTGTAATCATAAAAATAGTCCATTCCGCTAAATTCACAGCATGATCAGCAACACGTTCCATATATTTAGCAACCATAATCACTGAGACTGCATATTGTGAATCAATGGAGTCGTTTTTAATTTGTTCAGTAACTGATGCCATGACATCATTAAATTGATTATCTACAATATCATCGTCTTCAATGACTTGTTTGGCTAACTTTAAGTCTTGTTTGACAAAGGCATTAATCGCGTTTAAAACCATTTGATACGCAGATTCACTCATCATTGTAGTTTTTGGTAATAGACGTTTGTTTTTTAAATCGCCAATGTGCAATGTTTGTTCAGCAATATCTGTTGCATGATCACCAATTCTTTCTAAATCGGTAACCAGTTTTAAAATACCAGTGACTAATCTTAAATCATGTGCATATGGTTGTTCCTTCCACATAACACGTAGTGCAGATTTAGAGATGTCTTCTTCGAGTTGATCAACTTCATCATCTGCTTTCATGAGCTTTTTAGCTTTGTCAAGATCATTAGTTTTAAAAGCTAAAAAAGCCTCATTAATATTATTTAATACCAAATCTGCCATCGTAACCACTTCAGCTTTTAATGCTTCAATGGCTTGAAGTAAAGATGCACGTAATGCTGACATATAATCTTCCTTTCTCTATTAACCAAATTTACCGGTAATATAATCTTCTGTTTGTTCTTTTGCTGGATTTGTAAATATTATTGATGTTTCATCAAACTCAATAATTTCACCCATATAGAAAAATGCTGTTTTATCAGAAATTCTAGCTGCTTGTTGCATATTATGCGTCACGATAACAATAGTATACTCTTTTTTGAGTTCTAAAATCAATTCTTCGATTTTAATTGTTCCTACTGGGTCTAAAGCTGATGTTGGTTCATCCATTAAAATAACATCTGGTTTTAATGCAAGTGTTCTCGCAATACAAAGTCTTTGTTGTTGACCACCCGATAATGCAAGTGCACTTTTTTTCAAATCATCTTTGACTTCATCCCAAAGCGCAGCTTTTTGTAAGGAGTCTTCAACAATACTATCTAATTTATTTTTATCTTTAATACCGTGTGCACGTGGTCCATATGCAATGTTATCATAAATACTCATTGGAAATGGATTGGGTTTTTGGAAAACCATGCCCACTCTGGTTCTTAGGTCAATGACATCTGATTTTTTATCATAGATATCTTTTCCTTCGTATTCTATCTTACCTTCAACCCTTGTACCTTGAATTAAATCATTCATGCGGTTTAAGGTGCGGATAAATGTTGATTTCCCACAACCAGATGGACCAATAAATGCTGTAATTTCTGATTTTTTAATTTGCATGGTTATATTTTTAAGTGCTTGTTTGTCTTCATAATAGAAATTTAGATTTTCTACGTTAAATGCGATTGCCATATGCTTACTCCTTATCTAAAACGTTTCATAAATTTATAAGTGATAAATTTAATTAATAAATTGATCGATAATACAACGACTAACAATATGATTGAAATGGTAGCCGCTAATGCGAAGTTAGGATTTTCACTTGCCATAGATGCCCAAATATGTACTGCAAGCGATGTACCTTGGCCAAATATCGACACTTCATCCGTAATCACGGTACCAATAGCGAATATGAGTGCCGCTGATTCTCCCATGATACGACCAATTGCCAAAAGTGATGCTGACAATATACCTGGTAAAGCATTGGGTAACATTACTTTAAATATCGTTTGGGTTTCATTAGCCCCTAATGCTAGAGATGCCAGCTTATAATCCTTTGGTACAACATCCAGTGCAGATTCAGTGGACCTAATGATGACTGGTAAGACAATGACTGAAAGTGTCATTGCTCCAGATATAATACTACCAGAATCAATGCGGTTACTAAACATCGATTGTGCCAGTGGTATGAAAAATGCAGCCCCCATTAAACCATAAATAATACTTGGTACACCAGTTAACATATCAATGAGTGAACGTAAAAAGTCAGTAAACCAATTTTGTGGTGCCAATTCGTGTATGTATAATGCAGATAAAATACCAACAGGTAACGCAATAACTAGCGTTAATACAATTAAATAAAGTGTTGTAATAATTGAGCCTCGAATACCACCACCCAGTATAACTGGTGCAATTGTCGCTATATAAAATGTTTCTTCTAAAACTTCAGCAAATCTTTGAGCACCGTCTGAAACTTGGTAGGGAATCGTTGTAGCATCTGGATTAATACTTCCACCTTCCGTAAAGTAACCATCAGACCATAAAAGAATACCTGACATAAATACTTGACCGACTTCTAACGAATAGATTTCACCAGCATGATTACCGATACCAATGGCCCTTGTAAATGGTGAATCCTCAGCAATATATGTTATTTTAATAACCGGTTCGCCTTCTAATGTTTTCTCATCTTCAAACGCGACACCATATCTAGGGCTATAATATTCACCTGCTTTTGGTGTATATTCATAGTAACTATCTGTTGCTGTATAAGGTACTTTAACACCTGGTAAATAAGTATGATGATGATCACCCATGATGATATTAAAATTTAGAAGCGGTAACCCTTCTACTAAAACAAATATTAATATAGAGGCTAAAACAAATACGGATATAAATGATGTAACATACGTTACGGTACGTATAATAATGTCTTTTGTTTTCTGTTTAGAGTTCATAATTAGCCACCCTCTTTTTAATTGCATTTAAGACAATATTAAAAAATAATATAACGGCAATTAAAACAAGCCCCATCGTAAAGCGTACCTCAAAATCAAGTGATCCTTCAGAGACTTCCTTAAATCCCATTAATATACGTGATGACAATGTATTAGTTCTACCGAATATATTAAAGTTAGGGCCAGATCCAGATCCACCTGCAACAAGGGATACTGCACTTGCCTCACCGAGTGCACGCCCTACAGCAAGAATCACGCCTGCAAATATACCGCTTTTTGCTGCAGGTAAAACAACTTTAAACATTGTTTGAGTTTCTGTAGCACCTAGTGCAAGTGAGCCTTCTTCAATGCTTCTAGGTATTGCTCTTAACGCAGTTGTTGACATCATGGTAATTGTTGGAAGTATCATAATAGTTAAAACAATCACTGTATTTAATAATGAAAAATTACCAGTTACTGGTGTGACATTTTTGATGATATTCGCAATAAATCCTTGGCCAAACATCCCAATAACAACCGATGGTACTGCCGCTAACATTTCAACAACAACTTGGAGTACTTGCCCTAATTTATTCGGTGCCATTTTGACAATAAATACCGCCGTTAATATACCAATTGGTGTAGCTAATAATAAACTTAAACCGACATTAAATATCGTATTTATGATTAAATAACCAATCCCATAAGCACCTTCTAAAACACCATCTAAATTAAAATCTTTTAAATAACCAATATATTCCATACCGGTAAAAAAGTACCGAATATTTAATTTAACATCTGTAAACCCATCCACAGTATAAACGCCAAAAAGCGGACGAAGTCCTCGTTCCGCTAATTGATAAACGATTAATATGATTGCTGATGCAGATATTAGTGTCGCCAATAAAAGTAATATTTTTAATGTGTAACCAATTACTTTTTTAGACGAAAAACTTGGTTTTCGATTTACCTTTTGCATACAACACCTCGAGTAAAAATAATTTAAAACTAATCAATCAAATCAGACCATTTAGTAAATGTACCATCGTAGATTTTTACCAATTGTTCTGCACTTATGTTACTTAGTGGATTTGTTGGGTGCACAACAGCTACAACTGCATCCCAATTTAATCTACCGTTTTGTGCATTACCAAATAGATCTTTTTCACCTTGGTTAAAATCTCTAGATGCAAAGCCCACATGTAAACTGTTTGCAGCATCTTTTTCTGAACCCCATGTACGTTTGACTGCATCACCAGATCCAGTATGTTCATGAACTGCATTGAAGTTTCCGGCAAGCGGTGAAAACGCAGCAGTTAATGCTTTAGATACAGCTTCTACAGATGTAGATCCACCAAATCTAATTGTAAGTTCACTATTATCTTTAGTAGTCACTGGGTGATCTGCTTTAATATCATCCCATGTTTTATCTGTTGCACGTATTTCTAAAATACCACCTTGACTTTGAATTGCAGCTTTTCCTTCTTGGGTTTGACTAAATGCAACAAATGCACGCACTAAAGCTTCAATATCATCAGCTGGTTCCTCTGTAGAATCTTCATATCTTGTCACAAACATAAATGGACGTTTTAGATCATATGTATTGTTATTGACATTTGCAACTGATCCGGCAACACCATTAAACATTAAAGGTTTTACAGTATCATTTAATGAAGATAGCGATACATAACCGATACCTAAAGTATCACCTGCAACACCAGAACGCATTGTACCATTGCCATCTACTTCGACAAAACCTGTCACTAATTTTTCATTTGAACTGACTGCATCTTTAAATCCAATACCGCTAAAGAATGCATCTCTGGTTCCAGAAGTTGTATCTCTTGTATAAACCTTGATTGCAGCACTTGTATCAAATCCATCAGTATTTCCATTACTTTCATTATTGCCACAAGCAACTAAAATCATACTTAATAGTAAAACTGATAATACAGATAATATTTTTTTCATGATAACTCCTTTTGTTTTCATTCTACTGGTATTATAAACTTTTAAAAAAATTTAAATAACCAATAGATGTAAGGAGTATGTAAAGATTGTGTAAACTTATTTTGATAGACGTCGACTCATAAGTTTTGTTGCAATAGCCAAACAAATAACACCTAATAAGATACTACCAATCAAAACAATAACTAAAGGCACATCAAAACCTAATACCCCTAATTCATTATAGCCATATAACATTTTAAATTCAGCCATAGTCGCATGGTATTGTTCTGCACTTTCAAATTTACTTATATCAATTAGGCCAAATGCTTGTGGTAGAACAATTCTTTTTAAGGCAATGTTCATATGGGTAAATGGTAATAAGCTTGCAACTTTGCTCATAAAATCTGGCAAAATGAATAATGGCATATAAATACCAGAACCAAAACCTACAATAGTACCAAATACTCCAGCCACAGCACCAAAAGCGTTGACAGATTTTATCAATGAGGTGATGAGCACCATAATTGCTGTCGATACAAAGGCGATCAAAATAATAAGCAATGCACTATATATAAATGACATCATGTTTAAATAGATACCTGTGGATAACCCTACAATTAAAAATGCTGCTACTAACATCAATAAAGATATGATAAATGTAATCATAAATGATGCTATATAATAAGCTAATATAATTTTATACCTTTTAACAGGTGTTACTAAAAAACCATCAATTTGTCGATACTCAAAGTCATTAATCATAATACCTAAATTACCTAAAGGAATTGAAACACTATTAATAACAACCAAACCTGGAATTAATTGTGCATACACTAAAAATGTAATTTGTGACTCTGTTAAAATGTTTTCCATGCTACCAGGTCTCATATTATTGCCTAAAAATAATAAATATAGCATGAGTAATATGATGACTGATAAAAATGAGAAAAATACTGCTGTCTTATCTCTTAAATATGTTTTTATATTTCTTTGAACTAACGATATCATGCTATACATTTTGTTCACCTATCACATTAACAAAAACATCATCCAATGTGCCCTTAATCACTTCAAATGATTCAATGTTATCTTTCATATCACTAATAATATTTAAAACATCTTCTGTATTTTTAATTTCAATATAATATTGATCGGCAACAAGCTCATAATCACGATCTTGTTTTACCAAATAATTAATAAGTAATTCTTTATTTTTAGGTACAACTTTAAAATAATCTTTAGAATATTTATTTTTAAGTTGAGACGGTGAGCCGTGTACTACAATTTTTCCTTTATGAATGATGACAATATGATCAGCATTGGCTGCTTCTTCCATATAATGTGTTGTTAAAAATACCGTAATACCATCTTGTTTTCTTAAGTCATGAATCACACGCCATATTAATTGGCGTGTTTCTGGATCTAATCCTGTTGTCGGTTCATCCAGTATTAATAGTTCCGGATTAGAAAATAGTGCACGTGCAATTTCGACTCTTCTTTTTTGTCCACCAGATAGTGTTTTATATTTTTGGTTTTCAATTTCATGTAGGTTTAGCTTCAGTGCAAGTTCATCAAATCTTTGAGCTACTTTTGATTTATTTTCTAAATAAAGTGCACCACGGTTATATAGGTTTTCTTTCACAGTTAATGCATCATCTAAGACATTTTCTTGAAATACGACACCAATATGATTTCTAATATAATCTTCATTGATATTTCCATTTAACTTAACAAGACCTTTATCTTTGTTAAGTAATGTAATAATCATTCGAATGGTTGTTGATTTACCCGCACCATTTTGGCCTAAAAATGCATAGAGTTCGCCACGTTTAACATAAAATGAAATATCATTAACCGCAACAAGTTCACCAAACTGCTTATATAAGTTTTCTACTTCTAGTATTTTTTCCATGTATTAGTCTCCTTTTTTTAGTATAGTTTATGAATCATTTTAGGATGTACGTATACTTCGATTTGTTTTGATAACACACGAATGTTAATATCACCTTTAGGGCCAGCTTCACCATCAACATTCCAAATAGCATCACCATCTAAACGAATTGTTATATCATCTGTATGTATGTGGATATCATTGTGGAAATGCCTACCTTTAAAAATATAAAACCAAATTAACTTCATCCATGAGAATATATGATTCCTAGTAAATATTCTAACATCAATTTTTCCATCATTAAACTTTGGTGACTTACTAAATTTACTAATGTTAAATCCACCCACTCTAGATCCTGCTGCAATGAAGATAAGAAATGCTTTTCTCTTTATATGTAATTTAGATGTTTTTACATCTATTTTTAGATCATATTTTTTTAATAAATCTTTACGCGCATTGAATATATAACCAAATGACCCCATCTTTCTTAGATGACTCCGATCGATGTTATAGCTAATGTTTGTAAACTTACCCGCTGCCGCAGCATATACAAAATACTCATCATTTAAACGATAAACATCACTTAACCGATAATGTTTCGTTTTTAGTAAAGCTAAATTAAAATCGATATCTTTACCTAAGCCCAACATATTAGCAAAATCATTGGTGGTACCAAATGGTAAGACCAACAACCTAGGTCTTTTATTTATATCTACCGCCATCATACCGTTAATCACAGCATGTATCGTACCATCGCCACCGGCAATGACTAACACATCGTAGTTTGGTGCAAGCTTCGTTACATCGTCAATTAAATTATCTTTTAATCTCGTATCATATATATCATAGATATAGTCGTTTGTCTTAAAAAATTGTTTGATTTTACTCAAACTTTGCACAAACTTACCACGACCACTTGATAAATTATATATTAGTAAAATTTTCATGCACATTTCCCTCTATGTTTTTATTTTATCATTTTAAGTCTCTTATGTGATAAGATTAATGCGTGAGGTAGATAAAAATGAAAACATTACAAACACTCAGTACCGATCCATACTTTAATTTAGCATGGGAGGAATATATTTTTAAACATATTCATCAAGATGAAGATATCTTCTTGTTGTGGCAAAACACACCTTCTATTATTATTGGTAGAAACCAAAATGTATTTGAAGAAGTCAATTTAGACTATATTGTATCTAATCATATCCCACTGATTCGTAGAAATTCAGGTGGTGGTACCGTCTATCATGATTTAGGTAATTTAAATTTTACATTCATGACCAAATCTAAAGGGACCATCAATAATTATAAACTCATGACTGAAAAAATAAGGACTGCATTAAATAAACTCAATATTCCAATTGAATTTAAAGATAAATCAGATATGATCATTCATAGTTATAAAATTAGTGGCAATGCCCAATATGTCTTTAAAGATAAACTGCTACATCACGGTACCCTACTATTTAATGCTAATTTAAATCATTTAAATCAAGCATTAAAAGAAAAACAACATGATATTGAAAGTATTGGTGTAAAATCTAACCGTTCTTTAGTCGCTAATCTAAGCGATTATACGAACTTATCCATCGATGAAATTAAACAATATCTTTTAGATGAAATCGTTGAAAAAGACCAAGTGATAGAACTTTCAACAAAAGATATTAAAAAAATAGAAGCACTCAAAAATGAACGCTATCTAACTTATAATTGGAATTACGGACAATCACCAAAATCACTTATTCAAAAATCACTGGGTGATTATCAAATTAAAGTTTCTGTGCGTTATGGTTATATTGAAGAAGCACTCATAGTGCACCAACAAAGCTTAGCATTAAGCTTATCATCTAGCTTGGTTGGCGAAAGGCTTTTCCCGACAGACTTAAGTTTTTTAAAGAAAAAAGCACCTGAAGTTTATCAAATGCTTTTTACATAAATTATTAAGATAAATCCCCAAGTGCCGGTACAACAACTTTTTCAAACTGTCCAATAATTGGTCCTAATAGGAATGCAGAAACGAGTGTAAACCAGCCGATTTGAATAAAGTCTTTAGCAATTGTTGCTAGTATGATGGCTAGGGCAATCATTACAATTTCAATTAATACTTTAGCAATCCATGTTTTATTAATAAATTGCTTTATATGAATTAAAAACACTTCAGACGGTGCCATTGGCATCGTTTTATTTGTAATAATAATGGATAAACTAAATCCTAAAAGGATTAATCCGAAAAATGCCATGATTACATTAAACCAAAGTTCGTGATTTATAGCACTATAATTACTTAGTACAGTTAAAAACCAAACATCCATTAATGATCCAAAACCAAGTACAATAATAAATGACCAAAATACGTATGCTTTTTTAATAACAATAAAGTTTAATAATATCCATATAGAACCAAATAAAATGGATGCTCTACCGATGGTCATAAAATCATGTGGTATTAATTGTGATATATAATAACTTATTGCATCGTAAGGGAATGCACCTTGTTGAGATTTTACAATAAGTGATACAGCAAATGTCATAATTGAAAATCCTATGACATGCACCATAATTTTTTTAAATAACTTCATATAATATGTTTTCCTGCCTTCTTAAGATAACTACCAAATTATTTGTCAACATTCTATTATACTAAAAAATTTTCAAATACCAACACAAAAATAAAACATGGCACGTTACCCACAATGTAGGCGTGCCATGTTTATTTATATCTTTATGCTTTGCAGACTAATTAAATGTGGATTGCTTTATCAATCGCACCGTGTGCTGCTTCTTTTGTTAATTCAGATAATGTAGGATGTGGATGAATTGCATGTGCAATTTCATAAGCTGTTGCTTCTGATGCCATCGCTACTGCATATTCTGAAATTAATTCAGTTGCATTGTATGCATAAATATGTGCACCAACAACTTCTAAGTATTTGTTATCAACAATAAGTTTAACAAATCCTTCTCTTTCACCATCTGCTACAGCTTTACCGATTGCTGCAATAGGCACTTTAGAAACTTTGTAGTCAATGCCTCTTTCTTTTGCTTCTTTTTCGGTTAAACCGATTGCTGCAATTTCTGGGAAACCATAGATTGCAGAAGGAATTTGATCATAATTCATTGGTAATGGATTTTTACCTAAAATGTGCTGAACTGCAGTAATACCTTCGTGTTCAGCAACGTGAGCTAACATGAATTTACCGTTAACGTCTCCAATAGCGTAAATGCCTGGGACATTTGTTTGTAGGAATTCATTGGTTTTAATGTTTGCTCTATCCATTTCTAACCCTAAGTGTTCTAAACCTTTAGAGTTTGCACGGGTACCTACAGCCATTAAGATTAAATCACCTTTAATGGTTGTTTCTTTACCATCTAATAAGTAAGTGACGTCATGATCTTTAACTGATTTAACTTCTGCTTTCGTTAAAATTTCAATACCATCACGTTTTAATGTCTTAGCGTAAGCTGTGCGTACATCATCATCCATTGTTGGTAAGATGCCATCCATCATTTCAATGATGGTAACTTTTGAACCAAATGAATTAAAGATTGTTGCAAACTCAACACCAATGACACCACCACCTACAATAACAATAGATTTTGGATAATCAGTGACTGTTAAAAGTTCACGGCTTGTTACAACAATACCTTTTTCATACGCTTCTTTAACACCAGGAATTGGTGGCACAACAGCAGATGAACCGGTTGCAATAACAACATTTTTTGTTTTTAGTGATTGGCCGTCTACTACAACTTCATTCGCAGATTTTACTTCACCAAATCCGTTGAAAACGTCGACGCCATTTTTCTTTAATAAGAATCCGATACCGTTTGTTAATTGCTTAACAACGCCATCTTTTCTTTTTACTATTTTAGACCAGTCAAATGATGCACCTGTTGTAGTAACACCAAAGTCGCTTGACTTTGTTACGGTGTTAAATACTTTAGCTGATTTTAAATAAGTCTTAGTTGGAATACAACCGTGGTTTAAACAAATACCACCAACAACTTCTTTTTCAACCAGTGCAACACTCGCACCATATTGTGCTGCTTTAATGGCAGCAACATATCCACCTGGACCCCCACCAACTATAACGATATCATAAGTTTTTGACATATGGAGCTCCTTTCTTAACTCAACATTAATAATGTTGGGTTACCTAATAATTCTTTAATTCTCATTAAGAATCTTCCACCATCTGCGCCATCAATAATTCTGTGGTCAACAGCTAATGATAATGGTAGTGTATGTGCAATTTTAATTTCATCACCAACAACCCAAGGTTTCTTATCAATTTTACCAATACCTAAAATTGCAAGTTCTGGGTAGTTAATAACCGGTGTACCAAATGCAATACCTGCAGAACCGAAGTTTGTAATTGTAAATGTTCCACCTGTTTGTTGATCTAAAGTAATCTTACGTGCAATTGTATCGTCTGCTAAAGTACGAATTTGTGTTGCAAGTTCAAAGACACTTAATCTATCAGCATTTTTAATGTTTGGAACAATTAATCCATCTGGTGTATCAACTGCCATACCTAAGTTGACAAATTTCTTCATATATACTTCATCTGTATCATGGTTAAATGATGCATTGAAGATTGGAAATTCTTTTAATGCTACTAATACTGCTTTAGAAATTAAAGCCATATAAGTGAGTTTAATACCTTTTTGTTCAGCAACTACTTTAGCTTCATTTCTAAACTTAACTAATGCATCAACATTAATTTCATCCATTAATACTGTTTCAGGAATAATAGATTTTGAACGTGTCATTGCGTTAGACACAGCTTTTCTTAAGCGTGTAATCTTAACAACTTCAACATCGCCATCAGGTTTACCTGCAGCAGCAAATGCTGGTGCTGGTGTACCTGCTTGAGGTGCAGCTGCTTGTGCTGGTTGTGCTGCTTTAGCTGGTGCTTTAGCATTTTCAACGTCAGCTTTCATCACGCGACCTTGTTCGCCTGTACCTTTAATAGTTGCAATATCAATACCTGAGTCAGCTGCAAGTTTACGTGCAACTGGTGATGCTAATACTTTACCTGTTGTTTGAACAACTTGAATTTCTTCTGAGCCACCAATAATGTCATCAGATACTTCGATTTCTCCAACAACACCAGCGCCTTTTTTAGGTTCTGCAGCTGGTTGTGTAGTAGCTGGTGCAGAATCTAATGTTGCCCCATCTTGTCCAATTAAGACAACAGTTTCACCTACATGGATGACTTCGCCTTCAGCCTTACCTAATTTTAAGATTTGGCCGTCAACTGGTGATGGTAATTCAGCATTCACTTTATCTGTTTCAACGATGACTAGTGTGTCACCTTCTTTAACGTTGTCGCCAACTTTAAATTTCCATTCTAAGACAGTACCTTCATGGATACCTTCTCCGATATCAGCAAATTTAAAGTCATATACTTCACCTTGAGATGAAGTTGCTTGTGGTGCAGGTGCAGGTGTAGCAACTGCTTGAGTTTGTGCAGGTGCACTTGCTGCTGCAGGTGTGCCTGATCCATCATCAATTGTAACAATAACTTGTCCAACATGTATCTCTTCACCTTCTTGAGCACCGATGGATACAATTGTTCCATCAACTGGTGATGGTAATTCAGCGTTCACTTTATCTGTTTCAACAATGACTAAAGTTTCGCCTTCTTTTACTTTGTCACCAACTTTAAATTTCCATTCTAAGACGGTACCTTCATGGATACCTTCGCCGATATCGGCAAATTTAAATTCATACATATGTTGTACCTCCTTATGGTCTTGCTTTAGCTAATTTTCTAATGTAAGCCGCAATCTTTTCAGGTTGTGGGAAGTGATAGTGTTCACCTCTAGCTAAAGGTACAGTGATGTCAAATCCTGTAAAACGTACTGGTGCAGCTTCTAAATGGAAGAATGCTTTTTCATTCACTAAGGAAATAAGTTCAGCACCTGGTCCATAAGATTTAACTGCTTCATGAACAACCATGAATTTACCAGTTTTCTTAACTGAGTTTAAAATAGTTTCTTCGTCAATTGGAGAAATAGTTCTTAAGTCTATAATTTCAACAGAAATACCTTCTGCTTCAACAAGTTTAACTGCTTTTTCTACTTCACGAACAATTGAACCCCATGCTACAACAGTCATGTCAGAGCCTTGTTTAACAACTTTTGCTTTACCAATTGGAATTTCATACATTTCTGCCGGAACTTCTTGTTTACCTGCTCTATAAATTCTCTTTGGTTCTAAAAATACTACTGGGTCTGGATCATTAATTGCAGCAAGTAGTAAACCTTTTGCATCATATGGTGTAGAAGGTGTAACTACTTTTAAGCCTGGAATAGAGCCAAATAATACTTCAAGCGCTTCAGAGTGGTGTTCTAATGCACGAATACCACCACCGTGTGGTAAACGTAATACCATTGGCACTGTAAATTGTCCACGGCTACGGTTACGCATACGCGCAGCATGTGTTACTAAGTCTGTATAACCTGGGAAGATAAAACCATCAAATTGAATTTCTGCAACTGGTTTTAATCCATTAATTGCCATACCCACAGCAGAACCTACAATTGCAGATTCAGCAATCGGTGTGTCAAATACTCTAGTTTCACCGTATTTCTTTTGAAGTCCTGCAGTGACACGGAAAACGCCACCCTCAAAACCAGCATCTTCACCAAATACTACGATAGACTCATCTTTTTCCATCGCTTGGTCTAACGCTTGATTAATTGCTTCTAATAGTGTGATGATTGCCATATTACTTTACTCCTTCCAAATACTTTTTGTGTTCTTCGTATTGTTCTTTAAGTTGAGGAGTCATTTCTGCATATGTGTGTTCAAAGATTTCGATAAGCTCTACGTTTGCACCATAACTTTCAACTTTCTTGAATGTATCATTAATTTCTTCTAATACTTCTTCTTCTAATTTTTTGTCTTCTTTTTCTGACCAATAGCCTTTATCAATGAGATATTTTTTAAATCTATCGATCGGATCTTTTTTAGCCCATTCATTTTCTTCTTCTTTAGTTCTATAAATAGATGGGTCATCTGATGTCGTATGAGGTCCCATACGATATGTAATTGCTTCAATTAAAGTTGGACCTTCGCCGTTTCTTGCGCGGTCTAAAGCTTCTTTTGTTGCAACATACATAGCTAACATGTCGTTACCATCAACTTGAATAAATGGAATACCGAATGCAGCACCTTTTTGAGCTAGGGTTTCTGAGTTAGAAGCTTTTCTAACTGGTGTAGAAATTGCCCATTGGTTATTTTGAATCACTGCAACAACAGGTGCTTTAAAGGATGCAGCATAGTTTAGTCCTTCATAGAACTCTCCGTGTGCTGTACCACCGTCACCAATTGTAAATACAGTAACTTCATCTGTTTTTCTAATCTTTGATGCCATTGCTAAACCAGCAGCAATGTTTGATTGAGAACCAATAATAATATTTGTAGGTAAAATCTTAACACCTTCAGGTTTAATAGATCCTCTTTCGTTACCATACCAATATAGGAAAATGTTTTCTAGTTTATCACCGCGATATAATAAAGTATTTAACTCTCTATACATTGGTGAATTCCAATCTTGTGGTTCCATTGCAGCAGCCATACCAATTTGTGCCGCCTCTTGCCCCATGTTTGGAGCATAGGTTAGCATACGACCTTGTCTTTGGTATTGTAATGCTTTAATATCAGCATTACGTCCTAAAACTGCAGTCTTATACATTTTTAACAATGTTTCTTTCGGTAATTTAGGTTCCATTTTTTCGTTCACTATCTTACCGTGTTGATCAAGTATCTGAAATTGCTTAACTTTCGAAGCATCATATTTCTTTGCGATCATAAACTTCCTCCTAATTAAATAGTTTATTACTACATAGATTATATAATAAAAAAGCCAATTTATAGTAAAAAAGGCTTTTTAAAACTTACGGTGTTAACCAAATGTGGTTATTTTGCACACATTTTGGCATTTATACAACATTTGGGCCAATTATTTTTCATCATGGATAACAATTTTATCTAAAATAGTTTTAATATTTAAAAATTCTCCGATAGCTCCCCAAACAAATCCGTTTCTTAAATCATTACTTGCTAATTCGAACCCTTCCAAATCAATATGGTAGCCGTATTTTCTAACAAATAGATCCATAAAGACGATAAGGGTCCTAGTATTACCTTCTCTTAATGGGTGTATGACCCAAATGTCTACAATGAACTTACATAAATGATCAATAAACTCATTTTTCGATACAAATTTCCAAGGATATCCTTGATATTTATTGTCAATTTGAACCAATTCTTCTTCAATTGTTTTATAGTCTGCAAACTCAACTAATCCATCACCTAAGATGAATTCTGAAGTTGTCATATTAACAGTTCTAATTTCTCCTGCCCATGGAAAAACATTCTCAAATAGCAATTTATGTAGCTTTAGAAAGTCAAATGAACTTTCTATTTTTGGTGGATTTTTAAGTATTTTTAGCATTGCAAGGCCAAATTGATTAGCAGTGTAGGTTTTTAAGAGTGCTTTGTCACGTATTCCCATGACATTGACATGAGTGTTGGTACCTTCATAAAAATATGGATCGTTCATCGTATTTTCCTACTTAATGCAAACACTGCTGTATCTAAGTCAATTAAGTCTTTTGCATACAGCTTTAAGATGTTATTGGCATAATCACTTGGAATACCTCCACCAAAAGCATTATAAGCAACCGCCTTTTCTAATTCTATGTATGCTTTTTCATATTGTGGCAACTTAACATCAAAAGGAATACCTTCTTCAAGTACTACTTGCCTTAAAAATATGTTGACTGCATCAGAGATTCTTAAGTTAAAGTTTTTTAATATCTCTTCTGCTTTTGTTTTTGTCTCTTCATCGATACGAACGTTAATATATTCATTCTTTTTCATATAATCACCAACTCTATTGTAACACATATGTTTTACAAATTCTATAGAAAAATGACCTAAAATTAAAATTTAAAAATATAAATAAAATAACGCACCTATTAGATGAAATTTAGGTGCGTTATATACTATTTTAATTTTTGTTTATGTAAGATTAATATCAATTCTCTTAAAGATTTAGCTGCTACAGCATTCGATGCTCCACTTGGATCTAGGTAAGGAGATAGTTCAACAATATCTACTCCGACTATGTGATTTAACTTTTCAAATTGATCAAAAGTCCATAATAGATCCTTATATTGCACACCACCCGGTTCTGGTGTTCCTGTACCAGGAAATACAGATGGATCTAATACATCCAAATCGATTGTAATATAAACTGGTTTGTCTTTGATTTTTTCAACGACTTTATCTAAACCAGTAAAATCGAACTTTTGTTGGTGGATATGCCTTTTAGCCCATTCAAATTCATGCTTATCTCCACTTCGAATACCAAACTGAAATATCTTATGGTCTCCTAAGAATTTATGAGCTTGTCTCATAAATGTTGCATGTGATAATGCTCTACCAAAAAAACTTTCTCTTAAATCTGTATGTGCATCCAAATGTATAACATGCAAATCATCATATGCTTCATGCAGTGCCTTTATTACTGGATATGAAATTAAGTGCTCACCACCAATGACCATCGGTAATTTATTGTCTTTAACAACTTGTTTTGTTGCTTGATATACAATATCTAATGCATCTTCAACTGCGCCAATTGGTAAATCCAAATCACCTGTATCTACGGTTTTAAAATCTTTTAAGTCCGCATCTCTATAAGGCGAATACCACTCAACACCTATAGAATCTACTCGAATAGCATTGCCAGCAAATCTTGTACCCGGTCTAAATGATGTAGTTGCATCCATTGGTACTGAAAAAATAACTACATCTGCTTCATCATAATCTGCTGTACAAGATTGGAATGATAAATCTACTTTTTTTAACTTCATAAATCTCCCTCATATTTAAACCATATATCTTTATCAACGACTTTAATCGTATCATCTTCTGTATCAGATAAGATGGTTGAACCTTGTTTTGTATAAAAATCTAGGTCATCTAGTATTTCTTGATTAATTATCTCTCCCGGTATAACAAGTGGTATACCAGGTGGATAGACCATAATGTTTTCTGCAGCAACCTCATTTAATGCTTCTTCAATTTTTACATATTTTTTCGGTGCATGGTAAGCTTCACGTGGTCTTGTATATGAATCTGGATATGTAAAACGGATTTTATGTGCAATTTTTACATCCTTTTTAAATGCTGTTAAACCTTGAAGCGCTTCAACAAAACGATCTAAATCTTGTTGGGTTGTTCCTATAGATAATACAGCTAATATTAAATGTGTTTCTGCTAACTCCATTTGAATATTAAATTTTTCTCTTAATATATTGTATGCTTCAAAACCTGTAATACCTAAATCAGAAACTTTAACCATAATTTTAGTTTCATCATAGTTAAACCCTTTATTCGCTTGAATATAGTCTTTGGTAATTGCTTTTAAGCCTGGAATTACATTGATACGATCCCTTGTTTCTTTAGCCATTTGAATCACTTTATCTAATGCAGTTTTACCATGGATTGCAATATGGCTTCGTGCAGTATCAAGTGAGGCCATAAATAACCCTGATGGCGAGGTTGATTGTAAAATATTTAATGTAGATTGCACACGGCTTGGTTCAATACGATCTCCTTGGAGAAGTAAAATGGATGACTGTGTCAATGAGCCAACTGTTTTATGTATACTACCTGCCGCCATATCAGCACCAGCTGCCATCGCACTTACTGGTAGATTATCATTAAATCCAAAATGAGCACCATGTGCCTCGTCACATAATACTAACATACCATGTGCATGTGCTATTTTAACAATTTCTTCTAAATCAGAAGTTACACCAAAATAAGTCGGATTAATAACAAATACGGCTTTTGCATCAGGATGCTCCATAATTGTTTCTTTTAACTCTTCAATATTAATACCATTAGCAATACCTAAATCGTGATCCATATAAGGTTTCATAAAAATAGGTCTTGCACCAGATAAAATAAGTCCATTAATCGCAGATTTATGGACATTTCTAGGTATAATAATTTTTTCTTTAGCACGGACTGCAGTCATAATCATTGCCATAATACCTTGGGAGGTGCCATTCATTAAAAAATATGCATGATCTGCACCAAAAGCATCCGCTGCTAGCATTTGAGCCTCTTTAATAACGCCTTTGGGTTTAGATAGATTATCTAATCCTTTAGGTGCATTTGCATCCAATGAAAACAAGTGTGGTCCGATAAAACGTCTAAATGGGTTGTCGATTGCACCAAGCTTATGTCCTGGTACATCAAGTGATATGATATGTGATTGTCCATAGTTTTTTAGTTGATCATAAAAAGGGGTTTTACTTTGATCTAATTTTGCCACTGATGCACACTCCTTTATAATTTTTTTTATAATTAATCATACCACATTTACAAATATATGAATATAAAATACAGTATATTTTTTTATGATTTATCGTATAATATACATACCGGGGGTGCCTATGAAAAGAAAACAACTTATTATCTTTAGTGTCGTTATTATTTTTAGTATTTTAATATTAATTTTGTCCATTTTATCGCTCGTATTTGATGAATATTTAGCTGCCCGAATTGATGTCATTGGTATCCGTATTGCAGCTATTATTATCGCGTTTGCTTCATTTGGTTCAAGTACGTTATTTAGCTTGTTAATTCTTCATCATAATACAACTGTCAGTCAAATCAATGATGATTTAAATAAGCGCGCTGAACTATTTAGGGAACTACAGTTTACTTCAAGCAATTACTCAATTATAGAGTTTATGGATCGTATGCTCATTTACAATGAATCAAAGCGTTACGTTGAACGCTATGTTTTAAAAAAAGATTATGTCTTTCATATGGTTGAACAAGGTATCGATATTGATGATGTGACAAACAGCTTTGATAGTTACGCTTTTTTTCAGTTTTAAAGTACCTTAGAAGGTCGTTGAGGGTAAACTTATCTCTAAAATTTCTTTTAAACAAATCTATTTTGAAAGAGACCAAAAAAAGATTTTTCTTTGTACCACCTAAAACTCATACATATAATAGTGCATTTTTACTTTACAAACCCAGTTAAAATCGAAGGTGACCTAACCAACACATATAAAATCAACTCTTCTAATTTCATATTAAAGGGTATGCCGTTTCTCATTCAAGATCAAAATGATTAATTATAAAAAGCAGGTGTGTTTCATATATTAAAATATTTACCTGCTTTTTATATATTCTTGTATTTATTTTTTCTTTTGGTTTGATATAATGCGCTATCAGCCATTTCAAATAATGTTTGTTCATTATCCATTTCTAAATTGTATGATGCATAACCATAACTGGTTTGCATTTTATTATAGATACGCTCATCACTTAAGATGGTTGTCATGAAATCATCGATATTCATTGATTGCTCAATGATAATAGCAAACTCATCACCACCAATTCTAAAAGCGTGTATAGCTTCTGATTGATGCCTTAATAAAACATTTGATAAGTTTGTTAAGACTTCATCGCCTTTGGCGTGTCCATAAGTGTCATTGATTTCTTTAAAATCGTCAATATCTAAAATAACTAAAGCCAAAAATCCGTTTTTTTCTTTTGTAGTTGTAAATGTTTTTTTAAAGTAGCTGTCGAATGCTCGGCGATTATATATACCGGTTAAAGCATCAATATTGATTTTACCTTCTAATTCCATTTTTTCATTATACATAATATCCATACTGCGAATGTTAGCTTCATTGTAATTAATGATAACTTTTGACATCAAATAAGCAACAAGTAACATGCCTGTAGAAACCAGTGTTTCTGTAAATAGATAGCTACCATATTCTCTGACAGTGATAAGATAATTAATTGTTGCAACAACAAATAACATCACTTGTGAAACAAGATAGGTTATTGTTGTAAGCAATGTATCCGAAAATAAGGTGGATATAAAAATAGGGATAATAAATCCAAGCAATAAGACAATGACAATATTATGAATAATCGATAGTACACATGCAATAAAAATCATTAAAAAGATAATGATATATTTATTAACACTTAATGAAAACCGATCTGAATAAATCAATTTAGAACTTATGTAAGTTGCGATAGTTGTAATTAATAAGGGCACTATGATATATTTAAGCCAGTAAAGCAAGGTCTCTGTCCATGTATCAAATCCTGTAAAAACAGCCCAATAAATGATAGAAAACACAAGGTTGACTACAATCACTTGATAAGCAGCTTTAATTAAAAACTTGATCATATTGAGTTGGTTTGTTAATTGCTGATTCACAATACATTACCCCTTTACTATATTTTATCGTACCCACCTTGCTATTTTCATTATTTTAACACGAAAGGAGTATTTTTTATGACAATTGAACATATTAAAGATGAAATAATGCGCCATCCAGATCAAATAGAATACACAAAAAAAGGTTGGAAACCTTTATTTGATGTGAGTGTTCAATCAAAAATCCTCATTATTGGTCAAGCTCCTGGCATTAAAACTCAAGAAAAAAATATTGCCTGGCAAGACCTGAGTGGTAACCGCCTAAGACAGTGGTTGGGGGTAGATGAAAAAACATTTTATGATAATACGATTTTTGGCCAATTACCAATGGACTTTTACTTTCCAGGTAAAGCTAAAACCGGAGATAAACCACCTAGAAAAGATTTTGCACCGATGTGGCATCCTAAAATACTTGCTTTATTAAAAGAAGTTCAACTTATTATTTTAATTGGAAACTATAGTCAAAAATACTATCTAGGGGAAAATGCAAAAAAGAATCTCACTGAAACAGTATCATCTTATCAATCCTATTTACCTAAATATATACCTTTACCACATCCTTCACCATTAAATGTGCGTTGGTTTAAACAAAATCCTTGGTTTGAAAAGGAAGTTTTACCAACATTGAAGGAACTTGTACATAACATTATTTAAATAAAAAGCTCATATCCATTTGATATGTTTCAAAGTATGGCGTTAAATCATCAATCGTTTCATATAGAATAAAATCATCATTGGTAGATGTTTGATAATAGACGTTAATAACACTATCATATGTAAAGAAACTATCTGAACCAAATAATCTAGCATCAAATGATATGCTTGAAATACTATCGAAGTATTCCACATTATACATATAAGCAGTTGGTGTACTTAAATAATGGTTACTGTTACCTCTAAATCTTGCAACTTTTGAACCTTTTGATGAATCCATATAATCAAGCTCTTTATCTGCATGCATAATGTTGGCGTGAACTTCTTTAAAAACAAATTCTATATCGGACACAACATGAATATTTTCCGAATAGTCAAAATCAAAACTACTTAATTCAAAGTCGATAGTGATTGGGTCAGTTTGTGCTTCTCCATTTTTATTAGTGATCCATAATATATTATCAAGTGTTAAGCGGTGTCCACTGCTAACTTCAATGGATAGACTGTATGTACCGACAATATTTAAGTTATCTAATTTAAATGTATAACCTTTATGAGCAACATCATCGTTTTCAAACTTAAGTGTTTGAATCAGTTCATCATTAATAAATACTTTAATTAAAACATTTTGTGCCTTATCTTTACCTGGTCCTTGTGGGTATGTTGATTTTGGTGAAAATGGTAATCTTGCATCAAAATGTAAGTAACTGATACCATCATGAATATTTTCTGCATAAATTCTACCCATACCAGCTTCAGTATAATCATTACCAAAGCCACCGAGCGTGATCGCGTTACCACCTTGTTTCATACCTAGATCAATACGTGCATTAACGAGTTCCCATCGTACATAGCTTTGGCCAATATAATCGTAATCTAAGTATTCACTTGAGTTTTCTCCACTATCTTTTATACTTTGTAAACTTTCAAAGTTTTCTGTAAAGGTTTCATCCGATTCCACAATGATTTTTTCCCAAGCTGCACGAAGCGTGATGTTTTCTGCAGGCATCAAATCTGGTAGATCGGCATCCCAACCAACAAAATTATAACCATCTTTGACCGGATCTTCTGGTGTAGATATCGGTTCATGATATGCTAATGTTTGACTTGGAATAGTGCTACCACCTTCGGTATCAAACGTTATGGTATAGTTATTCACTTCCCATAAAGCTTTAAGTGTTATATCTTCATTTGGCATCTTTTCTGGTATTGGTTTGTCCCAGCCTATAAATGTATGTCCTACTTTAGTTGGTGAAGGGATATGATCAATTGATGCTTCATATGCCAATGTTATGGTTTCGATAACAGATCCACCATCTGTATTAAAGTTAATTGTATATGTTTTTGCGTTCCAAAGCGCTTTTAGGGTAATATCATTTGCAGGCATCTTTTCAGGAACCTGACTATCCCAACCTAAAAATGTATAACCAGTTTTAGTTGGTGCATCCGGTAAAATAATCGTATCACCTTCAACATACGTTTGATGTGGAATTGTACTACCACCATCGGTTAAGTAATTAATTTGATAGGTTGGTTCTTCTATCGTCGCTTCACTTGGACTACAAGCAATTAAAAAAAGCATGATGGATATTAAAAGGACACCAAAAATGCTTGTTTTAAAGTTTTTATACATGTTATTTTATCCTCACTTCAGTTTCTTTAGTGAGGCTATTATAACACTAATTTTAGTTTAAATATAGATTAATCTTTATACTTCAATAAATGACCCATACGTTTTTGTTTGGTTCTTAAGTATGCTTCATTTTTTTCATTGTGATTTAAGATGATTGGTTCTCTACTGGAAATATCTAACCCATAACCAGATAGTCCTGAAATCTTAAGTGGATTATTGGTCATCAGTTTCATATGTTTTACACCAAGATCTTTAAGTATTTGTGCACCAATACCATAATCTCTTAAGTCTTCTTCAAATCCTAATGCAATATTTGCATCCACAGTATCTAGCCCTTGATCTTGTAAGTGATATGCTTTGATTTTATTAATTAGACCAATACCGCGACCTTCTTGTCGCATGTAAAGTAATACACCTTTACCTGCTTTTTCAATTTTATCTAATGCAACATGTAATTGTTCTCCACAATCACATTTTAAAGAACCAAATGCATCACCAGTTAAACATTCAGAGTGAACACGGACTAAGACTTCATCATCAGGACCAATATCACCTTTAACAAGTGCCACATGATGTTCACCTGTAATAGCATTTTCAAATCCAACCATTTTAAAATCACCATGAATGGTTGGTAGGTTGGCTTCAGCTGCTTTTTTAACAAGACTTTCCGTCATATTTCTAAAGCGTATAATGGATTCAACTGTGACAATTGGAATATTGTTGTTCGTTGAAAATGCCATAATTTCTTCTAACTGCATCGGTTGTTTTTTCTCATTTACGAGCAATGATAAAACACCGACTGGTTTTAATTCTGCTAACTCCGATAAATCAACAATCGCCTCAGGGTGTGCAACCCTTTTTAGGGTACCCCCTAATCTTGTAATTAATGGAAAGACAACACCACTGGTTTGGTATTCAACCTTTTGTCTGTTTAAAACAGATTGTATAGTTTCTAATATGTTATTAGAATCATCTTTATTCGTATCTGATATAGATATGGTTGTATCTTTAAATGCATGCATCGAACCAACAACTTCATAAACCGGATTAATGTTTAAACCTTTATAATGCAATTTGTTGGCAGCAACATAAATATATTTATCACCATGTTGTTTTAAAAAATTAATGCTTTTAGTATTTAACTTTTCTGCATTAAAAATTAAACTACCTGTATTTTTTAAATCGTGATCATCTACAACAATAACTGGTTGTCCATTTTTTACTAATTCTAATACAGACTGAACAGTATTAAATTCCATAAGTATTACTCCTTTTTGACGAAACTATCATATGGTTTTAGTATGACATTGTACACCTATATGACAAGATATGGGTGTTTTTCACTTCAATTGATACCCCGTGGCACAAATGAACATAAAATGCATCTTGCATTTTATGTTAGATTTTTACCCGTGATATTTATATATACTTTGAAGAATATACTCATATTATACCATGCAAGTATGCTTTCACTTTTAGATATACATAGATAAAAGAAATATGTTTTTTATCTATATTCATCCATTATTTTTTATAGTATATCAATTCAGCAAATTGATCGTATTGATGTACTTTTTTTAATTCATATCTTTTTAATTGAGCTTTTTGTGTGAAAAGTGGAATACCTTCACCTAATAAAACGGGTGCTATTTGTATATACATTACATCAAACAAATCATGATCTAACAATGGCGCAACCAAGGTGTTTCCACCAACAATCCATATGTTTTTATTTTTGTCTAACGTTTTTATAAATTCAATAACATCTTGATTAATAAACTTAAAGCCGTCTTCACGAATTGTTGTATCACTTGTAAAGACATAGTTTTTAGTCTTAGGATAAAATTGATACGGTTGGCCAACCTTTAAAATTTCATTAAAGGTTTTCCTACCCATCACAACAATATCCATATTCTCATAAAACTTATCATAACCTGTTGACTCAGTAGTCCCAGATTCATATAACCAAGTTAAATCGTGATCTTTGGTCGCTAAATAACCATCTAAAGATATACAACCATAAAAATAAACGCTCATGGGTATTCCTCCTAACCTTATTTATTTATATTATTTTAATAACTTTTTAATCATTTTTTTCTTTTCTTTTCGTATAAGGTGGATAAACTAATGATTCGAATATATTTAAATAACTTTTTCATAAACGATTCCTTTAATATAACGATGTATCCTTATTATACTTGATAAGTGCTATCATCGTTGATTTTTATCATATTGCATGATGATCATTTCCTTATAAAAGAAAATAGGTGATTGCGTGTGCAATCACCTATCATTATATATTTTATGTATACTGATTTACTCTTCGTATGTTACATTTAAGTTTCTAAAGTAAACAGTTGTTAAAATATCGTCTGCTTCCGTATATGGGTTTGGTTCGACTCTTTCAGTAAGTGTACCAAACCAGAAGTCTAATCCTTTATTAAATTGATCATTTTCAAATTCATAGACTAATGTAATTGTTGCCCAATCTTCAGTCAGTTCAATATGTTTATATGCTTCTTCATTAGATAGACCAGCACCTTCAATTGCAACACGGATATCTCTTGCAATATCTGCTTTAGCTTCAAAGGTAATTGTGTATGTACCTGCAAAGAATTGGATTTCACCTAATCTATAAGATGCTCGCCAATCACCTGATGCTATCTTTTCAATCGTAATTTCAACAGAACCATCTTCGTTATCTTGATGGCTTAACCAGTTTTCAGAATTTTCTTGATCTACTTGTCTAATGAACCAACCAGGTGCATTAGCAACTTCCCAACCACCTTCTGCAGTAATCGCAAATGTTGTTGGACGGTTCCAAGGATCAGCAACCGTAATGGTTCTTTCTACCTTAGTTTCTAAACCTTCTTCATCTTCTGCTGTAACTTCAAATACATAAACACCTTTTGCAGGGTTTTGAGGATCAAATGTTTCACCTTCTATTTGTGTTACAGTAACATCAGCAACAGTAATATCTGTAAAGTCATCAAATACACTAATACCAGCTTTTAATCCAGTCGGTGTACCAGTTTTAATAACTAAGTCTTGAGCAGTAATTTCTGGTGCTTGATTTTCAAGTTCAGGACCTTCTAAGATAATAACGTCATCTAAGTAAACTTTAGTATGAACACGTTTAAACTCTTCAGGAACACCTGTTTCAGCAGCAAAGTTACCAAATGCAAATTGTAGTTGTGCATCTGTTGCATCGCCGCGAACATAAAAGTCCATTGTTACAGTTTGCCATTCAGTTGTAACCTCAGTAAAGTTGTTTTCACCAAATGCTTTACCACCCGGGATACCGCCACCTTGGATTTGATAGTTCATATAACGCTTTTCATCTGCTTTTACTTTAAATGATAAAGTATAAGATTGGAATGCTTCTAAATTAATTTTGTTATATTGAACTTGGACAGCCCACCATTGTGTATCAGCTTCACCAGAGTCTTTAATATCAATGACTAATTCACCACTGACGATGTTATATTCAACATCATAACCAGTAGATGCATCAAACCAAGTTGTCCAACCATCAACACCGGCAATTGTTTCTCTTTCAAAATCCCCGCCGACTAAGTTAGCTAAAGGTTCTTCGCCTGGTTCTTCTTCAACGGTAACTACACGCACTTTAACAGCTTCATTACCTGCCTTATCTTTTACCTTATAAGTTAATTCATATGTTCCAGGTTGAGTAGTATCTACTGTACCTGTAACATTGGCTAAGGTTAAGGTAATTGTACCATCAACATCATCTGTTGCACTAACCCCTTCAAGTGGATCAAATTCATCACCAACTTGAATCGTAATTGGATCAGCACCTGTAATCACTGGTTTTGTCGTATCTTTTGTGCCAGCAGGGTCACATGCTGCCAATAAGACAAGACCTAAAACTAAAATGAAACTAGTGAATATTTTCTTCATTACTTTTTCTCCTTTTCGTTCGTCCTTTTTTTGTTATTGCTTGTTTTTATCGAAATTGAAACGTTTCGATAGATTCATTTATATTATATATGAAAACGGTTACTTTTTCAAGTATTTTAATTGTTTTCTATGTTTTTATGCGTTTTTTGTAAACCCTAAAATTGTTAAACCCGCCAAGACTGCATCATTTTTCATAATTAGGTTCCATATGATTTGGTTATCATAGTTTGCAAGCATCACTAACGTGATACCTTTATCAATACCAATGACATCTTTTGCCATCCAAGGTGTTTTATTTGCTAATCCAATATTTAAGTTTGGATCATGTAAACCAAGATTATAAGCATCCTTAAATCCGTATGTACCAAACAGTCCCTCTATGTTGTAGTAGTGTAATGCAGCGCTTGCTGCTAGTTTTGGTGTGTAGTTAATTGATGCCACCGCTGCATAAGGTGCTACAGTACCATTATGGCGATGACTTTTAGCAGGTTTTGATCCGTATGCATTATATTCACCCGGCCCATCTGATGCAGATAGTCCCCAACTATTTGGTCCATATGTTTTATAAATATGACTAAAGTCTTGTGTGTATGCATAGTTTGCAAGTGTTGCTAGTTTTGCATTTTCAAACCAATTAATACCATTAGGATCAATGTATGTATTAAAATCAATAAATGCATGTGAGAATTGATGTTGGAAAAGTGATCCATTAAAGGTGTAATAAAATGGCGTTGTAACAGAAAGTTCTGGATTATTTTCTGATATATATACACCCTTATAGTTATTCATTTGAACATCTAATACTGTGTTATATGGTGTATTGGATGTTGAATGTATTGGTGCACCAGCAGCTAAAACATAAAGCATGAGTTGTTCAGAGACATGATCCCAGGCACCACTAAATCCACTTTCAGGGCTATAACCCATATAAAACATATTGGTAGATTTATTTAAATACCAATTCCAGTCAACATCTTCATATATTTGCATGACTTTATCTTTGATGTCACCTTCAAAATACTCTGCTGCTGCAATGGCACCCATGAGTAGTATGCCAGTGTCAATAATCGATATTTCTGAATTCCATTCACGCACACCCGTTCTAGTATTTAAAAAATGGTAATAAAATCCATTAATTCTATCTAAATTAAGCAGTGTATCTAACGTTAAATTGGTGCGTTCATATGCAGCTTCATAGGTGACCCATCCAGCATCCGCGCCAATGACATAAGCTGCCAAACCATAACCTACTGATGCGATTGATGAAATACTTGGATTGGTTGGGTATCTATCCGGTATAAGTCCATAACCAGCATCTTCTTTATTGGTGTTTGCTGTCTGCCAAAAGAAATTAAAGGATTTTCTTTTTTCTTCTAATAGTACTACTTTTTCAGTGGCAGTAATTTCATCGGTTTGATTTTGATTGTTTTGACATGCCACCAATAGCACCAAGGTTAATGTCAACATACAAATTATCGTAATTTTTTTCATCATTATTCTCCTGTAATACCGGATTTGTCAATACCTTCAATAAAGTGTCTTTGTAGTATAAAGTAGACAATTAACATTGGTATCATAATTAAAATGTTTCCGGCCATAGCTTGTGCCTCATTTTGGGCAGACTCTATAATGGTGACTTGATTTCCTTGTGCAGCACTTACAAAAATTGCGAGTCTAGTTTGAAGTGTTTGCCAACCATCTCCTAAAAATATAAAGGTTTGATATGTTTCATTCCATTGCCATACAAATGAAAATAAGAATGATGTAATAAATGAAGGTATTGATAATGGAATAGCTATTTTAAAGTAGATAAACAATCTTGTAGCACCATCTATTTGTGCTGCTTCATCTAATGCTTTAGGAATCATTCGATAGAATTGATAAAAGATAAGTATAAATATCGATGCATTTAAACCTTGACCAAAGGTTGCTGGAACTAATACTGAACCAACATTATTTAACAACCCTAGATCATTAAATAATACGAACCTCGGTATCATATACACTTGAGGAGGAATCATATAGACAATAACCACTAATGCAAGCCACATTTTTTTAAGCGGAAACTCAAATCTTGCAAATCCATATCCAATTAAACTGGCTACAAATGTTTGAATGAGTGCCGGTAGTAATGTAACAACAAGTGACTGCATAAAAACTTTAACGTAATCTAGCGCTTTAAAGGCATCTATATAGTTATTAAAGTAAAAGCCTGATGGTACTTGATGTACCATCGGATTAATTAAATCCTCAAAACTCATCAATGAATAAGATGTCATCATTAAAATTGGATAGACAAAAACAAAGCCAATAATAATGAGTAAAAAGTAAATAATAATCTTAAAGATGAGCCCATCAGAAAAATATTTACCTAATAATAATCTTCTTACACGCGATAGTGTTGGTTTATAAGTTTGTTCCATTATCTTTTCACCTCCACTAATTGTTTTTTAGCGGTTGTTTTCTTTTCATACGTTAATAAGAAACTCACCCCACCTAAAATAATACCCACAACAATAAAGTATGCCCATGCAAGTGCTGATGCCTGACCAAAGGATTGTTGTCTTACAACATTGATTCTATAAAGAACAGGGTTGGTCGAAAATGTTGATAACATGACAATTGTATAAATTGAAGATACTAAAATAATTGATTTTAAACTTGGTAGTGTAATCTTCCAAAAACTTTCCCAAGGGCTTGCTCCATCAATACTAGCTGCTTCATAAATTTCTTTATTAATTTTTTGTAAGCCTGCTAAAAACAATATAATTTGAACCCCGGAAAACCATAAAATATTGACTAAATGTGCATACATATTACTGACAAAGTCAGCAAAGATTGTCGGTAATAAAGCTTGTAGTTGAGCAGGTAAATCACCTTCTAACGTTGATGAAATAATACCTAATCTTTCACCACTACCAAATAGTGTTGCCATAATTGGTCCAGAGGCAATAATTACTGGTAAGAAAAACACCGATCTAAAAAAGCCTCTAAAACGTATTTTTTGATTTAATAACATAGCTATAATCATTGAAATAATGATTGTTAGTGGTAAGTAAATAAGCAATTGGATTACAAACCCTTGTAAAGCCTCTAAGAATGCGACATCATTTAAGATCGATACAAAATTAGCGGTACCAATAAATTCAATCCGTATACCTGAACCACCTGGAATGGTTACATTCGCAAAACTATATATTAAACTCATTACAATCGGATAAAGGGTAAGCCATAAAAAGCCTATAATCCATATACCTATAAATAAGTACCCACCAAAAGCCTCACGTTTTTTATTTGTCATCTTAATTTTAATAAAATTTAAAACAATGAGCTCATCGATACCATGTGCACCTTTTTTGGTGTGTCCTATAAACTTAAGTACTTTTTCATACCATTTCATAAGACCACCTCATAACTCAGTCTTTCAATGGTGATTCCACCAATATGATAATCATCACCCGAATAGTTAATATATATTTGAACACCATTGTCATAAGTATTGCGTATGAGACCTACTTCTAATACTTCTCGCAATACAATTTCATGACCTATGACATGTGATAGTGCACCATTTAAATATTGATATTGACGTTTAAGTTCCACTTCCCAATCACTAAATTTAGAAGTAAATATAAAACTTGAATCGGTATTTTGAAGTAAACCTGCCGATTTATTAGTCATATAAAAGTTAGGGTATACTTGATAATCAATCATTCTTAATAGTTCATTTTGTGTATTAGCAAAGAAGTTAGCACTACGACCAAAAACTAACTTTTGACCACTTAACACGAGTGTTAAAAATGGTACCGTATCTGTAAAGTCGATTCTTTGAGAAGAATATAGTTCAATTTCTTTAATGACATCTGCCCCAAATAAATAATCAAATGGGTGACTAACCATCGTTTTATTGGCAACATTTAAATATGACTGTAACATACCAATAGCTTCTGTTCGACTCATTAAATTATCATGGTCACTATATAAAAGATCCATTGATTCTAAACTGAGATTGGTCATATCTTTCTTTGAAATCTTTGCATAGTTTGACTCTAAAATATCCAATCCACGCGCTACATTTAACAAATAATAATCATATAAGGCAATTAATTCACTACCTTGATTTTGAACAACATCCGAACCTCGATAACCACTTCCACCGACATAACCAAGTGTTGGGGTTGCTGCATAAAATACATTTAAATTAGGAAGGTCCATTTGATCAAGAGAACCAAATGCGCTATCTGTACGTCCAAAATTCGGACTTGTTTTAGATAAGCCGCCTTTTTGCCAGCCATGAATTGTTGCATAAATATCTTCTATACCTGCGTCGTTTAAGTTTTGAACCATCGCTGCAATATCGGTTGTGGATGTCATCTTAACGGTTTGTCTTCCAAACCAGGTGGCTTTATTTTCTAGTGCCAAAACATCTAAATGTAATGGTATGTTACCCATTGTAGGCATACTAGATATCTTCACACCTTTTTTCGTTAAGTAATCACGATAACTTCTAGCAAAGCCAACGTAGTTGGCATCATCACCATCTAAGAATTTATGTATAAAGTGTATATCAAACTTATTTTTATACGTTTGAACAAGTTCTACAGTAGATGTACCCGATTGATTAAGTCTTTGAACATACTTATCACGATATTCAAATGTTGTATATAACTTATTAAAAATTACGTTTGGATTTTGAGATTGATAGGTTAGTGTTGCATTGGCAGCACCAGATGCAACAATCGTTAACATCGCATTTTGATGAATACCTTGGACAGTACCATAAACACCTGCCGTTAAGTACCTTTCAATATCCGGTCTAGCAAGTGTTAAATCCGGTCCATAAAATCTTTTACTAAAGTTTTTAGTCATGGACCCATCATAACGAATGAGTGCACCAATACCATCAGGTACAAAGACATAACCCGGTATGGTATCTTTAACGGTAAAGCCAAAGTTTCTGTATATTGTAATCGTGGAAATTAAGAAGTTTCCGTTATCTTTCACCGATTCATAAGGTACTTTAACATGTAATCCTTCTTCATCTAAATAAACATCTAAGTCAAATTCAATACCGGTTCTAGGCATTTTCATACGTGCGATAAACCCAACCTTATCATCATAATCTGTGCGATTAAATGAACCACTAAAAGCACCATCCATAAAATATTCATTTTGGCGTACGAGTTGTATTTGGTTTGTATTATAGTATGAAATAGATACTGGACTATTCTCTTGTGCAATATTCGTTTGTGGGTTATTTGGATTATATAATGGATCGTCTGGATCTAAATAATCGTGGTTCATGTTAGAACCCCAAACAAATCCTGTTGTCTCATTTATGACTCTCAAGCTTAAGTTTTCAGGATGCACATAAAGTGATACGTTACTTTGTAGATCCGTACCCAAATATTCATGACCATCTAAAGATACATAAGGATTTTGATCCACAATTGTTAAATCATCTTGTTGTGTATAACGATTCGATAAAAGCGTCGATCTAACCGGAGGTATAGATGTAACATCTACTGTATCACTTAAAGGTGGCACTTGATTTACATATGCAAAACTCACTGATACCATCGTTATCAAAAGTAATGTTAATGTTACAATAAATAGTTTACGTCTAGAAAACACGATTGCTCACCTCCTTGATGATACTTGAAATGTAATCATACATTTGATTGACTAATAAATATATGAGTAACAAGATGGCTATAATGACTGCCATCGTAAAGATGGTTAATAAAATGTTTTTAATGAGTTCTTTAATACGATAGTTATGTATTTCTAAAACCATAATAAGTATTAATATATACATCCACGCATCTTTAAATACTAAAATAGATTGATAGATAAAAACTTCATTTAATGTAAATACATGGCTTAATAATATTAACGGCACCGTTAATATAATATAAGGCATTAAGGCATAGGCTGTACCTATAAATACATCCTTAAACCATCCTTCACCATTGGATAATGTGGAAATTAAGTAGTTTGAAAATACAAATAACATTAATATCCCAAAACTACTGATAAAACTGGTGAGTACATTGTAAGATTCTAAATCTACTTGATTAAATAAGAATCCTGTAAACAATACTGCTGCAATATTAATAATGACGTACAATCCATATAATATGAACGCACTTTTAACCGATGCTTTTTTCTCATGTTTAATGACATGGAATGTATCTACTGGATGCCTAAACACTTGCATACCAAGTTTAAGCTCTCTAATAATTTTTACTTCATCCAATTTTGCTTGTGTATTTCTAATTGGCTGATAAATGGCATACTTTTTATCGAGCGCTTTTAAAACAAAGTATACAAATCCTATGGCTAACCCAATGGATAAAAACATACCTAAGTATTGTTGAAGGAAATTGTTTCTTACTTGCCAAAAAGCATCAGAGTATCCTGCTCGATCTTGTGCAATCATATAATAATCGAGAGCAGTTTCATAATCTGCAGTACGGTAATAGGTACGTGCAATGACTGAGTTTGCAAGTGCAAACACAGAGTTCATACGTAAAATATCTTCCCACTCACTCACATTGTATAAACCTTGATTCAGTGATCGAAGACCATCGTGAACTCTGGCAGTAAACTCACTACGTTCAAGTAATTGTAGTTGTCCGCGGCCACGATCTAATATAATGATGTTGTAGTTTGAATCGACAACAATATCTTGAGCCCCGCTAAAAACACCAAGTATTTCATTGGTTGCATCTTCTTGACCAAAGACAAATAATAAGTTACCGGTTGTATCATATTCATGAATCAGACCATTTTTTGATACGACATAAATATTACCAAAGTCATTGACAAAGACTGCACTTGGATAAGTTTCTCCATAATAATCTGGACTAAGGACAATTCTTGATGCAATATTATATTTTTTAACAGGCATCATATTTGTTTTTGATGTCGTAAAAATTGAGCCTTTTTCATCAATGGCTAAATTATGTGGTGACACTGGTGTAATGGGTGCTAAGTCTTGATTAAAGAATTCTAAAATTTGTCGATAAAAAGATTTATTGGTTGGATTGGTTGCAAGATATCCTAAAAACTCACCATAACGATTAAATTGCATCACACCAGATACTGAACCTTCTCCAGTTACATAAATAACACCACGTGGCCCACTTGACACTTTTAGAGGAACAAAGGGTGCATTTAATCCAAATATAGGTTCACTCGGTCGATCAATATTATTTAATAAATTTAAGTTTTCATCATAAATTTGAACAACTCTAAGGCCACGATCAGCAACATAAATATAGTTATTATCATCGACATGGACACCTGTTGGTTCACCTAAGTTGGTAATTAATACTTCGATGTTTCCATTTAAATCAATTCTTACAATACGCTTGTTACCAGTATCTGCAATATAGATTAAATCATCTTTAATGAACATATCATCAGGGTTTAGTAATGTATCGTTAAATGATAGAATACCTGCTGGTTCATAGACTGTTTGGGTTTGGACTAAATCGCCTTCTGGACCAATTGTATATGTTTCATAAGGTGCAGAACTTACAACCACACTTTGTGTTTTAGGCAGTATAAAGATGATAGTAGATAACAGGAGTATAACTGTTGTTACTAATATCCATATTTTTTTCATCATAACCACCTACTTCATACCAGAATGCGCCATGGTATCCATGACATTTTTCTGTAAGAATATAAATATAACTAGGTTTGGAATAAACATAATTAAACTGGCAGCTGCTGCCATACCTTGCCCAGCAACAGCATTGGCCTGTGTGGTCAAGGTGGACATATAAAAGGCGAAGGTTTTCATCGTTTCATTATGAATATAAAGCGTTGATGTTTCTGTATTGTTCCAAACACCTTGAAATGAGACGATAGCAATCGTTGCAAGTGCTGGTTTAATTAACGGTAAAATAATTTTTACATAAATATCAAACTCATTGGCACCATCAATTTTAGCTGCTTCTATCAGTTCGTCAGGTATTTGATCAATAAATTGTTTAATTAAAAATAATCCAACAGGAATTGCAAGGCCTGGAATAATATGTACTAAGAAGTTATCGACTAGCCCTAAAGATTCAATCACTAAATATCTTGGTATCACAACACTGGCACCAACAAACATAATTGCAATATTATTTAATGCTAAGAGCGGTTTTTTTAATTTAAACTTTAATTTAGATAAAGCATAACCTGCTAAAGATGATACAAAGATACTTGTAAATACGACGATAATTGAAATGACAATCGAATTAAATAAATATCTTGTCATTGGCACACCGGTAGTTGATGTTTCTTTAAATAATGTTTCAAAGTTTTTAAAGGTTGGTTCCACAACAAAGAATCTTGGTGGCCAAGCAAATAATTCATTAATCGGTTTAAAAGCTGTTGAGAAAATATATAAAATTGGTAATGCCATAAATATAGCCACCGGAATCAAAATCAAGAAAAACTTTATTTGAGAACGGTGATAATTTTTGGGATTAATTCTTGTACTTTGGAAGTTTGCCATATTAATCACGCTCCCCAAATAGTTTGTGTGCCGCAAAATTAAATAATAAAACCATGATCAGTAATATAACAGATATTGCTGCTGCATAACCCATATCAAAACGTATGAAACCATAATCATCAATATGTGTCACAATGAGTTGTCCTGCATTTTGTGGGGTTGGGTTTTGACCAGAAAGTTGTACACCAATAGAGCCGGCATTAAAGGTAGATACCAAGCTCATCACAGCCCCAAATAACATCTGAGGTTTCATTGATGGAATTGTAATATAAAATATTTCTTGTAGTTTACTATTCATACCATCAATCGCTGCAGCCTCATAAAGTTCTTGGTTAATATTTAAAACCCCTGCTAACATCGCCAAAAAGCCGATACCCATAGATGACCATAAGGTAACAACAATCATAACACCCATGAGATATTGTGGATTCGTTAACCACTGAATTGGTGTTTCAATCAAATTCAATTGTAAGAGTATGGCATTTAAATAACCAGATTCATCTCCTGAAAATATGATACGCCACATCACACTCATAGCAACACCAGCTGTCATTGATGGTGAATATATAATGAGTGCTAATATTGTTCTAGCTTTATGTGGTATTTGTGCAAGTAACCATGCAAGGAAAAAACCGAGCATATAACCAATTGGTCCTACAAATACAGCAAACTGCACTGTATTCGGAATAACCTTTTGCATAAACACATCATCTGCAGTAAATAGGTTGACATAATTACTTAAAAAGACAAACCTAGGTGCTTCAAGTAAATTAAAATACGTCAGTGATAAAAGCATACCCATAATTACAGGTACAGTAATAAAGGTTAAAAAAGCTAAAGCATATGGCAGGATAAAGCCAATACCAACTGCTTCTTGTCTAACTTTTTTAGGTAATGTTCTTACTTTAGTTGTTTTAGTCATCGCTTATCACCCACTCATCTAAATTATCTTTAGTAGGCAAGATATAAGGCATTAAGATGTCACCTTGACTATTAATAAAACCAAACTCCAACATCTTACGATCAATTTCCTTGTTAACAACCACCATCGCATCTTCCATTGCAGTTCTGACATTGACACCATCATAAACTATTTTGTTCCAAGCGTTTGATATTTCACGCTCTAGCATATAACTTGCTGGTGTTTTGGCGGTATCTAATACCCAATTCCATTGTTCTAAAAAGACTTCTTTATGCTCTCTTTGAATACTCATACCAGCAAATGCTTCAACATTAGCAGTGTTCCACATATATTCTGGACCAAAGGATGCCATTAAGTTTTCTGCATATGCAAGTTGAATATCTTTTTGCATCCACCATTTTAAAAATTGCCATGCTTCATCAACTTTATTTGAATTTTTAAAGATCATTGCTGAAGTTGATGCACCATCATAACTTCTATCTACAACACCACCTTGTAAAATACCAGGTAGTGGTGCAATATTCCAAAGTCCTGCAATTTCTGGTGCCGCATGTAATAGTTGAATATACATGCCAAAGTCACCAATACCAACCGGAATATTTCCGTATCTAAATTGGTTATAAAAACTACCAACTTCAAGCGGTAATGCATAAACAGTAAATAAATCACTCATTAAAGTCATTGCTTGAATAACTTCTTCACTATCTAAATTTGCAGTTAAAGCACCTGGACCATAAATAGATCCACCATGTTGCATAATAAATGGCATTGTTGTAGAAAATGCCTTAAAGGCGGTTGCTGATGACAGCATCGAGTAAAAGTTCATACCAAAACGTTGTAGTTCCGGTAACATATCCAGTACATCTGTCCATGTATCTGGTACATCTAATTGTAGAGATTCTAAAATATCTCTACGATAAAATAAAATATTAAAGTTTTGTGTTTCTGGTAAACCATAAACACCTTCTTGATAAATAAGTTGCATAAATGCACCTGGTTTAAATCGTTTAGTGACTTCATCAAAACCATCTAATGTGGATAAATCTACTAATGCATTTCTAATTGCAAAATCATACGGGCGCCAACCTGCAACACCTAATGCAAGATCCGGCTGTGAGTTACTGGATGTAGCAAGTATTAGCTTATCTTCATTCGGCATAATCGATATATCAACACGCATACCGGTTTGTGTGGTGAATTGATCATCGACAAGTTGTTGCATTAAGTTGACATATTGTCTACTACGATTTACCCAAATAGTCAGTGCTTCATTATCTGAAGATATTTGATATTGTGTTGAAAAAAAGCTTGCAAAAAATCTTCTGATTTCATACCATATATTTTCAAAAAATCCCGGATTTGCACGACTAAACTTAGCATCTTCACCATGTACATAAAACTTTTCAATTGTAAGTGGTGCATCAATAATTAATGGTAAGACAATCCCTAATCTTTGTAATACAGAAGTCGTTGCACCGGTGAGTCTATCAATATTTTTTGGTACATCATTTGGATTTTTGGCAAGATCGTATAACCAACCATAAGTAGCTTTTAAGCCACTTGCAATATCTGCATCTTTTTTGGCATTAGAGATTTGTTTAAATTCATCATAACTTGCCTTTATCAAATCTCCATAATGATTTAAGTCACTTGCTAAATTAGGCATATAATCTGAAATGACCCAATCTCTTGATTCATCGACTTGGTTACCAGTTAATTTTTTAATATCAATAGATATGTCATTGACACCACGCATGACATCATTAACACGATGATATATTTCTCTATATGGTGCACTATTGACTTCAAAACCTAAAGTATGATGTCCCTGTGTTAAGTAAAACCATAAAGGTTGTCCATCGATATTTAAAGTATAGTTTTTCCAACCCATTGTTGGTATACCAATACGTTGTGCTTCATCAAATGGTACTTTACCATCAATGGTTAAAGTTCTAAATACTTTCGTATGCTCTTTGGTCATTAAAGCTTTTAATGTAATTTGATAAAACCCAGTTTTAGGTACATCTATGTCATAATATATTGCTTGACCTGATTTTTTAAATGTGCCACCATCTAAAACATTGAGTCTTGCTTCTATTAAAGCAAACGGCCTATTGGTTGGGTTTCTATCTGTTGTATAACGAATAGACACATCATTTTTGTAAGCGACATTTTCTGCTTCTATTTCAAATTGAGTATCAGTGATATATGGCCCATCATATGCATTGAGATACGTTTCATAGTCTATATATGTTTGAAAGTTTTCAACATAAATTTGACCAAGTTTAAAATACCCACTACGTCTAGTGATTTCAATATCATTTGCTCCAGCATTTAGTTGAAATAAAATACCTTGTTCATATAATCTAGAAGCATCACGTATAAAGATTTGTTGCCATCTTCTTAAATGGCTTGACATTGGCATAATATCATTACCATAACGATCCTGAGTAAATGTAGAGGGTGTTGTAAATAACGACGGTATGACAACCTGTGATGCTTCATAATATGGTAGTTTATCATTGACTTTAACTTCGACTTCGATTTGGCTTATTGTTTCGTTTTGAGCAAAATAATCAAACCCTATTTTATACAAACCTGCTTGTTCAACATTAACAGTTGCCTTAATTGTTTGTAGTTCATCACTTAAGTTGTTAAACTCAAAAACTTCCCCATTGCTTATATCCATAAAGTCATTATCTTCTAAAAAGTTTTCATACGTAGCATCAAGGACTAAACTACCAGCTTCAACATCAAAACTAAATGATGAAGGTGCAATCACTTCATGAAATTCAATATCATCGCGATAACCTTCATCTTGCCAAGTCTTTAAAACATCTTTATATGAATTTGCGATAACACTTTCGTTTGTTGTTGTTTGAGCATGCTCAAAAACCTGAGCTTTCGCATCAGGTATTAAGAGCATACCACTACATAAAGTTAATATAACGATAAGTAGCTTTTTCATAATTATTCAGTGCTTGATTGTTGATTACGATAAGCTATGATCGCCTCATCAAATTGTGCTTTAGCTTGATTCCAGTGGAAGTTAGCGCGTGTATTTAAACTGTCTTTTACATCTTGATACGCGATTGTTCCTTCAATAATACCATTGATCACTTCACCCATATTATTGGATTCATCATATGCACCATTAGCTCTTGAATTCCAATATCCCGGTGTTGTTTTCCATAGTGACTCTCTAATAAAGTATTGATGTGTCTCAACAATCTTTCTAAACTCTGTCATATTTGGATAAAGTTCAAAATATGCATCAATTAAATCTTCATCTTGGGTAAATGGTGCAAAGTTTATCGCCCCTGAGACTGGATTTTCTTTAGTAATTTCAATACGTTTTTTAAAACCATCCACACCAAAGCTCATCCATTTTGCTAACTCATAAGCTATTTTTCTGTTTTTAGTTCCACGTGCAATACCAACATGGTCCATGATAACTGGTATTTTATGGGTACCATCAACACTTGGGGTACCTATAAAATCAATGTCATGACCATATAGTGCATGTGTTTCATCTTTTGTAAAGGACACCCAGTCACGCATATTATAACTTGCTGCCCATTTAATTGATTGTTTACCAACAGACCATGGATCGGATGTGCCGTATTGAGCACTTCTTTCATCTTCGTCTAAGTTGTTTAAAATATATTTGTTTGCTGGTAAGTTGTTTAATAAACTCTTTTGACGTGTTAACGCATTTTCAAATGCTACAGAATTTAAATGATACCCAGTAGATTCATTAAATGTAAACCAATCAAGTTCATCATTAAATTGTGCTGGCAACCACTCAATAAAAGTGTTTATGCCATCGATACCTGCAACACCTAAACCTTCACCTGCAAAATCATAATAGGAATTTGATTTTGCTGCTGAAAGTAAGTCGTCTAATGTAATACCATATTCAATGTCAACACTATTATTCATATTTTCATACACTGTACGATTAATAAAGAATCCATAGTAGTACATTGCTTGTGGTAATGCGAATAAAAACTCGTCATATCTAGCATCATTTGCAATATCATCTGGTACTAAAGCAAAGTCTGGATCATTTTCAACTAGATCAGATACATCATCTAACCATCCTTGAATAATCCATGTCGTGATATCTGCAACTTGGTATACATCTGGTAATGTTCCAGTGGATGCTCTTGTTGAGAAAAAGTCAAACCATCCAATATCTGTTTCAGTACCATCTTCATTAATTTGAATTGGTCTTGGAATAACTTCTATTTTTACTTCAGGATGCATTTGCTGAAATGCTTGTATCATTTGTCTTTCAATGTTATTTTGTTCTACAGTACCTAAATTCCAACCTGCATATGTTATGACAGGACGGTCATCTTTTTGACCACAGGCAACCAGTAGTAAAGATAAGAAACTTATAATGCTTAATGTAAATATTTTTCTCATTTCGCGCCTCCTTCGAATTATAAATTACGAAACGTTTCGATTCTTTAGACATTTTTAACGCTTATTTTAAGCGTTGATAATTTTGTTTGATGACATTGTCATGTTTTTTTATACTTTAATTATATTGTATCCGCTTACATTATTCAAGTTATTTAATTTTGTTTGATGAAATTTTAATTATATTAATTCAATTAAAATGTTTTCTCCTAAGTTGTCAAATGCAGTAAGATAGATTTCTACACCACCCGGTCTATAGATATTATTTGCAAGTTTTCTAACAAACCCAGGACGTAGTTTACCATTAATTTTTACGCCACTTACATGGTCTTTATAGCTGTATTTAATACGAATGTTTTTATTAAATTGTCTAACTAAAACTTCTACACCTTTTAATTTATCTGGTAAGACCGGATCTAGTATTAAACGATTGTGTGTATAACGAATGCCAAATACATGACTAATCATTTGATGAATATATATACCTGGTCCCGATGAATATAGTCTCCAACCAGCTTTGACTTCAACTTGTCCTGATTTGACTAAATTAAAGTTTTCTTTTGCTTCATAACGATCTAAGAAAGCGGCATCTGATGAAGAAAAATAAGTGTTTGCTTGTCTAAGTCCTGCATTTTTAACATGATTTTTAATTAAAATCGGATTGATTGTAAACAACGCTTCAAATGCTTCATCTGCACGGCCTAGTTTTGCCATCGCTTCTATATATCTAATATGTGCATGCACATATAAAATACCTATTTCACGGCCAACATTGGCAGCTGTTTCACCACGTTGGAAATATGTTTTTTCGCCACCTTTATAGGTCACAAACGTATCCATTAAACGCACACCATCCGGGTGTTTTAAATGTTGTTCGATTAGCGTTTTATGGTAGTTTGCCTGATGACTGTCAATAAACTCGGCAATAATACTGCGCGTTAATGGTAATAACCTTAATTTTAAACCGGTGTTTTTATCACGTGGATGTAGTAAATAATCGACATGATCTTTTTCAAACACAACAAAGCCTGCTGGTACATCATCTGCCATGATATGTTTTTCATAATCATTTTTGATGCGGGTCTTTAATGTATTTGCACGTATACCTAATGGTGTACCTTCTAATGCTTTACTTAAACCGTCTAACCCTTGATAAAGTAAAATTGGTGTCCAACCTGAGACCATATGATCAGTTAATTTTTGATTGGCTGGTTGTAGCGTATCATCCCAATCACCACCACCATAAGCTGGTAGGCTTGTCCCTTTAACAAATGAATTTTGGATAGCATTTAATGTTTTTTCTACGTGTTGCTTTAATGTGGCATCATGATTTTCCCAAACATTTTTTGTCATCGACATAAATGGCACTTTTTCATCCAATATACTTAAGTCTTCGGTTGCAGCTAAATAATCTGCTAAAACTTTAAGTGGCCAAGCAATAATATCTCCATGTGATTCATGCGCTTGAATTGCATAATATTGATCAAACATAAACCATTGTGGAAAATCATAGTTTTCACTAAATTGTCTTGAAAACACTTTTAAGATAATATCTCTAATTAAATCAAGTCTGTTGGCTGCAAAAAACAACTCTACCGGTCCTTGCAGTACATCACGTGTACCCCATGCTGCACCATTGGCTTGTTCTAATCCATGTGGGCTTGCATAGTGGACAAGCGCATTATGTGTATACCAATAAAGGGTATCTTCTAATTGATTCAGTGGTTTTTGTTGTTTTCGATGTTTGAATTGATAGCCTGTCAAATTATTTATAAATGATTTGTATGCTTGTTGGTCTATTTTTAAATCTAATTGGTATGCTTTAAATTCATCATATGTTGCAACGATATCAATGGTAAAACTTTCTTTATTATCAACTTTAAATGATAAAATACCATGTCCTTTTTCTTCACCAAATAAAACATCATCTTTACCAAATGTGATACCATCTGATACAACAAACTTATATTTTAAGTTTGGATATTTTTCTTTAACAAAAGCATTGTTATCTGAAGTCAATATAGCCTCTTGACCGTCAATTGCTATGTTAAAATCGCGCTGGTATTCATGATCACCAAATACCAATTGATTCATGGCAATCACGTTATATGTTTTACCAGTTAACGACTTAAAGCTTACGCGGTGTACATAATCTTTTAACTTAACATGGGCAGTGACAATGATTTGATCATCTTCTAATTGATAGATCCAACGTGCATAGTTCACACCCATTTCATATAGATTAGGTGTAGCAAGTAATTGATAGCGTCCAGCCATTTCAACAAACATTCTTAATCCAGAAATACGATGTATGTTTAAAGGGTTTCTAACATCTCCTGT
>CAZYKH010000013.1:0-44536 GCA_964648225.1 uncultured Acholeplasma sp.
AAGTTTGAATTATTAGTGGTTGCAGTAATTGCGTATGTACCTGCTGCATTACCAGATACTCTAGTAATGATTAGTCCTAGTTCTGTACGGTATGCTTCTTCACTTAACTCATATGTTAGAGGTACATTAGCACCTTCATAAGTAATGACTTTATCATGTATTGTTACATCAATTAGTCGTGGTGTGATTTCATACATACCCACGTTAACTTCTAAATTGAAGTTTGGATTATTAGTGGTTGCTGTAATGTCATAACTTCCAACATTTGGGTTACTTGGTATTATAAGTTCTAAATCTAATTGATCGCGGTAATCTTCTTCACTTAATGTATATGTTAATAAAGTTCGTTCATCATCATATACCTGTGTTTGATTATCGATATCTACAATCATTGTACGTGGTGTAATTTCAAGTTGACCAGGTACAACTGTAATATTGTAGTTAGGGTTTGTTACTTCAGCATCAATGGTATAAGTGCCTACATTTTCACCCAATACACGTGTAAAGTTATAGTCAAAATCAGTAATACTATCAAAACTTTCTGATACATCCAGTGTAAATAATGGATCAGCATCATCAAATGTTTTGCTGGTATCATCAACATAGACTGTTAAATCTTTAGGTGTAACAACAAGTTTAGTTCTAAAGACTTCACGGCTAAAGTTATAAGTGATTTCAACATCATAAACACCTACATCAATCGGTGATGTAAGTTCGCCATCTTGGTAGTATTTAATTTCTACTTCAAGCGCATCTGCTAAATTTTCGTATTCTTTAGCAATACTATATTCAAAGTTTTGATCAACACTACTATAAACAAATTGTTGCGTGTTGTTATATTTTAAAACATCATTGGCTGGCCTTGTTATAACCGGTTCAGTTAATATATTGGAATCATATAATACATCTGTATTTTTTTCTACATAACCAAACCTGTAACTATGGTTTGGTAATAGACCTTCAATAATAGTCATATCAGAAACAATATTTGGATTTGGTTTAATATAATCACCATTTTCAATGATGACAATATCAAAATCCGGTTGGTGTTCAAAAATAACAGTTTCTTCATTGACAAACAATACATTCGGTACTGCTTGTCTTGGTGTAAACTTAAATGTTTTAGAAACAACTTCACTTTCATTGTAAAACTCATTATCTAAGAACTTAACAAAAACAACATAGTCGGTTGCTATGTTTGGTAATGTTTTTTCATTTTCAATTTGAAATTCTTTAATGGATGGTACGTTATTAGCAGGATAAAATGCATACACTGCATTTTCAATTGGATCAACAACAATCTTATCTTTAGTAAATACTTTTAATTGAATATCATTAGGATCTAATACTTGATCAGCTTTACTAATATTAAGACGAATTGGGCTATCTGCTTTAAGTCCATTATAATAAATATCTGTTTCATATGTTCCTAATACTTCGGGTATTAAAAGGTTGGATGGTAAATCTACCATCGATAGATCTAAGTCAACAATCTTATTTGGACCATCTTCAAACCTAACTAATAATTGATAATCATCTACTTGGAACATATCACCATACTGATATGCTGTTTTTCCATAAGAGATAATATTAATGCTTGTTGGTGTTAAGCGCTGTGTATAAATAGGTACTTCAACAAGGTGTTTGTTGTTATAACTAAACTCCACCATTTGTTCATACATATTATCTTCAGCATCAAAATGATCAAATGCTGGATTTGGATCATACACATATCTTAATTTTTCATGGTTAAAATCGAGTCTTTCTCTAGACCCGTCACTATATATTCCAATAACTTCTATTTTTTCAGTTGGAAGGTCCTCTCCTTCCAAAATGACAATGGATGATTCTAGTAAATTAACCTCTAAGTCAACAAGATTTTTCAAATTACAAGATACTAAGGTGATTACTAGCGCAATCGTTGTAAAAATATACATTAGTTTTTTATAGGTTTTCATAGTTCTATACCTTCTATTCTAACCAAAATTAATATATATAAATATATTAATGGATAGTTTATTATATCATATAGTCAAAAACAAGACTATCTTTATTTGGTAGCATTTAGAAACCCCACTTAAATTAAGGGATTTCTAAATGCATTATGTTACATTGTTAAATCAATTATTTTTTGTTCTACAGTATCTTTTAAAATGATTGAATCTGAGGTTGCTAATACTTGTAACGTTGGTAAATCTAAAATGGTTAAGTTGTTTAAGTAGTCGATAAACTCTGTGACGTTATTGACACCATCTATTAAGTTGAGTGCATCGATAAACTTCGTTAATTCTTCTTTAGAGACATCGCCTTCACTATTTAAGGCATTGTCTGTCATAATTGCTGGTTCATCGATTAATGCATTGGAGATCATACGATCCATGATACGTGAGTTAACTTGGTTCACATCGTTGACTAAATCAAATGTTAATGTCTTAGTATCTAAGTTATCAAGATTTTCAATTGGTTCATCGATTAAGATTAATACATCAATGAGTTTATTGATTTCTTCTGGCTTAATATCTTCATTTGGATCATTATTTACATAAGCAGCCTGTGGTATATCCGATAAGTTTACTTTCATTTCATTGGATATGAGTCTTTGAATTGATAATGCACCAATTGTTTGAATATCTTTTAGTTTATGACCATCTAAGCTTTCAATACCTAAACTATCTAACTGACTAATTTCAACATCTAAATAAATTAAGACATCAATTAACTTCATCACTTCGACATCAGTTAAATCTTTTGTAGGATCATCATCTTTAAATGCCGCTAAAGGTATATCGTCTAATGCATCCACAATTTCTAATGAAATTTTATGGTTGATAATAATGGATGCTACTTCATAAATGTCTTTTATTAATGCACCATCAATAGTATTTAATGATAAATTATCTAGTTGTGATAAGTCTGCATTTAATAATTTTAAGACGTCAATTAAGCGATCAAGTTCAATATCCAAAATAGCTTTGGATGGATCAGACATTTCATATGCTTCATTTGGTATATCTTCTACATTGTCTTTAACTTGGTTTGAAATCATGTGGTTAACAATGATGGAATCATACGCTTTAACTTCTTCAATGGTGTAAGCATCTAATGTATTAAAGTCAAATGCATCGATATTACTTATTTCAATATCTAAGTAAATCATAACATCAATTAAGTTGCCAACCTCTTCGTATATAATCTTGTTTGTACTATCTTCTAATTCATAAGCATTCATTGGTATATCTTCAATATTATCTTTGACTTCATCAGAGATGAGTTTATTAATAATTATTGAATTATAGTTATGGATGGTTCTAACTTTAAGTGTGCTAACATCAGCAATGTTTAAAGTACCTGTAATTTCATAAATTTCAAGTTCAAATAATGCATCTTTTAAGAAGTACAATTCTGTACGGTAAATATCAAATTCTGAACTATAGGCTAATGGATCTAACCTCTCATCAAAGGCATCAATCACAGCTTCTGAAAGTAATCTAGTGATGAGGTGTGAGCCGTTAATTGGATCCGTATCGGTACCAATATTTAATAAGTTAACAAACATCACGGTGGTCACAGTTGTATCTTGCATATTGATAGAACCGATTGTTTGGGTATCATCGTTTTGAGTTAAGATACGTAAGCCTGCTAATAAGTGATAGAATTCAGCATCCGTAATGATTTCATATGCTTCATAACTTAATTCAGGTACATTGATTTGTTTAGCAATTGCATCAGACATTATTCTTCTTAAGATTTGTGCATCAATTGCTAGTAACAATTCTAAATCAGCGATGGTAATGGCATTGCTATCTAAACTGCCTGCATTTGTAATATTTAATATCCTTAGTGCTTCTACTAGTCCATGAATTTCTTGTTGCTTAATATAACCATCATACGTCAAGTCACCGGCAACTAAGCTTGAAGGTACAACTTGTTCTTGTAATTCAGCTCTAAGTGTTAAGTCAATCATTTGATAGAAGTAATTGGATGCAAGTACTGTATTTAATTCATCAGTTGATAACCCAATTAAGGTTTCATTAGAAATTGTTACTGCATCAAAGTCTTCAATACCTAATGTATCTAAGGCAATAAGTACTGATTTCACTTCGTCTTTACTCATTTCATTATATGCATCACGACCAACTGCATTTAAACTAAAGTCTTTCTGGTTAAAGCCGGCATTTGTTGAAATCTTTTCTTTTATAGTGCGTGAGCCTAACATACGACCGATCATAGTTCTTAAGTAGTTTGATGTTAAGAATTTATCTAAATCATTAGCTGCATTATTAAGTGCTAAAATATCAGATATTGTTAAATCTCCTAAGTCATTGTGGCTTGTTACACCTAATAATTTAAGTGATTGTATGAGTCCTCTAAATTCTGATTTACTAAACATGCCTTGGTCATCTAACATACCGTCATTCACACTACTGTCAACAGCTTGAACATTGCTATCCATGAGTTGATTTACTTGGGTGACTAATACATCATTCAATGCATCAGACTTAATGAAGCGATCAACATATGTATGCATAATAAATGATTCCAAGAAGCGATCTAAATCATCTTGTGTGCCATCATCATTTCTACCATCTAAACTGATAAATAAATCTAGTCCAATGACAGTGACATCAATACCTTCAATGCCTAATACATTGAGTGTATTTAATAACAGTTTCATTTCTTGTTCATCAATAATGCCTTCTTCAACAATACTATCTGGGATAGCTAGTAATTCGGTTGTAAACTCTAGAATTGACTGGCGTCTATTGAGTTGTTGAACAAATTTAGATACATATCTATCATTGAGTAACATGTTTGATAAAATACTTTGCATAACCATAGATTGGTAGAATCGATCAAAATCATCAACACCTTGTTCATCTAAGTTTCTGCCAACTAAACTTGTAAGACCTTTGACTGATAAATCTTCATTAAAGTCAATCGCACTTAATCCAAAGACAGTTCTTCTAATTTCTTCTTTACTGATATTATTATCTTGATCGAATGCACTTGCATGGTAGTTAAAGATACGATCAGATGCTAAAAACTCTACTTGGCCAATACCTGCTGATGATACAGTATTTGACATTAAATCTAAAATGGTTTTTTCTAGGTGTGGTTTTTGTTCTAAGTTGATCATGCGGTTGATAATGTTTAATAAGATATTAGATTCTAATAACTTATCAAGTACAACATGATCTTCATCAATTGGTCTGATTAACTCTTCAATGGATTGGTTAATGATTGTATAAAGTGATCCTTTAATTTCGGCATGATCAAAAACTAAGAATCCTTCATATAGTGCTTGAAGTTCATCCTTTTTAATATAACCTTGGTAATCTCCTGATGAAATTAATACCTCATAATTATCTAATAAGAAGTCATCTTTATTTAAGTTCATAGCCATACCAAGTTGACGACTTAAGTTGGAGTTGGCATAGTTTGCTAATGTATTTCTGACGCGTTCATGTTGTGGTAGATAACCCATAACATAATAAATCAATTCTGATTCTAATATCTTGGTAAAATAATCTTTTGTAAAAATTGATTTAATATTAGATACTTGATTTAATCTGGATAATTCATTAAAGTTATCAACGTTTAAATCATAGAATATTTCAACTAAAGTAGAAAGTTCCGCCTTACTTATTTGACCATCTACTAAAACAGTTTTTGGTAGTTTAATAATTGAATTATCAATTGTTGGTAAATTAAATTGTGGTAAGTAAGTATTTAATGTATGTGCTATGGCTTGTGGTAATACACTTGATGTAGCAATTTCATTGACAACACCATACACTAAGTTAATATCTAGTAATTGTTCAAATTGTCCTATACTCATAATCTTTTCAATTTGTTTTGGTCCAGATACTGGTATATTAGCAAAGTGATCAATACCTAAATTATAGAATAGTGCCACGAAATCAACGATATCTGATTTCATAATCATGTCATTTTCTAGTGCCATATCTGGTAAAACAAAGTGGTTTGGTGTTAATGTAATACCTAAATCTAAGTTTTTAGTGAATTCATTAAATACATTAGATAAAGCGATTCTAGTATTTGGATTTCGAAGGAAACTATCCATAATATAGTGAATAAGTTCTGTATCATACATGAGACTTTGTACAACATCTAATGGGACGACATCTTCAATTTGACCTGGATTATTCATCTTTATTTGATTAAAGTGATCAATGCCTAAGTTATAGAAGTTTGATACAATCACTTGTATATCAGATTGCTTAATATAGCCTTCTTCACTTAATAGTGTCTCTGGTAGTAAAAAGTCATCTGCTTGATACGCTACATGAACTTTTTGACCCGATAAGCGACGCACCTGATTGTTTGCAATACTTGCCATAGCTTCTCTAACAGTGCTACCTTGTAGCAGTTGTGTTAGAGCATAATTTGCAAGTTTAGAACTTAAGATATGATCCAGTGCATCTAGCGGTAAAATACGTTCGATATCTTTTGGTGCTTTGATATTTAAAGTAAATGTTGCTTGTTGTGTCATGTATAAGCCTTCAATAACCGTTAAAATATCTTCTACTTTAATCTTGCCAGCATTATCTAATAAATGATTTGGAATCATAAAGTTATTCGGACTTAAGTTGATGTTTACATTAAAATTACCGAGTACATTCGATAGTTGATCAGCTAATAATTGTCGAGAGGTGCTATTGGTTAATAGTTCACTCATTGTATGATGTACTAATTTAGATTCTAAAAGTTTTTCATAGAATGCAATTGGTATTGTATCTTTAATGCTTGTTATATTTGTTAATCTAGTAAGTTCATTATAGTTAGAAATATTCAATGTTGCAACCGAAGATACAAGTGTGACAAATTCTTGTTTTTCAATGCGGCCTTCTTTATTTAGTGCTGATGTTGGAATATGAATTTCATCTGTCGTTAAATGAATATCGATATTGTTTTGATCAAAGAAATTATTGAGTGTGTTAGCAAGACCCTCTTTAATGAGATGGCTTTGTAGTAGATTATCTAGATGATGATAAATTAATCTTGAATCTAATAAATTCATAATTGAGTTTTTCTTTTGACCATCTATATAAACTTCCACTAATAAATCATCAATAAAGTGTGGTGATGTAAATACTGAATTAAAGTCAACATTCACACCTAAAAGAGCAACCATTAAGTCTGCTAAATCTTTATGGGTGTCATATATTGGATCAATTGTAAATGTTGTTACATTCACCGGGCTAATTGGTAAATTATAGGTGTCAATTGCATAATAGTTAACAACATTTGCAACAAATTCAGATAGTTTTTCAGAACTCATCAATGTATGATAAATTTCATATACGATTGGAATCTCGGATATGTTATCGATCGATTTTCTTGTAGTCTCTAAATTAAGAATATCTCTTATACTTTGTAAACTATTAATTTGTGCTAAATCATTAAAACTATTGATATTTAAGCTTTCAACCGTATGAATCATCTGTTTAGCAGCTTCATAGTTGATTAATTCAAAGTTTAAATTAAAGTCTTCTCTTACATATGGTGTAAAGTCAATGGACATTGGTCCTATAAATTTAGTTAATTGCTCATTAACTATTTGAACAATACTATCTTTGACCTTATCGCTTTCAATGATACCTTTTAAAATGCTTTCAATGACTCTTGAATCATAAATATAGGATAATCTATCTTTATGAGATGTGGCATCTACTTTGGTTAAATCTATTAAATTTTGTAAAGTAAATGCACCTTGATTAATTACATCTAAGTCTTGCATCAATATAGCTTCTATCAATTGATACACATCTTCTTGATACATACCATTGGCACTAAATAATGTAGGATCAAGTTTTAAATCACTACCTTGAAGTGTGACAATGGGCTCGCCATTAAATACTAAATAAGGGTTTGCCATATTTGCAACACTAGATAACAAATTATCATCGTTTAATATTGTTTGAAGTAATACTCTAATGAGTTTCGTCTCGGAAATGTATTCAACCGTGTTTTTATTATTATAAATAGGTGTTAACAATTCTTCACTCATACGATTAAAATTGTTGGTAGATAAATCTTCGGTTGTAATCGATGTATTTTCAAATGCTATAAAGCTTGATACATAACTTTTAATTTCTTCATTAGAGATTAAATTATTTGTATCTAATAAGACGCGCATTAAATCATTGTAGTAGGTTTTATAATCTAATGAAATCTTAAAGCCTTGTTGATTTAGTGAAGTCATCAATTGGTTAAAGTATTTTTCACCAACAATTTCAACTGCTTCATGCTTAATGATATTACTTGATACTTCATGAATCAGTTTAATGTCAAATAAATCATCGATTAAGGATGGTCTTAGTTTATCTACTAAAACCTCTATTAATTGTTGCTGATTCAACTGATCAATATTAGTAGGTACTTTTAATTTTCTTGCAAACAATAAGATTTGTGTTAGTGTTTCTTCTTTAAGTGCACCTTGACTATCTAGTGCAACATTTAGCTCAAATATACCTGAATCTATTTGAGGTAAATCAGCAATATTTAAATCATTGATAAAATTGTATGCAAGTGATTGAACACTTTCATTTAAAACTAAATGTCTAAAACTATCATTAATAATTGGATGCGTACCAATACGATTGATTAAATGATTATCTAAATTATTAAAGATATTAATACCGTGTGCTAAATTAATGGCTTTAAAGTTATAGTCTAAATCCATACTTGGATCGACTAAAAGTTGATCCGCTAAGTTAAGTGTTATCTTTAATAGTTCAATTAAGTTTGCCTCATTCATTGCTTCAGATTGATAGTCAAAACTTGATAGTGGTAACTCAATGTTGTCTAAGTTGGTTGCTACAACATTTTTAGTAACTTCAACACCATTGTGTCTTAAAATACTTGATTTAAGTAGGTTTGTAAAACCTCTATCAATAACTGCTTCATCATTAAGTTTTGTTATCACCGATGCAGGAATATCTTCTAATCCATTTAAGTTTGTTAATTCGTTCATACTAAATTTGATATCTAAATTTAACGTTTGAACTTCTTGTAAAAGATCAAGTGCACCAAATAAGATATAGTTAATCTCATCTATCCATAAATCACTATTAAACGGCTCTTCTAAGAGTTCTTTAGGCATACTAAAAGTACCCAACTGTCCTAGGTTGAAATTGGCGGTTGATATGTAGTTGACAATAGAATTTAATATAATGGACTGATCATGCTTTTCTTTATTAAAGGTAAGTATTTGTTGTAATTGGTTGAACGGTAGTATATCCACTAAATCTGTATCTCTTAAATTTTCAGTCGTAATTTCATGTGTATGAATTTGATTGGCTGCTAAATAAGCAACATCTAAAATCATCGTAACATCTGTTTTAAAATCTTCATATGTCATGTTTTCAGGCACTTGAAGAAGTTCTGAATTTATGGTCGTTTGAACATAATTTAAAATAGCTTTATTACCAAAGTTAAGCGTTTGAAGTTTAAATATATCAGCTTTTAAACTTTCAAATTGTGCTTGATTCATGCCAGCTAAATCATTTAAAATAGCAATATAATCTTCATTAGAAACATGTGTTAATACTTGACCAATTGTTGTAAATGAATAAACATGTTCTGTGATGTTTAAAATAGATATTAACTCTTTACCATATTCAAATTCATCATGTAGTAAAATTTCTTTAGCAAGTTGTTTGATTTCTTCATCTTCAACCATTTGATTGATAACAGGTTCTGCAGCAATACTTAACGTCTCATTAATTACAAAACTATCTTCAAATAATATTTTAACAATTAATTTAGTATGATTAAAATTATCTTCTCTTAGTAAAATGGCATCGAGTGCATCGATCATTTCAACATCATCTTCAAATAAGGTTTCTAATCCCATTTGAACGAGTATTTGATAGACCGAATCGATATGTCCGATTTCATCTTCTACGACAAATCTTTCATCTGCAATCATTGCAACTATTTCAGATGCAATCGATTCTATCGTTGCATCATCTGATGTATAGACTGCAACGTCGACTGCAAACGGAATAACCCTTAACAGTGTTTCAATTTCAACAAGACTACCTAATACATCACTGACAAACTCACTGGTAGATTCTTCTAAATATAATGAAAGGTCAAATTGACCAGATAACCCAAATAATTCTTCATAATCTAAGTCTGCATATTTTTCATCGAAAACGGTTTGAATTAAATTGGCTAGGTTATCTAATTCTTCCGCTACAAAACCTGCTTCATATAAAAAAGCAAACCGATCATGCATATAAGCATATGGATCTTCATGCCATGTAACTATTTCTAATGTTGACGAATCGCTTAAAAAATATTCAATGCCAAGTGGCGTTGCTTCTAAAATTTGTAGTGCACTTAAAGATTTAATAACATTGGAAAACTGCCTTAACTTATCGTTAGGCAACGTTAATAAGACCGATGGATCTTCGAAGTAAGATAAAAGTATTTGCAGATCATCAATCGTTAAAATATCAGAAATAACATTGGAGAGTTGCTTGGTTTCTAATTGCCAATCAATCTTTTTTAAATTATTATATGCATTTTGTGTAAATGTATTTTCAGATGGTTTATAACCCAGTGTGTTTAATACCCCTGGATGATTATCTAAAATATCAATTACCGTGGGGAAAAAGGCTGGTAACAAATTAGAGCCTCCAACCTGTTCTAACATGTAGTCAATGCCTTCATAATGGGTTTCATGCGTAATATTGTTGATATCAAAGTCATTTTTTAAGTAACCATCTTCAACAAGTTGTGTGAAAATGCCACCGATGATTTTAATTTCTTTAGATAAATCAAAATTGATTACTTCATCATTTGTATTTTTTATTTCAACAGTCATGATGCTACTCATGACCATATCTTCAAATGTTTTTCCATTGATTGTGAATCGGTTAAAATATCTACTTATACTTTGATCATTGGTTTTAGCTACTTCATCTAAAATTAAATCTAAGGTGGAGTTATTTTCAGATTGCGGTGCATCACTTAGTTTAGCTTTAATAGATGTACTATCAGAACTTCCACTAATACCATTGACTGCACTAAGCATGAAAAATAACGGTATTAAAATAAAGTATGCAGTAACAAACCCTCTAATAGAACCTAAAAACCCACCAAAAAAGCGGCTCATTTTACGTGTTTTAGTTGTTACATCATCTTCTTTTGTATGTTCAATCATATGTTTCCAAAACAGTTTAAATACCGTACGTGTCAGTAAAAACTTGATGCTAGGATAGACAATTATAAACATTAATAGTTTAAAGATAATATCCAACACACCACCAATGATGAGTTGCATATTTGGATCCACAATAATTAAACGTATATCTTCTGGTAATTGAAAATTAAATAAGTTTTCCGCAGTTGAAAGAATGCCAGGTACATCAATTGCCCATTGTATGCTCATAAAGCTAATGGCGATAAGCGATAACAAGGTAATCATTACACTTGTCCAAAAGTAATAACTCGTTTTTAATATACCCCTTTTTACTCCAAGTAAAAAATGTATTAGGATGAAAGTCAAAAACACTCCCCATTGCACCCAAATAAAGGCTGTACTAATCATACTCATTTATAAATTCTCCCCACTAATGAATATATATCATGTTTTAAATTTGCTCATATATTATAACATAATACATGTTATTTGACTATAATTTGTTATATTATCACAAACTCGATTTCATTGCATCGACTGGATCTTTATTAGAAGCCGTTCTCGCAGGAATAAACCCAATCATGAACGTTAATAATAAATTACCGAATAATAGCCCCATAACTAAAAGATAATCCAATATAATAATGTTTTCAGTTCTTAACACAGCACTAAATACATTATTAAATACAGGCAATAATGCATATAGTAATCCAATACCTAATAACCCACTTAAAAGACCTATGATAAAAAATTCTGAACTAAAGACTCTAAAGATATCTTTTTTTCTAGCCCCGATGCTTCTTAAAATACCAATTTCTGTTGTCCGTTGGATAACTGAAATATAAGATAATATCGACAGCAATGAAACTGAAATAAATAATGCAATCGCACCCACTAATATTAATACAACATTAATTGAGCTTAATGTACTATCTACCAGTCTTGAATCCAGTCCTTGTTCTGGATTCATTAGGATGTAATCTTGATGTGTTTTATCTAAATTAAACGCATCTAAGTAGTGTTTGATAAGTTCTTTTGAAACGGCATCTTTATGATAAATTAAAACTCTTGATGGCACTTGATCAATACCTAAGGTTCTAAGTAACTTATACGCATCATCTAATGTAATGGTTTGACCGGTTAAAATTGAGTAAAGCGGTGTACCACCCACTAGATGATTATCAATGATTTGTTGTTGTTTTAAGACAATATTTGATGATTTTGTTTCATTTAATATCATCTTATTGACAACAGATGTATAGCGTATCCCTTGATATTGTGGGATGACGGCATTTTGTTTACGGCGTATAATGCCAACAATCCTTAATGTAATAATCTGTTCGTCTTCATATATAGCGTCATTATCTTTCCTTTTATAAAGTTCTGTATTTGGATCTTCTTCATAGATGATATTGCTATGTGCTATTTTGATATCTAAATTTAATAAATCATCAAAATGTATTTGACCTTCATAATTATAACCATCAAAACCTAATCGATTTAACATATTATCAGGCAGTTGATTTCTATCACTAATAATTAATATGCCTTCTATTATACGATCAGTTGTCATTTCATTATTTGGTAGTCTGCCATATAAAACATCATACATTTGACTCATGTATGACGGATCATCGTACGGGATTTCTCCAATATCTGCACTATTAGAATGACTATAGTTGACGCTATGTATTTTGTCATTATCATCTTTTCTTAAAAATGTTGGATATGTCATATCATAATAATATTTAATTTCATGATAAAGATCAGTTTCTAAATTGTTTAGATATGTCATATATTCTGGCGTTATTTCGTTAACCACCTCTTCATAGATTCTAGGCGGTGATGTTTGTTGAGGTGTCACATAAAGTTGGTTACTTGGAAATCGTGGTGGTACCGGAAATGCCGGATTATCTGGATCCGGAAATGATTCAATAACTGTTTTATTTTCTATAACAACCGGTGTATTTGTATTGGTAGTCAATTGTACTATTTCTACATACTTACTAAAGCCTATCGATATTGCAATAACTAATCCAACACCAACAATCCCAATGCCACCAGCAATGGACGATATAATGGTTTTTCCTATTTTTTTAATTAGATTTGAAAAACTTAGTTTAAGTGCTGTGGCATAGTTCATATAAGTTTTAGTCGTAGGTCGACTTGATTCTAATCGTGTATTTGAATGATTGATAATCGTTTCATCAATGACTTGGCCATCTAATAATTTTATAATACGATCACTATATTCATGTGCTAAAAGATCATTATGGGTTACCATAATGACAAGTTTATCTTTAGATAATTCTTTTAATAGTTTAACAATTTCTGTGCTGGTTTCACTATCAAGCGCACCCGTTGGTTCATCGGCAAGTATAATACTTGGATTCGTAACAATCGCTCTTGCAATAGCCACACGTTGCACTTGACCATTAGATAACTGGTTAGGTTTATGGTGAAGTTTTCCTGCTAAACCGACTTTAATTAAAACATCTTTGGCTGCTTTTTTTCTTTCTTTTTTACGCATCCCACTTAAAGAAAGCGCTAATTCAACATTAGCTAATACAGATATATGATCAATTAAATTATAGCTTTGAAAGACAAAACCGACATGGTGATTTCTATAAGCATCCCATGCCTCATCTGTATAATCTTTAGTTGTTTTGCCATGAATTAATAACTCCCCTGTTTGAAAGTTTGTTAGACCACCTAAGACATTTAATAATGTGGTTTTACCACACCCGGATGGCCCTAATATTGAAACAAATTCAGCCTTTTCAAATGATAAATGCACATCATTTAAAGCATAGATATCCTCATTTCCGATATTGTATATCTTGGTTACCCTCATTAACTCAAGCATAAATTCCCCCTAAAAAATATCCCATTATTAATTGTATTATATCAAATCAAGACCTTATTGAAGTTTATGATTTATTTAACCAATATTGTTTTTGAAGTAAATACACCTGATGTGCTAATTCATGCACTGGTCCATCAACTAATACACCATCAATCACATCTTCGATTGGTAATGGCTTAACTCGGCTTGGTTCTACACCAAACTCTTTTAACCACATACTTAGTTGTTTAGAACTTGATGCGTAGACAATACGACCTAAATTTGCCCAGCCATGCGCTGCAGCACACATTGGGCAATGCTCTCCCGATGTATATACAGTTGCATCTTGTCGTTCTTCTAGTGATAAATTATTTAAAGCCCATTTTGCAATTTCAAATTCAGGATGCCTTGTATGATCACCATCTTTAACATGATTGTGTCCTTCATATAGCACATCACCAGTTTTAGACACTAACACAGAGCCAAATGGTTGATCGCCATTTTCAAGTGCTTTTTTTGCTAAAACCACTGCCCTTTTTAAATATTTCATATCCTCAGCCCTTATCAATTAAATCCCTCCTAATGTTGCCTAACATATCATTTTACATAAAAACGAACAATTTTGCTATATAATCGACTATAAAATAATAATAAAGCACATTTTCATGTGCTTTATTGGCTTTAAGTTCTAAAATTTATTTGATTTCAATTAATTTTGTACCATTTTTTGAAACTTCTAAAACATAATCTCCAGTATCTAGACCCATTTTTTCTAACATGTCTGCTGCTTCATCTTTGCTTAAGACTGGGTAAACACCAAAGTGTAGTGCAAGCGCACGTGCTTCTTTAGCTGTTTTAACAACTGCAATGTTGATTGCTTCAGTATGGAATGCAGCAAATGATTTTGCAACATCAACACCATTAGAAATAACAACATCTACTTCATATTCTAATACAAGTTTTGCTGCTGATTGTGCAATTGCATCAATGTTTGATCCACCTTGGAAATAGCCATCTAAAAATACTTCATGGTTTAATGTGGATTCTGCTTTTAAGTCAATTGCAGCCATTTTTTTAACAGATTCAACTGGGTAATCACCTGCAGCTGACTCACCACTTAACATCGTTGCTGATGTGCCTTCTCTAACTGCGTTAAAAACGTCAGATACCTCAGCTCTTGTTGGACGTGGATTTTTTTGCATAGACTCTAACATTTGAGTTGCAACAATGACAGTTTTACCTAATTCTAAACATTTATCAATCATTTCAGTTTGATATATTGGTACAAGTTCACCTTCTACCTCAATACCTAAGTCACCACGAGCAACCATGATACCGTCGACAACTTCTAAGATATCTTCTAAGTTGTCCATGCCTTCTTGGTTTTCAATTTTCGCAATAATTTGAACATCTTTACCGCCATTTTGATCTAGGATATCACGAACAGCTTGTGCATCTTCGCCGCGTCTTACAAAACTTGCAGCAACAAAGTCATAACCCTTTTGTGCAGCAAATTTAATATCGCTTGCATCTTTTTCAGAAACGAAAGGCATATTTAATATAACATTAGGTACGTTGACACCGCGTCTTGATTTAACAACATGTGTGTTTAATGCTTTTGTTACTAATTCTTTGCTCTTTTCATCTTTTTCTACGACTTCTAATGTTAAGTAACCATCATCGACTGTAACAAACTCTCCAACTTTCATGTCATCATATAAACCGTCATATGTTACTGAAAATCTTTCTTGATTACCTAAAACTGGTGTAAAGCCAATTCTAACGATAGAATCTTTTTTAATTTCTACTTTACCATCGAATTCATGTGTTCTTATTTCTGGTCCTTTAGTATCTAAAAGATAAGCAACATGCGTTCCTAATTCTTCATTAATCAATTGAATGGTTTCTAAACGCTTACCATGCTCTTCGTAGTCTCCGTGTGAAAAGTTAAAGCGTGCTACGTTCATACCAGCTTTAACAAGTTCTGTCATCACTGCTTTATTTTCTGAAGCAGGTCCTAATGTACAAACAATTTTTGTTTTTCTCATATTTAATTAAATATTTCCTTTCATTTCTTTTTTGTTTATCTTAATTTTTTAATTAGATCGTATAATTCTAAACGTTCTTTTGGATGATTAATAATATCTTCTAATGGTGATATAACTAGTTTATCATTTTTAATACCAACACAATGCCCACTTACACCTTGCATAATCATTTCAACTGCAAATGCGCCCATTCTAGATGCTAGAATACGGTCTTCTGCAATTGGAGTTCCACCTCTTTGGATATAACCAAGAACTGTGGCTCTTGATGAGAAACCTGATTTTATAGATATTTCTGCAGCAAGTTTATGCACATCAAATTGTTGTTCAGTAACCACAATAATCGCATGTCTTCTGCCTTCTTCATTGTGTTTTCTTAATGTATTAATAAGTTTTTCTTTATTAATAGGGTTTTCCGGTGTAATAATGAATTCAGCACCACCACAAATTCCTGCATACAATGCTAAGTCACCAGATGTTCTACCCATTACTTCGATGATACTACAACGTCTATGAGACGATGATGTATCTCTTAGTTTATCGATTGCTTCTACAATTGTATTTAACGCTGTATGAAACCCAATCGTATAGTCTGTACCATAAACATCATTATCAATAGTACCTGGAATTGCAATCGTTTGAAACTCAAGTTCATGTAATGCTTGTGCGCCGCGATAACTTCCATCACCACCAATAACAATTAATGCATCTATATTACGGTTACGTAAATTATCGATTGCTACTTTTTGAACAGGTACTTCTTTAAACTCTGATACACGGGCTGTACCAAGTCTTGTACCACCAATGCTTAACATGCCTGAAACATCTTTGGCAGACAGTGGTATAAAACGGTCTTCTAATAGACCTCGGTACCCATCCATAATTCCAAACATTTCATGTCCTTCTGCTATACCTGTACGCACAATTGCTCGAATTGCTGCGTTCATACCAGGTGCATCGCCGCCAGAAGTTAATACTGCAATTTTCATATGTCAAACCTCCTTATACGCCGTTAATAATTATAACATGTTTTAAGGATATTTTTGTATCAAAAAACGAAAATTTAGTAACATTCTTTAATTATGTGCTAAATCATCAAAATGTCGGCTAAATCTGATGTCGTTTCAAGAAAATTAACACTTTTCTTAACATAATGTTGTAAAAAGTAGACAATTAGTGTCTTTGTGTTTGCATTCACATGTTATCTTTGATAAACTTATTAATGGAAATTTACTATAAAAATCAAAAAAGGACGGTATACAATGAAAAAATTAGTTGGTGCTGCACTCTTAGGTCAATCTGGTGGTCCAACCTCAGTGATCAACGCCTCAGCAGCTGGCGTATTTTTAGAGAGTTTAAAGCAAGAAAACATTACAGAAATATATGGTGCTCAACATGGTATTAAAGGTATCTTAGAAGAAAACTTCTATGATATTCGTAAAGAAGATGTTGAAGAATTAGAAAGATTAAAATATACACCATCATCTGCAATTGGTTCAGTAAGATATAAATTAGCTGATTACAAAAAAGATCCAACAGACTACAATAAATTATTAGAAATCTTTAAAAAATACAATATTCGTTACTTCTTCTATAACGGTGGTAACGACTCTATGGATACATGTTTAAAAATTTCTAAATTTATGAAGAATGCTGGTTGGGAAGTGCGTGTTGTAGGTGTTCCTAAAACAATCGACAACGACTTAGCAGGTATTGACCATTCTCCAGGTTATGGTTCTGCAGCAAAATATGTTGCAACATCTATTATGGAATTATACTTAGATGCAAACGTCTATGATACACAACAATTCATTGTTGTTGAAGTTATGGGAAGAAATGCTGGTTGGTTAACAGCTGCTGCTTCACTTGCTTCAATCCACGGTATTAAACCAGACTTAATTTACTTACCAGAATTACCATTTGATATGGATAAATTCTATAATCAAGTTGGTGACTTATTAAAAACTGGTAAATCAGTATTTGCTGTCGTATCAGAAGGTATTAAAACTGCTGAAGGTAAATATATTCCTGAATATGAAACTGAAATTCGTCGTGATGCATTCGGACATGCTAGCTTAGGTGGTACTGCAAGTGTATTAGCAAACCATGTAGAACAAAAATTCGGTGTTAAAACGCGTGCAATTGAATTTTCATTACTACAAAGATCTGCAGCTCATATTGCTTCTCAAACAGATATTAACGAAGCATTTAGAGTGGGTCAATTAGCTGTTAGAAAAGCTGTTGGTGGTACAACAAACAAATTTGTTGGTATTCAAAGAGTACCTGGGGACAAATACAAAGTTAAATACCCATTATTACCATTAAGAATTGTTGCTAATGCTGAACGTAAAGTTCCATTAGAGTGGATTTTACCTGACGGTCAAGGCTTAACTCAAGACTTTATTGATTATGCATTACCATTAATCCAAGGTGAAACTAAATTAGAAAAAGAAAACGGCTTACCACGTTTTGCTAAACTAAAAAAAGTATTAGCTCCTAAAAAATAACATTTGAAAATGAAGTTCAACTTAAAGTTGGACTTCTTTTTTTATCACTTTTCGCATCATTTTGTATATTTGCTTACATTTTTGATAAAATAGTTGTAATCGCAAAGGAGTGAAACCTATCATGCATTCATATTTAAAAGCAATTTATAAAGAGTTAGAACAAAAATATAGTCACCAAAAAGAATACTTACAGTCGGTTTATGAATTTTTTGAATCTATTGCTGAAGTCATTGATGAAAATCCTAAAATCATTGAAAGTAATCTTGTTAGAAATTTGGTCGAACCCGATCGTATCATCACTTTTAAAATTCCTTGGGAAGATGACAATGGTATTAGACAAGTTAATACGGGTTACCGCGTTCAATTTAATCAAGCTTTGGGTCCTTATAAAGGTGGTATTCGTTTTACACCTAGTGTTAATGAATCCGTTATGAAATTTTTAGGTTTTGAACAAACCTTTAAAAATAGTTTAACGGGTATTCCACTAGGTGGTGCTAAAGGTGGCTCTGATTTTAATCCAAAAGGAAAAAGTGATCGCGAGCTTTTAAGATTTTGTAGATCTTTTATGACCGAACTTCATAAATTTTTAGGGCCTACCATGGATGTACCTGCTGGTGATATTGGTGTATCTCAAAAACTAATTGGTTATATGTATGGTATGTATAAACGTATAACACATAAACATGAAGGCACCTTTACTGGTAAAGGTCTAACTTACGGTGGTTCTTTAGCGCGTACAGAAGCAACCGGTTATGGTTTAATCTATATGGTTCAAGCAGGTTTAAAAACGTATTTTGATACGGATTTAAAAGATAAAACTGTCATTATTTCTGGTAGTGGTAATGTTGCCTTACATACTGGATATAAAGCACAAGCGATGGGTGCTAAAGTGGTCGCCATGTCATCGATTGATGGCATCATACACCATGCAAGCGGTATTGATGTGTCCTTTTTAGAAGATATTAAAGATAACAACCAATCCATTGAAGTTTATATGGAGCGCTATCCTTCTGCAATATTTGCTAAAGATCCTAAACGTTTATGGGAAATTCAATGTGATATTGCACTACCTTGTGCAACAGAAAATGAACTTGAATTAGATGATGTTAAAAAGTTAGTTGAAAATGGTGTCATAATGGTTGCAGAAGGTGCAAACATGCCAACAACAATTGATGCTACACATTACTTAATGGACAATGATGTATTATTTATTCCAGCTAAAGCAGCCAATGCTGGTGGTGTATCCGTCAGTGGCTTAGAGATGCAACAAAACGCACTACATACATACTGGGATTTTGAAACTGTTGACCAAAAACTACAAGATATCATGACTAAAATATTTAATGATATTTATGAGGTTGCTACGCACTATGGTAACCCTAAAGATTTAGTCAAAGGTGCCAACATTTTATCCTTCAAGCGAGTTTATCAAGCGATGCTTGATCAAGGATTATAGTAAACATACTTTTATATTAAATACATTGGCAGTTATGCCAATGTTTTTAACTTTTATGTTATAATTTTTATGATAGACTAAAAAAGAGGCTTAACCTTGAAAGAAAAAATAGAAAAATTATTATCTGGCCATATATATCCAGTTTTAGTAGCTGCAATTGCATTATTAATTTGGTCATTTCGATACTATATACCCGATGAACAACTCATAAGCATTTCATTTTTTAGTTTGTTTTTATTAAGTATGCCGTTTTTCTTAATTTCAATCACATTTAAAAATACAATTTATACCCTACCTATTATCTTTGGTATGGTATTTTCTTTAGGTATTACAGATATGGGTATCCATACCATTGATGTAGCCTTAGTTGGGTTTTTAAATATTTTATTAGTGATTGCCGGTATGGTTGCTCATGTGATTATATTTAAACCTAAGATTCAATTAAAAACACTGGGTGTATCCTTAATTTTAGTCTCAATTAGTTTCATATTACCTGAAATATCTAAACCTTTTACGCTTGTTGGATTCACCTTATCTTTATTAGGGGTTTTATATTTAATTATTTACCTATATTATGCCAATACCATAGAAGGTAACCAACTACATTACCTGATGCGTATTTTTATGTTGACAGGTTTAATGTTAACACTTCAATTAGTCATTATGTGGTATGATGGTTTTCTTGTATGGGAAGGTACAGATTTTATATTAGACTTTCCTAAAATGTTTAATTTAGGTTCTGGTAGTCAACCTGGTTGGGGTAATATCAATGATTTAACCATCCATATCGTATTATTTTCAGCAAGTGTTATTTATTACTTATATAAATATCCAACAAAAATATTTCCATGGTTATACTTAGCATTTAGTGCTTTTTGGATTTACTTATCCAATGCGCGGGGTTCAATGGTAACTGTTTCAATATTAGGGATTGCTACAATTACTTATGCATTCTTTAAACGTAACAAGCGACAATTAATAAACCTTTTAGTGACAACCATTCTTGCCGGAATCGTACTTGCAATCTTCTTACCTACCGTTCAAGAAATTTATGAATCCTTTATATCTACAATTGACTTTGAAGATCCAAATTCTATGTTGACAGGTCGTGTTACCTTATGGTTTTATCATGAAGATTCTGCTTGGTTATCTTTCTTAAAAAATCCAGTAATTGGTACCGGTTGGTATAATCAACTTTGGATCTTAGGTGAACAACAAAACCGGATCACTATTTATCACTCTACAATCTTTCAAGTACTGGCAACTGGTGGGATATTTGGGATGTTTGTCTTAATTTATCAATTGGTTTGTATCGGAAAAATATTTAAGAAAAACATACGATTTAAAGCCGTTTCTGGCTTTTTACTAACCTATTTAATATCTCAGTTACATGGTTTAATTGATAATACACAATACATGATTCACTTTTCAGTCATCACTTATATTACCTTTGCTGTATTTGATAATTTAGGTGATGAACCTGACTTTGTGCCTTTAGAGCTTCAGACTCTAAATAAAAACGTGTAAAGCAACTCGCTTTACACGTTATTTTTATCTTACTTGTTCAAATGGGGTATATGTTAGTCCAAAACTTTCGGCAACATCTTTTTGAGTAATCTTACCCTTATAAGTATTTAGACCTTCCTTAAGTGATTCATCCGATACAACTGCATCTTCTAATCCCTTATTAGCAACTTCTAATCCGTATTTTAAGGTTGCTTTATTTAATGCAATCGTTGCTGTTCTAGGTACAATACCTGGCATATTGGCAACACAGTAGTGTGTAATACCAGCCACTTTAAAGACTGGTTTGGAGTGATATGTTGGTTTACTCACCTCAGTGGATCCACCTTGGTCAATAGCAATATCAACAATCACTGCACCTTTTTTCATATCTTTGTAGTAAGCTTTCTTAATGAGTTTCGGTGCTTTTTTACCTGGTAATAATACACTGGATATAATTAAGTCTGCATCTTTTAATGCCAACTTAATATTTTCTTCATTAGAAACCGATGTATTTAACTTAGGATATTGTTCTTTTAACTCTTTTAATCTTGTTTCATTAATATCTAATAAAGTAACTTCACTACCTAAACCGTAGGCATTTGCCAGTGCTGCAGAGCCTGCAACACCACCACCAATGATAGTTACTTTAGCAGGGTTTACCCCACTAACACCTGAAATAAGCAATCCATTACCACCATTATTTTTATATAAAAACCTTGAACCTTCTAAAATTGAAAGACGTCCAGCTACCTCACTCATTGGTTTTAATAGCGGTAGTCCAGTTTCATCTCTTACGGTTTCATAAGCAATGGCTGAAACATTTTTCTTTAATAATGTTTTTAGAAGCGGTTCATCCGCTGCTAAATGTAAGTAAGTATAAATAATTTGATTTTTCTTAATTAGTTTATATTCACTTCGAATTGGTTCTTTGACTTTCACAATCATTTGAGCAGCTTTCCATACATCTTTAGCTTCCTCAACAATGGTTGCACCTCTTCTTTTATAGGCGCCATCTGTAAAACCTGAGGTTCTACCAGCACCACTTTCTACCAAGACTTTATGTCCTGATTTGACGTAGGCTCGAACCGCATCCGGCGTTAAACCTACTCTATCTTCACTTTCCTTTACTTCTTTTACGAGTCCAATAATCATGTTCATTATGCTCCTTTCAAAATTTACTTGGATATAAGACCTCTGGCTCTTGTGTATTGTTTAAGCAATAAATCTTCATTTAACTGATAGATAAAATAAGGTTCTTTAAGTAGTTTTCTACCAAAAAATGCCATATCCATGGTGCCATCTAAGATGGCATCATTTGCTAGGGTAGGATCATTGATTTGACCACCACCAATTGTTATAAGCCCTGTTTCTTCTTTAATGATTTTAGCATACGGTAATTGATAGCCCGGATAATCCTTTACAGGTACCGGTAATATCCCACCACTAGAAACGTCAATAATATCTAGTTTATCTTTAAAACGGTTAATGATACTTGCCCAATCATAAGGAGTCATACCTAAATCGTGATATTCATAAGCAGATATACGTAATTGTAATATTTTCTCTTTTGGAAAATACTTTAATACTTCATCAATCACTTCTTCTAAAAACACGACCCCATCAGCATACTTATCCGTTCTTTGATTGGTGACATCCGAAATAAACTGGGCAATTAAATAACCATGTGCGCCATGTAGTTCAATACTATCAAAACCTGCTTCATATGCTCTTTTTGCTGCACGACCAAAAGCTTTAACAACCTCTTCTACACCTTTTTCATCCAACATTTCAGGCATTAAATGACGATCTGAAAAAGGCACATCGGTACTAGATACAATCAAATCTGTTCTTGATTTTCTACCTGCATGTGATAATTGAACACCAATTTTAGCACCATAACTATGTACGGCATCGACGATTTTTTTAAGTGGTGCAATGTGTGCATCATCCCATAGGCCTAAGTCCTCATAACTAATACGTCCATTTGGTAAGACTGCTGTGGATTCAATCATAATGTAGCCTACACCGCCCATCGCTCTAGTGACATAGTGTTGGTAATGAAAATCTGTAGCAATACCGTCTTTTTTTTCGACGGAATACATACACATCGGGCTCATCATCACACGGTTTTTAAACGTCATATCTTTAATTGAAATCGGTTCTAATAACTTCATTAGCACACTCCTTATTCATTTACATTTTAGCATGGATGCTTTTTCCACTGAATCAATTTGACTTTATTTACATAATATATGGTATCTACAAATTTAAATCCACTGAATTAACAGTGGATTCAATCTTTATTTTATTGTTCAATTGATCTTAAGAAGGAGTATGTAGGTAGTCTTAGTATATCGGAACTAAGGTAGATACTTAACAACCGATTATTTGTTAATTATACATACACAAGATACATGCAACGATTATATAGCATAGATTTCACTTTGTAAAGTATTTTACTGTAGAAAGCGTTTTAATCTAACAAAATTTACATAAACTTAAGTTTGACACTGGGAACAAACGCCATATAAATTAAGATCATGGTGTTGCACATCAAAGCCATACTTTTCTTTAACCTCTTCAATAAGTTCGGTAACATGACAATCAAAAGCATACTTTTTATGGCATACTTCGCACACCATAAAATGATGATGATCTTTATCATTTAAATAATAATAAGCTGTATTATCTAAGTAGTTTCTAGATACTAATGCATCTTGATGAAACTTTTCTAATGTGCGATAGACAGTCGATAAATTCATTTTTTCAGGTCCTAAAATATTAAAAATATCATCTGCACTTTGTGGCTTTTTAGCCTGTTTTAATACATCATAAACCATTTGTCTTTTAGTTGTTAACTTCATTTTAAGTTTTCCTCCTTAAAATTAATGTTTTAAATAAAAATAATATCATAAAGGTTATTGTATATAAAATAACAATCATACTACCTGCTGGTTGTTTAAGTACGTGTGCTAATAAAACACCACTTAATATCACAACAACGGATACAATGATACCAATTAAAAATAAATCAGGAAACTTTTTAGCAAACAAATTGGCAGTAACAACAGGAAATATCAGTAAACTTGAAATTAATAATACCCCAACACTACGAACACCGATGACAACAAATATACCGGTAAGTGCTGCAAATATATAATTATATAAATCTGCTTTAATACCACTGAATTTAGCATGCTCATAATCAAAAGTAATACTAATAAGTTTTCGGTAGTTTAAGACAACAAACAATCCACTAATGACGGTTAATCCTAAAGTTAAATAGACATCAGATGATGTTCTAAACCATAAATTACCCGAAATTAAACTTTCTAAATCCATACTAGAGTTTGTATATCTAATTAATATTAAACCAATGGCAAACCCAAAACTAGAAACAATACCAATCGCACTATCCGCATGTATTTTAGTGATTTGAATCAACCACTTAATTAAAACGGATGCGATAACAACAACCGGTATTGCTATATAAAATGGGTTGTCCATAAAGAATATACCAATAACCAGTGCTGTAAAACTTACATGGCTTAAACCATCAGCAATTAAACTTTGTTCATTTAAAACAACAAACGGACTTAAAATACTCGCTGTTAAACCTAATAGCAGTACAATAGCAATCCCATACTTTAAAGTATCTAAAATAAATAAAATATCAGCCATGTGTATGTCCCTCATGTTCAAACTTGTTAAAATCAATATAGGTTCCAAAAAACTTAATTTCTTGGTCCACATACATCACTAAACTATTTTCCATGACCAGATCTGTTAAATCATGCGTAATATGTATAATGGTTAAACCCATAGATTTTCTTAACTTCTTCATTAAATCATAAAAGTATTGTCTAAAACTAGGATCTAATGCAGATGTAGGTTCATCTAAAATTAAAAGATCTGGATTCGTTATTAAGCTTCTTATTAAATAAACTCTTTGAAGTTGTCCTCCAGATAACTGACCAACCTTTTCATCTAATATGTCATGGTCCAGTTGCATTTTATCTAACCATGTTTTAATCAAGGTTTTATCAGTTTTAGAAATGATTAATTTTTGTTGGTCAAATCCCGTATAAATAAACTCTAAAACAGTCAGTGGCATATTACGTTTAATTGTTAGTTTTTGTGGCACATAAGACATTTTAATATCTTGCATAAGTATTTGACCACTTTTAGGTTTCATTTGATGAATTAAACTTTTAATTAATGTTGTTTTACCTGCACCATTAGGTCCAACAATATTTAAAAAGTCATGCTGGTGCACGGTAAAACTTGCATCTTTGATGACATCTAAATAACCATAAGATAGGGTAACATCTTTATATTCAATTAAGCAATTACTACAATTGGGTTTCATGTTGTAAGGCCTGCCTTTAGGTTTGTTATATTTCTTTTTATTAATTCATAATAGCCAATATATTCATTAAAATCTTTTTGACTGATTTTATGGAATGTATGTAATTCATAAATTGCTAAGTTAGGAACTTGTGACTGAATATAGTTTAATGTGTTTAAATCAGGAATTTCTTCATGATATAAAACTTTTACACCGTTGTCTTTTAAATCTTTAATAAAGCTAGTGACCTCAGTGCTTGATGGATCACTATTTGGCGATATATTTTCATCTAAGGCACGTATATTTAAATTAAAAGCTTCGCTAAATCCTGACAGTGCATAATGTCCTACAAAATAAATTGTTTGAGTTTCTTCTGACTTACGTTTTATATAAACTGGTTCAATTAAGTCTTCTAATTTTTTTATGTAGGCTAAAGCACGGTTGATAAAATCATTTTCATACTGAGGAAACACATCATATAGCACTTCAACTAATCTTTCTATAATTGTTACAACATAAAACGGATTTGAGATGAAATCAAATCCATGGTCATGGTCATGGTCATGGTCATGATTATGGTGTTCATCCATGTCATCATATGATGTATCTAAGTTGAGTAGTGTTTCAAATGACACATGGATGCCATCACCTAATAAATCATCTAAATGGTCATTTCCTATAACCCATGGTGCATGTGCCTCTGATATATAAATAAAGAGTTTGGTACGTTTTAGTGCCACTAAATCTCTACTATCTGGCTGATATGTATGGTAATCCATTTGAATGGGTTGTAGCATTAAAACATCTAAATCATCTGCTGTAATTTGTTTAACAATATCATATGTAAAATAATCGGAAACAATAATATCATATGTTTTTGAAAAGTTACATGCTGTTAAAACTAAAATTGATGTTAAAATAAAAAGTGTCGTAAATACTTTTTTCATATTCATACTCCCTAATTGCAAACTATTTGCAAAAGTATTATATCACACCAGACCATATTTGCAAATAGTTTGCAAAAGAAAGGTTGTTATTTATGCTTTATTATGATCTATATACATATAAATCATGGCAGTTTTTAATCCTTGCATCTGATTTTGGGCTAAGAAGCATTGATTTATATGACAATCAAGATTTAAGTTCTTATATGAAATTAGATATAAAAACAAGGGTGTTTAAAGATGCCTTAAATAATTATTTTAAAGGTATACCTTTTCCAAGTGATTTAAAACTTGATCTTTTAGGCACTGATTTTCAAAAGAAAGTTTGGCAAGCATTATTAACAATTCCCTTTGGAAAGACACGTAGTTATAAAGATATTGCACAAGCTATTGGTTCACCAAAGGCATACCAAGCTGTTGGGAATGCGGTTGGTAAAAATCCAATATTAGTGTGCGTACCATGCCACCGTATTATTACTGCAGATGGTCATCTTGGTGGATTTTCATCTGATATCCAATTAAAAATAGAATTATTAAATCTTGAAGGGAGTTCGTTTATATGAAAAATAGTTATGATTTTTATTTAAAATATATTAAACAAACAAAATACGTCCCTTTATCTTATGATGATTTTGGTGATATGCTAACAAGCCTGGATTACATCATTATTAAAAATGAGACTGAAATTGAAGGCTTATTGGTATATTTAGAAAAAGATTATGTGGATGTTAACTTGATTTTAGGAAAAACATCCACCTTTAGGCCGATGCTAGAACAATTACTTACTAAAACCAAAAAAGACTTAAGAATCCACTACCAAAAACCATACCCGCTAGCATGGTATGCAAACGAAGATATGATACACCCAAATTACCAAGGTGTTATTGTTGATTCTACACTACACAAAGTATTATTAGATTTTGGGTTTAAAGATACTTCAATTCAAGATACTTATTATATGAATTTAACAACCTTTAAAATGGATCGAACAATTCATGAACGCTTAGAGGCGTTAAATAACTAAGGTTATGATGTTGCATTATATAATCCGAGTAAGCATACCCATATGACATACTTTTTAGATAACTTATTAAGTAGTTCCTTTAAAACAGCAATAGAAAATAATTTAAATAAGCAAAAACCATACCCGTTACTAATTGTTACAAAGGATCGTCGCATCATGGGTTTTGCAGGACCACTTTTAATTGCTGATGACTTTAGAGGTGTATTTAGTGGTATTGAAATATTAAGTGATGTTAGAAACTTAGGTTTAGGTAAAATACTTTTCCAACATTTATGTTTCACCTTAAAGAAAATGGGTGCTAGGTATATGACACTATTTACAGGTAGAAACAATGTAGCCAAATTTATTTACTTACAATCAGGATTTAAAGTTGCAGAAAGTTTCGCGCTCATGCTTTATGAACGCAACTAAAACAAAAGCTACCTCTCGGTAGCTTTTATATTATCTATTTTCTAAATATGTTTCATAATCAACCACATGTTCAAATAAGGTACCATCTTCTCTGATTTCAAATAGTCGGTTTGCTGTTGTTGCAACCAATTGATGGTCTTGGGTTGTAAATAATACAACACCTTTAAAGTTTTGTAGACCCTTATTTAATGCAGTAATGGATTCCATATCTAAGTGGTTGGTTGGTTCATCTAAAATTAACGTATTTTTCTCTTCAATCATCATACGTGACATGAGTAATCGAACACGTTCACCACCACTTAAAACATTAATCTTTTTAAGCGCATCTTCACCACTAAATAACATACGTCCTAAAAACCCTCTGACATAAGTTGTTTCTTTGTTTGGTGAGTAATCTGTGAGCCAATCAACCATAACGGTTGGTTTTTTAAATTCAAAGTTATTATCTTTTCTAAAATATCCTTTTTCAACAGTTTCGCCCCATTTGAACTCACCTGAATCTGGCGTTTCAACGCCATTTAAGATATTAAATAAAAGGGTTGCTGCTTTATCATTTAAACCGATGAATGCCACTTTATCTTCTTTGCCTAAGGTAAATGTAATGTTATCTAAAACTTTAACGCCATCGATAGTTTTAGATAAGTTTTCTACCTTTAAGATATCATCACCCAAAGGTTTTTCAAACTTAAAGTTAATGTAGGGATATCTTCTGGTAGAAGGTTTAATTTCTGTTAATTCTATTTTTTCTAAGGCCTTTTTTCTAGAGGTTGCTTGTTTAGATTTTGAAGCGTTGGCACTAAAACGAGAAATAAATTCTTGAAGTTCTTTAATTTTTTCTTCACTTTTCTTATTTTGTTCTTTGGCTTGTCTAAGCATCAATTGACTGGACTCATACCAAAAATCATAGTTACCAGCATAAAGTGTGACTTGTTTATAATCGATGTCTGCAATATGGGTACATACTTTATTTAAAAAGTAACGGTCATGTGAAACAACAATGACTGTATTTTCAAAATCCATTAAAAAGTTTTCTAACCATAATACAGCTTTAGTATCTAAGTGGTTCGTCGGTTCGTCAAGTAATAAAACATCTGGATCATCAAATAAACTTTGAGCAAGTAGCACTTTAACTTTATCTTGGCTTGATAGTTCTTTCATCATCATATAATGTTTTTCAACTTCAATACCTAAGCCAGTTAATAATATGGCTGCATCGGATTCAGCGTTCCAACCATTCATGTCATCAAATAAACTTTCAAGTTCACCTGCTTTAATACCATCTGCTTCACTAAAGTCTGGTTTTGCATAAATCTCATTTTTTTCAATCATAATTTGATATAACTTTTTGTTACCTTGAATTACTGTATCCATCACAGTAAATTCATCATATTTAAATTGATCTTGTTCTAAAAATGATAATCTTTGGTTTTGAGGCATTGTAATCGTACCACGTGTTGTTGGTAGTCTGCCTGCAAGTATTTTAAGTAGTGTTGATTTTCCTGCTCCGTTAGCACCAATTACACCATAACAATTACCTTTTGTAAATTTTAAATTGACATCTTCAAATAAAATATCTTTACCAATTTGATATGAAACATTTGAAACATTTAACATAATAAAAAACCTCCACAATGATAAACCTTACATATCATATCATAACTGGAGGTTTTATTCTATTTATATGTTATCTTTTTATACAATCATTGTAAGTAACTCATAAATTAATGGTGCAGCAATCACAGTTAAAAGCCCTGTAAGAATCAGTGATACAGTAGCAACCGATGCTTCTAAGTCACCATATTCTATCGCTTTAGTTGTTCCAACTGCGTGGGCACTGGTACCAAGAGATAATCCTATTGCAATTGGATTTGTAATACCAAATAATTTAAAGATAGGTGGTGCAATTAAAATACCTAATACACCGGTTAATACAACAACGACTACCGTTAGATACTCAATACCACCTAAACTTTGTGCAATTGCCATAGCAATCGGTGTTGTCACAGACTTTGGAATTAAGGTTGCAATCATTTGTTCTGTTGTATCTAATATAAGAAAAATTCCAGCAATTGTTAAGGCATGAACAACAACACCAATTAATAATACCGACAAAATGGTTTTCCAATATTTTTTTAATATCGGCAGTTTTTCATATAAAGGTAGTGCTAAAGATACTGTGGCGGGACCTATGAAAAATGATATAAGTTTTGTGCCTTCACGATACACTTCATAATCAATTTGGGTAACACATAAAAATATAATAATAAAAACTGATGTACATAATAAAGGATTTAATAAAGATAATTTAAAGCGATCTTGTAGGTAATAAAAACCAATGTAAACACCAATGGTTAACCCAACTGTCCAAAGTATATCATTCATCTTTAATACTCCAATGCGTTAGTAATGCTGTAACAATTAAAGTTACAGTGGTTGATAAAACTAAGACAACAAGCAGTTCTATCCAGTGTAGAGCAATGATATCAAAATATTGCATTAACCCTACTGCAAGTGGGACAAATAAAAATGCCATATATTTTTGTAAAAAACTGCTTACTTCTTTGATATATTCCGGTTTAATTATTTTTAAGACCAATGCTAAAAATAATAACATCAATCCAATTAAACTTCCTGGAAAATCAAAGGGAAGATAAAAAGAGATCAACTCTCCTAATAATGTAAATACAATTAAAATAAACAACTGAAACAAAATTTTCATTTATGTAATAATCCTTTATTCATATCAATCAGCATTCATTATACGTCATTTGAAAGTCTGATACATTAAAAGTTATAATGAAAATCAAATTATGTAAATTTCTTTCAGTTTTCTTACATTTGACACCATTTTTATTAATGCTTATAACATGTTATAATTTTTATACACGTAAAAGGAGACAAACTGATGAACCCTATCCATGTTAAAAATGAGGTTGGCATCTTAAAGAAAGTTTTGGTACACCGACCCGGTAAAGAATTAGAAAACTTAACACCAAATACATTAAAGAGTTTACTATTTGATGATATTCCCTTTTTAAAGGATGCTCAAAAAGAACACGATCTTTTTGTAGAAGCTCTACAAAATGCCGGTGTAGAAGTTCTTTATTTAAAAAATCTTATGTTAGAAACTTTATATAATGATACGATTTTAAACGAATTTATAGATACCTTTATTTTTGAATCCGGTATTAGGCATCCTAAAATCATACGTCAAGTAAAAAAATATTTACGATCAAAAGAAAAAACAGATTTAATTGATACGATGATTACAGGTGTGCATAAAAAAGATGTCAGTGGTATATTTAATTTAACACTCGCTTTAAAGATTACAGATAACCCACTACTTACAGAGCCCATGCCTAATTTATATTTTCAACGCGATCCATTTTCAAGTATTATCAATCACGTTTCAATTCATAAGATGTATGCACCGATTCGTGCAAGAGAAACCATCTTTGCTAGTTTTATTTTTAAGTATCATCCAATTTATAAACATACCCCACGTGTCTATGATAAAACTTATGATGCATCATTAGAAGGTGGTGATATCCTTGTTTTAAATGAGCATGTTATTGCAGTAGGTATTTCAGAGCGCACCTCTGCGGATGGTATTGAAATACTGGCAAACAACTTATTTAAAAACACCTCAATTGACACAGTGCTTGCCATTAACATGCCAAAAAAACGCGCCTTTATGCATTTAGATACAATTCTAACCCAAGTTGATCATCATAAATTTGTTGTACATCCTCAATTTATGGAAAAACTTGATGTATATATTCTATCTAAAAAAGATGATAAAAGTCCTAAAATCCTACACAAACATCAAACATTAAAACAGGTTTTTTCTTATATTTTAAAACAAGCCATTACCATGATACCATGTGGTTCAAATAGTCCTATTGCATCTGATAGAGAACAATGGAATGATGGTGCCAATACTTTAGCTATTAAGCCTGGTGTAGTGATTGCCTATGAAAGAAATACTGTCACCAACGAATTATTAAGAAAACATGGTATTGAAGTCATTGAAATCAAGTCTAGTGAACTATCACGCGGTCGTGGTGGTCCAAGATGTATGAGTATGCCTTTAATTCGCTTATAAGCATATATAAAGTAATCACCTCTTATTAGGCAGATAATGAACCTAGAAAGAGGTGATTTGTTTGAAAAAGTTAGATTTTTATAAAACAATACCAGAGACCATGAAAAAGGTCATTGCAGTAGAGACGAGTTTAAAAGGTAAACTTGACCCAATTTTAGTTGAACTTATCAAAATTAGAGCATCTCAAATCAATGGTTGTGCCTATTGCTTAAATATGCATACGATTGATGCTTTAAAATTAGGTGAAACGAACCAAAGAATATTCTTACTGAATGCTTGGCAAGAAACAGAACTTTTTACTGAAAAAGAAAAGTTAGTTTTAGAATTAACTTCAAAAACTAACATTAGTGCATGATAATCACATAAATGATAATCGTTATCCATAATACATAAATTTTTCTCACTTTAAATACCCTTCTATTAATATATCCTCATTAAAGCGTTGAAATTGAATGTCTTTTAATTGGTATGCATCTTTCATGAGGGCAACCCCTTGACCAGATACTGGCGTTAATGCTTGTGAGCCACCAATGATTTTAGGTGCGACAAAAGCATAGACTTTGTTGACTAAACCGGCCTCTAAAAAACTTGCATGTGTAAAAGCGCCACCTTCAATAAAGATACTATCTATTTTTTCTTCACCTAAAATGGTCATAAGTTCATGTAAATCGAGTGTTTTCATTTGAATCACACGAACACCTAAGTTTGTATAAGCTGCATCATATTTTTCTGAAACAATCCAAGTAGCTTGATCTTTTGCTGTTTGGACAACATTTGAAGATATGGGTGTTTCTAATTTAGGATCTAAAATGATGCGAATTGGGTTTCTTGATTTCTTATGACGTCTGACATTGAGTTTGGCATCATCTTTAATAATCGTATTGACACCTACTAATATTGCAGTATATTTATGTCTTAAATCATGGACATATGCTCTAGACTTTTCATTGGTAATCCATTTAGAGTCAAAATTTCTAGTAGCTAGTTTACCATCAAGTGTCATGGCATACTTCATTGCTATAAAAGGTTTTTTTGTTGTTATATAATGAAAGAATATATCATTTACTTTATGGCCTAATGACTCAAGTAAGCCATATTCTACTTCGATGCCTGCATCTTTTAATAGTTGAACACCTTGTTTGTAAACCAGTGGGTTCGGATCTAAATTGGCAATAACAACTTTACTAATACCCTTTTCAATAATCTTATGTGCACAAGGTGGTTGTTTACCATGATGACTACATGGTTCTAGTGTAACAAACATAGTTGCACCTTTTACATCTTCGGTTGCATGGTTAAAAGCATCGATTTCAGCATGGACTTGACCAAATGCTTTATGATAACCTTTACCAATAACTTTACCGTTTTTAACAATCACTGCACCAACTAATGGGTTGGGATTGACAAATCCTTCGCCTTTTTTTGCTAAATTAAATGCTTGTTTCATATATTTTGTTTTTAGTTTAATATCCATGGATGTTATTTCCTTTATGATAAAATAATTTTTATAAAACGATTGATACATTATGAATTATTATACGCTATTTTATATATATACACAAATGCACATGCATTATTTAAAAGGCATCTTACGGATGTAAAATGCCTAAATTGTTCGTTTACTATTGAATTATTTTTAATAAAGCTTCAACAAAATCAGTGGCATCACCGATAAAACTATAATCTGCCTCATTAAATATCGGGGCTTTAGGGTTGTTATTGACTGCAACAACATATTCTGCTTTGCCAATACCCGTTGTAAATTGTACTGCACCGTGTACCCCTAAAGTGATTAATAGTTTGGGTGCAATCGAACTTCCAGATTGACCGATTTGGTCATCAACACTAAATGGTTCTAAATCTGTTAGTGGTCTAGTAACACCTATTTTAGCACCCAGTTTACTTGCTAGTTCTCTACTTATTTCAATACCACGTTGACTTGACATACCACGCCCTAATGCAATCACTCGGTTTGCATTAGCGATACTATCTGATTTAGAAAGTAATGGTTTTTCTTCATAAACTTGAATACGGTTATGTGATTTTATTTCTAAGTTTTTTTCTTTGGTTAATTTAACTTCCTTTTTATCACTTAACTGTGCAACAAAAATATTAGGGCGTACGGTAGCCATTTGCGGGAAATGATTTGGACAAATAATTTCACACATAATATTATCACCATAAGATGGTTTTGTTTGGATTAGTAGGTCTTCTTCAAAAGATAAATCTAAACAATCTGCTGTTAGTCCTGTTTGAAGTTTGGCTTGAAGTCTTGCACTAATTGAACGACCAATGACTGTGGCACCAAAAAGTACACTATTAGGTGCATAGCGTTTATCTAACTGAGCTAGTAAATCTGCAATCAATGAATCTGGTGCGTCTTTCATTTTATCGCTTTCTACAATAATAATTTCATCCGGTCCATATTTGATAATGTCTTTTTCTAATGATTGTTCTTTGGTTTGGAAAAGTATAACAACTATTCTTTTATCACCCTTGATTTGATTTGCTTTTGTAATGAGTTGGTATGTTACAGGTTGCACCATATCTTGATGGTGTTCAGCAATGACCCATATATCTTTATGTTTCATATCAATTACCTACCTTTATATAATATTTCTAGCACGTAAAATTTGGAGTAATTTTCGTGCTGCTCTATCTGGATCTTCGCCTAAAGATTCTGACTTTTTAACTATCTTTTTAGGTGTCCATACTTTTCTAACAACTGTTGGTGAACCTTTAATACCAATGCGATTTGGATCAACATCTAACTTTTTTTCATCCCATACTTGAATATCTTTTTGGTAGCTTAACATAATATTTCTAGGGGTTGCATATCTCGGTTCATTTAATTCACTACGTACTGTAAAGACTGCAGGTAATGTCACTTTGATGGATTGTTCCATATTTTCCATTAAACGAACAGCCTCAATACTTTTGTTATCCACCGGATAGATTTGACTAATATAAGTAATTTGAGGCCAGTTTAAAAACTCGGCAACAATGGGTCCTACTTGACCAGTATCTGCATCAATTGATTGACGACCAAAAAATACCAAATGCACATCACCTAAGGCTTTAATTGCTTGACTTAGTACATAACCAGTTGCTAATGTGTCTGCACCACCAAAGGCTCTAGAACTAAGTAATATCGCATCATCTGCACCCATCGCTAGACCTTGACGTAATGTAATTTCAAAGTTTTTAGGTCCCATAGAAAGTAAAGTTACTTTAGCACCATATCTTTCTTTCATTTTTAAAGCTGCTTCAATCGCATTTTGATCGAAGGGATTCATAATACCTGGCTCACTTGAACGCATGACATTTTTAGTTACTGGATCAATTTTTAAGTTATTAGATACTGGAACTTGTTTGACACAAACAACAATATGTAAACTCATAACTACACCACTTCCTTTTGAACTTCTTTAGCAATTTCAATGACCATTTTTTCTAAAGAACCTTCTGCAATTTGTAATGCTCTAGCGTCTCTAAGTAAATGTTCAATTGGATATTCTTTACTATAGCCATAACCGCCTAACACTTGAAGTGCATGATCACATGCACTAAAGGCAGCGCGGCTACCATAAGACTTAGCCATGGTCGCAACCTTTGCATAAGGTTTACCTTCATTTTTAAGTTTTGCAGCTTCTTCATATAATAATTGAGTATTTTCTTTTGCTATAGCAATCTCAGTAATTTTATTTTGAATTGAAAAAAGTTCAATAATTGGTTTATCAATGGCCTTTCTTTGTTTTGCATAATCCAGCACAACATCTAATGCATGCTGGCAAATACCTGCTGCAATCGCACCCATATTAATACGTGCATCATAGTGTGCTTGGTCACCAATTTCAGCACCTTGTCCAATTTTTCCGATCATATACTCATCGGTTACTTTAACATTTTCTAAAAAGATTTCTCCCACTGGTGTACCACGCATACCAAAAAAGTCTTCTTGCTTGCCAAATTTAAAGCCTGGCATATCTTTATCCACTAAGAAACATGTGAGTTCTTCTGGCGCGGTTTTTAACAACACTAAATAAACTTCAGCTAATCCACCATTGGTAATCATTGTCTTATTACCATTTAAAATCCAATAATCACCTTCTTTAACTGCACTTGCTGAATGCCCCATAATATTGGATCCACCTTGTGGTTCTGTGGAACCAAATCCAAAAATACGCTTGTTTGCTTGTGGTAAGTATTTTTCCTTTAAACTATCTTTCGCATATTTTTTAACTTGATCTACCGTCTTATAATGTCCTTCTAATGTAAATGCAACACTTGCATTATTACAAGCAATATCAAAAATTGTTTGTGCTTCTGCAATGGCATCAAAATTAGCACCACCAAACTCATTTGGTACAATTAAACCTAAAAATCCGGTTTCAATAATTTTATGCCAAAGTTCCTTTGGATAAGCTTGTTGTTTATCTATTTGCATATCTAACGGTTTAATTTCCTTGCGTGCAAAATCAACAGCCATTTGATGTAGCATTTGTTGATGTTCTTTTAATACAACACTCATGATCTTACGCTCCTTTTTTTATGTAATTTTTTCATTGTCTTTTAAACACCTACATTATAGTGCTTTTAAACGTATATTAAATTGATATATGTCAATTTACTGTTATAATATAAAAAAAGAAAGCGTGATAATGATGAAAATGAATACAGACCAAACCTTCAACTGTATTGATGGACTTGAACTATTTAATACACTTTCAAAAACACAGCGTGAGCTAATTTTTAAACTTGTTGTACATCGTACTTATCATAGAGGTGAAAGGATATATAGCCCCGGAGAAAAAGCCAATGCGATACATATCATTAGCCGTGGTAAGGTACGTATTTTCAGACTAGCTGAAAATGGTAGAGAACAACTGATTCGACTCTTACTACCTGGTGAATTTACCGGTGAGCTCGCTTTATTTAAAGAAGGTGTTTATGAAGCTTATGCTGAAAGCTTAGAAACGACTAGAATATGTATGATTCATCATGATGATTTTAAAAAACTACTTAAGTCTTATCCTTTAATTTCTATTAAGATGCTCAATGTTTTAGCCAATCGATTAAGTACTTCTGAACAACAATCAACATGGATGTCCACAGAAACATCAAAAGAGCGCTTAATTCATTTTTTAACACGTAGTGCGACTTTAAATCATAAGGGTGAATACATTGTTAAACTACCAATGGCCAAAAAAGATCTCGCCTCTTATTTAGGTACAACACCAGAAACTTTAAGTCGCCAATGGACAGCATTAAAAAAAGATGGTGTCATTTCACAACCATCTAGACATATTGTCAAATTAAAATCTGCACATTTAACCGAAACTGTGTGTAAACTCTACTAAAAGCATAACCCCGTCAACTGAATGACTGGGTTATATTTTTTATGCACTAAATAAACTTTCTGTAATAAATATTTTTTTATTGTTTAAATCAATTTGACCATTTAAACCAATCGGTAGCATCGCTCTAGGTAATGCGTGACCAACATTAACATTATAAAGTGTTGGTAATTTTAGTTTTCCTGCAATTTTAATGAGTATTTTTTTATAAGCTTCATAGTGAACTTCATCATAGGGTTTACCAACAATTAACGCACTAGATTGAGTCAAGACATTTTCTTTAATAAGTAAGTTCATCATCTTTTCAAAAATCTCAGGTTCTGGTCTTTCCTCACTCGTTTCTAAAAAGATTATTTTTTCCTTAAAAAAACTTCCTTGAGGTATTAAATCAAAGTCATCATATATTTTTCTTTGATCAGGATAACGATTAGATGTATAAATATCATAAATACTTTCTAAGCAGCCACCCCAAAGTTTGCCACTTACAACTCCTTTTCCATATAGTACTTCATAACCCCTTTTTTCTCCATGTGCATTTAATGGGACACCTAATTGATCATCCCCATAACTGGTTCTATTTTCAAACCAAGTTGGACTTGGTTTAATTTCAATTTTAGGTTCATTTTGAAAGAATAACTCATAGTTTTCTTTCGTGTAAGAAAGCATTTGGGTTTCAAGTTCACATAGATCTGATAAAAAGTTAAGTCCATAATAAGTAACTAGTCCTAACTGATTAAGTAACCAATGATTATTTGTAGCATCTGAAAAGCCAATAAATATTTTAGGATTGTTTTGAACTAACTGTTTAAAGTTTTCATCTGCCATCAAATAAGGAATTGTCTTATAAGTATCATCCCCACCAATTGCACAAATAATAGCCTTAATTTCATCATCTTTAAATGCTTGAATCAAATCATCTGCCCGTGCTTTAGGATTGTCTTTAATAAAACGAATACCTTTAAGAGCATTCGGCATAAAAACGGGTAATAAGCCCATTAAAGTTAATCTACGGATACCAAGATCAAGTTGTATTTTCAAATCAGGCTCACCAATAATACCACTTGATAAACTGACAATTGCGACTTTGTCACCAATCTTTAATTGTTTAGGCTTTACCATTTGTTTCATACAACAACCTTCCTATTTACTTGATATTAACATGAACGCAAGCGAATATCAAATCATGCTATCAATTCATCATATATTGTTGTAGGCGCTTTTTAGCTGCATCACTTAGTGGTACTGATTTTTTGGTGTCATTGCTCACCTGTACTAAGACAGATGCACTGGTGGAAACAAGCTGATCATTTTGATAAAGTGCTTGAACAAATGTTATTGAACTATTGCCTACTTTTGTAATGCCAGTACCAATATATAGTTTACCTGGCCAATGAATTTCTCGGATGAAATTCATTTGTAAATTAGCAATAACAAATGAACATCCATCATCTAAAATACCATTTTCTGGTCGATAAACTATTTCAACACGTCCAGTTTCATAAAAAGTAGTAAAAACCGCATTGTTGACATGTCCTTGTTTATCCGTATCACCATATCTTAATTTATCGTATGTTGTTGCAGGAAAATCATTTAATTTTAAGTTTTTAAGTTGTTCCATCGTTATTATTCCTATATGTTTGTAGTTTAATTTAAATCATTTGGTTGTTCAACAATAATATATGTATATTGACGCCATACATTTAAAACTTGGCTTAATGGATATTTTCTTTCTACCTTACTATCTTCATATGCTGCTGGATCATTAAAGATGCCATACCAAATACCATCAACTTCTTCAAAGCCTTTTAATACGACTAAGTGTCCTGCAGGAAAAGCCATAATTGAACCTGTTAATTGATCGAGTGAGGTTGTCGTAATTGAAAAGACAACCGGGATATCGTTTAATATATAATTGACGACTGTTTTAAAATCATCGATATATTCTACTCTAGACCATATATTATCCAATGATCCTGCATAACTGGCATTAAAGGTCCAATTACCATAAATACTACGGCTATTATCATACACCTTTTTAGCTATTTCTTGTTGCGTAAATGTGTAACCATAATGATTTAGAACCATCGCAACCGATGTTGGTGAACAAATGACATTACCAATCGATGGAATACTTAGTTGTTGTAGTGGTTGTACATCAATTACTTTATTTTTTAATATACTTTCATCAAATTTAAGTGATGTATCTACTTTTTTAGTTGTTACACTGATATTTTCTAGTTTTAAGTTGTGTGCACTATTTGGTAAAATATTTACTCTTAATTTAATCATTGTATATTGATTTGGATTTTTATTTTTAAGGGTATCTATTTGAACTGTTGAGAAATCATGGTCTACATTAAAAGACATATGGTTTTCGTCTTTAAATAAACCCATATTTTGAAATGCACCAAAGTTTGTTCCATCACCTAAAGATACAAAAAATGTTAATCTTGCATCGCTTAAATTTTTCACATTCCAAGATAAGACCAGTTCATCAAACTTAGCTAGTTCGATTGCTAAGCTTTCATAGGTTGCAGGACTACTATGATCATTAAGTGTGATATGTTGGTCTTCATCTAATGTTAAATTAACAACCTTGGTTGCATCTTTTTGTTGCCACAATTGATATGCTTGAATTGTTTTAGTGCCATTAACATACATAGTTTCCACCTTTCCATCATCATTGTCTTCTACTTCGTTTTGATCATTTAGATCATCGTCTAAATTGGTTGAAGATTTGGTTGTACATGATACCATAAGTAGTAATATGACAGCTATTAAAATTATCCATATTTTAGATTTCATTGCATTTAAACCTCAATATACATACAAGTTGTTTGGTTGAACACGTTTTATTATAACATGTTCACGAGGTTTTACTGGCATATCTACAACTTTGTTTTTAATCATACTGGCTATATTTCAAGTCATCTATTTTTACACATTTTTCAACTTTTCTTGTTGATATGCTGACAATATGATACTATTTACTTATAAAAATGCGAGGTGGCTTATGAAAACTAGATTTTATAAAAGTAGTAAATTTTATTATTTTTTATTTGTAGGCATTGCTGTTTTACAACTTGTTGCATCTGTTTTAACTATTATTTTTAATGTATCCAATACAACAAGAGATAATGCTATTAGTAATATTTTCTTATGTCTTTTAGCAATCGCATTAATGAGTGCACCTGGGTATATGAAAACAAAGTTCAATATTACTTTTAAAAACTGGATTGAGATACTTGTTTTATTCTTCTTATTTATGTCGATTATATTAGGCTTTGTTCAAGAGTTTTATATCACTGTTCAAGGCTTTGATAAACTTGTACATACTATTAGTGGTATTGTTATTTCACTGGTTGCCTTAGAGTTAGTCACTATTTATGCATACCATATCGAACGTAATAAACAACAAACTATCCCTATCTTATTTACTGTCTTATTCTCATTTGCTTTTTCCGTGACATTATTATTTTTATGGGAAGTCTATGAGTTTTTAGCAGATACAATAACTTATATCTTTAGTCAAAACCCTACCAATATGCAACGTTATTTATGGTCAAATACATCCAATATTTTCCCACAAGACTACGGACTATTAGATACGATGCTAGATATGATTTTAGGTACATTAGGAGCTGCAGTCGTTTCGATTACAGCTGGCTTGTTCTTAAGACGTACTGAAAAAAAGCAAGACTTATTAGAGACACACCAACAATCCTAAGTAATTTTAAAGTATTGAATCATTTAAGAAAAAATAGATGGATCTATGAGTGATCTCATCTATTTTTAGATGTATAAAATAGGTGGTGTAATCTCATGCCTATCAATTAGGTGGTGGTAAGTATTTACGCTCAGCTTTAATCAACATTTCTATGACTGTTATGCTTTATAATCCCCCCCGTTTTATACTTATTACGATAAGAAGAAAAAAGAAGGTAAACATCATAGAGTCGCACTGAGTCATTTAGCTAAAAAACTCATTAGAATCATTTTTCATTTAGAGAAAACTAAAACATATTTCAATTCAAGTCTCCTAAAATAAACTTTAATTTAAACTGTGGTGGTTCAATTAAAGTCATCTGTAAATAAGATTAACCTCAAAAACATTATACCTTGAGGTTTTTTAGGCTTAATTAATAAAATACACTTGACTTTTAATAGTTAGTCACCCTTTCCCACTTTTTATTTTACTTATTTACTTTTAATGCAATAGCGATTAAATGATCTATTGTTAGCACTTCATTATCATAGGCATCAGACAACTCGAAAAAATGACCATCTTTCCAAACTAGTGCAGTGTTAGAATCACTAAACGTTAATTCAATCCCATCAATTTCTATAGTAGTAACCACAGGAAAGGAATTTCTTTTTATTCTGATGACAACAGCACCATTATACGTGCCATAATTATCAAGGATTTTAACGTCATCAAGGGTCATCTCTGTTTCTCCTTGAGTATGCATAAACTTCAAATAATCTTCTCTTATTTTCTTTTCTTGTGTATCAACACAACTTACAAGAAAGCCTAAACAAATACATAAAATAAATCCAAGCATTAATCTTCCTTTAATCATTAACACAACCCCCTAATATATATATGTAAGACAATTTACATATTATTTTTTTATTCAGCATTATTCTATGATAATAAGACAATATTAGCAAGCAATTCTATAATGTGCGGAACTATCCCAAATATATCCAGCATTGCAATGCCATTTCATTTTTAATAATGAAAAATCTATTAGTATGCTGATCAAGAAAGTTTGGATTTGAAATTTGAACACAAAGTCCACAATATTTAGGTTCAATTGCTTGTTGTTAACATCGAAAATTTTAGTTCGGTCACTTGTCGTGAGATCTTTAATACGATATATATTTAGATAATATCAGTTCACTTTAAGATGGACTATTTTTTATTAAAAAATGCCCTAAAAGGGCATATTTTGGTGTTATTTGGTAGTTTTTCGCTACCAATTCAAGATTTCTTTGGAGGCCCCGACCGGATTTGAACCGGCGAATCAAGGTTTTGCAGACCCATGCCTTACCACTTGGCTACGGGGCCAAACACGCTATTATATTATACGTTTCAAAAGTTCAAAAGTCAATCATAAAAATATCCTACAATGGAAGTTTAAGTAATACTTAACCATTGCAGGATAATTGATTTATTGATTAGATTCGATTTCTTCTTCTTTTAATATCTTATTAACCCAGCTTTCAACTTTTTTTGATAACATTTTATATGTTTTATCAAAATCACCTGTGAAAAAAGGATCTGGAATATTTTTTCTTTTGATATAGGGATAGACTTTATCTTGATAATAACCATCTTCAAAAGATTTTAAGTAATTTAAATTCATTTTATCCATACCAATAATGTAGTCATATTCAATGAAATCACGTTCAGTAATTTGTTTTGAACTTTTTTTGCGCATATCCACAGTAAGAGGTTCTAACTTTTCAACTGTTTTTTCATGTACTGGTTGATTTTCCCATTTTGAAATAGCTCTAGATTCAAAATGGAACTTATCTTCTAAACCTTTTCTTTTAACAAAATCTTTAAATAAACCTTCAGCCATTGGTGATCTACATATGTTTGCTAGACATACAAATAATACTTTAATCATAATTAACCCTCTCCAAGATCAAATCATGTAATCTTTAAATACTTAAGTTATCTTCATTATATTGTAACATATTTGCTTGATTTAGATGATGCTTTTTTATATAACGATTATTCGGATGTTCTCGACACGCCTTTGAACATGATCCTAAATATTTTTTTTCAGATGCTTCGCTTGCTATAATTTGTTTATTACATTCTGGATTAGCACAATTAATGTAGCGCTCACAAGGTTCCCCAGTAAAATAATCTCTACCAACTATAACATGTTCATGCTGATTAATATCCACAGCAATACGCTCATCAAATACATACATTTTACCATCCCAAAGTTTACCTTTGGTTTGTTCATTGGTACCATAATGATGAATGCCACCATGAAGTTGACCTGCAACTTCAAAACCTTCTTTCATTAACCAACCACTGAATTTTTCACAGCGTATACCGCCCGTACAATATGTAAGAATTTCTTTTCCTTCAAACTTATCTTTGTTTTCTTTAATCCAATTTGGTAATTCTCTAAAGTTTTTAATTTCGGGCTTAACAGCCCCTCTAAAGTGACCTAAATCATACTCATAATCATTTCTAGCATCAATGATAACTGTATTTGGATCTTGCATTTTTTGGTAAAATTCAATAGGTTCTAAATACTTGCCTGTAATTTCTAGTGGATTGATATCTTCTTCTAAACTAAAGTTAACAAGTTCTTTTTTTACACGAACATGCATTTTTTTAAATGCATGACCCTCAGCTTCATCAACTTTAAAGAAAGTATCTTCGAAACCAGGTATCGATTTTAAATGTTTCATATAAGCTTCTGTTTGTTCAATCGTACCAGATAAAGTACCATTAATACCTTCATGTGAAACTAAAATACGACCCAAAATACCTAAGTCTTTACAATAGGCTAAATGAGCATCTTTGAAATGCTCAGGGTCCTTAAGTGGTGTGTACTTATAATATAAGAGTACTCTATAATTCTTTTGCATGTGTTTCATCCTTTTCAGCTGTTTTGCTTGTGGGTATCATTATACATAAACACTATGGATTATTCAAAAGATTTACCCACATTTTAATATATTAGCACTCATTACTTGACAGTGCCAATTTATAGGATTATAATAGTGTTAAGTTAACCTAATTAAATTTAAGGAGGTACCCTTATGCAATTTAATCCAAT
>CAZYKH010000014.1:0-41867 GCA_964648225.1 uncultured Acholeplasma sp.
TGCCGCGTTTAGCCACTTCGCTACCCCTCCATATTTTCGATTGCCTTATTATTCTATCTTAACAAAATATAAAATGCAACCCTTTTAGTATCTTTTGGCTCTTATTGTAGATATTACATATTTTTAAAGATATATATTTATATATATAAGTTTTAGATATGTATAATCATTTGTAAAAAGCCAAATACCATAATACGATATTTCAAAACATAAGTCAAACAAAAAATTAATAAAATATAATTTTGTGGTTTTTTTGCCTTGATTGAGACATATAAGCCTTGTAATGAGGTAAAAAATCACATTTTATATTAACTTATTTTACAATTCTTTTATTGAGTTCAAATTGCATCAACATGATTTGCCGACCACAACCCGTACATTCAAGTTTCATATCAACACCAACTCTTAAGATCTTCCATGTTTTGGACCCACATACGTGTTGTTTTTTGGTTTGAACAATTTGTCCTACTTCATATTTGTTCATCACATAAACTCCTTTAAAGTGGTTTTTTCTTTATGAGTGAAAATGCACGTGGATATCCTGGTTTATGTGCCACTTTTTTAAATAACATATTTGCCCTGAATCCATGATTTTCTGGTAGCGTGATAAGATCAGATTTTTCGTATGTCACACCCAACTTTAAAACAGCATTTTTTGCATCCGCTAATTCTTCTTGATATTTACTACCCTTAGGTGCGATAAAATAACCACCAACTTTAAGCATTGGACTACCAAACTCTAAAATCATTCGAAGTTCACCTAATGCTCTAGCCGTTACATAATCAAACTTATTTTGGTTATCTTTAGCATAATCTTCTGCTCTAGCGTGGACAATATCAAACTCAATATTAAGTGTCGATTTTAATAAATTTAAAAATTGAACACGTTTCGTTTGTGATTCCACAATCGTCACGTCAAGATTTTTATTTAAAATCAACAGCGGTATAGATGGAAATCCAGCACCAGCCCCCATATCACATAAAGATATTTTTTTAGATGTATCTATGAATCTTATTAACAACATAGAATCTAAAAAGTGTTTGATATCCGCATCGTTACGGTCTGTAATACGTGTTAAATTGGTATGCTGATTATATGTAACAATTAAATTATAATAGGCATCAAATTGTTTTAGTTGTTGAGCTGTTAATTTGATGCCTAATTCTTTTTTTATATATGTATTAAGCATGTCTTGACTCTAAATAAACCAGTAACATTGAAATATCAGAAGGTCCAACACCTAATATTCTAGTTGCTTGGCCTAATGTTTCTGGCTTTACTTTACTTAATTTTTCTTTAGCTTCTGCTGAGATATTATGTATTCTGTGATAATCTAAATCAATTGGAATATGTCTAGATTCAAAACGTAAGATTTTATCAGCTTCTCTTTGTGCTTTTTTAATGTAACCATCGTATTTAACATGAATTTCTAACAATTCATAAATTTCATGGTCATAATCAGATGGTAAAAAGTGCTTAAGTGTTTCAATACCTAATTCAGGTCTTCTTAATAAATCAAAGACTTTGACACCTTCATAAATCGGTTGAGAGTTAATCGATTGTAAATAGGATAAGTTTTCATCTGTTGGATTAATTTGTGTTTCATGTGATCTTTGAATTAAATCCTCTAATGCTGCTTTTTTATTTAAAAATCTTTGATATGTTTTATCATCAACTAAACCAGCTTCATAACCATATGTTCTAAGTCGTAAATCTGCATTATCATTTCGTAAAAGTAATCGATGTTCTGCACGAGAGGTTAATAATCTATAAGGTTCATGTGTACCCTTAGTAATTAAATCATCAATAAGTACACCAATATAAGCTTCATCACGTTTTAATACGAGTGGTGCTTTACCTTGTACTTTTAATCCGGCATTAATACCTGCCATTAATCCTTGACCGGCAGCTTCTTCATAACCTGATGTTCCGTTAATTTGGCCCGCACAAAATAGATTTTTAATGACTTTAGTTTCTAATGATTGATACAGTTGTCTTGGGTTAATTGCATCATATTCAATAGCGTATGCGTATCTTACAATTTTAGCATTTTCTAAACCAGGTAAAGAGCGTACCATTTGTTCTTGAACTTCTCTTGGCATGGATGTAGATAATCCTTGTAAGTACATTTCATTTAATTCTAAAGATTCTGGTTCAATAAATACTTGATGTTTTTCTTTATCTTTAAAGCGAACAAATTTATCTTCAATTGATGGGCAATATCTTGGCCCAACACCTTCAACAACACCACCATACATCGCGGATGCATCTAAATTATTAAATACAATTTCTCTTGTATCTAATGAAGTATGTAACAAGTAGCTATCTTCTTGGTGTCCCAGAGATTTTATATCACTATCATGTGAAAAAGTTTGAACAATACCATCACCTGGTTGTGGTATCATTTTTGAATAATCAATAGAATCTTTAGCAATACGTGGTGGTGTACCAGTTTTTAATCGTAACATTTCAAAGCCTAAGCTTTTAAGTTGGTTTGAAATACCACGAGTGGTACGTTCCCCATTTGGTCCACTGGATGTTTGTTCGTGGCCAATTAAAATTTTTGATCCTAAGTAAGTACCTGTTGTAATAATGACAGTTTTACCATATATTTGGGTACCATCTTCTAGATAAACACCTTTGACTTCATTGTTTTCCACGATGAGTGTATCAACAAACGCTTCTAAAAGTGTTAAGTTTTCAGCATTCTTTAATGCTTCTAACATCACTTTAGGATATTTAAGTTTATCTATTTGGGCACGTAGTGCGCGCACAGCAGGCCCTTTGGATGGATTTAACATCTTCATTTGGATTTGACTTAAGTCTGCTGATTTTGCCATTTGTCCACCAAGTGCATCAATTTCTCTCACAACAATACCTTTAGCCGGACCACCAATCGATGGATTACATGGCAAAGTAGCGACCTTATTTAAGTCACCTGTAATGAGTAAAGTATTTAGTTTCATTTTTGCCATCGCAAGCGCAGCTTCAACACCAGCATGTCCTGCACCTACAATAATTCCATCATAAATCATATGTCACTATCCTTTTATTTAATATTTAAAAACGCTTCAGCAACCTTTTCTTTGTTAAACCCAAAATGATCTAAAACAACATTCAAGTTTGCAGAAATACCAAATGTATCAATACCATATATGTGTGGTGTAAAACGGTACCAAGAATAACTTGAACCCATTTCAATTGCTAATGTTTTTACATTGGCAGGAAGTATTTTACTTCTGTATGCTTCACTTTGCAATAAAAATGCATGATGTGAAGGCATAGAAACAACACGTACATCAACACCTTGTTTTCTTAAGAGTTGTTGTGTTTCATATGCAAGCCCTACTTCAGAACCTGATGCGAGTAAAATACCGTCAAGTTTGCTTTGTTCTTTGCTGACAATATAGGCACCCTTTAAAACACCTTCTTTATGTGTGTTTTCTAAATTGAGTACACTTTGTCTAGTTGTAATAATTGCTGTTGCAGTATCTTGAGATTCTAAAGCAATTTCTAAAGCCGCCTTAGTTTCATTAGCATCTGCTGGTCTAATTACATTTAAATCCGGAATACTACGCAATCCAACGAGTTGTTCAATAGGTTCGTGTGTCGGTCCATCTTCACCCACAGCAACCGAGTCATGAGAAAAGATAAAAATACTTGGGATTTTCATCATTGCTGCTAATCTAATTGGTGGTTTCATATAGTCCGAGAAGACAAAGAATGCACCACTAAATGCTTTGAGTCCACCATGCAGTGTCATCCCATTAACAATGGCACCCATCGCATGCTCACGGACACCAAAGTTGATGTTTCTAGCAAGTAAATTATTTTGATTAAAGTCACCATCGTTACCCTTAGCTTTTGTAGATGTTGTAAGGTCTGCTGATCCACCAATAATGTTTAAGTTTTGTTTGCTTGCAAGTTCAAGTGCTTTACCTAAAACATTTCTAGTTGCTTCTTTAGAGCCTGCTTCATAGTTTAGGCTACTTAAATCTATATTGACTTTACCTTCTAAGAATTGTTGTAGTAATTCAAATTTTTCTGGATAAGCTTCTTTATATGCTTTTAAGTTTTTAAACCATTTGTTATATGCACGTTTACCACGGTTGGTCACTTTACGTTTATAAAAATCATAAACAGCTTCATCCACTTCAAATGGTGCATAATTATAATCTAGGTGTTTTGCTAATTTTTCTCGTTCTTCTGTACCTATTGGTGCACCGTGTGCTTTCGAAGTACCAGCCATCGATGTACCACGACCAATAATTGTTTTGACTTCAATAATAGAAGGTTTATTCGTTACTTTCTTACTACGTTGGATGGCACGGTGAACAGCTTGTATATCTTCGCCGTCATCTACCTTCGTATAATGCCAATTTTGTGCTTCAAATTTTTTCTTAACATCTTCTGAAATAGCTAATTTGGTTTCACCATCTAATTGAATATCGTTGGAATCAAATAATACAATGAGTTTACCAAGACCTAAATGACCTGCTAAAGAGATTGCTTCTAAAGCAACACCTTCTTGAAGGTCACCGTCTCCTACCAACACATACGTATAATGATCAAATATATTAAAACCTTCTTCATTAAAACGCGCACCTAAATGTGCTTCAGCAATAGCCATGCCTACAGCATTTGAAATACCTTGTCCTAATGGACCTGATGTTGTTTCAACACCATCGGTATGTCCAAACTCAGGATGTCCTGCTGTGTTACCAGGATAGTTTCTAAAATTTTTTAAATCATCTATAGATATTTTATAACCTGACAAATGATTTAATGCATAAAGTAGTGCCGAACCATGACCCGCCGACAAAATAAATCTATCACGATTTATCCAACGATTCATCTTAGGATGAATGTTTAAATGTTTCGTAAATAAAGTATGTGCCATCGGCGCTGCGCCAATAACTATCCCCGGATGCCCACTATTGGCTTTATTGACTGCATCAACACCTAAAAAGCGGATGGTATCAATGGTTAATTTTTCGATGTTTTTCATCAAATCACTCCTTATCTTCTACATCTGCTTTTTCATCTTCTTGGAATGCTTCTAATGCTTCTTGTTCGTCATTAGACTCACCAGGTGTTTCAATTTCTTCTTCTGTATTAAAATATTTTTGGTAGTATTTTTCTTGGTTGTCTAAAATCTCTTGGAATGCTTCTTCACCAAGTTCATTTTTAATTAATTCGGTTGCCTTCTTGTTTTCTTCTTGAACTAAACTTCTTAATCTTTTTTGTTGTCCATTCGATGAAACAAATAATCCAATAAATAAGACAACCATTGCTGCTAAAAAGATATTATTTGCTTGTTCAGCCCAAAATGTTTGTAGTAACATGGATGCACCTAATACAACGAGTAAGACAATCATTGAAACCATCATGTATTTACGTGACATCTTACGTTGTGCACCGTAAATTGAATTTGTAAAGTCTAACCAAATATCATTGACTTCATTTTTGTAAAGATTTGGTACTGCTTCATAGTATCCTTTTTCAACAAACAAGCGATAGTTAACACCGTCCGATGTCCATACAGAAAATCTACCGCGTTGTGCGAATTTATAAAAATCATTTCTATCATTTAAGTAGTACATTTCTAAAGTAGCATCTTTATATTTTTCAACTCTAAACGGTGTACCAACCGCTTTTGCATAATCCCTTGGTAACATTTTCATGTTTTAATTCCTCCAAATTTTATATGAATTTACATCATGTTTTAATTATATCATAATGATATATTTTTTATTAAAACATCCCCATAGGGTATCCTCACCCACATACCAGGTATCTTATGGCTGCTCCAATCAAGGCCTGACCAGGTTCGATCCTTAGTATTGAATGAGAATACCCTATGGGGATGTTTGTGTCTTTTATCTTTTAGATTTAAAAAAATTTTTTAATAACATTGATGATTCTTGATCCAGTAGCCGACCGTGATAACTTACTTTATGATTAAAGGCGTTATCAAGCAGTTTTATAACACTTTCTACTGCACCAGTCTTAGGGTCTAAGGCACCATAATATAAGTTTCTAATACGGGCTTGAATCATTGCGCCTGCACACATTGCGCAAGGTTCTAATGTAACATAAACATCTACATTTTCTAAGCGCCAACTACCAATTTTTTTAGCAGCTTTTTCCATAACGAGAAACTCTGCATGTCCATGTATGGTTTGTTTGCTTTCACGCAAATTATGTGCTCTTGCAATAATTTTATCATCTAATACTGCAACAGCACCGACAGGCACTTCATCTTTTGCATACGCCTTTTTAGCTTCTAAAATTGCGGCTTGCATAAATTTTAGATGTTTATTTTGTGTCATTTTTTCCAGGCACTTCATGTGCATGCCTTGCACGTGGTTCATAACTATCAGATGCACCAACTACAATGAGTGGATCATTGATGTGTGCGGGATTCCCGTTAATAATACGTTGAGTGCGTGTAGCAGGTGCCCCTGTTTTTACACAAATTGCAGTGAGCTTAGTAACAAACTCTGCAATCGCTAATAATTGTGGCATTGGACCAAAAGGCTCACCCTTAAAGTCTCTGTCTAACCCACCAACAATAACACGTATACCACTATCTGCTAAATTATCTGCGATCTTAATTATATCGGTATCAAAAAATTGTGCTTCATCAATAATGACTGCTTGAACTGTATTATCAATGTATTTTAAGATATCTGTTGATTTCTCAATTAAGATTGCTTTTTCAGTAAGTAAACTATGTGAGACAATTTCAGGCTTTGTACTATATCGATTATCAATATTTGGTTTAAATACCAAATAATTTTGTTTTGCATATTTTAGTCTTTTGGCACGACGAATTAATTCTTCTGTTTTACCAGCAAACATTGGTCCACAAACGACTTCTATAAATCCATTTCGATATGTATGATACATAGCCCTTACCTCACATAATGATATTATAACAAAATTCTAACAAAAAGCGAGATATGATCTCGCTGTAATGGTTACTCTTTTTTAGATTTTTCTAAACGCTTGTTAAATTTATCCACTTGACCAGCTTGAGCAACGAAAGTTTGTTCCCCAGTATAGAATGGGTGAGTTTCAGATGTAACTTCTAATCGGACAACCGGATAAGTTTTACCATCTTTTTCATAAACTTCAGTATCTTTAGTATTTACAGATGATTCAATTAAAAATTGTTTTTTAGTTTGAGCATCTTCAAATATAACTAATCTTGTTTTTGGATGAATATTTGGTTTCATTTACATTCTCCTTCCGCCATGAGTTTGTTTTTAACCCATAGTAAGTTTCGCAATAAATATTATAACATGATTTCATAGTAATGCAACACCATAATTTCACAATGTTTTTATTATCAAATTATAGAGTTTGTTCGTATCTGCCTGATTTAAATGTCTTAAAAAATCTTTGAGCAATTAAACCAATTAAGACACCCGCAGGTACACTAATTAATAACATGAGTGGTAAATATAAAATCAGTAAATCTGTTTCTAATAAATAAATACCAACGATAACTTGACCGAGGGTATGTGTGATTGCTCCAAATACAGAAACAGTAACTAAATGTATTTTAAACCACTGTTTTAAAATACCCATCATCGTAATTGATAGTATTGCACCACCTAGACCCATCCAAAAAGGAATTGTAAATGATCTAGATAATAATCCTACTAAAAAGACTCTTAATATCGTAACAAGTGAAGCCGATTTAAAGCCATACATATAAAGTACAATCACAGTCACAATATTGGCAAAACCAATTTTAGCACCGGGTACTGGAATGACATTAATAGACATTTCAATGACGTTTAACACGATCGCAACAGCAATCAACATTGAAAGTGTTGTAATTTTATTTAAGTTTTTCATACAACACCGTCCACTTCATTATTTGCGCTTGACTCAAAAACTATAAACACTTTACTTGGTAATGAAATAGCCGGAAGGCCTGTACCATCATACCAGTTTCTACGTACACCAATTTGTTTAGGTGTTTCATCTTTTTGAATACGAATAGCTTTTCTATCCCAATCAATTTCGATATAAACCTTGGTTCTTTCACCTTGATGAACATAAGATCCAATAATGATAAAGGCAATATCGCCACCTTCACCATCAATCGGTACTGAAGGCATTGGATAATCTTCATAACCTATTTGTGGATAAAGGATATAACTATCATCTTCAAAGTTTACTTCTATAACAATATCGTTATCTTGGTATACATACGCAATACTACCTGATTCAGGTCCAAAATAGGTAACCCATATATACAAAATGCCTACAATCAATAAGATGCTGCCTATAATGATATAATCTCTAAGTTTCATAGTACCACCTATTTAATTTCCTTAAAGTTATCACTTAAATTATAGGCTTTATAAGTTTTTTTAAATAAATAAGTAAAAGTTTCTAAATTATGTTCATTAACAAATGATTCTAAAACATCTGGTGGCATACTAAACATAGCGGTTGATAAACCATCATTCCATCCCGCATCATCACCAACAATAGAAAGTGTTAAATAATAATTTTCAGGTTTTTTTGTTTTAGGTGAGATGATGTGGTGATACATGACATCTTCACTTAAAATAAATTGGTTATAACTACCGGATGTCGTCATATTATAATTGGTACTTGAGTAAATACCATAATATTTAGGCCTGTGGCCTATGATATTTAGATTATCAATCACATCTTGCGGATTAATAAGTCCAGTATTATATACACCATTTTCCCTACTTGGATTACCCTCACCATAAATCATCGATGAACCTCCACCACTAAGTAAAAATGTTTTAATATCATTGGCCTTTAATAAATCGGCTGCTAGCTGTGTTACATAGCCTTTAGCGAGTGCACCCAAGTCAATTTTAGCACCATATTTAAGTGTGACAAAATATTTGTCATCTTCTGTGTGTAAACTTATGGCATCTTCTATAATATCAATTTTATCCACAACACTTAAGGCATGATCGATTAAATCAGGAGAAATAATTTCTCCCGGTAATAGGTAGTCATCAATCAAATCTTTCCATACATCAATGATTTTGCCCATTGACATATTAAAGTAACCATCTGTAAAATCTTCTAATTCTAAACCAAGTGCAAGTAGATCATATAATTCTTTTCTAATTTCTACAGTTTGATCCATTTTAGTTGATGCCACTAATTCATTAATATAGTAAACACCAACGACATCATCATAACCTCTAAAATTATCGGTCAGCTCATGATAGAGCGCGTACATATCCTTCATTTCTTGATAAACATTTTTCCATGTTTCATCAGATGCGTAAGCTTCGCCACCAATAAACGTATCCATTGTTGAGATTGCAATGTTTTGTTTCTTAATTGTTGGATTGTTGTCTTTTGAAATAGGACTACAAGCAGAAAAAAGAACGCTTAAAAATATTAAGTTCATCAATACCCATATTTTTTTCATGTTCTTTTTCCTAATTCAAATTTTAAAATAATCCACCTAAACCGTTTAACACAAGTGCAATTAATCCCAATATAATAAGTAATATTGGTAAGCCTTTAAATGCCTTAATTAACGGATTTACACGCATACGTGACTGTATCATTGTCAGTAAAACTGATAAAGCAATGAAACCAATGAGTGACCCTAGGACACTGACAAATGCAACATCAAATGCTTGTGTAGATAGTCCAAAGAATCCTACGATAATAATAATTGAATGTAAACCAAATAATTCATCTTTTGGTAAATTAAACTTTGTTTTATTAACCACTAAATTATAGAGCTCATTGACACCAATCATTAACAATGCAAGTACGATAATGCTTAAGTATGCCATATCTAACGGTACCAATACAAGCTTTAATAAAACATAATATATTAAGAATACAACCAGTGCTAATACACTAATTAAAGTTGATTTAATAAGTACTGGTTTCACTCTGATTTGACGATCCAATACTGCTTCTAAACCAACCCCTTGTAAAATAACATTTGAAAGGATTGCAGATCCTAATAAACTAGAGAATAAACTAAACAACATTAGTTGGTTCCTCCTTTACAAAAGGGATTGCTTGAATGATTGCAAATACAAATCCAGCTAATATAAACCCACCGGAATTATCTTTAAGTATTCCAATACCAAATCTAGATGCAAACACTTGAATGGTATCCACACCAAATGCAGCTAATGTAATGGATCCTGTGCCTAAAAACTCTCTTAAAAACCCAATAAGAATAAGTGCTACAAATGAGATTAACATCACCCATAGATAATCCATTGGTTTTTGAATCTCAGATGTCTGTGCTTTTAATTGTGGTATTGTAAATATTGTAAGTGCTAAATAAATACCCATAAATTGGTTCAAACTAAAATATGTGTTGAGTATGGTCATGGTCATTGTAATCACGACAGCAACCAATAATATATAAGTATATAAACGCATGCGACCAACACTGAACTTATCTATCAATAAGCCTGCACCATATACAATGGCTGCTAACATAATAAATGTAATGCCCATAAATAAAGCAATTTCTAATGTGTTAGATAAATATACAAGTGGTAAGATGCTTAATAATATATATGGTTTTAAATTATTTTTATTCATTTTAAGCGACCTCCTGTATATCCTTTAGCAATCTATTGACTAAATGTTGTGACCCTTCTGAGTTTGAAGTTGGTCCAGTTTGTGAATCTGGCATATCATCTAAAATGTTTAATCCTATAACACCTTTTAAGAACGTATCGGTTGCACTATAGAAGTTACCACCAGAGTGCTCATATAAACTTTCTGGTATATATGTATGTGTAATCACACCATCTGCATCAACTGCAATAAGTATGGTAATTTGACCTTCTGATACACTTGTAAAATCATAATATGTACCGGAATCGGTCGCCATATAAACAGTATAAGGTGTAGCATCTACACTAATTTCGTAAGTTGTTATGTGATCTGTTATAGATTCATTATTTAACTCATAACGACTCCCCATCAGTGTTTCTATATAATCTTCTGCCTCACCTACATGAAAGACTATGACTTTACTAATTGCGGATTTAATGATTGATCTTGATACGATAATGGTTGTTCCACCAGCTGCACCATCAACAAATTGAACGTTTTCATAGTATAGTCCATTATAGTTTTTTAACAAGTACTCTCTTACGAGTGGGAAATAACTTGCAGATGTATCATCTTTAGGATTGACAAATTTATCTCTTGCATAGACATTACCATCTGCATCAATACCTACATATAATTCTAAGTAAAAATATGTATGATCGACACGCACTGTATATAAATCAGCTAGTTTTTTTCCAGATAGTGCATGTACTTCTGCTTGTTCAAGTATTTCATTATATTCAGGATCTACAACAGCTCTTGTATTGACGACGTTAACACTTTGACCAAACATTTTATCCACTGGGGATGTTGGGAATAAAAATTCAAAGGCTAATGCAGTCACACTAATAACGAGCATGAGACCAAACATTAATACTAAAACTAAATTTTCTTTTTTCATGCGCCATGTACCCCCTGGATAATTAAGAACATATCTTCAAGTAATGTCCTTGAATTGTGTGCAGCAACTTCTCCGGTTGCACCAGCTTGTCCATCCACAACATCTGCAATATTCATACCAACGAAACTTTCTGCAAACTCTAAAGCATTTGTCATAAAGTTACCTTTCGTATGGTTATAAAGTTCAACTGGAAGTAAGATACCAATAATTTCACCGTCATTATCTAAAGCAATAACAAGTGTGATTGATTTTTCTTCAATACTACCTGTTTGATAAATACCAGCTTTGGTAATTGTGTAAACTACACCTTGACCTTCAATAGTTTCAATGACAATTGTTGCACCTTCTGCTGTAGTATTTTCAGTAGTTTCTATAACATAATCATCGCCATAAAATGGTTGGTATGGTAAGGATATTTCAAATTTATCTGTTTGATCATGGTGATGACCAAGGATACGTATTAAGTGTGATAAATCTTTTTTAGAAATGGATGTTGCCCCAGCAGCACCATCAAAAATATCACCGCTTAATTTACTTAGTTTATATGTTTCTAACATTGCTTCTGTTTGTGCTTGATACATTGTTTGATTCATCTCTAAAAACTCAATGGTTTGAATAACATCTTTTGTATCTAAGCTTAAGCGAATTTTCATATTACCAAAATCATTTTTGATATTTGCTTCATAAAAATAACCCAAAGGATTTTCGTCTTCATAAACTCTTAATGACTTTAAAATTTCAACACCATCGGTTGTTTCAAGTGCATTGCTTTCAAAATCAGTTGCCGATTTAAAATAGCCTTCTAAAACAGAAAGTGTTTCAATTTTTGCACGTTCTTCTTTAATTGGATTAAATATCATATGCGTTCCTATAGATAATAATATACCTACAACAAGTACAGATAAGAACACAATTAAACTTTTCATCGTTTTACTCATATTGCATAACCTCCTAAAAGTACAAAGGTAAGTACTGCAAGTAAAACAAATACAGAACTATAACTTACATAAAATTTCTTTGTAAAGAGGTTATTAGACCACATTGGGTAATCCAGTAAAGGTACAAGTAAGTTACCAATTAATAAAGCAAATGCTACACCTTCTGGTAAATTACCAAAAATACGTATAAAGAATACAAGGGACCCAATTATTAAACCAAACCACCAACGACCAGGTCTAGTGATCGGTGATGTTGCCGGATCTGTAATCATAAATGTTAAACCAAATAGTAACCCACCAGATAGTAATTGGAATATGACATATTCAAATACTAATGTTGGATATAAAACAAAACCAGCAATTGTTGCAAGTACAGTAAAGATTAATAATCCAGAAAGTATTGGACGATAATCCGCACTCTTTCTAATCAGTAAATAAACCAAACCAATTAAAATTGCAAGTGCATTAATCTCACCCATCGAACCTGGTACATTACCGACTAATAAATCGATAAGTGAATAACTATTTAAAACATTTGGAAAACTTGTAGATAATGCGGTTGCACCAGCTGCTGCATCAATAAAACTATATGAACCAGTAAAAAATGATGTAAATGCTAATGCAATAAAGACGCGTCCAAGTGCAGCCGGGTTGAAAATATTCATCCCTAAGCCACCAAATATCATTTTTCCTAGTCCTGCACCAAACAGTGCACCCATAACAACCACATAAAGGTGTAGTTGATCAGGAATAAGCATGGCATAAATGACTGCTGAAACAGCTGGTGCACTAAAGTTATTTATTGAATACTTTTTAAACTTATTCACAATTTTTGATTTTAAGTTATAACCATCAGCGCGTGTTACACTTAAAAAGTAAAGTGCTTCAACACCGACAAAGATAATTACACTCAATAAAATTCTTGATATTGCATCCAGTCCAAATCGATATACCGAAAAGAATACTACAGGTGTTAAAGCAATTAATACATCAAACATCATCCTTTTAGTCGATGTGTCTTTACGAATATATGGTGATGTTTGGCTTACAAAAGTCATATTATGCATAATTAACCTCTTAAGATGCGCTTACCTTCGCGCATGTAATCTGTCAAGTGAATCTTAGATGGACATACAAATGAACATAATCCACATTCAATACATTTATCCACGGATAATTGTTTTAAGAAATCTTTATCATTGGCTTTAACTGCATTCATAATTTGAACCGGTTGAATATCAACTGGACATGAGTAAACACAACTTGCACAATGTATACATGGGTCATCGTCTAACATCAGTGAGTTTTGAACAATTAAAGATGTTGCTGTATGGGTTGTAACAATATCATCATTGGTCACATTGCTACCCATCATTGGTCCACCCATAATAAGTGTTTTAGGTATCGATTTATCAACATACCCACCACCTAATTCAATTAAACTTTGAATCGGTGTACCAATTCTGGCCTTAAATGATTTATTAACAACACCGTCACCAGAAATGACAAAGTATCTTTCTAATACTGGTAAATTAAATCTTACTGCATGATATAAAGATTGTAAAGTAGATACGTTAAACGGAATAATACCGTAATCTGCAGGTAGCTTAAATTGAGGTACTTTGATACCTGTTGCTGCTTCAATAGCTTCTAACTCCCAACCTTGTGGATAGTGATTTCCAACTGCAACAACTTCAATGTCATGTGCTTGATATGCGTTTAATGCAAAACGTAATCTTTCGATAACCTCTACATATTTTTTCTTAACAGCAATAATACCTTTTGGTGCATCGACTGCTCTCATTGCATAAATTAACCCTTGAATAAGTTCTTCAGGACTGTCCATCATAACTTCGTAGTCAGAAATTAATTTAGGCTCACATTCCACACCGTTTGCTAATATAATATCAATCTTATTTTTAGTGTTTAGTTTAATGTATGTTGGAAATCCAGATCCACCTAAACCAACCAACCCTGCATCCTTAGCAATTTGAACATAATCTGCTTTTGTTAATGCTTCAATCGTTTCATCTGTTCTTGATTGAATAGATTCATGTAGTTCATACTTAAAATCATTTTTAACAATCATACAGTTTACACGCTTACCAGATGCATCAAACTTCATTTCATGACCAACAACTTCTCCACTGACTGTGGCATGAATTGGCTGTTCAAAAAATGCACCCTTTCTTGTACCAATAACTTCCCCTACTTTGACAAACTGGCCAAAAACAACACACGTTTCCCCTTCAGGACAACGTTGGTTGGTAATTGGGTAGTATAAATATGGTGCTTCTAAATAATGTATTAAAGGTAGTTTCTTTAATACATCTTTACCATCTGGTATGTTTCTTGTTTTTGTTATCAAAAAACTCACTCCTTTTTAACTTAACGTTTCATTAATTTTAATACGTCTTCTTTAACTTCATTGATCACTTTATCATCATGGATATTTGATAACACCTTATCAATCATATATGCAACTTGCTTAAATTCATTTTCCTTAAAGCCCTTGGTTGTCATTGCAGGCGTTCCTAAACGAATACCTGATGTGAACATTGGTTTTTCAGTATCAAAAGGTAATTGATTTTTATTAATCGTGATATGTGCTTTATAAAGTGCATCTTCCGCATCTTTACCTGTAATACCTTGCCTTTCTTTAACATCAATTAATATGAGGTGGTTGTCTGTACCATCAGAAATCAATTTATTGCCTAATGATTTAAATGTATCTGCCAAGACTTTAGCATTTTTTATCACTTGTTCTTGGTATGCTTTAAATGATGGTTCTAATGCTTCTTTAAAGGCAACTGCTTTAGCTGCAATAACGTGCATCAATGGCCCACCTTGTTGACCGGGAAAAACTGCACGATCAATTTTTTTAGCTAATGCTGCATCATTGGTTAAGATGATGCCACCACGTGGTCCTCTTAATGTCTTATGTGTTGTCGATGTTACAACATCAGCATAAGGCATTGGTGATGGGTGTAATCCGGCAGCCACTAAACCAGCAATGTGTGCCATATCTACAAATAAATATGCACCAACTGTATCTGCAATTTCTCTAAACTTTTTAAAATCAATGATTCTTGGATATGCACTGGCACCTGCAATAATCATTTTAGGTTTGACTTCAAGTGCAATCTCTAATACTTTTTTATAGTCTATACGTTCATCTTTTTGACTTACACCATAGGCATAAGCTTCATAGTAATGTCCAGAAAACGAGAGTTTATATCCATGTGTTAAATGTCCACCTGCATTTAGATCCATACCTAGGACTCTATCACCTGGTTGAAGTAGCGCTTGATAAACTGCTGCGTTTGCTTGTGAACCAGAATGTGGTTGTACATTGACAAACTTTGCATCAAATAACTTTTTAAGACGGTCTTGTGCTAAAATTTCAACCATGTCGACAAACTCACACCCGCCATAGTAACGTTTGTTCGGATAACCTTCCGCGTACTTGTTTGTTAGTATGGAGCCTTGAGCCTCTAAAACTGCACGAGATACAAAATTTTCTGATGCGATAAGCTCAATGTGTTCTGCCTGTCTTTTATCTTCTAAAGTAATCGCTTCAAATAGTTGTGGATCGTAATTTTTTAATGACATATCTTCACCTCGTCATAATTTATCATCGCCTATATTTTACCATGTATAAATTTATTTATACATTTCTTTGTAAAAGGTTATTTAATTAAATGGACGAAAAGTGAACTTTATAGTTCTATTTTAATAATTAACAATTTATAATGCAAATGAACCTATAATTGATAACGCTTACACATAAAAGCTCCTAAAATTTATAATTTTACACATATTTATGTAGATTGTTTTTATATTAAAAAAATAAATAAGCATGCATTGCATGCTTCATTAATAAACAAACATTGAATTGTTTTATGACTCGTATGACACATTATGATAGACTTCGCTAACATCATCCAATTCGTTTAATCCATCAATTAATCTTTCGAATTTTTCTTTTTCAGATGCATTTTCAATTTGGATGGTTTGCATTGGAATAAACATAATTGCTTCTTGTTTAGGCTCTAAGTTATTGTCTTTTAATACATCCATCACACGACCATAATCAACCGGTTGTGCATAAATTGTTACCATACCATCTTCTGCTTCATAATCGGTAACATCTACATCATTTTCTAATAACATTTCTAACAATTTATTTTCAGTTGCTTCAACTTCAAAAACTGCTTTATGGTCAAATTGATGAATAACCGAACCAGAAACCCCTAGTTTCCCATATGCTTTGTTAAATAGTTTGCGTATATCTGATAAAGTACGGTTCGTATTATCTGTTAAACATTCAATAATAATTAAACTACCTTCTGGTCCAAAACCTTCGTAGCGAACCTCTTCATAGTTTTCATCACTACCACCTTTGGCTTTTTCAATCGCGCGGTTTATAATTTCTGTTGTTACTTGATCTTTTTTGGCACGCTCTATAACTCTTTTTAAAACGACATTCGTTTCAGGATCTGGTGTGCCGGATTTTGCAGCCATATATATTTCTCTACCATATTTAGAATAAACTTTAGATTTGGCTGCAGCTGTTTTTGCCATGGATGCTTTTCTTACTTCAAATGCTCTACCCATAATATATTACTTCGCTTTCTGATTTAAAAATACTTTTTCATAGTTGTCCATTGATTCTTTAATAATCTTCATTGCTTCTTCTCTAGATTCGATATCTAAAATGTACGTCTTTTTCCCCTCAAGTGATTTATACACTTCAAAAAAATGAGAAATCTCTGAAAGTAAATGGTGTGGTAATCCTTTTAAGTCTGTATATTGTGTCATGGATGGATCACCATAAGGAATTGCTATAATTTTTTCATCAACTTCATCACTATCAATCATTTTGATGACACCAATTGGATAAACTTCAACGAGTGACATCGGTTCAATATCTTCTTGGCATAACACCAAAACATCTAACGGGTCATTGTCACCTGCATATGTTCTTGGAATAAATCCATAATTTGCAGGGTAATGCGCTGATGTGTATAAAACCCTATCTAAAATAATCATCCCAGTTTCTTTATCGAGTTCGTATTTCTTTTTACTCCCTTTAGTAATTTCTATACAAACAATAAAACGTTCCGGTGTGATGCGGGATGGATTAATATCGTGCCATATATTCATAATATTCACCTATTTCCTCTATTAGCACATTCATTGTATCACTAATTAGAGTTTTTTTCTATCTCTAGCCTATATTTTAATATAGTTTTTATAGTTTCAAGTAAGTTAAGATAATATTTATATATCATAAACCCTCATAAGATAGTTTGTTTGAATATCTTATGAGGGTTATTAGTTTATATTTTTTTACTATTTATTCATTTCTATAATCAGATTTTGCCCAAGCTTGTGTTGGGGTGAAAAAACCATGGTATTGTGTCCAGGTGCTAACACCTGGTATGACTGTAACAAAATCCATTGATTTGGTTACACCATCTATTTCAACTGTAATTGTATATTGAACTTCTGTGGTAAGGTCCGGAAAATCTATAATACGCCCGGTTGAAGATATAAGTGGTGAATCTGAAGTTAAAGTAATTTTAGCATCACTGTAGTTTACTAAAATTTCTCGCTCTATTTCTACATGTTCCATAAATCTATCAAAATACCATGTATCATTATAAACCGTATTATGGAGTGTATATGGATCGCCTTTACCATCGGTTGTATTGTGTGTAATGACACGGTGATTTGGTAGTTCGTATTTTTCAAGTAGCCATGCAACAAGTTTTGCTGTACGCTGCACTGTATCTACAATATCACCATCGACATTAATACTCATTTCAATACCAACAGAGTTTCTATTACCACCAAATGATGCAATAACACCACGTCTTTGTTGATTGGTTGCTAAATAAGTTCTGCCAATGACATATTCGCCATCAAATATATCCCAAGTTGGTCCTAAGTATGTGAAGTAATCTCGTGTTAATGTTTCGCCGTTAAGCCCTTTAGGCGCCATTACCGTAGACTTTTGTCCATTCAATGTGAAGTAACCATCTTCTGATATATCTATAAACGGTTTTTCTGTTGATGTTGCCATAATACCGGTTGGAATCCACTCAAATGGCGTACCTGTACCATCACCAGCATGCCAACCAATACGGTCTTCTGCTAAGCTTTGTAAGACACCATAATCACCAGTAATATAGTGAATTGAAACTGCATTATTGGGGTTTTGGAAAAATGCACCATGCCCATGTAGTCCAATATGTAGGTTGGCTGTATCGTGCACTAATATAAATTCTGTTGATGGGCGTGCACCACTTTGTTTTAGATTTGGAGGCATTGGATAGCTTTCACTATCAATGATTAAATCATCAAATAGATAGGTATTAACACTTTCATGTCTAGGGTCACGCCATTCATTGGTTGTTTCATAACGCGTGACTAAATTAAATCCAGTTGCAACACTATTATGGCCACTTGCAAGCAATTGCAGTAATTGATCAATTCTTGTCTCAGTACTTAATGTTTCATGTACCATGATTGTATAAGACATGACAAGTGTATCAATATTATAAATATGAATTTGGGTTTGTCCAGCTTTAACTGCGTTAAACACACCAGGTTCTGACATACTGACTATACTTTCGTCTGCAACAACAAAACTATAGTTCGCGCTCGATGCATTTCTACCTACACCTTCTAATTCAATTTCAAATTGTTCACCTACAATAGCAAACCCATTATAACCTTCATTAAAAGTTAATATAATATCATCTTTTGGATATACATTCATAGTTAATTCCTTTAATAATCTACCATTAGTTCCAAATATTTTTAATGTAAATTCACCTTCATTTAATGCTTTAATAACGCCGTTTTCATCAATGGTTGCTATATTAGATTCTTTAATGTTATATGTTAGATCTGTATACGATGCGTTTTGTGGCATAATTGTTAAATCAAGCGCCCACTCTGTACCTTTTTCCATATACTCCACTTCATTTTCAATGACAATTGAATCAATTGGATTTTCGCCATCAAATCTTGCATAAAGTGCTGCTGCTTGATGAATTGTTGTTACAGGTTGTCCATAAAAATCTTCTCTTAAATACCAACCATAAAATTTATAACCCTCTTTATAAAGCATTGTCGGTAATGTTACTTCAAACATAGTATCGTAGAACATATTTTGCTGGGATGCTATTAAAAAGTTCCAAAAGCCATCTTTTAAAGAAGTTTGGCTGTAATCACTTGAAATAAAGTTTGGATCATCTACAAATTGTTTTCCCTTGATAAATGCTCTAATTTCATAAGATGCTGCAAATTGATTGTTTGGATTATGCGCGATGAATGCTTCATAATTTGGTTGATTCAGTAATGCATTGACTGCAGACTTATTGGTACTAGAACCTTCAACTCTTAAATACCTTAAAAGCCATAACCACTTATCACGGTAAGGTGCTTCATACATGAATTGTCCAATATCAAGCATTGTTTCTTTAGTCATAGGTAGTGTTTCTAACGTGTAACTTGTACCTGCAAAATTATTATAGTCAGATATCCAATCATGGACCATATCATCTCTTGTTTCATACCAGTAGTTACCACCGTTAAAGATGAGCTCATATAGATATGTTGGTGGTTCATAAATAAATTCAATTAAATTATCTGTTTCTGTAATCGTTAAAGTAATTGTTTTTTCTTTAGGTTCATAGCCCTCAATAATTAATGCATCCAAAGTGACTTCACTACCAACATCAATATCACTTACTGTATATGTTTCATACACTTCATAAGTATCGTGATCTATGTGAAGTAAATGTTTAACAGTATAACTTACTTTACCATCATCTTCTTCTTCAACTTCTGGTGTACAACTTATGAGTATGACTGCAGTAAATACCATAAAAAGAAAAAATAAAATTTGTTTAGATTTTTTCATCACTAGCCTCCTAACATGTGTTAACGCTTTCAAAGTGATTATATAAGAAAGATATACCCTTATCAATTAATGTGAGTTCTTTTCATTAAAATAAATATTCTAAATGTGAAAATAACCATGTTTGAGATTAAAAACCATCTATAAGTGGCGTTTAGTTGATAATTTTGGACACTGCAATTTATAATAGATATGAAAGGATGTGTTCTTATGCGTGAATTAAGACAAATTTATGAGACGGTGATTACAAACACCGAAGGTACCAAAGGGGTTGCTACTGCAGAAAATGGATATACATTTGGTTTAGCACCTGTTTTAAAAGCAGATGATCAACATACCAATCCGGAACAACTCATTGGTGCAGCTTGGGCTACATGCTTAAATGCAACAATTGTATCGATTATTCGTTCAAGGCGTTTAACTAATCGTTCTAAAGTTGAAGTAAAGGTTAAATTGTGGTTACACCCAGTTGAAAGATATAGTTTTACTTTAGACGCCACTGCTGCAATCGAAGACTTGGATGAGAAAACAACGAAAGAGATTGTAGATTATGCACATACATTATGTCCTGTTTCCAAACTGATCGGTGATAAACCAGGTGTCACATTAACAATTGTTCCTTATAAAGTATAATAAGTTATTTTAATATAAAATGCGTGCGTACCTATATGGGTACCCACGCATTTTTATTAGTCTTCGTTTTTAAGTTCTTCAATAATTTTAATTAATAAATCTGGTCTATCTGTAATGATACCGTCTGCACCATTTTTAATGAGGAGACGCATATCATCTTCATCATTGACTGTCCAATATAAGACCGCCATATTTTTTCTATGTGCATCATTTATAATTTCTTTACCCATTAAGTTTGCACGATATACACCATTTTCATCTTTGATTGCAATATTATTTCGAATAAAACTTGGTAACATATCTAAAAGGTTTGCAGTACCACCTGTAATAGACATAGATGATGGTGTTGGTAAAATAAGTACTTCTGATTTAACACCCCAGAAAAAGTCTATATAAAATGCACTAAATACTGCAAACATCGTCACTTCAGATGTACCGGCATTGACTAATATATCTGGTGCATTGGTTTTAAAGTAGCTTGTTACATCATCTGAAAAAGATGCTAATACAACACGGGTTTCTAATTCATAAGTTTCTACTAAATCAATTAATGTTTGTGCAGCAAGTTCAAAATTATGCACAGACTCATCATAACCTTGTGAGGTTGGGGAATCTTTAATCTCTAAAATATATAACACATCAGCACCAACATCTTTAAATATATCTTCTAGTTTGGCTGGTACGAGTTTAGATAAGATTACTTCATCCGTTTCATTTTCAAATGGTTTGATACCTTTAATTGGATCATAGTCATAATCACTAGGGTACTCAAATTGTCTTGCTAAATAATAATCATCTGCTTTATATTCGGCTAAAATTTCATCATATGTATAATTTCTAATGTATGCGCCATTCATATCTGAATCACTTGACATTTCTAAATCAAGATCATGGTGTGCTATTAAGATATTATCTTTTGTTAAAGCAAGATCAATTTCTAACACATCGGCATCAAATTCATCTATGAGCATATCATATGCCCAGATAGTATTTTCTGGTGCCAATTCTTTAGCACCACCATGAGGAATAATCATTGGATAATCTGATGTTTTTCTAAAGTGATTTTCACCTTTAACTTTAGATATTGTTACTGGTAAAATGTTTAAAACTAAGAGTACTACAACAATACTTAATATACTAATAAGCGTCCATTTAATAATTCTTATCAATAAATTCATGATTTATTTTTCTCCTGTTCTATATATAAGTGATATAAATTGTGCGCTAAGGCACAAATTGTCATCGGCCCGACCCCTTTAGGTACAGGCGTTATATACGATGCGATAGGTTCAACATTGTCAAAATCAACATCACCTGTTAACTTTTTGTCAACCCGGTTAATACCAACATCAATCACAACCGCACCAACTTTGACCATATCTTTTGTTACAAATTTAGGTTTACCTATTGCTGCCACCAAAATATCTGCTTGTTTAGTATGCATTGCTAAATTTTTAGTTTTAGAGTGCGTAATAGTTACTGTAGCATTTCGATCTAAAAACATTTTAGCCAGTGGTGCACCAACAATTTGGCTACGCCCAATAATAACCACATGTTGACCTTCAATTGGTATTTGATAATGATCTAACAACATCATAATACCTAAAGGTGTCGCCGGACGTATACCTTCCTTTTTTTGAAATAGTAAGCCTTGGTTCATTGTATGAAACCCATCAACATCTTTTCTATAGTCAATGAGTGAAATTAAATAATCACTATCCATATGTGCAGGTAAAGGTAGTTGTAGTAATATACCGTTGACTTCCTTTTTAAAATTGAAGTCGGTGATTAATCTTTCAACATCCTTTTGCGAGGCTATTTCAGGTAAGTTTGTAATGTTAACTATCATGCCTAATTTGGAGGCTGTTTTAAGTTTACCTTTAACATAGCTTTGACTTGCAGGATTATCACCTACTAAGATGATTTCTAAACGTGGTTTTGTTTTTAATTGATCAACTTTTAATTTTAAAGCATCATTTAAAGTGTCTGCTGTTTTTCTACCCATTAATAACATTATATCACCTCTCCATTCTCATCAACTGTCATCATCATCGCTCTTGGTGTTTTATTTAAACCAGGCATTGTATTAATCCCTTTGGTTAATACAACCAATAAGTTAGCACCGAGTGATACTTTAACATCACTAATTTCTAAATTAAAATCTCTTGGTCTGCCCTTTAGTTTAGGATTACCAGATAATGAAAGTGGTGTTTTAGCTATACATATTGGAATTGATAAGTGTTTATATTGTTCTAATTTTGCTTTTGCTTTTTTAGAAATTACAACATCTTTGGCACCATACATAATTTCAGCAACTTTTCTAATTTTAAATTCATGATTTTCTTCGTTCGTATAAATACATTTGAAGTGAGATGGTTGGTGAGCAACTTCTTTAACAAGTTGGGCTAACTGTGACGTGCCTTCCCCACCTTTCATGTACCCTTGTGAAACACCGTAATGTATATTGTTTGTTTTTGCCCAGTTTTCTAAATAATCTAGTTCTTCTTTAGTATCTGTATCATATTTATTTAATGCAACGACCGCATTAAGTCCTACATAGTTAATATTTTCAAGGTGTTTTTCAATATTTTCTAAACCCTTAGCAAGTGCACTTACATTAGCTTCATCTAAGTTAGCTTCCGATATACCACCATGAAGTTTTAATGCTTTAATGGTTGCTACTACAACGACGACACTAACTTGTGTACTTAAATGAGGCTGTTTAATGTGTAAAAACTTTTCCATACCTAAGTCTGCACCAAACCCTGCTTCTGTAATGACATAGTCAGCAAGTTTTAATGCAGTGTTGGTTGCTACTACACTGTTGCAGCCATGTGCAATGTTTGCAAAAGGTCCGGCATGTACTAAAGCTGGTACCATTTCTTTAGCAAACACTAAGTTGGGTTTTATCGCATCCTTTAAGATGAGTGCGAGTGCATCCACACATCCTAAATCTGATACAAATAAATCATTACCTGCTTCATCAATACCAATTAATATGTTGTTTAATCGATCCTTTAAATCTTTAAAGTCTTTAGCTAATGCTAAAATAGCCATCATCTCGCTTGCTGCTGTAATCGTAAACTTATCTTTGCGTATGTGTGTTTGAACATCCCTTAAACTACGATCGTTAACATCTAATGCTCTTTGCCAATAAACTTCTTTGATTTTAAGTTCATTACCAAAATACATATGATTATCAATAAGTGCAGAAAGTAAGTTGTTTGCAGATGTCAATGCATGAATATCTCCATTAAAGTGTAGGTCAATATCAAGCGCTGGTTCCAGTGATGATACACCACCACCGGTCGCACCACCTTTCATACCAAAAACAGGTCCCATGGATGGTTCCCTTAAAGCAAGCATCACTTTATCCCCATTCTTTTTAAAGCCTTGAGCTAAGCCAATGGATAAAGTGGTTTTTCCTTCGCCACTTGAAGTTGGGTTAATCGCGGATACTAAAATAAGCTTTCCTGAAGGTTGTTCTTGTCTTGATTTTAAGACATTAAGTTCTAATTTAAACTTATCTTTACCATAAGGTATAATATCCGATTCATTAATTTTTAATACATCTTTTATATAATTATATTTTGTCACTTCTATCAACCCCTTTAACTTACGTATAGTTTATTGATATATCCATTATACAAAAAATCTATAACTTCTTATCCTATGAAGAATTTTAAGTATATTAAAGCTAATTCTAAATATGGTATTTGACATACTCAATGTTATGACCATCTTGTCTCATTTCATAACCATTTATTGTTTTAGGTAATAAATTAAGTTGTGTAATTTTATGATCAATCATATACCTTAATAACTTGCCACGCATTTGTTTGTTAAAGACACTTACCTTTTTACAACCCGCTTCATAACAATCTATAAAAGATACTTCATATACTCTAAATTTCTTTTTATCTAACAAATCGCTAAACTCTTTTGAAGCTAAGCTTAAAACTTCCTGATGTCCTTGTTCGATAAAGTATTGTTCAACAACTTTTTTCCATTGAGATTTTGTATGTTTGATTGTAAAGTCCATTCTATAAGGCCGTATACCGTCTAATGGCTTAATAATACCATATAATGCATCCAGTATTATCACGTGTTCATTTAAAAATAAAATATCTTTTTCATTAAGTGTTGTAAAATCGAAAGACTTAAATGATTCTCCTAAATAAAAATCAAAAGCTATATAATTATCATGTTGATTAAAATGCTGATAATAGTTATAAACACTATCAATTAATTTATCACTGAGTTTATACATCTTTTGAAATTCATCTTTTGATAACTTTTTAATTTCTTCAACAATCTTTAGTGTTAAATCCATAAACATTGTTGATTGATGTGTTGTTTGAGCATTGTCATTAAATAGTTTTGTTGGTGCAAATATAATCGTCATGTTCTTATCCTTTCGAAAATAAAAAACATAAGTTTTATACGCTTATGTTTTATTATAGTTCATTCATGAAATTAATTAACCCGTCATAATTAGTTATTTTAATTTCTTTATTGCTTACTTGATAAATAAAACCTTGATCTTCTAATTGTGCTAATTTTCTACTCAATGTTTCTGGTGTTGTACCTAAAAATGAGGCAAGATCTTTTTTAGTCATATTTAATTGAATAGATAGATCAGGATTGTTTTTATCATAAAATTCTAACAAGTATAAAGCAATCCTTTTTTCTACTTGCTCAGTAGCAATCCAGCTGGATTGTTTTTCACTACGCTTTAGTCTTTGACTCAGTTCATTAATAATTTTCATACCTATATTAGGATAATCCATCATTAGTTTTGAAATATCTTCTTTTTTAATAGTACATAATTCAACATGCGTCATCGCTTCTGCATATGCTGTATTATCTTCATCTAAAAATATCGATAACTCTCCAATAAAATCACCTGGATAAAGAATCCTTAATATATGTTCTTTCGCATTTTCAGATAAATAATAGGTTTTAATTTGACCTTTTCTTAAGATATATAATGTATCTGATTTTTGGCCATAACTAAAAATAAGTTCACCTTTTTCATAAGTTTTACTGTGAATCAGATTTGTTATTTTAGTTAATTCTTCTAGTTCTAAATGATTAAATATCGGAACTGAAACTAGACATGTATGATCGTGTGCATGTTCGTGTTTAGACATAAAATTACTCCCATCTCAAACTCTATTATACAACATTTTATATGCCATTTACTTTTTATGGGTATTATTTCAAATTAGACTCTAAATAGAACAAAAGTAAATTCATTAACTCAGATAATTTTTTCTCTATTTTGATTTATACTTATAGCATAAAACCATTTTATGAGGTTAGTAATTATATTAAGAGACCCTGATGAGATCATCATTTATTAAATAAACGGTTCATTTAAAATTAACTTTTTTGTTTATTTTTAAAAATCAAAGCATTTTTAGACTTAATTAAGAAATAGGCAATACCCATGAAAATTAATATACTTCCCAGTAAATAAAATATGCCAAAGAAAAAATCATTGCCATAAATCATTGTTGTATGCCAATTATTAAAAGGCATCTTGTAATAGTTTACAAAAACTTTTGTGTGGAAAAAAAACTTAACTATGAACGAATAATTTGTTTTGATCATATCTTCAAAAATTGTTTGTGCTATGAGATAAAAGAAAAAAAGTTCTCCTATTAAAGTAAAGACATAAATAATAATTAAATATAACTTTGAAACCACCAAACTAAGCAAGAATAATATGTTACTTAAACAAAGATATTGTAATAAATAGACAGCTATGGTGACAATTAGAAACGGAAAAATTTCAATGAATGAAACATACCTTAGTATGGGTACTATATTTATAAGCATATAAATTAAAATAACATTTACTATTTTCAATATGATGTGCTTTTGAACATATAGGATATATTTAAAAGAACCCTTCTTCCGAATTATAATAAGATGCGATATTTTGTGTATATTATCAATTAATAAAGAAAATATGTGCATCAATAAAAATATAGGAACTATCATGTAAGTAGCCATTTGTGATATGTTCATCAGCCTTGGATTTAAAGGACCACCAAAAACTTTAAATATAGCAAATTGTGCAATAATATAACCATTCAAATCTTCATTAATCAGTGGATCCAATGCATCGTCCAACGTATAAAAATGAATAATCATCATGATTATAGAAAATATGATAGTTATAATCGTTGTTTTCTTATAATTATATCTCATAATTTTTCTTCTTGTTTAAAATAATAGCTCCGCATACCATAAAATAAATTCCAATAATTATTAAATATTTGATGACTATGCCTGAAATATGACTAAAAGAAAATATATTAAAATCAAAAAACAATATATTTAATATACTTCCTTCATTAAGTGATAATATAATTTGAACACCAATTTGAATGCCAATATAAATTAAAAAAGCTTTAATAAATGACAAATGATATAACAAGAAAACTGAAAAACAACTTAATAGAGAAATGAAAAATGAAGTTAATATATAATATAATCCTGAAAATAACAAATAATTTTCAATGATAATTATTTGTAAATTACTTGGGGTGCTATTTAAGAAATTCATTATTAAATAAAGATTTTCATATGGGTTGTCTTTAAATACGATAGCTACCACAATTAAATTTAGTAACGTACAGATGCACAGTATCACAAAACTTGCAACAAATGATGCAATCATTTTAGATAGTAAATATGATTTTCTACTTGATCTTAATTGAACATAACGATCATAGCCATTTTTCTCACCTTGAATGGAGGTAGAAAAAGAAAACATAGTTATGATTGGTATGAGTATATTGAATCCAATAATGAATATACGGCCTACACCATTTAGACTATTTAAAACCCCTGATCGGTAAATCGTATCTACATCAGAATATTCATAACCATAATTATTTGATAATACCATTGAAAATCCCAACAAGAAAAACATTGTAACAAATGTTAAAAGGACAATGAAAAGGGGGTTTCTTACTATTTTAATAAATTCATTTTTAATCATCTGTATTTACCCAATACTTATCTAAGATCTTTTCTTTAAGTGTCTTGTAGTTGTTAATCATGTGCGAGGTCAAATTTTTATGATAGTAGATATCCACCTTATCTATTTCTTGAAATTTAAAACCTACTATATAATCAGAAATTTCTTGACTAACTTCTACCTCATCATAATCATTTAAAATTACTGTTTCATCGGATGCATTGTATACTGAATAGTACCGGTTATATCGAGTACCCTCATGACTTATTTGACTTAATTGATAAACAGGTTTCCCATCTGAAAAAATTGTTGTTTCTGTAAATTTTTGAAGGAAAAAGATATATTTATACCCGATAAATAATGGTTTATAATAAAAATTGGTATCATATATAAATCTTTCCAATACCGAAGAATACGCAAAGTTACCATTGCTAAATAGTAAAAAAGTGTCATTAGGATCATCCGTCTTAATTTCGTAAAACAAGACATTTTGAATACGTTTAAGTCCTGTGACTTCGCCTACCACAATATATTCTGCTTGGCTTTCCATAGATAATAAAAACTCATCTGGTTGTTCTATGCCTTGGCTAATAAAATCTAAGTTATAAGTCATGTTTTCCATAATCTGTCCATAGTCAAATTGAGTAAAACTATTTCTTGTTCTATATGATAAAACAAATATAAATGTGACAACCATAAGGAAAAGTGATAGTGCAGTAAATTTAACTATTTTCATCATCATCATTACCTAAAAAGGGAAATTGTATAACTTCATCACATAACGTAGCTATTTCACGACTTTGATGCGAAGATATAATAATGATTGAATTATTACTTTTTAATAATTTAAAATAGTCTATAAGTATTTTTATAGATTTTTTATCTAATGAATTCGTAGGTTCATCTAATATAATGACTTGAGGTTTTTCCATAATTGCTTGGATAATTCCAATTTTTTGTTTCATACCTAATGAATACTTTTCGACTGTTTTTTTACTGTCAGGATCTAAATCCAACATCCGCATGAGTTTTTTAATTTCATCATCATCTACACTTTTATTTATACTGGCAAGCATTTTGAGGTTTTCAAACCCAGTTAAATAATCTAGCATAGCCGGATTTTCAATTAAAATACCCATACTGCTGGGAAACTCTATTTGTGAATAAAGTTCTTGTCCATTATATTTGACAACTCCTGAAGTAGGTTTAAGAAAACCAGATAAAATTTTCATAAATACTGTTTTACCAGAACCGTTGCCGCCAACAAGTCCATAAATATTGCCACCATAAAAAGAAAAACTCAAGTTTTTAATTATCGTATCGTATTTAAACGATTTTGATACATTAATCACTTCAATTATAGATTGTTCATTCATGTTTTTAAGAAACCTCTCTTTAAAATAGAACTAAGAAGTTGTTTTAATTTTAATTAGTTCTTGCAATAACTTCAATCTCATATGTATTAGTTGAATTATTTCCATTTTGAATTGCAAACCTAATTGCAGTTCCAGAACTTACAGAATTACGCCCAAAATCACCACGCACAAATACATCAAAGTCATTTAAGTAAATAAAATGACTTGCTCGATCCCATCCCCACCATACTTTTTTATCTATACATGCATTTGCACTAAAATTTGATGCATCTGTACTAATTACAGAAGCTTCAAAATACTGTTTACTACCATCTTGTTGATCCCCAACACTTGTATAGGCATATTGCTGATATGGTAATAAATAAGTATCAATATTTCTATCTACATAAGCAAAAACATTCATTCCAAAAAATATGATTGAAATGAATGTTATAATCAAACTTACAATAATTATCTTATTTCTCATTTGTCTTTGACCCCTTGAATTTAAAACACCCCTTATTTCCTGATACAAATTAATTTTATCATATAAAAATTATAAGTCAAAACATGTTAAGTATCTAAAAACATATTAATTTTATTGTTTACATGACATTTCGAAATATAGAAATATAGAGAATGCTATTTACATATAAAAACGTATCCTTTATTTTAATTTCGTACGTTTGGTTATGGAATTTTCTAAAAAGAGATTCTAAGTTATCCCAGTTATTTGATATATTGAAATTATTAACATCTGATTTGGTTAGTAATACCTTAAAATATAGTTCAACATATTATGGATTATCTATGAAAAATATATCATAATTATGTAATAATTTAAAAATTTATAAAAATAAGAGATGCATACTAACCTTTAGATAGTGTGCATCCCTTAATTAGGAATTAATTGATTTGCATATACTTATAATTATGTTTTATAACATATTCCGCATGTGCTACTTCTTCTTTGGTTGGTTCTGGAGTATCTTTAAGTTCGTATTCAATACCCATGTTGTCCCACTTCATAATACCTTTTGTATGGTATGGTAATATATCAATACCAATAAAGTTATCTAATGTATCTATAAAGTCTCTTAAACGGTATAAATATTCATCTTGTGAATTAATACCAGGTAATAAGATGTGCCTTAATATCGTAGGTATTTTTTTATCGCTTAGGAGTCTTGCAAATTTCAATATATTTTTATTGCTTGCACCTGTTAACCATTTGTGTTTTTCATCATCTATGTGCTTAATGTCTAATAAGACAAGATCTGTATTTTCTAATAGTGCTTCGAATTCGGGAATTCTTGCTTCACTAAAAGTACCAGCTGATGTATCTAAGCATGTATGAATGTTTCTTTTTTTAGCTTCTTTAAATAACTCGGTTAGAAATGGAAGTTGTAGTGTTGCCTCTCCACCAGATACTGTTAGACCACCATTTTTATAAAATGCTCTATACTTATGATAATCATTTAAAATTTCATCTACTGTCATTAATTTATTATCATCAGTGCCCCAAGTATCGCGGTTGTGACAAAACTTACATCTTAACGGACAACCTTGTAAGAATAATACATATCTTAAACCCGGTCCATCGTATGCGCCAAATGTTTCAATAGAATGTACATTACCTAACAATTGATTTTTATTAGAATCCTTCATGGAATGTACGTTTCATCACTTCACGTTTTTGTTCATCGGTTAAGTTAGAGAAGTTCACTGCATAACCTGATACACGAATCGTTAAGTTTGGATATAAATCCGGATTATCGTATGCTTCTTTTAATGTTTCTCTATTAAATACATTAACGTTTAAGTGGTAACCACCAGAGTTAAAGTAGCCATCTAGTAAGGATACTAGGTTTGTTACTTGGACATCATCAACTAAGTGAACAATGGATCCTTTATCAGTAATTGATTGACCTAGAGCTTTAGGAATAATTGTAAAGGTATTTGAAATACCATCTTGCGCATCTTCAAATGGTAGTTTTGCAACTGACATTAAGGATTTGATTGCACCTGATTTATCGCGACCATGCATTGGGTTTGCACCTGGTGCAAATGGTTCACCATAACGACGGCCATCTGGTGTATTACCGGTGTTTTTACCATAAACAACATTCGATGTAATGGTTAAAACACTCATTGTTGGATGTGAATCTCTATATGTTTTATTTTGACGAATGTAGTTCATGAACTTTCTTAATACTTCAACAGCAATTTCATCAACACGGTCATCATCATTACCATACATTGGGAATTCACCCACTGTTTCAAAGTCTGTAATTAAACCAGATGCCTCATCATAAATTGGGTATACTTTTGCATATTTAATTGCAGATAATGAGTCTGCAACAACACTTAAACCTGCAATACCGGTTGCAAATAAGCGCTTCACATCACGGTCATGTAATGCCATTTCTAATTTTTCATATGCATATTTATCATGCATGTAGTGAATAATATTTAATGCATTAACATATACTTCTGCAAGCTCTTCTAATGTTTTTTCATAACGTGCCATAACTACGTCATAATCTAGAACATCCGCTTTGAGTACATTATCTTTAGATTTTTCAAAGACTTGTTTACCACTAATTTCATCACGTCCACCATTTAAAGCATATAGTAATGCTTTAGCAATGTTTGCACGTGCCCCAAAAAATTGCATCTCTTTACCAATAGCCATTGGTGATACACAACATGCAATACCATAATCATCGCCATGTAATGGTCTTAATGTATCATCATTTTCATATTGGATACTTGAAGTATCAATACTTACTTTAGCAGTGAAGTTTTTAAAGCCTTCTGGTAAATCATTACTCCATAAAACAGTTAAGTTCGGTTCTGCTGAAGTACCTAAATTATATAAGGTTTGAAGTAATCTAAATGCTGTTTTTGTAACTAGTGAACGGCCATCATTGGACATACCACCTAAAACAGCAGTTACCCATGTTGGGTCCCCTGTAAATAATTGGTTATATTCTGGTGTTCTTGCAAAACGAACCATTCTTAATTTCATCACGAAATGATCAATGAGTTCTTGGATTTCAATTTCATCAAAAATACCAGCCGCTAAGTCACGTTCAATATAAATATCTAAGAATGCATCAATACGTCCAAGACTCATTGCTGCACCGTTTTGTTCTTTAACAGCACCTAAGTAAGCTAGATATAACCATTGGATTGCTTCTTGTGCATTTTCTGCTGGTCTTCTTAAATCGAAGCCATACATATCACCTAATTGAATTAATTGTTTAAGTGATTTGATTTGATCAGAAATTTCTTCTCTTAGACGGATTTTGTCTTCTGTCATTGGGAATGTTATGCCTAATTGTTGTTCTTGTTTATCTTTGATTAATGCATCAATACCATAAAGTGGTACACGACGATAATCACCGATAATACGGCCACGACCATAACCATCAGGTAGTCCAGTAATGATGTGTGAACTTCTAGCACGACGAATCTCTGGTGTATACGCATCAAAAACACCTTGGTTGTGTGTTTTTCTAACATTTGTATATAAATCAATCGTTTCTTGGTCTACTTTATAACCATAAGCTTCAGCTGATTTAACAGCAACATTAATACCACCTTCAGGGAAAAATCCACGTTTAAGTGGTGCATCTGTTTGTAAACCAACTATTTTTTCGATATCTTTATTGATATATCCAGGTTCATGGCTAATGATTGTTGACGCTACTTTAGTATCTAGATCAATGACGCCACCTTTTTCTTTTTCAAGTTTTAATAAATCTTTAAAAGATTCATTAAGTGATAAAGAGCTTTCTACTGCACCTTCTAAAAATTGGCCCTCTCCGGTATATTCCGAATAGTTTTGTTTAATAAAATCGGCAACATCAACTGCATTTTGCCAGTTACCAGATTTAAAACCTTTCCATGCTTTAGACATGATTTCATTCCTCCTAATTAATATACACATATAAATCACGTATGCTGTACCTATATTTTAGCGAATCCAAAAGTATTTTGCTTGGAAAGCTATAAATGAAAACGCTTACTGAAAATTGTTGGCTAAATATGTGATTATTCATATAAACTTTAGTTTAATATGGTATCATATATGCATATATATTTATTGGAGATCTCATGAAAACTGCCATCATTTTAGTAGGCGTACCAGGCTCTGGTAAATCTACTTATGCAAAAAAATTAAATCTCATGCATTTTTCATCAGATATGATTCGTTTAGAATTATTTGGTACATTAAGAAAACATCATACACCTAAAGATGATGAAAGAGTTTTTAAACTCCTTCATGATCGTGTTTTTTCTTATGAAGACTCTTTAATCTTTGATGCAACCAATATCACAAGAGCCATCCGAACTGCTTTATACAATCAATTTAAAGCACGTGGATACCATGTTGAAATACATCTTGTTTTAGAACCATTAATGTTTGCTAAATACCAAAATGAAAAACGTGCTTATGAAAAAGTAGTTCCTTTTCATATTATTAATCATATGTATAAGTTTATGGCACCGCCTCGTATTGGTCTTGATTGTGATGAGTATAAAATTATTAGTCAATCAACTTTTTTAAATCGACCAACCAATTATTTAGATTTTGTTGAAAGTGCTAAATCTGTAGGTATTTATAAAACTGTATTAAAATATATTTCTGCAGCCTATTTACCTGAGTTTGAAAGATTAAATGATAACCATGATACACCGTATCATTTAGAGGATATTGATGTGCACATTGATATGTGCATTAAAAATGCACCAAATGATATTATGCTTATTGCAGCCATATTACATGACTTAGGTAAATCTCAAGCCAAAGAAAACGGCCACTACAAGGGTCATGAAACCATTTCAAGTATGTATGCATTAAGATTTTTTGATGAAATAAAAAATATCCCAAAGCACATAGTACCAAGAGATATCATTGAAATTGTATTACAGCATATGCAAGCCCACAAAGGTATTTCAAAAGATGTCATTCAAAAAAATCAATTAGAGCCTCATATTGTTAAGGCAGTCACCCAGTTTAATGCAATTGATGAGGTGAGTCGTATAACAAACATGCCACCCAATAAAAAGTTACACAAACTCAATTGATAACTAAAGGAGGATTTTATGAAAATACATTCATTTTTTGCAATTATATTATTAAGCTTATTACCAGTTTTTAGCTTTTTAACAAGTCGTGTATATGAAGATCAAACGAATCGTTTTAGATTTGAGTTGAAAAAAACAACCTATAACGATTACGAACTTTTAAACTATACTCAATTAAAGATTGAGTTTTATGTTCAAAATGATTATCACTTTAATATTAAAGAAGTCATATTGGATATTGATTTATACCACGAAGGTGTATTGGTTGATAGTGTTACTGAAACCATGAAGGTTGAAGTACTTAACAATTCCTATATATACAGTGAACATAGTATGTTTAAGCCAAATGTTCAATTTGATGAAATACGACTGACAGATGTTCGTGTTACTCATTATGGATTCTTCCATTCTTATCAGCCTTCTATTTATTTTGCATTATTATACAATTTCATTTTACTCTTTGGCATTTATATTTTAACTAAACATAAATACCTAACCTTTTCAGAATTTAAAGATTTCATAGTTGATCATAAATGGCTAACGATACTCGTTACTATCATTATCCCGTTAGTTATTCTTTTAATTAGTTATATTGGTAGATATCACTTATTATTATCCATCTATGGCTGGGTCTACTATATTGCGACACTACTTTGTTTACCACTAGTTTATGCTATAGTATTTGTTTATCACGTCATTACTGATAATAAACTATAACGCATTCCTAATTCAATCAAATATTAAAAGTACCACTTGAAATGACATCAAGTGGTACTTTCTTTATACGTTCTATGCATTTATAATAATGGTGACAAACTCTTTAAAATGGCTTGGATAAAGCGATATACGACACTTCTTCGTTTAATTTTTTCAGGGGTTAACAATGCACTTTCTTTTAAAGTGTATTCAAAGTAATTTACCATTTCTTTAATTGTTTTTTGATCATCAAACCATACATTATTTTCAAGGTGCATATATAAACTTCTAAAATCTAAATTCGATGAACCAATCATAGCAACCTTTTTATCTGTAATAATCATTTTAGAATGAATGAACCCTGGCGTGTATTGATAAACTTTAACACCTGCATGCACAAGTTCTTCTGCATAGGCTTTAGATACCATAAACACTAATCTCTTATCCGGAATACTAGGTACAATAATATTAACACTAATCCCACTTTGACTAGCAAGTTTTAAGGCAGTTGTTAATTCGTTATCTAAAATTAAATACGGTGCTGTAATATAAATTGTTGAAACCGCATCATTTATTAAATGCAGATAAATATTTTTAGCCGTTAAATTGTTATCGACTGGAATATCACCAAATGGAATATATACTGCTTCATTTTCTATTTTAGGATATTTTAAATTATATTTATCCACATCACTTAGTTTTTCTTTTGTAGCATAACCCCAGTTTTCTAAAAAGAGCATGGTCATACTCCAAACAGCTTCACCTTCGATTTTAATACCTGCATCATTCCAGTGGCCAAATACTTTCTTTTTATTGGTGTATTCATCACCAATATTAATACCTCCTGTAAATGCCACACGATTATCAATGACAACAATCTTTCTGTGATCTCTAAAGTTCATCGAATAATTGACATGTAGTTTTAATGGATTAAAACGAACAACTTTAAAACCATGTTTGCGTAGCGTCTTATGATAAAAATAAGGTAGTTTGGTTGCCGAACCTAAATCATCATACATAATACGCACTTCAACACCTTCTTTTTGTTTGGCAATTAAAACTTCTAATATTTCATCCCACATCTTAGAGATCGTAATAATGAAGTATTCCATAAATATAAAGTGTTTAGCTTGTTTGAGTTCTCTAATGAGTTCTTGTTGTTTTTCTTCACCACTGCCTAAAAACATGGAACTTGTATGTTTAAAAGACGGAAAATTTAAGTTGGTTAAATATCTTTGGTGTTTTAAGTAATCAGGATTATAAACAGATGGAATTTTTTTCATTTCGTCTTCGCGCTGTTTTTGTGTATCACGCATTGCTGCAGAAGATGAAATGGAAAGCCTTTCTGTTCTTGAATATAAATAAAACAGTACCCCAAATAGTGGTAAGACAATTAAAAAAACAATCCAAACAAGCTTAAACATAGGGTTTTCATCTGTAGTAATAATGTAGAGTGAAATTAAAATACCTAAAATAACCGAAGTTAGGTGTAGGTAGTACCAAGACGCAGCAAATTCATAAACAAACCACCATAGTACACCAACTTGTAGTAGTAATATGATACCGATGATTGTTAATCTATTGGTAATTAAGTTAATAAATTTTCTCATGGTACACCTCTAATAATTTCATATAATCGATTGAATAATTGGTATAAGCATAATTGATGCGATCGTTGAGACAACATAAATAACATAACTTTTTATATATAATGAATTTTCTACTTCATCTTTAAATTTAACCAAATATATTAAAAGCGGTATAAATAATAATAAAGCTAATAAAAAATTAAGGTAGCTAAATGTAACACTATAGGCAGTCATTTGTAAGTCATCGATACCTAAACTAAATAAATACACTAAAAATGAAAAGGCAGTGAGCCCCGTAAATATATAGTGTATCCATTTTAAAATATTATAAGTCTTCTTCATATTGCTTTTGTTTTTCTTTCCAATATAATTTGTCACTGTTATTTATCTTACGTATAACCTTACATGGATTACCTGCAGCAATCACATCACTTGGTACATCCTTGGTCACAACACTACCCGCACCAATAACTGTATTATCTCCAATGGTGACTCCGGGCATAACAACTGCATTCCCACCAATCCAAACATTATGACCAATTTTAATTGGCTTTCCATATTCTAATCCGGTATTACGAACATCTTTATCAATTGGATGACTTGCAGTATATAATCCAACGCGTGGTCCAAGCATAACGTCATTGCCAATTGTTATATGGTTAACATCTAAAAATATACAATCAAAATTGGCATAAAAGTTATCACCGATAAAGGTGTGTTTACCATAATCAAAATATACTGGTGGTGTAATTTTTATGTTTTTTCCACCTTTACCTAGTATGTCTAAGATAAGTTTGTCTCGAGATTTAAAATCATTATAAGGTAAATGGTTATAACTATGTAACTTATCTAATAGATCTTTTCTCATGGTTTCTATTGTGTCACCTTGGCATTTATAAAGATCCCCACGAAGCATATTTTTTAATTCTTTCATTTGGTGACACCAACAACATTTTTTATCTTTTTAGCTAAGCCTTTAACTTCGGGGGTTGTAATACCACAAAGTGCCACTCTAAGGCCGTTTTGCATCGGTACTAAATAAATGTTTTTATCTACTAATTTTTCATAATCGCCTTCTGGATTATTTGATTTTACTAAAACAAAGAATCCTCCACGATAAGGATATATCTCTAATCCTTCTTTTTTTGCTTCTTCTAAAAAGATATCTCCCCGCATTTTCAATGTTGCTGTAAGCGTATTTAAATATGCTATGTACTCATCTTTTTGAGTTGCTAAATGATTAAATATACCAACGCCAACTGATGGTGCTGTAGACCATTTTCCTAATGCATCGTCTAAAACATTTTGTTTGAAAAATTCATATTGGTCTTGTGTATGGTGTAGTCCAATAAGTCCACCTAAACGTACACCATAGATTGCAAACGATTTAGATGCACTAAATGCCGTTAACACTTGTACATGTGGTTTTAAGTTTTTAAAGTATTCAAACGTGTTTCTAGCTGCTTTAAATCCTTTTGGATCATAATCAAAATAAGCAATATCATAGGCAATAATAATTTCATTGTTCGTAAGCTTATTTAAAACGCTTATAATGTTTAACCATTCTTCTTTAGATAAACTATAACCTGTTGGGTTATGGCATGGATCATTAATTACAACAATGACACGCTTTTGTTCTTTGGAAAGTACATTTAATTGTTTTGTAAAATCATCCATATCAAATGCATTATCTTTAAATAAATTATGTTCCCATGAATTTAATTTGGCTGCTTTTAAAAAGTATTCATAGCGCCATCTTAAACTTGGTACTAACACCTTATCACGAGGGGAACCGTATGTATTAAAAATTAAAGAAAGTGCACCTGATCCACCAGGTGTAGAAAGCCCCGTTAGTAAAAACTTCTTCTTAACGCTTTCTTCTTTTTCATCAAGTACCCAACGAATCACATTATCCTCAAATAATTTACCACCATCGGTTGCACCATATTTAAAAGTTTCTAAAAGATCTAAATTGTAGTATGCATCTTTAACGGCTGGAATAATTAATTGCTTATCATCGTTATAAAACATACCGATGGTGGCATCAATAACTTCCTTATTTTTAGCTTTTGCTGCTTGTGCTAGTTTTGCAATCTTTAGAATATCTACTTTACCCATATTGTGCCTCCTATATTTGTAAATTACTTTACCTTTATTTTATCATGTATATGATGTATTTATAATTTGTGTTATTCTGTTATATTTTTAAAGTAGTTTTTAATATATACAACAGGTGTACCTTTATCCCCACTACCTGTCACCAAATCACAAAGTGATCCGATGAGGTCCACATACCTTCTTGGTGTTGTTCCTAATTTTGTTGAATCTGTCACATCACTTGATTTTTGAATGATTTCTTCAGTGATTGCTTTTTTTAGTTCATCCCCAGATAAATGTTTATACTTATCATCTGTCATATATTTGAGTTTAATTTCATTAGGTGTTCCTTCTAAACCTTCGGTATAAGATGGACTGACAACTGGGTCAGCTAACTCCCATATACCACCAACCGGGTCTTTAAACGCACCATCACCATAAATCATCACTTCTATTGTTTTACCGGTTGCTTGTTTAAGTTTGGCTTGTATATCATAAACGATTGGATCATGGTTATGAGGAAATAGCTTGACACGTTCACTACCTGCTGCATTTGCACCATATAAGCCATAACTTGGGTTATAGCCAGATCCTTCAACACTACGATTTAAAATATCATCTAAACCTAATACATTTGAAGCATCTAATTTATTTAATATATTCTTTGTTGCTTGTCTTGTATGGATATCACAAACCAATACTTCTTTTGTATAATTTAATATGTCTTTTGCTTGATTAGAAAATACAAATTCAACTTTGCAATTTTCTTCTAGGACAAGTTCTTTATAATATTGAACCATATTCACACCAGTAAATGGATGCTTAAAATGCGCAAACTCTTTTTCATAGGTTTTCTCATCAATGGTGGTGTCATACGGGTTCATATTTAACCTTTCTAAATCAGACGGATATAAAATACCATTACCTACCTCATCTTGTGGATAACTTAAAAGAATAGTGACTTTATCCATTGCGCGTGCAATTGCACGTAATATATTCGCAAAGCGATTACGTGATAATATCGGAAACACTAAACCAATATGTTTTGTTTCAAATTTAGATTTAATATCGCTTGCTATTTGATCAAGTGTAGCATAATTTCTTTGACTAATACTTACAACAGCTTCAGTTACTGCGACAATATCTCTATCTTCAAATTCAAAATGATCTGTCTTAGCTGCCTTTAATAAAGCATCTACAACAATCTGACTTAAATTATCTCCGGTTCTAATAATTGGGGTACGTATACCCCTAGCAACAACACCTACATCACTCACGATTTAAATCCTCCTTTGTATTTAAATAATTTTCTAATAACTGACATGCTAAATACAACCAATGTTTATCTGAATTAGCAGTAGACATATGAATTTCAACGTGTCCTCTTAATTGTCCTAATCGAACACTTGTTTCAAAGTTTGATGCTACATAAAGTAGCTTGATACCATCAATTGTTTCACTTTTTTCTCGGGATATCGTCATCGTCACCATATCCTTTTTATGGCTTGTTTTTTCAATACCGATTTGATGACCTAACTTTTTGTATAATTTTTCATACATATATATAATCATATCCATATCGATTGGTCCAAAACGGTCAACAAGTTCTGCTCTTAAGTCTTCTAAATCTTTCATTGTATTTAAGGAGGCAATTCGTTTATGTATTTCAATACGTACGGGATCATGATTAATATATGTACTTGGAATATGACGTTTAGAAAAGACTTGATCAAGACCTTCTTGTTTTGGTGTGACATCTTCTTTACCAGTCATTACTTCATCAAGTAGCTTCATATATAACTCCATACCAACTGAATCAATAAAGCCAGATTGTTCTTCCCCTAGAATATCACCTGCTCCACGGATACCTAAATCTCTTAAGGCAATTTTAAATCCTGAGCCTAAATCCGTAAAATCTTCAATGACAGATAATCTTTTTCTTGCTTCATCGTTGACATTTTTATACGCATCAAACATTAAATAAGCATAAGCAATACGATCAGAGCGACCCACACGACCTCGTAACTGATAAAGCTGGGCAAGCCCTAATTTATCAGCATCATGAATAATTAAAGTATTGGTATTAGGAATATCGACACCCGTTTCAATAATGGTTGTCGATACTAATATATCAAAATCTTTATCAATAAAACGTGATAAAACATCTTCAATACGATTTTTCGTCATTTTACCATGTGCATACGTAATTCTTGCATTCGGAACAAGTTGTTGAAGTTTATAAACCATAGACTCCATGCGTTCTGTATCATTAAACAAGTAAAATACTTGACCACCACGAGCAAGCTCGCGGTCAATGGCTTCTTTAATTAATGCAGGTTGCCTTTCTACTACATACGTTTGAACAGGATATCTATTCAGTGGTGGTGTATCAATCATTGATAGATCTTTTAACCCGTAGATCGCCATTTGAAGCGTTCTTGGTATCGGCGTAGCAGATAATGTAAGTGTATCTACATCGATTTTTATTTCTTTAATTTTTTCTTTATGTTGAACACCAAAACGTTGTTCCTCATCAATAATAAATAAGCCTAAATCTTTAAAGACAATATCATCACTTAAAAGACGATGTGTACCGATAACAACATCAATGTAACCTTGAGCTAGTTTTTTTAAAGTTTCGTTTTGTTCTTTTCTACTTACAAAACGAGATAATAGTGCCACATGGCCACCATACTTTTCAAAGCGTTCTTTAAATGTGTGGTAATGTTGTCTGGCAAGTACTGTTGTTGGTACTAAATATGCCACTTGTTTGCCATCATAGACTGCTTTAAACGCTGCACGTAGTGCCACTTCTGTTTTACCATAACCAACATCACCTGCAATCAGTCTATCCATCGGTTGGCTGCTTTCCATATCTTGATAGACACTTTCAATTGCCTTCATTTGATCGGGTGTTTCTTCATATTCAAAGTCTTTTTCAAAGGATATTAACATCTCTGATTTCGGGCTGAATTGAAATCCTTTTGTATTTGCACGTGCCGCATAAAGTTTAAGTAATCTA
>CAZYKH010000015.1:0-34875 GCA_964648225.1 uncultured Acholeplasma sp.
ATATTCATTTTTTATTATTTTTATTTATAGTATAATTAAGTAAGCACTTAATTAGGGGGAAAGCATGATTTCTATTGCTATTTGCGATAATGAATCTATATATTTAGATTTTTATGCATCTAAATTAAATAAAATAGCTAAGAAACTAAATCTTAATATAGATATTACGCGCTTTTCTAGTGGTGAGTCTTTATTGTTTTATCTAGAAGACCATTTAAATAAATTTGATTTAATTTACTTAGATATTGTCATGGATGGTATCAATGGCATTGATACTGCCATGAAAATTCGACAACTCAATCAATTTGTTAAAATTGTTTTTTTAACCTCTTCTAAAGAGTTTGTTTATCATGCATTTGATGCAGATGCTACGAATTATTTAATTAAAGACTTGCATGACAATAAATTTGATGATGTCTTTATGAAGGTCTTAGATGAGATTAAAGACGATCCAAGACAAGAAGTATTGACGATAGATAATAAAGACGGTAGTTTTATTGTGCCTTTAAAAGATATTGCTTATTTTGAAAGTTTTCAAAGAATTATGATTTGTCATAAGGCCAATAAGGACACAATTGAATATTACTATAAGATGAAAGATTTAACTCAAAGATTGAGCCAAACCAACTTTGTTTTAGTGCACCGTTCATTTTTTGTCAACTTACAATATATTTTAAAACTCACTAAAACTGATGTTTATTTGAAAAATGGTGTCATATTGCCAGTTTCACGTAATAACTATGAAACTGTTAAAGATCAATTGATGCAGTATACAAATCAACAATCCAAGCGTAAAGGTCATTAATTTATGGATATTTTATACATATTATTTGCTGTACTTATATCAAGTGCATTTGCATACTTCTATATTAAAATCTATGCTAAGTTCTTTGAACTAAGAAGATATCACCAGTTAGGGTTTGTGATCTTTTTATCTACTATTTTTATTCAGTTTATTACTGTCTTACCGTTTGGTATTTCTGTTGGATATTTAGGGTTGTTATCCTTTATAACATATCCACTCGCACTTTCTTTAGTTTACCGAACTAATATTTTTAACATTACATTTTTAGCACTGCATGCTATTTTAAAAATATATGTAAACTTTATATTTTTTGCTGCTATGTTTGCCCTCATCGAACAAACACAGCTCACATTAGAGTGGATTTACACATCTAATTACTATCATTTAAGTCAAGGTTTATCTTATTTAATATCTTTAGTTTTATTAATTTATTTTGATGATAAACTACTTTCAAATAAATTGAAGGACTTTTTTAAACAAAAATCTAACTTATTACTCATCATTTCCATACAAGTTATTTTACTAGTTAATGTTATATGGATGAGTGCGACCACCGAAAGTATTCCGTTTACTTGGTACAACATCGTCTTAATGCTACTTACCTTTAGTGTCGACGGTATTTATTTATTACTTAGACTCTTTACAGCAAACTCTACATACTTTAGTGTCTATAAAACACATACAGATACTTTAAGAAAACAATTAAGTTTCCAATTAGATCACTATAAACAATTTGAAAGCCAAACCCAAGCGCTCTTAAGATTTAAGCACGATCATAATAAAGTAATGGATACCATTGGATCTTTAATTGAGCGCGGTGATACGAAGGCTTATAAACAAATTATTGAAGATCATAGAAATGAACTCGAACGTATTGAAATTGGTTATCATAAGTATTCTAATAATTTAGTATATGATGCACTATTAAATGACTATCAGAAGCGATTTCAATCGATTGGTGCGTCTTTTGAATCTGTTGTCTATATCCAATTTCAAATTGATATATCAGAAATCAATATGATTAAACTTTTCTATAACATATTAGAAAACGCCTATGAATCTTTACTACATGTTGAAGATGTTTCAACAAGACGTATTCATATTGATAGTGAACGAATGGATGCTTATATTAAAATATCTTTTGTCAATACGATGAATCCGCTGCACTCTAGTATCGATACTAAATCTACTAAGAAGGATAAACTAGCACACGGTTTTGGTTCTTCTATTATTGATAGAATCTTAAGTGAATATCAAGGCTTTTCAAATCGATATGTCATAGAAGAAGGTGGTTTAAGTTATTTCCATTTAGAGATCTTTATTCCTGGAAATCCATAAGTTTTACTTTTTAGGTATCATTGGAAAGAATCTTGATGTCTTTTGAGCGTAAGCTTGGTACTCTAAATTGTCTTTATATCTATTTTCTAATAATGGAATACCTGTTATATATAATAGTGAGATTGTCATAATGAGTGGGCCTATGAGTCCTAGAAAACTTACCATCCGCATCGTTGATAAACTGATCATACCAATCCCCCACCATAAAGTGACTTCACCAAAGTAATTAGGATGTCTGGAGTATTTCCAGACATTTTTTTGCATCACTTTACCTTTGTTTTGGGGCTCTTTTTTAAAATGAGCCAGTGAGTGATCTGCAAGTACTTCAAATGTGAAACCTATAGCGAACAAGAAAGTTCCTATTGTTATTAATAATAGACTGATATTATCTTGTGGTTCATGTTGCAATAAATTGGTCAGTATAATGGGTAGTGCGACTAAATAATTTAAAATAGCTTGTAACATATAGACTTTAAAAAATGATTTTATTCTGATATTAGTCTTCCATTTGGTTTTCATATTTTGATAGCGGTAGTCTTCTGATTTATTAAAGTTTCGTTTAAACAAATAGCCTGTTAATCGTAAACCCCATATAGTTGTTAAACCTGTTATTAATATGGATGATAATGTGTAGTTACTACTGAGTAAGATTGAGCTGATTGCGCTAACTACAATACCCAGACCCCATGCAACATCTACTAAACTATCATTATTTTTAATTTGTGCGATAATATACCAAATGATGTAGTACGTTAGCAAGATGAGATAAATATATAAATAGTTCATCATGACCCCTTCCTAATAATTCCAATAGCAACCGAATTTTTCCCCGAGTTCATCGCAATAATCGATGAGACATCAGTCATATAAGCTGGTTGTTTTCCGGTGATATTTATCATTTCTATTTTAATTTTTTCAGCTAATTTCAAATTAGATACGTGCGCTATGGCATATGCTTCAATTCCAGATGTGCGATGCATCTGTTGTGCTTTGGCTATTATTTTTTGAATGTTTCTTTTTTTACCAATGCTTTTAGCAACTACAATGCCTTCACCTTCTTTGCTGATTGAAACAATTGGTTTTAAGCTAAGCACCTTCGCTAGACGTCCTAAACTTTTTTTAATACGTCCACTTTTTACCATGTAATCTAATGTGTCTACATGAACAAGTATGGAAGTATTTTGGATAAGTTTGTGATAGTCTTTTGAAATCTCTTTAAATGTTTTACCGATTTGAATGTGTCTTGCCAGTTCATATACAATGAGCCCTTGTGAGACACTATTTTGTTTAGAGTCTATCAGTAAAATGTTTTCTTTTGGATACGTAGCAATAACTTTTCTATAGAGCTGATACATACTACTCATCTTGGAAGATACTGTAACGATCACTAATTTCTTATAATATTTTAGTAAATTAGATACACATTCATCTAACTGTTTCATACTTGGTATAAAGGATGTTGGGTGTTGATTGGATGCGTGCATAATATCAAATAGTTTTTGGTGCTTAATTGTTTGTTTATCGTAGTAGGTCATATCATCCATTTGAATACCGACATTAAAAATATAAATTGGGTGTTCATCGATAAATGCTTGTGGTAGATCTGCAATAGAATCAGTAAGTATCGCAATATCATGTTTATTATCCGTAATGGCTTGGTGTTGCTTTTTCATATCATCTACTTTTGTTTCTAATATAATGCCTAAAGGTTTTATTTTTTCGGTTATAATCTCTGGTTGATTTGTATGTATATGAATACGCATCAGTTCATCTTGTTTGCCAATAACTAAACTATCACCTAAGTTTTTTAATAATGTTGTTACATGCGTTTTAGACTCCAATGTTTTCAATAAGACTTCCATACAATATCGATACGTTATTGAACCTAAAAATGTTTGATCATCGTCAAATATGTCTGCTTCACTTTGGCTTGTTACAGGATGATAGGATGTTTGACCTAGAATACTTTGCATAAAACCTTCTATAAATAACATAAATCCTAAAGCGCCTGCATCAACGACTTGATGTTTTTTTAATATTTCTAGACTATTGGATGTTTCTTCTAATGTTGTTTTTAAGTTTTCATATATATGCTTTAGACGATGTTCAAGATGTAATGTATCCATCGGTTCACTAAGAAGCTCGTTTAATTTATGCATCATAGTGATCATCGTGCCTTCAACTGGATTGCCGATAGCATCATAAGCATATTGAGCAGCTGCTTGAAATCTTAATCGGTAAGATGTCACGTCATCATCTTTTGAATATGTCTTTGTTAAGCCATATAGAAATTGAGAAAATATTAGTCCTGAGTTACCTCTTGAGCCCATAAGTGCTGCTTTAGCAACCGAATCTAAGGTTTCATCAATTGTCTGTCCAAGCTTTGATTTATGTATGATCGACTGCATCATTGCGCTTAAGTTATTACCAGTATCATTGTCTTGAATTGGAAATACGTTGATACGATTCAGTAATTCTTTTTGGTTTACAACATTGTGTGCACCCAATATCATGGCATCATATATTTTTTTATTATCTAGTTTCATTGGACAAACCTCATAAATATATAATAAGTAATCATCGTTGTTAGTGTAGTTAATGTAATGCCCCATAAAATATCTGTAACAACAATCATTAATGAAAACCCATCAATTGTAATATAACTTGTTAGATCATATGTACCATATGTTACAAGTCCATATAGTAATGCACGCTTTAATGTTAATGAATAGTTTTTATCCTTAATTGCTGGTTTTAATACAAAAACAACTAATCCGAAGACAAACATCAAATAAAATATAATTGCCGGTAACCATCTAATATTAGTGACTAATAACTGACCCATATATTGATCATAAAGTGGTCTAGCAACCAGACCAATCCATAATGCATCAATTATGACAAATGTAAGTATGGTTATAACATATAAAATAATTAGTTTTTTCATATAAGAGATCCTTACTTATAAAGTGCTATTATTGTATCTTTTTTATCTATTATAGGTGTCAGATTGTCGTGAAGTGTTAGTTTTATGTCATCAAATGTATAAAAAAAGATTGTTAAACAAAATTTTAACAATCTTTATCTTTAATCAAATCTATTAAAATCCGATATTTTTAGGTGTTCTTGGGAATGGAATCACATCTCTAATGTTTTCAACACCTGTTAAATAAATTAATAATCTTTCAAATCCTAGACCAAAACCAGATGTTTGAACGCCACCATAACGTCTAAGATCTAAATACCAGTTTAGATCTTCTTTTGGTATATGCATTTCTTCCATACGTTTTAATAGATAATCTAAGCGTTCTTCTCTTTGTGAACCCCCTACAAGTTCACCAGAACCGGGAACAAGTAAGTCCACCGCTGCTACAGTTTTTTGATCATCATTTAAACGCATATAAAATGCTTTAATATCTTTTGGCCAATCAGTTACAAACACAGGACCATTAAATGCTTTTTCTGTTAAATATTTTTCGTGTTCTTTAGCTAAGTCTTGGCCATGTTGTGGTTTGTTTTCAAATTTTTGGTTACTTTTTTGTAAGATGTTGATTGCCTCTTCATGGGTTATACGCTTAAATGTTGAATTTAATAGATTATCTAATTTATCGAGTAACCCTTTTTCAACAAACTTATTAAAGAATGTCATTTCCTCTTTAGCGTGTTCTAATACATAGTTGGTAACATACTTTACCATCGATTCAATAACGTCCATATTTACATTTAAATCAGCAAATGCAATTTCTGGTTCAATCATCCAAAACTCAGATGCATGCGTTGGTGTATTTGAGTTTTCAGCTCTAAAGGTTGGACCAAATGTATAAATATTTCTAAATGCATGTGCATAAGCCTCACCTTCTAATTGACCGGTTACTGTAAGGTTAGTTTCTCTACCAAAGAAATCTTTAGCATAATCTACTAAACCATCCTTGGTTCTTGGTGGATTGTTTATATCTAAAGTCGTTACTTTAAACATTGCACCCGCACCTTCTCCATCATTGGCGGTTAATATGGGTGTATGTACATAAACAAAGTCCTGTTCTTGGAAGAATTTATGAATGGCATAAGCTGCAATACTACGCACTCTAAATACCGCACTAAATAGGTTGGTTCTAGGACGAAGATGTGCAACCTCTCTTAAAAACTCTCTTGTATGACGTTTAGGTTGGATTGGATATTTTTCACCAGCATCACCAATAAGCATAACTTCAAGTGCTTTTAATTCAAACGGTTGGCTGCGCTCTGGGGTTAATACAAGTATACCTTTAACTTCAATGGATGAACCAACTGATAGATGTGTGACTTGATCAAAGGCTTTGGTGGTTGCTTTTTCATACACAACTTGGATGTTTTCAAAAAATGTACCATCATTTAAATTAATGAAGCCAAATTCCTTTTGATCACGGTGGTTTCTAATCCACCCTTTTAATGTAATTTCTTGATCTGCATATTTTGCAGGCTCTTTATATATTGTGCGTATGGTTAATAACATAAGCATGTTCTCCTATTCTATAAAATAATAAAGTCCTTAGACTAAAATATAGTCTAAGGACGAATAATTTCGCGGTACCACCTTAGTTCTAGAATACATAATTGTTTCTAGCGCTCATAACTTATTTAACGGCTAAGTAACCGTACAGTTCTACTCACATCCAAAGATGTTTTCTTCTGTCTCTAAAAAGTGTTATTTCAAATCAGTGATATGTTAATTTGCACCAACCATTAACTCTCTTAAATATCTTAAAGATTTTACTTGTCTTTTTTACGATTTATATCAACTTATATAGTAGTATTATATCATTGTTTTATAAATTTTAAGCATCATTATCTAAATTATCGAAATCTGATGTTTTAATTTTGTATACTTTCTTATTAAGGCGTTCCATCGGTTTATCTAAACTATCGATACTATCCACTAACTTTTTAATTTCTTTTTTAAAAATATCCCATCTTGCAAAAAATAATCTAAAATCATCAAACAGTCGATCTATTTCTAATAACATCTTTTCAGCATGCTTTTCTTTTTCTACATCTTGATAAATGAGTAGAATCATCGTCAACATATACACTAATGTTGTCGGTGATGTGAGCCAAACATTTTTTTGTTGGGCATAAAGTATTAAGTCTACATAATTAGCTTGTATTTCAGAAAACACAGCCTCACTTGGTATAAACATTAATGCATAATTGGTTGTTTCATGTTTGATAATATATTTAGAGGCAATATCATTAATATGTTTTTTAATATTTTGTTCAAAGAGTTTAGAAGCTTCTTTTCTAGATGCTTCACTTAATGTTTCATCGTTCATACGAATATAATTTTCCAAAGAAAACTTAGAGTCTATTGGTATATTCAGTGCTTGATCACTACCATAGACTAGGGCATCCACTTTGGTACCATTTGATAATGTGTGTTGTTTCGTAAATAGTGCTTGGTTGTTTTCACCAAATACATTTTCTAATATTTGGTATAGTTGCACCTCTCCATACATACCACGTTGTTTCTTATCTGATAAATATGTTTTTAGATCAATTACGTGCCCGGATAAGTTTTCAATATTTTTTTGTGTTGTATCAATGATCGCCAATTTTTCAACCATGTTTTTAAATAGTTGATCACTTGATTGAAAACCTTCTTTAAGTCTTGTTTCAACCTTTTCATTCATGGTTTGTAAGTCCGTATTTAATTTGGTTGAAACGGCTTCTTTAAAGCTCATAAAGGTTTTTTCAATATCTGTTTTAGATTGTAGGTTTTGTTTTTCTATTTCAGCTTTAAAAGCTGTTTGTAGGTGTTCTATTTTAGATAGTATTTCTTGTTGATGACGTCCTTTAATTTCACTTGTTGGAGCTTTAGAGTTTCTTAGTAAGATAATCATAAGTATGGTCAACAACACAATGACTAAAACAATACCAGTGATGATTAATATTTCAGTTGTTGTCATATTACACCTCGATATCTTCTAAATAATATACATGGATACCATCTGTCTTGGTTTCTTTATACATTGTGATGTAGACATCATCTGATAGTAACATGTCATACATGGATGGAAACAATCCATCCGGATCTAAATTAATAGATGTATCAAATTGTTGATTGACTTGACTATAAGCTCTTGTTATAAGGTCTGTACAATAATATTTATATTTTGTATCAATGATAAATAAATAATTGTATAAGCCGCGGTCAACTTTATCTTCAGTGTATGCAACTGCAGCGTCAATGACTTGATCTCTAATAATATCGTTATCGTATTTAACACGTGTGGTTAATATTTCATCTCTATAAAATCTACCATAATATGGATATTCAGAATGCATCTCGTTTCTAAATGGCGTCATCCAATAGTTGTTAGTTTTTTCAACACTTAAGCCATATTTATTTGTTTCATCATAACCACGGTGTAAGATAACATCAATCATCTTACCTATATTTAATACACCACTGGCATCAATACCGGTGGATTGATAGATCGTATCACCTTCACCAACCAATGCAGCGTGCCCACCTAACCAATAACCATATACTTGATCGACGATCGGTATATAAGGAAAAGGTGATTCAAAGGTAATTAATATATCGCCTTTTTGACCCGGCTTTACTTTATTTGAATCAGAAAAAACATTACGTGCATCGCTTAACTCATAATCATAGGTTCTTTTTATCTTATGATAAAAATAAGTTGTACCATGTTGTTGAACTTCATAGGTTTCATAAGCTCTTGATTTAAATGCTGCAATGATTTCATTTTTCCTATAGTTTTCATAGGTAGATTCACCAATGAAGTAAGCAATGATGAACAATAAAACTAAAGCTGTATATTTAAATATTTTCTTAATTATCTTAATTATTTTCATATATGAATTATAACATCATTTCTAAATATTTTGTATCTTGAATCCATCTATAAAAACATCTCCAGAAAACTGGAGATATTTTTATGTATCAAATTTTATTTGTTCTTAGGTCGTATAATGATAGCGCGCTCTTCGCCTTCACCTTCTGAATATGTTTCAACATCACGCCAATCACTTAGTTTAGAGTGGATAATACGGCGATCAAATGCATTCATTGGATCAAGTTTAACTGCGATTTGAGTTCTTGCTACATCTTTTGCTGTTTTGGTTGCTAATATTTCTAGTTGTCTTTTTCTAGATGCATGATAATTACCAATATCTAAGGTAACAAGGAGTGGTTGATTTGTAAAACTTGCTAGATGGTTTCTAAGTAAGGTTTGGAATGCAAGTAGTGTTCTACCTTCTTTACCAATTAATAAAGCATTTTCGCTTGTTTGAAGTCTATAATTAATGGTTGCCTCATCTGGTGATTGTATTTCCATTTTAACTTCAATATCTAAAGCTTGGATAATGCTTTCTAAAAATTGTTTACCTTCTATGGTTAAATCGATGTTAGGGCTTGCTTCATATAGCGTAGTACCACCTACACCAAGAAAGCCCTTTTTTTCTTTTACAACTTCAAGTTGAATTTTATCTTCAGATATTTTTAATAGTTCTGAAGCTTTTTTTAATGCTTCTTGAGGCGTTTTTGCTTCAAATTCTGTTTTCTTTAGCATGCCTAACTCCTTTCTTAGATAATGCTTTGAGCAGCTTTGGACTTTTCATATTTCTTTTCAGATAGTTTTCTATTAATAAATGATTGTCCAATAGAATATAAGTTACCAATAACCCAATAAAACCCTAATGCGTTAACAGATGTTAAGGTTGTAAGTACCATCATACCAATCATAACGCGCGATACTGTTTTCATTGTTTTAGCTTGTTGTTCTGCTTGTTCTGTTTTTACTTGAGTCCCTGTATTTTTAGCATAACTTGGTTTTTTCTGTGATAAGTATTGAAGTAACCACATGGTTACACCAACGATGACCGCTAATACATAACTCCAAACGTCATTAAATCCTCCAATAGATAGATCGATTAGACCAAATAATACTGTATGATTGCTGACGTTTGCTGCATACATACCACCTGGAACAGTAATTCTATAGACTGTTTGGAACATAGCAAGGAACAGTGGCATCTGTAATATCGGTGTCAAACAACCTAAAATAGAAATACCATGTTTCTTGTATAACTGCATCATTTCCATTTGCATCTTTTGTTGAGATGCCGGGTCTTTTTTCAGTGCATATTTGTTTTGTAGTTTTGTAAGTTCTGGTTGAGCTAAAGCCATTTTTATTGACATATCATTTGATTTAGCATAAATTGGCCATGCAATTGTACGTACAATAATTGTTGCAAATAAAATACCTAACCCAAAACTCTTTAATCCAAACATAGATGCAAAAAACTGCATTAAGAATGATATAGGAATGATAAATACCCAATCCCATACATAACCTAACCATGTATTTTCCATTTTAGTACTAATTGGTAATTGGTTATCTGCTGGTTTGAATGTCCAGTTTTCAAATGAAACAACTGTATCATTAAGATCATGTAATTTTACATTAATAATGTTTTTTGAATTAATTTTGAAGACATCATCTTCATAGTTTGTTGGAAACTCAAAATACTTTAATGCATTTGATCCTTTTTCTGAAATCAATTCATCATTTGATTTTGTGCTAAAAGTTGCAGAAATGACATTTAAATTTTCAGTATTAATTTCATTTGTAATGACTGTAAAAAATAATTCATTAACATTCTTTATTTTTTGTGTTTCATCTTCAACACCAAATGTTGGACTTAAATAAGATACTGCAACAACATCTGTGCCTGGGCTTTCGCTTGTATTTTCATAACCTTCATGGTATACATAAACATTATAAGAATGGTTATATACATTAATTTTATATATGTTGTTACCTAAGCTTTGGCTTGTTATAACAGTAGAAGGTACTTCAAGACGTGTAGATGTTTTATTTTTTTGAATAGAGTATAATTCAAAATCATTTAAATCAATAATCGGAAAACCTTGGTCATTAATTTCTTCTGATGTATAAACAAGTTTATTTGGTGATAAAAACGTATGTATTTGTGAAGTGTCTGGTGAACAAGCTACTAGAACTAATCCTAACACTAACACCGTAAGTATTGCTAAATATTTACGCATTTGTTCGTTCCTCTTTTTCTATTATTTTTGCTTTATAAAGCAATTTTGTTATATTTTCTTTCATCTCTTGGTAAGACAATTTCTTTGCTTGCTGTCTTACAACTATGACAAATCTATAATTAGATTTTATATTTTCTTTATGTGTTGTGATAATATATCTAATGCGGCGTTTGGCGAGGTTTCGTTCTACTGCATTTCCATATTTTTTACCGATAGATATAGCGTATTTAAAATGAGGGTTATCGTGAATTGATTTATATATTACAAAATATCCGTTACCGACGGATTTTTTTTCTTTAAAAATCAAATCAAGATCATTTTTACTTTTGATTGAATATATTCTTTTCATTTAAACCTCATTAAAATAATAAAAGGACTACCTAAAACAAATCAAACTTGTTAATTTTCTAGTAGTCCTGGTATTTATTAACTTCAATTATATATATTTATTTTAAACAGATAAAGAGTGGCGACCTTTTGCTCTTCTTCTTGCTAAGACTTTACGTCCAGCAGCTGTAGACATACGAGCTCTAAATCCGTGCCTTCTTTGATGTTTGATTTTACTTGGTTGATAAGTTCTTTTCATAATCAAAACCACCTTTCTTATGAAACCTTGCTTTTAATATTATAATTAAAGAGACACCAAAAGTCAAACACAAAATTAACGTTGTGTTTTTAACTTATTTTCTTTGAGTTTGCCACAATTAAAATTTCACACAATGTGGATAAATTATCCACACTTTATTCACATTGTGGATAAGTAGTGTAACTATACTTGATCGCTTTATTAAGCAAATGATACACTGAAAGTTATCCACATTAAATTTTTTTATCCACAAAGACTTCGCTAAGTTATCCACAAATATTGTGGAAAACTTTTTATATAAATTCAACTTTAATATGCTATCATAGTTTTACATATATCATTATCTACTTGAAGGAGGCGGCCATGAGTCCAAACAGCATTTTATGGCAGACAATATTAAAAGATTTAGAAAAATTATATAACGAAGAAACTTACAATGAATTATTCTTACCGGTGACTTCATCTTTTAAAGATCAAAACGGTCTAATTACAATGGTCGTTGCTAATGAATTTTTAAAAAACCGCATCAATAAGTTATATATTGCGAAAATCAATGAACTGGCTACAAAATATTCAAAAACACCTGTACGTTTAAAGTTCGTTTCGCAAGATGAAATTGTTGAAGAACCAGTTAAAGATCGTAAGTTAACTATCGATTATCGTCAAGGGAATTTGAATTCTACATTCACCTTTGATTCTTTTGTTGTTGGCAAGTCAAATATGTTCGCCTTTCGTATGGCAATGAAGGTAGCTGATCAACCAGGAGCAGTGGCAAACCCATTTTACATATTTGGTGATGTTGGACTTGGTAAAACCCACCTTATGCAAGCAATCGGTAACTATATATTAGATAATGATGTTGAAAAACGTATCTTATATGTAAAAGCAGACAATTTTATTGAAGATTTTGTCTCATTACTTTCTAGAAATAAAAATAAAACAGAAGAATTTAATGCCAAATATAAAGATATTGATGTAATCTTAGTCGATGACATCCAAATTATGGCCAATGCAAGTAAAACTCAAATGGAATTTTTTAAACTATTTGACTACTTATATTTAAATAATAAACAGATTGTTATTACATCTGATAAACCAGCTTCACAACTTACGAATATTATGCCTAGATTAACAACACGTTTTGAAGCCGGATTATCTGTTGACATACAAGTACCTGATTTAGAACACCGCATTAACATTTTAAAGCGAAAAACAGCAACTTTAGATGCTGAAATGGAGATTTCAGAAGACATCTTAACCTTTATTGCATCTCAGTTTTCAGCAAACATCCGCGAGATGGAAGGTGCCTTAATAAGGCTCGTAAGTTATGCTCAAACCTTTAATTTAGAAGTAACAATGTCTGTTGTTGAAGAAGCTTTAGGTGCTGTATTAAAAACTAAACGTAAAACGAACGAACTTAATGAAAATAATTATGATAAAATCCAAAGTGTTGTTGCTGATTACTTCCAAGTATCGCTACAAGATATTATCGGTAAAAAAAGACATGCAAAATACACTTTACCAAGACATATTGCTATGTACTTAATTAAGCTAAAATATAATATTCCTTATAAAACAATTGGATCACTTTTTAATGACCGTGATCACTCAACAGTTTTAGCAGCTTGTGAACGTATAGAACGCGATATGAAGATGGATTCTAATTTAAAGTTTGCCATTGACTCAATTGTTAAAAAATTAGATTCCACACTCTCTAATTAATAAATGTTTATAAATTGTTTGAAATATGATAAAATAAGTCGTATACAAAGCGGTTATTGTTAGTTTCCCACTTTCCCACAGTGACTAATAACAATAAAAAGAAATAATAATAAATAAAAGGGGTACAATATGAATTTTACAATTGATAGAGATGTATTACTAAATCAACTCATCCATATTCAAAAAGGATTACCTAATAAAACTCCATTACCTATTTTATATGCTATTAAATTTGAAGTGTTTTCTGATTATATACAATTGACATCCTCTAATTCGGATATTGCTATACAAGTATTAATAGATGATCCTTCATTAGTAGTTCATAAAACAGGTAAAATAGCATTACCAGGTCGTTATTTTATAGAAATTATTAGAAAAGTAGCTGCAAAGCGTATTGAAATTGCACTGCAAGAAGAACGTTTATTAGTGATCAAAGCTGATCGTTCTGAATTTAAATTAAAACTTATGGATATCGATGATTATCCAGATGTTGATTTCTTAGATTTAACAGAACCTATTTTAATGTCATCTGAAATCATTAAAGAAGTAATTAGAGAAACAAACTTTGCAACTGCAGATAATGAAAAACGTCCGATCTTAACAGGTGTTAATTTTAAATATCAAGACGATCATTTATATGCAGTGGCAACCGACTCTTATCGTTTATCACAAAAAAACCTAAAACTACGTACACATTCTAAAACTTTTAATATCGTAATACCAAATAAATCTTTAGATGAATTATCAAAGATATTAGATCATTTTGATGAAGAAATAGAAGTTTATATCAATCCAAATAAAGTTTTATTTAAAATGCCTAAAATCTGGTTCCAAACTAGATTATTAGAAGGCACATATCCAGATACATTTAAAATTATTCCAACAAACTTCCCAACAGTTATTACATTTAATAAAGAAGCATTACTGAATGCTGTTGATAGAGTCTCGTTATTATCACCACGTGATAGAGAATCCAACTACAATATTATTAAATTAACCCTAAGACCTGATCAAGTAGTTGAAATTTCTTCAACAAACTCTGAAGTAGGTGATGCAAAAGAAGAAATTATACCATCAGCAGATGTCGAAGGTGGACTCATTTCTATTGCATTTAGCTCGAAATATTTAAATGAAGCTTTAAAATCATTTAATTCATCCGAAGTCACCTTAAATTTTGCAGGTGAAATCAAACCATTCGTTGTAAAAGGTGCACATGACCCTGATTTGTTACACCTTATATTACCAGTAAGAATCGATTAAAAACTTATAAAAACTTACCTCGCTTAAAATCAAAAAAAGCGAGGTATTTTTTTATATACCAGCCAAAATAAATTTTTAAACCCAATAATGTTTCAAAAGAGAACAAAATTATAAAACATTCAAAATCACATGAATTCGGCTTTTTTTAGTTACAAGGGTATGTAAACATTCATCAATATAAAAAGCGTTAAAAACCGTGCATTTTACCTTATATTATGTTATAATATAAAGAGATTGAGGTAGCAACTTATGGATCAATTTGAATTAGACAAAGAATTTATGACAATCACACAACTTTTAAAAGCATTAGACTACATCGGTTCTGGTGGAGAAGCGAGGTATTTTTTATATGAAGAAGATGTGTATTTGAATGATGAACCTGTTTATGAAAAGAAAAAGAAAATTAGACAAGGTGATGTCGTGACAATCAACGACAAAAAGATTCTAATTAAATGATTACATCAATTACCTTAAGAAATTTTAGAAATTTAAAGGAATATCAAATTGATGTTGACCAACCGCTTGTTGTTATTGAAGGGCCAAACGGAGTTGGTAAAACCTCAATATTAGAAGCTATTTATTTTGCATCGACGACGAAGTCACATCGTACGAATACTGAAAAAGATATGATTCAGTATGAAAAGCCTTATGCATCAGTTCAGTTAGTTCAAAATAAAAAGGTTCATGAAATCGTCTTGACTTCTAAAGGAAAAAGAACACTCATTAATAAAGTAGAAATTAGAAAAATTTCAGATTATATTGGCCAATTTAATGTTGTTATGTTTGCACCAGAAGATTTAATGATCATTAAAGGGTCACCTTCAGAACGACGATACTTTCTAGATATGGAACTTATTCAAGTATCTAAAACATACTTACAACAATTAAACCAATATCGAAAAATATTAAAACAACGCAATGCTTTATTAAAGAAAAATAAGAATTTAAAAGATTTTACTTTCTTAGATATCTTAGGACAACAACTTTATGATGTTGGTGTTGAAATATATGATGCAAGACAAAAATTTATCAATGATCTCAATGAAAAGTTTAAAAAAGTAGCATCTAAATATCAAAACTTTAATATAGAACTTGTTTATGAACCAAATATGACAAAAACAAATTGGTTAAAACATCTAAAAACAAAACAAAAACAAGATATTCTATATGAAACAACAACCGCAGGTATTCATAAAGACGACTTTAAAGTCCTTTATAACGGTTTAAATGCTAAAGACAATGCTTCACAGGGTACAACAAGGTTAATCGTCATAGAACTCAAATTAGCGCTCTTAGAATGGATTAAAGAATCTACCGATCAAGATGCAGTCTTATTGTTAGATGATGTGTTGTCTGAACTTGATTTAGAGCGTCAAGAATTATTCATGAGTCAATTATCTAAAAATCATCAAATATTTATAACAAGTGCAATACCACTTAATTTAAACGTAACTTATCAAAAAATAGTGTTACACAAAGGAGATACGAAGTATGCCAAATAGAAATGATAACTCACATTATACAGCCGATAATATTCAAATCTTAGAAGGATTAGAAGCTGTAAAGAAAAGACCAGGTATGTATATTGGTTCTACAGGAGAACGCGGACTACATCACCTAGTTTGGGAAATTGTGGATAACTCAATTGACGAGGCATTAGCAGGTTATGCTGATGAAATTACAATTGAAATTTTAAAAGGAGAAATTATACGCGTTCAAGACAACGGACGTGGTATACCTGTTGATTTACATCCTAAAACAGGAAGACCTGCTGTAGAAACTATTTTAACAACGCTACATGCTGGAGGTAAATTTGATAAAGGATCTTATAAAGTATCCGGTGGTCTACACGGTGTTGGTGCTTCTGTAGTGAATGGTTTATCCGAATGGTTTATTGTTGAAATACACAAAGATGGCGTATTATATCAACAAAAATATGAGCGTGGTGAACCTGCATTTGATTTAAAAACTTTAGGACCAACAGATATTTCGGGTACAGTCATTACATTCCAAGCAGACCCACTTATTTTTAAAGAAACAGTTGTTTATAATGCTGATACTTTAAGAAACAGAATTCAACAACTAGCGTTTTTAAATAAAGGATTAAAATTAACACTCACAGATTCCAGAGGTGAAGAACCTGTTATAGAAACTTTCCATTATGAAGGCGGAATTACAGAGTATGTTAAATTTTTAAATCAAGCTAAAACAAAAATACACCCTGATATTATCTACATTGATAAAGAACAAGACGGTATTACAGTTGAACTAGCAATGCAATTTGTAGATAGCTATACACCTAACTTACATTCGTTTACAAACAACATCTCAACGACTGAAGGTGGAATGCACGAAGATGGCTTTAAGATGGCATTAACACGTGTTATTTCAAAGTCTGCAGATGAACTAAAAATGAAGAAAGATGATAGCATTACCGGGGAAGATACGAGAGAAGGTTTAACTGCAATTATTTCTGTTAAACACCCAGAACCACAATTTGAAGGACAAACAAAAACGAAGCTTGGTAACCCTGAAGTTCGTGCAATCACCTCTCAAATTACGAGTGAAGCTTTAGACAGATTTTTATTAGAAAACCCTGCGCAAGCCAAAGCAATTGTTGAAAAGATTTTACTAGCAACACGTGCACGTGTTGCTGCTAGAAAAGCTAAAGAATTAACTAGAAGAAAATCACCACTTGATGCATTAGGTTTTGCATCTAAGTTAGCAGATTGCCGTAGTAAAGATCCTGAAAAATCAGAAATTTACATCGTGGAAGGGGACTCCGCGGGTGGTTCAGCTAAACAAGGTAGAGACTCCGAGTTTCAAGCAATTATGCCACTACGTGGTAAAGTGTTAAACGTTGAAAAAGCACGTTTAGATAAAATGTTAAACAATAAAGAAATTGTGAACTTAATCCAAGCCATGGGTACAGGCATATCTGATGAATTTGATATTACAAAAGCAAGATATCATAAAATCATCATCATGACCGATGCTGATGTCGATGGTGCACATATACGAACTCTATTATTAACATTTTTATTTAGACATATGCGTCCATTGATTGATGCAGGTTATGTTTATGCTGCGCAACCACCACTTTATAAGGTTAGTTGGGGTAGAAATTTTGAATATGCATATAACGAACAAGAATTAAATGAATTATTAAAGAATATTGAAACGAAGCCAAGCATTCAACGCTATAAAGGTTTAGGTGAAATGGATGCAGAACAACTATGGGATACAACGATGGACCCAGCGAAGCGAACACTACTTCAAATTAAATTAGAAGATGCGATTGAAGCAGATCAAGTCTTTTCAATGTTAATGGGCGAAGAAGTTGAACCTAGAAAAGAATTTATACAAAAAAATGCACAATACGCAACAGATATTGATGCGTAAGAAAGGATGTAAAATCATATGAGTGAAAAAACAGATAAATTATACGATAAAATTAAAGAAGTTAATATAACATCAGAAATGAAAACATCCTTCTTAAACTATGCAATGAGTGTCATTGTATCACGTGCACTTCCAAATGCTAAAGACGGATTAAAACCAGTTCAAAGACGTATTTTGTACGGTATGCATGAAAATAATATGTATGCCAACACTGCACATAAAAAATCAGCAAGAATCGTTGGGGATGTTATGGGAAAGTATCACCCGCATGGTGATTCCTCAATATATGATGCCATGGTCCGCATGGCACAACCATTTAGTTTCCGTAACCCACTAGTTGATGGCCATGGAAACTTTGGTTCTGTTGACGGTGATGGTGCAGCTGCGATGCGTTATACCGAAGCTAGACTTTCAAAAATTGCAGTTGAAATGGTAAGAGATATTGAAAAAAATACCGTAGACTTTGTAGATAATTACGATGGATCAGAACGGGAACCAATCGTATTACCATCCAGATATCCAAACCTCTTAGTTAATGGATCTACAGGTATTGCTGTTGGTATGGCAACCAACATACCACCACACAACTTAGGTGAAGTTATTGATGCAATTTTTGCATACTTAGATAATCCAAATATTACAGTTTTAGAACTGATGCAATATATTAAAGGACCAGATTTTCCAACAGGTGGTCAAATCCTAGGTATTACAGGACTTAGACAAGCTTATGAAACTGGAAAAGGTATTATTGCAATTCGTGCACAACACCAAATTGTTGAAACAAAAAATAGAACAGAATTAATTATTACAGAAATACCTTATCAAGTGAATAAAACAACACTTATTGAACGTATTGCTGATGTTGTTAAAAATAAAATTATCGAAGGTATTTCAGATCTACGCGATGAGTCCAACCGTAAGGGGATGCGTATTGTCATTGAATTAAGAAAAGATGTCAGTCCATCTGTTACCTTAAACAATCTTTATAAACATACACAACTTCAAACATCATTTGGTATTAATATGATTGCATTAGTTGATGGTCAACCACAACTATTAAGTTTAAAAGATGCTTTAACCCATTATATTGCCCATCAACTAGATATCATTACACGTCGTACACAATTTGATTTAGAAAAAGCAGAAGCAAGAATGCATATTTTAGAAGCACTTGTTAAAGCTTTAAATGATGTGGATAATGTTATTAAGATTATAAAAGAAGCTAAAACACCTGAAGAAGCGCGTATTCAACTCATAGACACATATGACTTTAGTGAAGTACAAGCACGTGCAATTTTAACAATGCAACTACAAAGATTAACAGGTCTTGAAATTGATAAGATTCACGAAGAAGCAAACAATTTAACTCAAAAAATTATCGAGTATAAAGAAATACTTGCAAATGATGATTTAAAAGTTGAAATTATTAAAACAGAACTACAAGAAATTAAAGATAAATATGCTGATGCTCGTATGTCAGAGATGAATTTATACGAAGACTTAGATATCGATAATGAAGATCTTATCCCAGTTGAAGACATTGTTGTTACTGTAACAAACAATGGTTATATTAAACGTATGAACTTAGATGAGTATAAACTTCAAAATCGTGGTGGTGTTGGGATGAGTGGTGTTAAATTGCATGAAGATGACTTCGTAGAACATATTGCGATGACATCAACACATGATTACCATTTATTCTTTACAAACTTAGGTCGTGTCTTTAAATTAAAAGGATACAAACTACCAGCTGGTTCACGCCAGTCTAAAGGAGTACCGATTGTCAACTACTTAAACTTCCAACCAGGAGAAAAGTTAGCAAGTTTTACATCTATTAAAGATTTTGATGATGAAAACCATTATTTATTCTTTGTAACTAAACGCGGTGTTGTTAAACGCACACATATTAAAAACTACCAAAACATTCGTCAAAACGGAATTATTGCAATTAACCTAAGAGAAGATGATGAACTCTTAATTGCAAAATCTACCGATGGCAATAAACATATCTTGCTTGGTGCATCTAATGGTAAAGCAATCCATTTTCTTGAAACAGATATCAGGGAAATTGGACGTACAGCAACCGGTGTACGCGGTATGGATATTCCAGATGAGGAAGAAGTTGTTGGTGTAGCTATAATAGATGGAAAAGATGATGATATCTTAGTTATCACAGAAAACGGCTATGGAAAGCGCACATCGATTAACGAATATCGTCTCCAAAACCGTGGTGGTAAGGGTGTTAAAACGTTAAATGTGACAGCTAAAAATGGTAAATTAAAAACTTTAAGAAAAGTAACAGATGATGAAGATATTATCGTAGTAAGTGATCGCGGTATTACAATTCGTATGCCAATTGACCAAATATCTCAAACAAAACGTGCAACGCAAGGTGTACGTATCATCTCACTTAAAGGTGATCAAAAAGTAGCGACAATCGCTATTGTTGATCATCAAGAGCCAGAAAATGAAGAAGCAACAGAAGAAGCAAAAGTTACACAAGAACAAATGCCTCTAAACCAAGAAAAACAAGTTTCTGAATCCGTTGAACTGCCTGCAGAAGAAAAAGAAGATAAAGCAGAAGATACCAAAAGCACAGAACAAACCAAACTAGATTTAGAATAGTTTAATATAAAATACCTATTTAAATTTACTTGTTTAAGGACTACATTTAATATGTGGTCCTTTTCTTTTATAACTTGTTTACTGTCATTGACTAAGATACTTATTGACAAAAATATTCAAGTGAGGTATGTATAATGTAAAAACTTTCACATACATATTCAAATGACATTCGATATTTTTTAAAAATGATAAAATGTAATCAATATACATGAAACATATAATATATAAAATATGTGGAAAGGTCATGAAAATTATGTTAGAAGTTAGGAATTTAACAAAATATTATATTGTAGGTGAACAAAGATTTGATGCTGTTAAAGGCATTAATTTATCATTTAGACATGATGAATTTGTTTCAATATTAGGAGAATCAGGTAGTGGTAAGACGACCCTACTGAACTTAATTGGTGGATTAGATAGGTATAATAGCGGAGATATTATTATTGATAATGTGTCAACTAAAAACTATAAAGATAATGATTGGGATGCTTATAGAAACCACCGTATTGGTTTTGTTTTCCAAAACTATAATTTAATTACACACTTAGATATTTTATCGAATGTTGAGCTTGCTCAAACATTATCAGGGGTGTCTAGAGAAGAAAGAAGGCAAAGAGCGATTGAAGTCTTAACACGTGTTGGGCTTAAAGACCATTTAAGAAAACGACCAAATCAACTTTCTGGTGGTCAACAACAACGTGTATCGATTGCTAGAGCACTTGTCAACAATCCTACCATTATATTGGCAGATGAACCAACGGGTGCTTTAGATAGTGAAACATCAGAAGACATCATGAATCTTTTAAAAGAAATATCTAAAGATAAACTCATTATTATGGTAACGCATAATGGTGATCTTGCTAATAGATTTTCTAATCGCATCGTCAGATTAAAAGATGGTGAAGTCATTGGGGATACAAATCCATATGAAGTTAAAGAAGAAAAATCATATAAAAAAGATACATCTAAATCAAGTATGAACTACTTAACAGCATTAAGATTGTCATTTAAAAATATGCTTACTAAAAAAACCAGAACATTAATTACCGCACTTGCAGGTTCCATAGGTATTATTGGGGTTGCCTTAGTCATGTCCTTACAATACGGTTTTACGGATTATTTAAATAAAATGGAACGTGGCACCTTTGCAGGGTTACCACTTCAAATAAGTCGTACATATACTGATTTTAATGCACTTATTAATGCAGGTGCCAACCGAGACAAACCAGAACCGGTTGAGGGTGGTATTCAAGGCTATGAACCAGAATTTATCATGCCTACATCAACAAATGATATAAGTCAAGACTATGTAGATTATCTTGAAAACAGTAATATAAAAGATCACGGAACAGTGGTTTACCAACACGCTTACAAAACACACTTTTATTATTTAAATGGTAACCAATTAAATGCTAACCCAACCTCTAATCCTATGCCTCCGTTTTCACCAACAGGATCAAGTTATGTACATCAAAGTGAATTTTCTTATGAGTTTGTTACAGAATACTTTGATGTTGTTGCAGGAAGTTACTACAATCCTGATGCAAATGAAGCATTATTATTAGTGGATGAAAGTCATAGACTACCAAACAATATCATTAAGTTTTTTGGGTTTAATGCCGACCAAGTCATTTTATTTGAAGATATTGTGGGTAAAACATTTAAAATATATACCAACAATGAAATGTATAAATTAGATGGTGATATGTATACTGAAAAGACATTATCCAATGATCACGAAGACTTATTGAGTGCATATAATGATCCAAACAATCCAAATATTATCACAATTACTATTGCTGGTATTGTTAAAGTGAATACTGACTTTATCTCTGTATCTGAAGGGTTATACTACACACCGAAAGTATCAGAAACTATCATTAATCTGAACATCAACTCAGATGTAGTTATAGCTCAAAAAGCAAGTGAAACGCCGGTTGTAACGGGTGTTAACTTTAATCTCAACAACACAAAAGAAGACTTTATGCATACCTTAGGTGGTACAGAACTTCCAAGTGGTGTCCTAGTTTATCCTAATAGTTTTGATGACAAAGAAGCTATACTCGATATTTTAGATGAATATAACGTTGGCAAAGATGAAGATGAACAAATTAATTATACAGATAGTGTAGCATCTGCTGTAAGTATGATTAAAACAGTAATGGATTCTATTAGTGCAGTATTGATTGCATTTGCATCGATTTCACTATTTGTCTCAAGTGTGATGATTGGTATTATTACATATACATCCGTATTAGAGCGCACCAAAGAAATCGGGGTTTTACGTTCCATTGGGGCGCGTAAAAAGGATGTTTCAAGAGTATTTAATGCAGAAGCGATTTTAATTGGATTCTTTGCAGGAACATTAGGTGTTATTATTACATATAGTGTTGTTCCAATCGTTAACTTCTTCTTAGCAGGACCAACGGGTAGTTCTAACGTTGCACAACTATTTTATGTACACGCAATTATCTTAATTATTATTTCCATACTATTAACCTTTATTGCTGGATTAATTCCTGCACGTATTGCATCCAATAAAGATCCAGTTGCTGCTTTACGTTCTGAATAAAATAAGGTATAATATCCATAACACGATAAAAGAGCTAATTTTAATGTTTGATTAAAGAGAGTCTATGGCTGGTGAAAATAGATACAACACATTAAAAGTTCCACTCTGGAGTGATGCTAATAACATCCGTATAATTCTGCGTTAAAGAATGATCAAGTGCTATGATGTCATGCATCATAGAAATAAGGTGGCACCGCGATTATTAAACAATCGTCCTTAGACTATTTTTAGTCTAAGGACTTTTTTATTAAACAAAGGAGAAGAAGAAATGTTAGATTTAAAGTATATTACAGAAAACATAGATACAGTGATTGAAAAACTAAATACCCGAGGCGGTGATTTTAGTTATTTAAAAGACTTAATAAACATGCAAGAAGATAGAAGAAATCTTATTAAGCAAGTAGAAGATTTAAAAGCTAAGCGTAATGAGTACTCCAAAATGATTGGGCAACTTAAACGTGAGAAAAAAGATGCAACAGATGTCTTAAATAAAGTTGAAGTAATTAAGCACCAAATACCGGAACTAGAAATAAACTTACGCATGATAGATGATAAAATACATGATATTTTAGTTCAGTTACCAAATATTCCAAGTGATGATGTGCCAATCGGTTTAGATGAGACTGCAAATGTTGAAATTAAAAAATGGGGAAATATAAGATCTTTTGGCTTTGAAGTTAAAGATCATACTCAAATTGGTGAGGCATTAAATATCTTAGATTTTGAACGCGCCACAAAAATTACTGGACCTAGATTTGTTGTAGACAAAGGCTTGGGTGCAAGATTAGAGCGTGCACTGATAAACTTTATGATCGATGTACATAGTAATGAGCATGGTTATACCGAAATTATCCCACCATTTATCGTCAATGATGCCTCCATGTTTGGTACCGGACAATTTCCTAAATTTAAAGAAGATGCCTTTAAGTTAGAAGGTTTTGATTGGTATTTAAATCCAACAGCTGAAGTACCAACAATCAATTTATATAGAGATGAAATTATAGATAATGATAATTTACCAATTCACTATGTAGCGTATACTACAGCATTTCGCTCAGAAGCAGGATCTGCAGGACGTGATACACGTGGTATTTTAAGACAACATCAATTTAATAAAGTAGAACTGATTAAGTTTGTACGCCCAGAAGATTCAGAAGAAGAACACGAGAAGATGTTAGCAAATTCAGAAAAGATTTTACAACTACTTAATATTCCTTACCGTGTTGTATGCTTATCTACTGGAGATATGGGATTTGGCATGAGTAAGACATATGATATTGAAGTGTGGCTACCAGGTCAAAATACATATCGTGAGATAGGTTCTATTTCTAATGCCAAAGATTTTCAAGCAAGACGTGCAAACATTCGATTTAAACGCACTAAAGATGCTAAAACAGAATATGTGCACACATTAAACGGTTCTGGACTCGCTGTAGGGCGCACCATGATTGCTGTATTAGAAAACTATCAAAATGCTGATGGCACAGTTACTGTACCCGAAGTTTTAGTGCCATATATGGGTATAAAAACCATAAAATAATGGTATTTCTTACAATAATTAACATAGTTTTCGATAAAGATTGAGAAAGATTAAAACAACCGATATACTATAGTTACTTCATTTTTCTCTCTCGAATTGCCACCTTATAAAAAGGTGGCTTTTCCTTTAATATGTCAAAGGTTACAATTATGTGATAAAATTATAATATATAAAAATAGTTATAAGGGGGTCCACCTATGAAAATATATTTTGTAGAAGACGAAGTAAATATTTCAGAAATTATTCGAAAATATTTAACACGTGAAAATTATGATGTCACCGTATTTTATGATGGTGAAAGTGCGATGGAACATGTAGGCGATCAAGTGGATTTATGGATTTTAGATATTATGCTTACAGGTGAAATTGATGGGTTTGATTTAATTAAAGCAATTAGTAAAGCAAATCCAGATGCAGCAGTTATCTTTACATCAGCAAGAGACCAAGCTTTAGACAAAATTAAAGGTTTAGAATTAGGATCAGATGATTACATTGCTAAACCATATTCTCCAAAAGAATTAATGTTAAGAGTTAAAGCCGTTTTAAAACGTAAAAACTCAAGACCTGGTCATATCACCTATAGTGATTACTCTATTCAACTAGATTCAAGAGAAATTAAACACGGCGATAAACAAATAGAATTAACAAATAAAGAATTTGAAATGTTATTGGTCTTTTTAAAAAACAAACAAGAGCCAATCGAAAGAAAAGTATTATTAGAAACCATTTGGGGCGAAAATTATGTAGGTTCAGACCGTGTTGTGGATGACTTACTACGTCGATTACGTTCTAAGATGCCATTATTAAGAATTGAAACGATTTACGGGTTTGGCTATCGATTACTATGAACAAACTAAAACTTGCCACACAACTTAATATTATATTTACATTTATTACCATATTAAGTGGCATGTTTTTTTTGTTTATTGTGAACTTAAGTTTTAAAAGAGCTTATGAAAATCAAAATCAAATTTACTTAGATAATTACTTTAAAGAAGTCTTAAGGATATATGAATCCAACCCTTCAGCCTTTAATTATAATAATACGACCAAGTATAATGATTTTTTCATTGTATTAGATGACCAGGTTATAGATTTTTCTGATAATAATGTAGCAGATGAAGATTTTAACCGCATTGCTAACCTTGTCATCCGTAAGTATTTTAGTGAAGATAGGGAGTTTAAAGGTCAAACCATACGCTATACAATTGATCAAGATGTTGCCTATATGGGTGTGGTTAGGAAACTACCAAACACACGTTTATATGGTGTGTTTGCCATATCAAATGTTGAAGAGTATATTGACGATATGACTGGAAACGTTCCTTTTTACACGACACTTGCGTTTCTAAATATATTAGTATTAGGAAATATTATTGTATGGTTATGGAGTTCGAGTACAGTTGGAAAACTAAGAGACCTACAAACAAGTGTTAACCAAATGGTTGCTGATGACTATCAAACAGAAGTTAAGATTGAAAGTAGTGCTGAAGAAATAGCTGACTTAGCTGAAACTATTAATGATATGCGTATTGAAATTAAAAACAACGAAGATACGAAAAAAGAGATGATACAAAACTTAGGACACGACTTAAAAACACCAATTGCTGTTATTAAGTCTTATGCTGAAGCAATTTCAGATGGTATTGAAGGTATCGAATCAACCGACTTAATTATTAAACAAGCAGACTTACTCAATGAAAAAGTAAAACAAATTATTGAGTACAGTAAAATAGGATACATCAACAATAATAACGCTTATGAACAAACATCATTCAAAAGTGTTGTGGAACAGGTTGTTAATAATTATAAATATATTACAAATTTAAGATTCATTGTTGACATAGAAAAAGACTGGGTGCATTTAATGGATCCAGAGGGCGCATATATTGCAATATCCAATATTGTGGATAATGCAGTTAGATATGGGCAGACAAAAATAGTGATTCAAATTACCGATAAAAAACTCACCATCTTTAATGACGGTGAGCATATTGAAGAAAGTGTATTACCAAAAATATTTAAAGCATATGAAAAAGGCAATAAAGGTCAATTTGGTTTAGGTCTTGCTATTGTTAAAGAAACCATGGATAGATTTGGCTTAAAGGTTTCTGTTGTCAATCATGCCAACGGTGTATTATTTACGATAGAGCTGCAATAATCATTGCGGCTCTTTTTTTATAATCATCGGTTGTTAAGTTGGTTGACTGATCAGGTAAGGCGACATTGATGTCATTTTTTTCATATCGTGGGATAATATGGACATGATAATGGAAGACTGTTTGGCCAGCAGTTTCACCATTATTATTTAATAAATTGATACCACTTGGATTAAATGCTTTTTGTATACCTTTGGTTAAGATTTGAACCACACCGAATAAATGTTTAAATAAACTTTCTGGGACCTCGAATATGTTTTTATAAGGGGATTTTGTAACAACCAAAGTGTGTCCTTTAGTTGTTTGTGTAATATCTAAAAATGCAATCACTAAATCATCTTCATAAACAATATGACTAGGTATTTTTCGATCAACTATTTTTGTAAAGATAGTTTCCATAAATATCAGCTCCTTTTAATATATTATAACAAAAATCTTTGCTTGTGCACTTTTGCTATACATGATATAATTTATATGTTAATTATTTTAAGATAAGGAGAGCATTTATATGAAAAAAATACCAGTAGGTATTTCAGGACGTCATGCGCATGTTACTGAACAACATTTAGAAATATTATTTGGAAAAGGTTATCAACTTACAGTTTTAAAAGATTTAAGTCAACCCGGACAATATGCAGCAGAAGAAAAAATTTCTGTTGTATCCCCTGAAGGAAGAGTCTTAGAGGGCGTTCGTATTTTAGGACCAACTAGAAAAGGAACACAAATTGAAATATCCCAAAGTGATGCAATACGTTATAAGTTTAATGCACCTGTACGTTCAAGTGGAGATACAAAAGGTAGTGGTGCAGCAAAACTAATTGGACCTAAAGGTGAAGTAGAAATTTCAGAAGGTGTCATTATTGCTGACCGTCACATTCACTTTTCACCAGAAGATGCTGAAGCATTTGATGTTAAAGACAAAGATGTTGTATCCATTAAAATTGATGGTATTAAAGCAGGTATATTAGATAATGTATTATGCCGTGTCCACAAAGATTTTAGACTAGATTGTCATTTAGATACAGATGATGGTTCCGCCTTCATGCTAAAAAATGGTGATTTGGTTACATTAGTAAAGAAATACGAAATTTTAGGCTAAAATAAAAGTGGCGATTGCCACTTTTACTTCTTAGAGGTGCTTTATGAAAAAACTAGCAAGACAACAAGTTTTTAGAGATCCAATTTATGGTTATATCCATATAGATTATCAAGTGATTACGGACCTTATTGATACATCGGTATTTCAAAGATTAAGAAGAGTTAGGCAACTATCCGGTGTGCATATGGTTTTTCATGGTGCAGAACACTCAAGGTTTTCTCATGCTTTAGGTGTCTATGAACTCGCATATCGTTTTTTACATATTAAAGAAATTAAAGAAAACTTAAATGAAAGAGAAAGTATGTTATTTCTAGTGACTGCACTATTACATGATATTGGTCATGGTGCATATTCACATGCTTTTGAATATGTATTCAAAGTACATCATGAATCTATTGGAGCAACCATCATTACAACGCACCCGGAAATTCGAAATATATTAGACACAATCGATAAAGACTTTGCAGAAGATGTAGCAAGTATCTTACTCAAAAAAGGTAAATTTTCTTTAATAGAACAACTCATATCTTCTCAATTAGATATTGATCGATTAGACTATCTTGAGCGAGATGCTTACTTTACTGGTACGGCTTATGGACAAATTGACTTAGATCGTCTTATGCGTGTGATTGTTGTTAAAGATAACACCTTAGCATTTAAAGCTTCTGGCATACATGCAATAGAAAATTATTTAGTGGCTCGCTACCATATGTACTGGCAAGTTTATTATCACCCAAAAGCGCGTGCCTATGAAGTTATCCTAGAAAAGATATATCGACGCGTTAAAGATTTATTAGAAATGAACTTTGATTTTGGGCATGATGTATCCTCATTAAAAGCAATCTTAAAAAACCCAAAAGATATGTATGCTTATTTAGAAATAGATGACTTTTATATGAATGGCCTTATTGCCTACTTTTTAAAATCAAAAGATGCAATTTTAAAAGAACTAGCATATGACTTTTTAAACCGTAGAATATGGTCTTATATTGACGATACACCACAAAATCAAAAAGAAATTGAAGCAATTTTAAATCGTAAAATAGCTGAAGAGATAAAATATTTCACACTAAAGACAAATGTTCAACAAGGTGCCTATCATGAATCGCAATATAATTTAGGTGATCAAATTTATATTTACAATGAACAACGAAAGCTCGTGACACTTGCAGAGTATTCATCGATCGTACATGCGCTTGTCAAAACGAGTATGAAAGCTGATCCTAAGTTCTTTTATAAAAAACGATGAAACCAAAACTATATGTCGTAGAAGGCACCCACGATGAAACATTACTTAGACAATTGGATAGTCAGATTAAAACAATTTCTGTAGGTGGTTCTCAAATAAAAGAAGATGTATTAGATTTTTTAGTCACTTACGAAGACAAATTTGACATTATTTTAATGTTTGATCCGGACTATGCTGGTGAACGCATTAGAAAAATAGTTGCTAAAAACTTAAAAAAACCAAAGCATATCTTTATACAAAAAGAAATCGCATATAATAAAACCGGATCTAAGATAGGTGTAGAACATTTAAGTCTAGAACACTTAAAACAAGCACTTAAACAAGAAATACATCAATCAAATCACTCAACACATATAACAATGGATATGCTATATGCATTGGGTTTAACCGGACAAAAAGACTCTAAACAAAAAAGAAAAAGTATTACAAAAAAACTGCATTTAACGTATAGTAATACAAAAACTTTTATGGAACGTTTAAATTGGATAGGGATAACCTATGAAAAATTAAAGGAGCTAGTCGATGCATCAAGCTAAAAAAAGATTTGGGCAAAACTTTTTAACTGATAAAAATCTATTAAAAAAGATAGTAGACTCTGCCAAAATCAAAGATAAAAATGTATTAGAAATAGGACCAGGGCAAGGCGCTTTAACACAATTTTTAGTACAAGATGCAAAAAAATATTTGGCATATGAAATTGATTATAGTTTAAAACCACTATTAACTGATTATCATTTGCCGCACACACACTTCATATTTGAAGATTTTTTAGCTTCAAATATTGAAAGTGATTTAAATACATACTTCGATAAGGAACCAATTCACTTAATTGGTAATCTACCTTACTATATTACTACACCGATTATATTTAAGTTTTTAGAACTACCACAAATTGAGATTGCCACTATTATGGTTCAAAAAGAAGTTGGCGAACGTATGATTAGTAAAAACAACTTAAAAAGTTATAATGCATTTTCTGCCATCTTACAATATTATACACATGTAGATTTAGTGATGCACGTTGGCAAAAAGATGTTTAAGCCAGTACCAAAGGTAGATTCCATGGTTGTCAAACTAACTAAAAAAGAAGGACCGCTTAATCTGGAAGAAGAAATATTATATAAAAAAATCGTTAAGATAAGTTTTATGCATAAAAGAAAAACTTTACTCAACAATTTATCCGTAGGTCTTGAAACACCGAAGGAAGAGATACTTTTCATACTTCAAGCATTAAACTATAATGAAACAACCCGTGCAGAAGCATTAAGTGTGGATGATTTTATTCAGTTAACTCAAAAGATGGCTGAAAAACAAAAAGGTTCCATAAAATAAATAAAGGTAATTACGACAAGAACAGAAATCAGTAAATTCATGTTTACAGACTTCTGTTTTTTTATATATGTAAAGGGATAGTGCGACTGAATACATTACCGATATATATCAGTTTAGGTATTGTTAATCTATTAAACCTAAAATAAAAAAACAAAAAAAATATAAAATAAATACAAAAACAATCAATTCATAACAATGTGAAAGCCGTTTTATATAAAAAAATGAACAATAATCAATGTAAGCGCTTGAAAATCGGTAAATTGTGCTATAATATCATTGTATCAATCATCCGGGAGGGGCAAAGTTAAAATAACAGACGTAAGAGTAAGACATGTGAGTAGTGACTCAAGATTGAAAGGTGTAGTAACAATTACCTTTGAAGATGCATTTGTTGTACATGACATTCGTGTCATTGAAGGGGAAAATGGATTGTTTGTTGCAATGCCTAGCAAAAAAATGCCAAACGGCGGCTTCAGAGATATAGCACACCCAATTCATTCTGAAATGCGCAAGCAAATTGAAGATGCTATTATTAGTGCTTATGAAGAAACATTAAAGTCTGAAGCAGAAGGTTCTGAAGTAGCTGAAGAAGAACCATCCGAAGATTAATTTTTTTAATAAGGTTTAGGGATCTAGAGGATAGATAGTACTCATAATTTTTAATAAATCAAAGGATATTGCTGACAAGCAATGTTTTTTGATATGTAAGTAGAACAACTTTAGTGGATAAGGTTGTTTTTCTTTGTTAACAAGACATTTAAATGATGTTATAATGGAATATAGAAATAGGAGGCGCATTAAAAGATGATAATAGATGAGAAAAAAGCAAAATTGTTTACACTTTCAGCAAATAAGCCACTTGCAGAAAGTATTTCCCAAAGTGCGGGTATACCGCTATCTAAAGTAGAAGTTATTCGATTTAAAGACGGTGAGATTACAGTTAACATCGAAGAATCAGTTCGTGGGAACCATGTCTTCGTTGTACAACCAACATCTCAACCAGCCAATGATCATTTAATGGAAGTATTAGTATTAACAGATGCATTAAGAAGAGCATCTGCAGCATCCATAACGATCATCATGCCTTATTTTGGTTATTCTAGACAAGATAGAAAAGCAAAATCACGTCAACCAATTACAGCAAAACTTGTAGCAAATCTACTAACAGTAGCTGGTGTTGATCGTGTTGTAAGTATAGATTTACATGCGGCTCAAATTCAAGGGTTCTTTGATATTCCAATTGATAATTTTCCAGCTGCACCAACACTTGCATCTTATTTTAAAAGAAAAAGACTTAAAGATGTTGTTGTAGTATCTCCTGATCATGGTGGTGTGACACGTGCACGTGTTTTTGCATCATTTTTTAATGCCCCACTTGCGATTATAGATAAAAGAAGACCAGAGCCTAACAAAGCTGAAGTGATGAACATTATTGGTGATGTCGATGGTGCAACCTGTATTATGATTGATGACATTATCGATACTGGTGGTACATTAATAGCTGGTGCAAACGCACTTAAAAAAGCAGGTGCTAAAAAGATTGTTGCTGCTGCAACCCATGCAGTATTTACATCCGATGCACCAGATAGATTAGAAGAATCAGTCATTGATGAAGTTGTAGTTACTGATACAATCTATTTAGATCCAAGTAAAGAACGTTCAAAAATCAAACAACTATCGATTGGTGCTTTATTAGGTGAAGCAATTATCCACATTTTACAAGATGAACCAATCTCCCAAATCTTTAACAGAATACAAGAGGAAAACGAATGAAACTCATTGTCGGTTTAGGTAATCCCGGCAAACAATATATTCAAAGTCGACACAACATAGGATTTATTGCAGTAGATAAATTATTAAGTACCTATAATTTAGATTTAAAAGTTGATACTAAACTTCAAGCCGCTTTTGTTAAAACAAAAATAGCGGATGAAGATGTCATCATCGCCAAACCACTCACCTATATGAATTTATCTGGTGATGCGGTCACTAAATTAATGAATTACTATAAAATCCCCATAGAAGATATTTTAGTTATCTTAGATGATACAGCACTACCACTAGGAAAAATTAGATTACGGGCAACCGGAAGTCATGGTGGTCAAAATGGATTAAAAGATATTATTCAAAAGTTAGGTACAAAAGATTTTAAAAGACTTCGTGTTGGTATTGGCTCACACGAACACATCAACAAAGTAGACTTTGTATTAGGTAAATTTACACCTAAAGAAATTGATGTGATAAAACCTGTGATGTCACTTGTTGAAAAAGCAGTTATCCAATGGATTACTACAAACAACTTTAATCAAATCATGACAGATTACAACACCCCCCAGACAACTTAGTCTGGGCTTTATCACGTGGAAGCGAGATGACATAATGCCTATAAAACTTATTGAACAAATATACAAGGATTCACAACTTTTAACCGCCAAATCTGGCGATTTTAAGCGTGTTACGCATAGCTACTTACAAACGTTAATTGCACTTAGATTTAATCAACAAAACAAAAACATCTTTATTGTGTTGCCGAATTTATATGAAGCTCAAAAATATTATGATAACCTATCTAATCTATTAGATCCATCATATGTTTTGTTTTTTCCAATGGATCAAACACTTACTTCTTTAATGGCACTTGGTTCACCGGAATTTAAAAATGAAAGGCTTTATACATTAAGAAAATTACTAAAAGCAGATTCTAAATATATTGTTGTTACAACACAAGAAGGTATTTTATCTAGACAATTAAAACCAGAAGATTACGAACACAGTGTAAAAACAATTTGTGTCAATGAATCCTATGATTTACAAGACTTAAGTAAAAAGTTAATTTACGATGGCTATCAATTTAACTATACTGTAGAACGTCCAGGCGAGTTTTCTTTAAGAGGGTCTATTTTAGATATTTACACGCATGACCATAAAGAACCTTATCGATTGGATTTTTTTGGTGATACATTAGAAAGTATTAAAACGTTTGATGTACAAACTCAAATCAGTAAAGACCATGTCACTTCAATTGATTTAGCACCACTCAATGAGTTGTTTTATACCGATGAGATGAAACAAGATGCACTCGCTAAAATTCATGCCTATTTTGACAAGTTAGATTTATCAGAAAAAGAATCTGATAAACTTACAAAAGATATGATGCACCTAGAAGAAAGAACGCGCATCGATAGTCTTTCATTATACATCCAATTTTTCAATCCAGATCCAACAACGATACTAAATTTTAGTAACCCATATAATCTTATATTAGTTGATCCATATAAAATGAAAATCAATGAAGAAACATCCCATAAAGATTTACTCACTTATAGTGAAACAATGGAAGGGGATGCATTCATTGACTTAGACTTTAAAATGAATTTGGATACATTATTGAATCCACCTCATCTGGCCTTTGAAATGTATGGATCAACACCAAATAATTATTTAGATTTAAGTATTTCAGATGTTGAAGTATTTCATGCACAGCTAGACCAACTAATTTTATTTATCCAAGAATATCAAAACTATCATATTTTAGTAGCGGCTAAAAACTTAGTGACATTTGAACGCATTAAAGATTTTTTAAATGCGCATAAAATAGATTATAGTTTTAATAATTTTAATCAACATCATATTGTTTTAGTTAACCAAGATTTACCTGGTTCATTTGTGGACAATGAAAAAAAGTTTATTGTCTTAACAGAAGAAATTATTTTAGATACCAGAAAAAAGAGTAAAGTAAGATATCGTTCTGTCATTAACCAGGCGGTTAAAATTAGAGATGTATCGGAACTGCAAAACGGTGATTATGTTGTACATTATGATTTTGGTATTGGACAATATATTGGTTTAAAAACGATGACATTATCGGGTGATAAACGAGACTATTTACATATTATATATGATAAAGATGAAGCACTTTATGTTCCAACTGACCAAATAGATTTAGTTTTAAAATATCGAAGCTATGATCAAACAAAACCCAAACTTTCTAGACTGAATGCCAAACAATGGAGTAAGGTCAAATCATCTGTTAAGCAACGCATAAAGGATTTATCGGATAGATTACTTAAACTTTATGCGGCACGTGCAAATACAAAAGGATTTCAATTCAGC
>CAZYKH010000016.1:0-18898 GCA_964648225.1 uncultured Acholeplasma sp.
TGTTAAGTTAACCTAATTAAATTTAAGGAGGTACCCTTATGCAATTTAATCCAATGGAAGATTATTCAAAAGACCCTGATCTACTTAAAAAGTTTGGTAGAAACATTGTTGAACTTGTTAAGGAAGGTAAAATCGATCCTGTGATTGGACGCGATGAAGAAATTAGACGTATTATTAAAATTTTATCTAGAAAAACTAAAAACAATCCAGTACTCATTGGTGAGCCTGGTGTTGGTAAAACAGCTATTGTTGAAGGTTTGGCACGTCGTATTGTTGATAAAGACGTCCCTTTAAGTCTACAAAACAAAATAGTATATGAACTAGATTTAGCACAACTTGTAGCAGGTGCAAAGTTTAGAGGTGAGTTTGAAGAACGCCTTAAAGCTGTTTTAAATAAGATTAAAGAAAGTGATGGACAAATCATCTTATTTATTGATGAACTCCACAATATTGTAGGTGCTGGCCGTGCAGATGGTGCTATGGATGCATCGAACATATTAAAACCTATGCTTGCACGTGGCGAACTACATTGTATAGGTGCAACCACTTTAAACGAGTATCGTTTATATATTGAAAAAGACAGTGCTCTTGAACGTCGTTTTCAAAAAATCACTGTCCTAGAACCGACTATGGAAGATACTATTTCTATCCTACGTGGACTCAAAGATCGTTTTGAAGCACACCATGGTGTACATATTGCAGATGGAGCGATTATTGCTGCCACTAATTTATCTGCAAGATATATTACAGACCGCTTCTTGCCTGATAAAGCCATTGACCTCATTGATGAGGCTTGTGCATCGATTCGTATGGAAATAGACTCTATGCCTGTAGAACTTGATGATGTTCAAAGAAAAATACTTCAATTAGAAATTGAAAAATCAGCACTTTCTAAAGAAACAGATGCCTTAAGTAAAGAAAGACTTACTAAAATTAAAGCTGAAATCGAATTCCTTTCTAAAGATGAAAAATCTTTAAAAGAAAAATGGGAACAAGAAAAAGCACAGCTTAATTTAGCTAAAGAGAAAAAAGAACAATTAGAACAATTAAAAAATGCACTCAATACTGCCTATAATGAAGGTAATTATTCAAAGGCTGCTGAATTACAATATTCTAAAATCCCAACCTTAGAAAAAGAAATTTTAAAATTGTCTGAAAACAATACCGAAAATAAACTCTTAACAGAAACTGTTACCCCAGAATCTATTGCTGAAATTGTAAGTCGTTGGACTCATATTCCAGTAACAAAACTGGTCTCAGGGGACCGTGAAAAACTTAAAAACTTACGCCAAAACTTAGGCTTACGCGTGCTTGGTCAAGATCATGCATTAGAACTTGTCAGCGATGCCATCTTAAGACACCGAGCAGGGATTAAAGATCCAAACAGACCAATTGGTTCCTTCTTATTTTTAGGACCAACCGGTGTTGGTAAAACTGAAGTTGCCCGTGCTTTAGCTGAAAACTTATTTGACTCTGAAAATCATATTGTACGTATCGACATGTCAGAATATATGGAATCTCATAGTGTGTCCCGATTAATTGGTGCACCTCCAGGATATGTTGGTTATGACGAAGGTGGTCAACTCACTGAAAAAATAAGACGTATGCCTTATGCCATAGTCTTATTTGATGAGATAGAAAAAGCACACCCTGAAGTATTTAACATACTACTTCAAGTCCTTGATGAAGGACATCTAACCGATGGACAAGGTCGCAGAGTTGATTTTAAAAATACCGTGATTATTATGACATCTAACTTAGGTTCACAATACTTACTTGAAGGTGCAAGTGATGCAAAAGAAAAAGTGGATGCTTTAATTAAACAACACTTTAAACCAGAATTTATAAACCGTATTGATGAAGTCATTACCTTTAATGCCTTAGGCTTTAAAGTTCAAGTTGATATTGCTAGAAAAATGTTGGACGAATTAGAATCCAAATTAAAGACCGAACAAATCTACATTACGATGGGTGAAGATGTTCAAAAGTATGTCATCAAATATGGCTTTAATGAGCAATTTGGCGCTAGACCATTAAAGCGTTATATCCAACGTGAAATTGAAACATTTATTGCTAAGGCCATTATTTCAGAAAAGATATTAGCACATCATAAATACACATTAAATGTCGTAGATGAGACACTTAAATTAAATCAAGTTGTATAAATAACAACTCCCAGCATCAATTTGCCGGGAGTTGTTTTTATGCTTTAATTTGTTCTAATAAAAAGCCTTCACGAATACCATATTTACTAACTGTTAAAGTTTCTACTTCAAAGTAGTCCATAATGGTTTGTAAGATGATAAGACCAGGCATAATCGTATGTGTACGTTCTGGAATCATACGAATAATAGATAAGTATGTTTTCTTCTTTGTTGGATCTATTTTACTAATTAAATCTTTAATATTGGCCCTTGTAAGATGCTCAAATGGTTTTTGATAGTAATTTTGAAGTAATACCAATGCCGCTTTAATCGTACCACCAATACCATATGCAACACCAATAGCTTGTTGTTCCGCCTTATGTAGTTTTAAAGCATTAATGACTGCGTTTTTGATACGTTCAATTTCTTTTTGCGTTGGAAAGATATCTTTAACAAAGGTAATGTATGAATTGAGTGAACCTAAATTGAGTGATGCAGATTTTTTTAATTTACCGCTTGATACAAACGATACTTCTGTTGAACCACCACCAATATCTAAAATTAAGCCTTCTTTAATATTATGTTCTAAAGAAACACCACGGTAACCATAAAGACCTTCTTTTTCTTCATCTAAAACTTCTACTTGTATGCCTGAAGCACGTTTAATTCTTGTTAATATTTCATTTTGGTTTCTAGCATCACGAATGGTTGCGGTTGCTATAATAAACATTCTTTCTAATTTATAGGTACTACTCAAATTTAAAAAATCATTGACTGTACGTATGACAGTATCAATACCTAAATCCGATAAATAACCTTCTGGTAGTAAATAACTTGCAAGCCCTACAACTTCTCTTTTGGAAAATATGTTTGTAAGTTGTTCGTCTTGATATCTAAAAATTTCTAGTCTAAGTGAATTGGATCCTAAATCAATAATACCGTAATTCAATTAAATCACCTTCCTTTAATCTTATAATACCAAAATTTAGTAAATTTGTATGTACTATATACATATAAATTGCTTGTATTCTTATAAATTACTTGATATTATATATTAAAGGAGATTTGTGCATATGCAAAAAACATATAATTTAAAATTATTAACAGGGGGCGTGGTATTAATACTTACGCTCATTGCTTCATTTGTTTTACAAAATTCTTTTGAAAAATCCTATTTAACATTTAATTTTACACTAGAAACTTTCTTACTCATGGCGGTAGCCTTCATACTGATTTTACAATTTAAATCCTATGGTAAAACAGCCAGTATTATATTAGTTGTTTATGGTGCGTTCAATATTTTGTATGGTATTCTTGGTAGTTCTAGCTTATCCAACTTACTAGGTTCACTAGAACTTGAAGTACTCTTTATTTTAGGTTTATTATTAGGGCACGTCTTATTTGAAATTGCAGTGTTATTTGTATTACTTCACGTCACACAACCTAGATTTGATATGAAATTCACACGCCGTTTCGTCATTGGAGCATTAACAGCATCCCTTATATTGTTAATTGCTATTTCACCACTTGTAACTTATACAACACTACCTTCTGTATTACGGATGGTATGTGCTATATTATCAATTGTTGCACTATATTTTTGTATTGTACAAATGATTGAAGAAGCACCGGTTGAAGAAAATAAGCCTGTTAATCAAACTTCAAAAAAACAAGAAGAACTCAAGAAGTTATATGATCGTGGACTCATTACACAAAGTGAATACGAACAAAGAATATCCGATTTATAATAAAAAGCGTTTAGAGTTTATCTAAACGCTTATTTTATATGAAATAATTCATTTATAGCAGCTGCTTGCATTGGTTTGTAGTAGTAAAACCCTTGCACATAATCCACGTCATAACCTTTTAATATCTTAACTTGCTCGATTGTTTCAACACCTTCTAAAACTGTTTTTTTATTCATTGCATGGGATAGGTCTAAAACAAATTTTAAAAAGTTTCTTTCTGTCATGGATTGATCAATGGTTGCTATAAAGTCTTTATCCATTTTAATAATATCCACTGGAAGATGTTTAAAGTATGTAAGCGATGAATAACCACTACCAAAATCATCTAATGCAAATAAAAAGCCTTTTTCTTTTAATCTTTTTAGAACAATGATTGTTTGATCAATATTTTCAAGTGCCATGGATTCTGTAATTTCGATAACGATTTGTTTTCTATCTATATTATGTTTTTCAATATATCTTTCAATATCTTCAATAAAGGTTGGATGCATTAAAACTTTAGGTGATATATTAATATCTACTGTCACAAACTTACCATGTTTTGCCCATATGGCAATTTGACTAAATACAGCATCATATAAAAAGTAGGTTAATTCTAATATTGAGCCAGATATTTCAGATAAGTAAATAAAATCATTGGGTGGAATATGACCAAGTGTTGGATGTGACCAACGCATGAGCGCTTCTAGTTTATCAATATTATTTGTTTTGAAATCTAATATTGGTTGATAGACTATATAAAATTCATTGTTTCCAAGTGATGATTTAATAGCATTTGTAATTTCATATTCACGTTCTTTAGCTTGATGCATGAACGTATTATAAAATACAACTTGATCTTTACCATTTTTCTTAGCTGCTGATAATGCAAGATTTGCATATCTTAATACATCCGCATACACCTTACCATGACTTGGATATAATGCAACACCTGCTGAGGCGGAATAAAAGTATGCCTCACTTTGTTTTGCCATTAAATTTTTAACACGCTTAATACTTTCTTCGGTCAATTGTTTGATTTCATCCAGTGTAGATACTTGGTGAAATATAATGACAAAGGAATCTTCACTCATGCGGGCAACTAAATGTTGTTCCCCTATTTTTTCTAATTCTCTAGCAATTAATAGTAAAGCTTCATCACCCCATTTATGGCCCTTTAATTCATTAATTGCACCAAAGTCATCGATGTCTAAATAAAGTAAAGCAAACGGCACTTTATTTTCAACTAGACGGTTTGCTTTAATCTCTAATCTGTTTTTATTAATTAAGCCAGTAAGTGAATCAAAATAAGCTAAATTAAAATGTTGTTCTTCTAGTCTCGCCAGTTGCTCATTTTGATATTCAGCTTCAAAAATTACTTTTTTTAATCGTTCATTACTTTTTAACAATTGCTTGATACGGCGGTATATAATAAAATGATAGACGATACCAATAACACCTAATGAAACAAACCCTTTAATACCTTGAATCATATTATATAGGCTTGTATCATCAATATAAGTTACGATTAACCAGTCACTTAGCCATAGATACCCGTAAGCAAAAATAAAATATACCAAAGTAATTTCTAATGATTCTTTAAATGCGGTCTTTACTTGTTTTTCATCTTGTTTATGATAGTTTTGCATAAGTAACCCTTCGTTGTTTGAATTCATCGTATAACTTTATGATATAGTTTACACGTTATTTATTAATTGTATGAATATTTGCTTAAAGTTTTAAATATTATCAATGATTGCGCGTCTTCTATTTTCATACTCTTCTTTAGATATTAAACCCTTATCATATAAATTATCTAAAGACTTTAGTTTATCTTCTGGTGTTGCATCTTGATAAGTGCCATCATTTGGTGTAGAATTTGCAGCTATGAGACCACAAATACCACCAATAATGTGTGCTGTAAATAATAAATAAATACTATAGTTTGTCACACGTTCTTTTGTCTCTTGACCGGTTTTAGCTCTTTCTAATACACCAACCGCCTTAAAATTAAAAAATGCAAGGACTAGCGGAAAGATTAAAACACCGAGTGGAAAAATAAGAAATATCCCGCCAATGACTGCAAATACTTGTGCAACTGTTAATAAGTTTTTATTCATACACTTGACCACCTTTTCATTATAAACCATCTAAAATGCGCATTCTGCGCGATTTGTATTCTTCTTGTGATATTAACCCTTGATCATATAAATCATCTAAGCTTTTAAGTTTAGATTCAATCGATTGATGCGTTAAACTTGCCTGTTTATCAACTGCACTTACAGCACCAATAATTCCAAAGATACCACCTAATAAATTTGAAGACATGATGAGTAAAACAGACCATATGATGACTTCATTTTTCATCATTGGTTTATCCTTTGCCAAACCAAAACGAATAAAGATAACAATATTTACGGCAATAAATGCCATAAGAAAGATAGCGGTTAAGCCATGTAGCGACATCGCCCCATAAATCATTAAAACAAATAAAACGATAAAACTGGATATTGATAATACGACCGTATAAATAGCGACAAAGACTTGTGCTACGGTTAAATAGGTTTTATTCATAATTCTTATTTTCCCTTTCAATACACACTAATGATATTATAATATACTTTGACCAATATTACAAAACTTTTTATGAACAAATAAATAGTTATTTACAAAATCTAAATCATTTAAAAAAATAAAGTATAGTGGACAATTCCACTATACTTTACTTAATCATGATTATTTAATTTCAGTAATGCGATATCCGATATTTTCGATTGCATTGGTAAGCAAACTTTGATCAATTGCATCTTTAGATTTAATAGTTGCAACACCTTTATCTAAATTGACTTTTGCTTTTTTAACCCCTGCCACATTCGATAAAGTTTGTTCTACTTTCATCTTGCAATGTTGACATGTCATACCTTCAATAAAGACATCAGTTTTCATAAGATACTTCCTTTCTTTTTATTGGTTTGAATCTTTTTAATCTTAAAGCATTGAGTAATACTGATATTGAACTTAAACTCATGGCTGCTGCTGCAAATATTGGACTTAATAAAGATCCACCCATTAAATATAAAATACCCATAGCAATAGGTATACCTAATACATTATACCCAAAAGCCCAAAATAAGTTTTCTTTAATGTTTTTAATTGTTTGTTTACTAAGTTCAATCGCTGTTAATACATCTAATAAATCATTTTTAACTAATACAATATCTGCTGATTCTAAGGCAACATCGGTACCACTACCAATAGCTATACCAACATCTGCTTGTACAAGGGCTGGTGCATCATTAATTCCATCACCAACCATGGCTACTTTTTTACCTAAACTTTGATATGCCTTAACTTCATTAGCTTTATCTTCTGGTAATACTTCTGATAAAACAACATCAATACCAATTTCACGCGCAATGGCTAAAGCTGTTTTTTTATTATCACCTGTTATCATAACAACTTCTTTGCCCATTTGATGTAATTTTTCAATCGCTTCTTTTGAAGTTGCTTTAACAGTATCAGCTACTGCAATGATACCTACTAAAGTATTGTTATCTGCAATAAACATTGGTGTTTTACCTTCATTAGCAAGTTTATCTGAAGTTTTTATGTGGTCTGAAACATCGATATTAAATTGATTCATTAATCTTAAATTACCTAATAAAAGTTGATTTTCATCTATAGTAACTTCAATACCATAACCAGGTATCGCTTCAAACTTACTTGGTTGTTTAAATGCTACCTTTTCATCAATTCCAGCTTGAACAATGGCTTCACCTAATGGATGTTCAGAGCCTTTTTCAGCGGATGCAGCTAACATAAGTAAAGTCTTACGATCGATATTCGATGTAGTAATGATATCCGTAACAACCGGCTTACCTTCTGTAATTGTTCCTGTTTTATCTAGAATCACACTATCTATTTTATGTAGACTTTCTAATGCTTCACCACTTTTAATTAATACACCAAACTCTGCACCTTTACCGGTACCGATCATAATTGCTGTCGGCGTAGCAAGCCCTAGTGCACAAGGGCATGCAATAACTAAAACAGATATAAAGATTGTCATGGAAAAGTTTAAATCTCTACCACCAAAAATATACCATAAAAGCCCCGAAATAATTGCTAGACCAATAACTACTGGTACAAAATAGCCACTAATAATATCTGCTAGTTTTGCAATGGGTGCTTTTGAACCTTGCGCATCTTCTACGAGTTGAATAATTTGAGCTAGTGCAGTATCTTGGCCAATTTTGGTTGCTTCATAATGAAATGTACCATGTTTATTAATACTTGCACCTACAACAAAATCACCTATATTTTTTTCAACCGGCATTGATTCACCAGTTAACATCGATTCATCCACAGAAGAATGCCCGAAAACAATACGTCCATCTACTGGTAACTTATCACCTGGTTTAACAACAATGATATCACCAAGTTGAACATCCTCTATTGGAACTTTTACTTCCTTATTATCTTTTAAGATTGTTGCTTCTTTAGGTGCTAAGCCAATTAACTTTTTAATGGCTGCCGATGTTTTGCCGATTGAAATTGCTTCTAAATATTTACCAAGTGTAATTAACGTTAATATGACCGCTGCAGATTCAAAGTATAAATCATGTGCATAACTATGATCACCTGATGCAATCATAATTAGTCCGTAAATGCCATATAAATAGGCAGCAGATGTTCCAATAGCAATCAATGAATCCATGTTAGGGTTGAGTTTAAAAAGCGTTTTAAAGCCGGTTTTGAAAAATGAAAACCCTAAAATCATAACCGGTGTTGTTAAAACTATTTGAATGATACCAAAGTTGAGCGGATTGATATTTGGATCAATGATGTTAGGTAGTTTCAATCCAATCATTGGTCCCATAGATATATAGAGTAAGGGTAATGAAAAAATAGCGGAGATTAAAAATCTTATCCAAAGTTTTTTAATTTCTTTTTCTTTTCTAAGTTGATGTTCATCTGTACTTTCTAACTTATCAGCAATATCATAACCAACATCTTTAACTGCCTTTTTAACATCTTCTATAGATACAAGTGCTACATCATAATTAAATGATAACTTTTCAGTAGCAAGATTTACATGAACATCTGTAATACCATCTAATTTTTTAGTAGCACGTTCAACGGATGCAACACAGGCTGCACACGTCATACCCTTAACACTTAAATTTTCATGTTTCATTTCATCACCTTATTCTTTTTAATACCCCTATACGGGGGGTATGTTTATTTTACTATATAATACACAATTAGTCAAATAAATATAGCTACCAATAAAAAAACCTAATACATTGAGGTATTAGGTTGAAATCTAATAAATGGAGCGGGTGAGCGGAATCGAACCGCCATCTTCAGCTTGGAAGGCTGGGGTAATAACCATTATACGACACCCGCGAAAATAATGGTCGGGAAGACAGGATTTGAACCTGCGGCCCCTTGGTCCCAAACCAAGTGCTCCACCAAGCTGAGCTACTTCCCGATTACCTACACGCGCTAGATAATTGTATCAAACTTTTTTGAGTTTGTCAACAAAAATATGGCGCACCCAAGAGGACTTGAACCCCTAACCTTTTGATCCGTAGTCAATAGGTGTAGTTCAGACACATCTAGGTGTACAATATTTCAAAATTACAACATCCATGAAGTGGATGTTTTTATTTAATTAAGCTTGTCTTTTGACAGCTCCATTATTATAGCATAATAAAAAAACCATTTCAAGAAGATTTGAACGTTCTTTGACAATTTAATAGGTAAAGAACTGTACTAGTTGACTAAATGAATAGTAACTACATAATTTACCAAAATTACCGGCTAAAAATTTAGGGAAGCATATTGACTTTAGCCGGTAATATGCTTCCCTAAATTAATTATAAAGTGCCTGAAGTCCTGCACTTAAAAGATAGGATAAAAAAAGAAAAGAGGAAAAGATATGAAGATTAATTTTAAAGGAATATTTTCATTGAATGAACATATCAGAATTGTAAAAGCTTTAGGTCATTGGAATCTTAAAGAGATAACAATTATTAAAAAAAATCAAGAGTTTCATTATGATATTCCAAACTATAAGCATTAGGTTAGATATAAATACTTAAATGAATAGACCTCAACCGATTATGCAAAACAAAAATTGATGAAAGGAGGTGTCAAAAATGCCCTTTTATAAATTGACAAAGCGTGAAATTGCTGAGATTAAAAGACAAGGCACGGGATACCGTGAAAATCACGTTTTAGATAATAAAGGATTGGTAGTAAAATCCAAGGGATCTGGTAAAAATTCAAGCATTATCACTATATATAAAAAAGGTATTAATCCTAGGAAAGCACATGGTCAAAATGATGCTATTGAAATTTTAAAAACTAAGCAAAAAGGTTATAGGCCTAGGTATGACATTATTGGATAGATCATTAAACTTAAGGAGGTTAAAATGTCAAGAAAAGTAAAACCGTTAAAGAGTCCGTACTCAAGAAAAACATTACCAATGACAATTGAAAAACAAGTCAAGAAGGGTAATAAATGGGTTACCGTACAAACTAGTAATGAAATGTTAACCAGGGGCAATTTCGAAAAGTTTTATACAGGAAAAAACCTTAAAGAACATAAACGTTTTATGTCTAATTTAGGTGCTAAGGAAAAAGAGGAATATAGGACTACACGACTAGGTAAAATTCCAGTTAAAATTACATCCACTTCACCTTCTGGCGATGAAAGATATATAAGAAAAGTCGATGTAAAAAAATATGAACGAAATTGGTATATGCAACAAAACAGATACTATCGTGATTATGAAAATAGACTCAAAAAGGGTCATAAGAAAATTGAAGTAATTTTATTTTAAATATCAGCCTAAAAGGTGTGGCTATAAATAACACCACTAAAAAAAGAAAGAGGAATAAAAAATGCAAAACACAGAAACAAAACAAACTAAAGATTTAGTTATCAAAAATGAATTTATCGATTTAAAAGATTTAACAAAATCAGATGTGGCTAAGTTACCACTATTTAATGTAAAACTCAGAAGATCACTTAACCGTAATGGTTTACAAACTTCAGTAACACTTTTAATTGATGATTTAACTTTACAATTACCACTTGTATCATCTGAATTACTACCAAATGGAAACTCAAGACAATTACGTTACTTTAATCCGGATTCATTTATGGCATTGATTATGGATTTAAACCTTCCACTAATTGATGAAAATGGTAAAGACAAAATGGAATGGGTAATTCCTGCAGCTGTTAGATTTGTAAAAGGTCTTTATAAAAATAATAAAGAATATTCATCATTACATATCGTATTTAAGCAATTTAAGTACCACGTACATTTCTTAACTCCACATCAACTCACTATCATTGAAACTTTATCATCACAAAAGAGATTATTAGATCGTAATAAAAAGCAAGTTAAACTTGAATGGTTGCATAAACCTGAAGCAATCGGCTCAGTTGAGGATGCAATCGAATTCGATTTCTAAAATAAAATTTATAAAGGAAGTATTATGACAAATATTATAATAATCTACATTTTAAATATTCTATTAGTACTTCCTTTACTAATTGTAAGGGCAAGTGCATTAAATTACTCTATGAGGTTTCAAAGAACTATAGGTTATGTTCAACACGTGTTAGGTTGGATCATCGGTATCAATGGACCAATTAGAACCGGAAAAACTTCACTATTATCCGGTTTATCAAGTATTTCACAAATAATTATTATGAATGAAATACAAAGCTTATTAACACGTACAATCAAAATATTTAAACGTGTAGATTTTAATCATTTCAATTCTTATTTAGATGAATTATTTTCTGATCAGGAAGAGAATATTGATTTTGAACTTATTACGGATGTCATGCTAGAAATCTTTAAACTTGATGGTGAAAAATTGCACTATACGATGATTGGAAATATCAAGGTAAGAAAATTAATCACAGATTATATTTTTGCATACTATTGCTTACATGTTAGAAATAATTTCGTACAATCGAAAACGCCATTTTATTCTCATATTACTTACAACTATAATCTTGAATTAAATACTAGATGGTTGGGTATTAGAGAAGCTTATAAAAATAAGGACTACGCAATACTAGATTACATGGTTATTCTTATTGATGAAACCACCGATGAAGCTGGCGCAATGGCATATTTAGATGACATTAAGGATGAGGCTGGTGGTAAAGAGTACCGAAGAAAGTTTGGTCAAATTCACCAGGAACGTAACCGTATTATAACAACAAAACAAGATGTTATGGATGAAGTTAAAAAGTATAGGAATTTGACTCATTCCAATCTCGTTATAGATCAAAAAGTAAGAGTTGTTGGGCATCATCCTATTATATATAAAGTTGCTGAGTTTATTACCAAACTACCATTATTATTTCTATATATATTTAAAATTTATCCAAGACTTATTGGTAGAAACATTTTATTTTTGATGACATTTGGTAGAATTCAACGCCATTCAAAACATGATCTAATAACCTATTATTTTCAAAAAACAGGTCTTAAACGAAACATAGAAAATAAATTATATTATTACAAAAACTTCTTTACTTCCACTGGATACAATCACTACTATGGTTATATTTTAAAACGTGCAGAGGATATAGATAAAATTACTGCTGATCGTGAAGAATTCTCATTTTATATTCCAACAATATATTGTTTTGGAACATATGATACTCATTATTATAAGGAAATGCAAAAAGAATTACTTGATAATTCCCAAACAGTTGCAACTGAATCAAATCCATTTATTAAAAATCCTTTTTTCTCTCAAGATGATGTAGCTTCTACTTCACAGGAAGGAGATGATAAATTTGAATTTTGAAAGCATTTTAATATTAGGAATAGCAATACTAATAATCCTCATTTTTAATTATCTTGTGATTATTCGATCATTCTTAAACTTCATTCGTGATATGCGATATCGAAATGATATGTATCAAATGTATCATAATGAATCGAATGTGGTGAAAGATGTCGATGAAAAGCAAGAGTAACGATGTATCTAGGGGGGTATCTAATAGCCCCCTTACCTCTACATTAGAAACTACTCAATCAGATAATAAACCTGATATGGAAGTCAAAATAGACTGGTTTCAAGTAACCTTTGATTTTATCAAGGTTACTGAAGAAAATAAAAGATATTTTACATTCAATAAAGCAGACAAATTATATTTAGAATTACTTAATATACTTAAGCGAAAAGAAAGTCCATATGATTTACAGTCAATGGATAAAGGTTTGTTTGGATATTACCAGGGCATATACATTGATGAATTTATTTGGTTATCTTATGGGGGTAAAAAAAACAAAAATGAAAAATACCCTATGACATTAACTATTTCAGGAACTGGTTGTAGAGTGTTTGAAAAAATGGGTGGGATTTGGTCTGAATTATTTACATATTTTCAGCATTATGGTGTTGACTATCTAAAAGTAGGTCGAATAGATATTGCAATAGATGATTTTAGTGGAAAACACATTACACCTTATGATATTTGGCCAGTTGTAAGAAAAGGTCATGTAGTTACTCAATTTCGAAAAGTAAATTTATTTGAAAGTTTAAATTTAGGTTCAACTATTTCATCAGATGGATATACGATCACTTTTGGTCCACGTGGTGCAAACCAGTTACAAATATATGATAAAAAGTTAGAACGTAATGCAAAGAATGAATACGACTATGGTGAAGATGTCTGGTATCGTTATGAAATGAGGTTTGTAGATGATAAAGCTCGACAAGTTATGGATATGTATACAGTTGCAGTAAAAAGTCATAATAGTAAACCATTTATGAGGTATGCAAAACAATTATTGCTTACTTCTCTTGAATTAAAAGTACCTTCAAATGATAGCAATAAATCCAGATGGACAATATTACCTGCATGGAAAAGGTTTATTAATTCTATTGAAAAGATTAATTTGAATACTAAAGGTAGACATGAAACTACCATAGAGAGAAAACTTGAATGGTTTAAGGCTGATATGCCTACAACTATCATTGAATTATTTATTGTTTATGGTGAAGACTTTGGACACAAATTATATGAAATGATATCTGATGCTAAATTCCAATTAAAGCATTTAAACAGACTAAATGATTATTTAAGAGAAAGTGGAAAAAAAGAAATCACATTAAACGATATTAAAAAAATTCAACACGATTTATCGATGTTTAAAACTAAGAAAGATGGTGATGGTAAAAATTGAAATATGACATTGAAAGTTTGAAAAAAACAATTGAAGACTCTACAGATTATTTATTTGAAATTGTAGAAGTTCTTAATATACCAACATTAAGGTTGATAACCAAGTCTGATCGTTATGAAGTTTATATTGAACTTAATAAAAGTTATAAGACAATTAATCCTTATTTATCATTAGTAATCCATGATCTAAAAACAGCTGACATCTTAAGAAATAATGAAATATTTAATATTAAGAAAATAGTTACTTATTTGCAAAGAAGAATTCTGGATTTAAAAATAGATTATATTCCAAAAACTAAAAAGAATATTCAATTGCAAATGAATTTGTGAGGTTATTTTAGATGAAGATAAATTATAAAAAGTTATATAAAGATGAATTCGATTTTGCTTTAAATTATTTAAGAAAAAATAAAGATGATCAGGCGATGATGAAGTTATTAGCTAAAAACTATTTTGGAATGGAACGGGTAACCAGGAATGCAACTGGGAATCTATTTGAATTAAGGGTTGCAAGTTCTGCTCAATTAAATGCCTTAAAACATTTTAAAAAAGAACAACATAAAAAAGGATTAACAATTTATGGCAAAAAAATAAGAAAATAGGCGGTAAAAGAAATGATTGATAGATTCAAGAATAACAAATTACAAATTATTACCAATCTTGATTTAAGACCTGGTGATGTTATTACAATTCATTCAAGATTAGGTATGCATAGATATGAAATTAGTGATATTGAGGATTTAAAACCAGATTATAAGATTACTTTAGAAACATTTAAATATCTAAATGGAAGGGGTAACTAATTTAATGGCATGGATATTTTATAGAGGTAAAAAAAGAAAAATACTTGATGTTTTAGATAATTCATCTTTACCTAAACATATAAAGAATACTACTCTTTATGTTGAAGGTGATACTAAAAATTCAATGTATAAAGTATCTGCAATTAGAAGTAAAAATGTATTAGAAACTAAGTCAGTAAAAAAGTATAATGATAAAGTTTTTAAAGCTAGAGATTATTTTATTAAACAAAATAATAATAATGAAAGGAAGTATTAAATATTATAAGATCATTTTTTATTAATACTAAAGGTAATTAAATTTGTGAGTTATTATAAAAATCTTAGATTACACACCGTAAATTATTTACATAATCCAGAAAACAAGCCTTTAAAATCTAAAAAAGTGAATAAAGACTATTCTAAAGGATATTATTTAGCATCTTCAAATATTATTGATGGTCGAAGTTCAATAGATTATAGAAAACGTGAAGTTGAGAGGGTTAAGAAAAAGTTACATAGTAAGAATCCTGAAGAATCTAATTTTTCTAAAGGTTTCTTAGCTGCTTTAAAAGATTTTTCTAAAGTGAACATTGTTGCATCTGAAAAGAAATGGATGTCTAACCAAAAATGGAATGAGTTAAATGTGTTTAGAAAACGTGTAAACAAACATGAAAAATCACTAAAAAGAAAAATCAAATAATCAATTTGATTTTTAATTACGATTATATCAATAATAAAAAAATCCGATGTCGGATTATAAAAAGAGAAAGAGAGAAATTAAATGAAAAAAATATATACAATTTTTTCAGCAATATTTGTAGTTTTATTTGGTGTTGTATTTTTAACACCTGGTATCTATGCCAATCCAGTAAATGGTCAAGCAGAAGATATTGATGGTACTATTCATGATTTTATGGGTGGTTATGAGTATTTAATCACTGAGGACTTACCTGGTGGACAAACACTTACACCACAGCAAGAAACCTATTATGGTTTATATTGGGCAGAGAATTTCGATAGTCCTCAATATGATTATAATCCTTGGTTAGGCCGTACTGATGAAGGTCTTACTGTTCGAAATGTAGAATTTGGTAATGAGTTTGGTGAAATTGCATTTAAGGGAACTATTAATAAAGATTATTATGTTCGCTTTACTGCACAAAAGAAATTCACTGTAAGTACTTCTTCTGATGGCGTTGTATTCACAAGTACATCAAGTAGATTATATTTAAGAACATTAAGTTTTGATGGATTAAGACCAGCATTATCTGGTCAAGAGAACTTTGCGGTTTCTGTTGATGATCCTAAACCTGTATCATACTTTCAATCATTCCTAACTGCAATTGATGAAACTGATGGCGATATAACTGATTCTATTTATTTAATAAATGATAACTATACAACCAATCAGCATGTTAAGGGAACATATGACATTGAGTTTGGTGTTTCGGATGCAGCTGGTAATATTTCTACATTAATAGTTAAAGTAACTGTAGGTGATGTTACTAAACCTGTGATTACAGGGAATAGTTCAAAAGTTCAAATATCCTATACACAAACATGGAATGTGAATACGTTTAAATCCACACTAGTTGCATCAGATAATTATGATACGATGACTAATGCTGATATCGTAATAGAATCTGATGGATATACATCTAAAAAAACGACCCTAGGTACCTATAATGTAGTTTTTAGTTTAACAGATTCATCTGGTAATAAGACAACATTTACAAAACAAATTGAAGTTATTGATGATATAGCACCAACATGGACTGGGCCAACATCAATTAATAAGCCTAGTACTTCTATTCTTACAGTAAATGATATTAGATCTCAATTAACTGCAACCGATGAAAAAGAAGGTAATGTGAATGCATCTATTAGAGTTGTAACTGATAATTATACTGGAAATGGTTCTAAGGTTGGCACTTATACAATTACATTTGAAGCTAGTGACTCAAAAGGTAATAAATCAACTAGAACTGTATCAGTAATAGTTCAAGATAATTTACCACCGGTTTGGTATATTCAAGACGGTGTAACGATAAAACTAGTGCCACCAACTGTATTAACTCAACAACAAATTGTTGACTTAATTATTGCTACTGGCCAATTAAATATAAACTCACAAACACAAGTTATGTTTAAGGTAGATAACTATACCGGAAATGAAAATACACCAGGTGTTTATTTAATGACATTAGCTTATTCAGATACAAACGGTAATGAAGGTGAACACGAAGTATCTATTACAGTTTTAGAATCTGAAGATGATGGCATCACTTTAGATCCTAAAGAAAAAAGCATTTTAGAACATTTGAATCAATTTTGGAATTCCACTGTAGAGTTTTATGAAACATCTAAAACATGGGTTGTAGAGAATCCATGGATGGCTGGTGGGATTGCTGTTGTAGTACTAGTTTTAATTGCAACACCATTTATCATATTAAATAATAAAAACAAATACTAACAAACAAAATAGGGTGGTGGTTTAATACCACTGCCCTAATCTTTATTAAGGATGATCAAAATGTCAAAATTTAAAAAGCATTTTAGAAGAAATAATAGTAAAAAGGTTCGTGGACATCCAACTTATATTTATAAAAAGATTAATGATGAATATTATTTTGTTGGTATCACACATGCACCGGTTACGAATCGAGTTAAAAATATAAAATTGGATTATAACCCTAATCCTAATGATTCTAAACATTCATACATTAGACCGTTTAGTTCTAAAGAGAAAATAAAAAAATTCAGTAACAAGGAATTGTCAGATTGGAAAATAAACAAAAAAGATAGACCGAAATTTAATCGATCTATCAAGAATTTTAAAAAATAAAAAAAGAAGGGCGACCCGAAACTTAATTCGTTCATAGCACCTTCTACGATTATTATAACACAAAACAATAAAAAGTAAAGATACCAAACAAAAAAAAGTAACGTATTATCGAAACTTAATTCGCGTGTGCATACGTTACATAATTATTATAACAAATTAACAAAAAAAGAAGGTAAAAAATAATATGAAAAAAATATCAATTATATTCTTAACATTCGTCATATCATTACTACTATTTACAAATTATAGTTATGCAATAAATGATGATATGTTAGTAAATGATCCTGGCAACGATAAATGGGGATTATACCATGAGTTAACAAATATCAATGGTAATAATGTCCAAGCTGTAAACCTTAGAATACATATTGGAACAACATACTTTAATTATACAGCAAACACTGGTATCAAATTTGGTACAATAAAAGACTTTACAGAAAATTCAAAATACTATGGTTATGAACATTCAAATGCGCAATATGCTGGTTTTGATAATGAAGGTGAATATATGTTTAACATCTCATCACCTGAAAATTATAAAAAATTAGTCATTGAATCTAAATTACCTTCTGATGAAAATTGGTTTATACAATTTGAAGATGAAGTTGATAATTTAGAAATATTATCTTGGTGGGATGGTTTGTTTTTTAGATCTGATAACACTACCCTTTATAGTTCAAACATGATCCAAAAAAATGGGTATCAAGAATCAGAGGAAATATTTAGAATATATTTTAAACAAACATCACCAATTGATGAACCGGTTGAGGAAAATGATATTATACCAATCACTGATTTTAATGAATTACCGGTTACCTCTGGATATTTAAATGATGCTAAAACACCAGGTAAAACTGGTCAAGTTAAATTTACTTATTTTCAAGATAATAATTATGATGTCAAAATATTTTATGGTAATAAGAGATATGATTTGGGCATAATGGAATTACCTGGTGTCTTAGAGTTGCAAAAAGCACCTTTGAATGATGGTATATACTATTCAGAGAATGGGAAGAAATATATATATTATGAGTTTCAATTACCAGCTTCTGAAAAACCTATCAATGAACAGGTAAATATATTTTTAGATGATGAAGATAACATCAATGGTTTTAGGCCTTTTGTTAGTATGAATCTAACTGATGGTGATTATGTATTTACAGATA
>CAZYKH010000016.1:18908-34522 GCA_964648225.1 uncultured Acholeplasma sp.
TCATGATGGTGGTAAAGGTAAAGCTTATGCTGATGTATTATTTCCTATGGATTTAGATGATTTATTATCTATTGAAATTGAATATCAGTATCGATGGAAATCTTTTATGGGTTGGTGGGATACTGATTACAAAACTGTTAGAATTGCACGTGCTAAAGGTGAAGTTGTTGATATGAAAACAACCTGGCAACATCTATTAACTTTCTTTAGTCCTACTTCTATTATTTTTGATCCAATCTCTGTAATAGATTGGGGTGAAACAATTACTAGGTTAGATAATTTAGACCTCTCATATAAAGAACAATATTTAGACATTATCAATTTGGCACAATTAACACGTGGTGAAGAACCATTAACTATGAATGAATTATTTACATCAGATTATTCGATGTATAGAGTCTATTTACAAACTTATAACGATGGTCGATATACTGGATATGAGATTCATGATGACATTATAATTCTTGATGTTATGTATAAATATGAAGGTGAAATTTACCATGTGCCATACGATAACATTGATACGGTATCAGGTGGTGGTGCTTCTGAAGATCCATTAGATGACTTAGAAGACAGATTACAAACTATATTAGATAGTTTTAATAGTATATTTGCATTTGTTAATAGTAATTGGGATACCTTTGTTTTAGTTGGAATAGGCATATTAGCAATTATTTTAGTTTTATTTGTACTTTATGTAATCGCATTGTTTGTTAATGGTACAAGAACAGTAACTAATACTTTCTCAAAAGCTTTTAGTCCTAATCAACGATATCATAAAAACAAATACAAAAGATCAGCCGGATTTAGTACATTGATTTTTATAATTGTAGTTATATTGATAATTGTTATATTTGGATTTATGATTGGGTGGTTTTAATGAAAGATAATATTTCAATTAAAGAGAATATAAATCTTTGTAACTATGACTACAAAAGAGTACATCATTTAAAAATACTTGACCAATATTATGAAGATATTGAAAGTGGTGTAAAAACATTTGAAGTCCGTTTTAACGATAGGAATTATGAAGTTGGTGACATCATTCAATTTAATGTAATAAATGACAACAAAATAACTCTAAAACATCCATTAACTAAGTATCTTATTACTTATGTATTAAATGATATTAACTATGTTAGACCTGGTTATGTGGTAATGAGTATTATCCCCTTAAAGGAGTGATATTATGCCTTTTGAATGGTTATTTAACTTTATGAAATGGCTATGGGATAATCTAAATTGGATTTTACCTTTAGGAATATTTATATTTTTCTTTTCCTTAGTACGGCCAATAAAAAATACGATACATAATGTTAAAGTATCAGCCAGAGAAATATTTACTTGGGATGGATTCATTATTTTTGTAGTGTTAATGATAATTGCACTAATTTTTACAGGTTGGATAGGTAACTTTTTTTAATACTTACTATTTTTTTATAAAAGAATGCATAATAATTAAATACAGGCCGCCTAATACTGGAATTTCGCACTTTATAAAGAAAGGGTTAGTATGAAACAAAATAAAATAAAATTATTACTTAGTAGATATCTTAAAATGAGTCAAATAAAAAAACGTCCTTCTACATTTTATTTCGACGTTTCAATGACTAAATATTTGATTGCTTGTTTCGATGGTTTAAGTATAACCACTTTAGATCATTTAAATAAAATTACATGGTTAGATATAATACATTGGTTTAAACATAATAAAAGAAATTTGAAAAATTCAACAATTAATAAAATAATAAAATTTTGGTCGAGTGTACTAAACTATTTTGATATAGATAATCCATTAGGGAAAGTTGAACGATTGAAAGATGATACTCAAGGATATGATGTAGCAACTTATGATACTATGAAAAAAGTATATTCATATGTCTACAGTCTAGATGACAATGGGAATAATCTACTGTACAAATTGTTAATCTCACTTCTTAGAGATACAGGATGTAGAAGAAACGAATTATTAAATCTGAAATTTAGTAATATTCAATATGATCCTAATATGATTGTTCTTGACATAACTAAGAATGGTAAAAAGCGTATTACTTCTTTTAGTAATATAATTACAAAACCTTTGTTAGAAAAAGCTTTTAAAAAGCATGGTCATATATCTGATTATGTTTTGTGGAATTACATCAGGGAAGAAAGGTGTTCAGTTGATACAGTAGATTATTGTTTTGATAAAATTAAACGAAACACGAAAATTAGAAAATTGTCTTCACATATGATTAGAAAGTTTTTTGCTAGTGATATGTATAACAAACTTGATGGTGATGTTTTAACGGTTCAAAAATTACTCGGTCATGCATCACCTGATCAAACCAAAGTATATATTAAGGATTCAGCAGACTTCTTATTAAAACAATATAGAAAAGTTATTAAGTAAGTTTTTAAAATATTTGGTACTTTTAGGAAAACATTGGTAGATTTTAAATTGTCATTGTGGTTTACTTATTTAAAAAGGTAGGTAACCACAAATGACAATTACAAAGTTTCTAGATACAAAGTTAGATAAAGATACAGACGACATTGAGTTTTTTGATTCAGATTTGAACATGCTACATAATATAGACTATGACAGATCTAAAGTATTAAATGTCAGGTATAAAAAAATTGCTATAATTACGGTGGAAAAATAAAGAGATAAGCAAAACTGCTTATCCCTGGTTAACAATATATGTTGATGCTTCAATATTAAATTCATCAAAGTTTTCATTTGAAATTATAAACAATTTAGGATCATTTGAATTAATATCAAATACACGATATATTCTATAATGGTCTTTTTTTTGCTTCATGGTCTTGAATTCGTTACTTGATAGATAAAACCTTCCAAATGATGAATCGGTTGTAGTTTTTACTTCAATAAAAATCTCTTCGATTTTATCATTAATAATATTATATGATTTTATATCATATCCCATTGTATCATCATAATCTGATACTTTCTGAACTGTATACTCATCACCTTTTAATCCTAGTGCTTTTAATCGCTCCTGTTCATACTTAAGTACAAGCGTCTCTCCTGCTTCACCCGTGATTAAGTTATTAATATAACTTTCAATATAATCACGTTTTTTAATTTTACCAATTTTTAGTGATTCTTTATTTATTTTATTTTCTAAGATTAATTTTTTGGTTTTGTCAAGTTTTGTTTCAAACAAGTTTTTCTCTGTATCAATATATTGAGTAAATAAATTTTCCTCTATAATTTCTAATTGAACTGAGTTATCATCATTCACTTTAGTAACTTTAAAAATACCTGCATATGTAAAATCATTTGTTCTGGAACTTCTGTAAAATACCAGGACATCTAAATTTGTTTTGTTTTCGTAAGAATCAATTATTGCCTTATTGTAGGGTAGATTCTTAAAGTTTAGATTATTTCTTGGTTGTTGCATCATATATCTAATTTTTTTATTCTTAACTATCCAACTATTTGAATAAGCAACATTGTCTTGCCCCTCAGGTATTTCTGCAGTAACAATAACATATGGTTTGTTGTTAAATTCAATATAGTACATTCCAACCTGAATGTTAAAATTGTTTGCTAATGCAGAAATCATAATTGATGGATATGTTTCTCCTACTTTTAAATTTGTAACCATAATTCTTGGTAATGATTCAATATTTTTATACTCATTAACAATATCTATTGGTGTTGGTAGATTATTTATTTTGTATTCAATAAATCTTAGTTTCTTTTTTGGATCTGTAAAAGAGCGTTCTACAAAATTAATTAAGTCATATGGATATGTAATTTTATTGATATTAGATATTAATTGGTTTACAGATTGCTTTCTTTCAGGATTATGTCTTAAATACATCCTTTCATTATTAATCAATCGATCTTTAAGTTCGTTTAGTATTCTCATTTATTATCCCTCCACATATGATTATATCAAAAAAAACGACAATTTATTTTGCCGTTTCTTTTATTCTTGAAATAGTATTTGCAATTTTCTTTGATAATATTGGTGGAACTGCATTACCAATTTGTTTGAATGCAGATGATCTTGAGCCTTCAAAAAAGAAGTCATCAGGAAAAGTTTGGATTCTAGCAGCTTCTCTAACTGTTATTGATCTGTTCTGTTTTACATCAGGATGTATATAATAATGACCATCTTTTGCAATATGAGCTACAATCGTATGTGAATAATCATCATATTTTAATGCTTTGAATCTATCTGTAAAAACATCTGTAGATTTGTGTGTTTTTAGTTTTGATGGTAAATCAAAATATCTAATTTGTCTGCCTTCACGCTTGGCTTCAGCAACAATTTTATAAATTGATAAATCTCTTTCATTATGTGGTCTAGCAATATTGAATGTTAACGGTGCATCTGTTGATCTGAGATTTTCAATAACAAATCTGCTTGTTGCATTCATTCTATATTCATTGTTTTCTTCCCCATGCTTTATTATTGGTAAATCTTCAAATAATTCTTGAAGAGTAATTGGGGTTTTTTTTTCTTTTGCTAATTCTTCGAAAAAGTTAACCTGATCAAATTCTTTTTTAAATCCAAATACAAATAATCTTTCACGATTTTGAGGAACATAGTATTCAGAAGTATCAATAATATCTTTTTGAATCGAATATCCTACTTCTTCAAATGCTTTAATAATTTTTGGTAAAAGTAATTCATTATTTTCATCTTTAAATGAAAGCAATCCTTTGACGTTTTCAAAGACGAAAAAATCTGGTTTATATCTTTTTAAAAAATCTACATAATATTCATACAAATAAATTCTTTTGTCATCGCTTTTTTTATCTTTATTAGAGACTCTACCAATCATTGAGAAAGCCTGGCAAGGTGGTCCGCCGACTATGCCGTTTAATTGTTCTTTTTGTAGTTTATCATCAATTTTATTAAAAATTTTTTCAATCGTATCATCTGAAATTTCTACATTCAAAACGCTATCCAAAAATTCTCGAGGTATTAATTTATATAATTCTTCTTTAGAGATTCTTTTATTCAAGTAATCGTAATAGTGATTTAGTTGATCATTATTTTTCAAATAATAGTATGCTTCTCTAGTTTTTAGTGTTTCAGATGCATCAGAATCCATTTCAATATGGAATAGAATATTAAATTTGTCGTTTCTGAATCCTTCACTTAATCCACCTGCACCTGCAAACAAATCAATTATATTCATACATTCACCTCACTTTATCCCAATTTTACCAGGTTTAATAATTTAAAGCAATACTTTTTAAACAACATATATGTTATCTTCTAACTTAATTTTGACACTTCAATCTTAAACAAGTTATCAAGATCTGGCTGTCCTTGTCTTGCATAGTAATGACTAAATCTATATTGAATATCCTTAAATATGTCCGGTGTTACCGAATACTCAATTATATACTCTTGGTTTTCTCCAACAATTTTCTTGTTTTCTATGCTTATTATTTTTTGAAAATCTATAAATGATTCTTTTATTGAAGAATACTCAGGTAAAAAATGAAATCTCTGATTACTGTTTTTGATCATATTATTAAATTTATCTTTAATGCTTTTTTTACCATTACTATTGCTGGCATGATACTTACTTTGATACTCACTTCTAATTTGCTCATCTAGTTCACAGACTGTAATAAAATCTGGAAGTTCTCTTTCCATATCACATGAAGCATTTATTATTATATATCTCTTTTGCGATTCTAAATTCTTAATTATAGTCCCAGAATATGGTTTTTCTCTAATGTTTGGATTTATATAGTATTCACTAGGAGAAAATTCATCTGATTTATCTCTTGTATCGATATTTAATGAATATTTATGAGTTAGCCTTGAAACAACATATCTTATCAATCTATTAACTTTGTACTTTGGTTCTATTTTATTCCATTCTAATATATCATTAGCTGCATGGCTCCAAAATATTTCTAATAATTCTTTAAATAATATACCCTCTGTACTAAATATCTCATTAAACTTTGTATCGTGTAATGAAACAAAGTGTTCTAAAATCGTATAAGCGCCCTGTTCTTTTGGTATAAACTTATAAAAATCATTTTCTACCATCTCATATGAATTTCCCGAAAAAATAACGACTGGTATCATATACTCTTTTGCAATAGTTGCAATTTTCTCTCCAAAATAATCATCACCATTCCACTTCATGTCAATTATTATACCATTCAAACTCGGTTTGATCAGTTCTGATATTTCATTTAAACAAGCCGAACTATGGTAAATTACTTCAATCCTTATATCCTCTCTTTTTATATTAAATAGTTCGATAGTTCTCTGGAAATCTTGAATCACTCTTATATCATCATCTAATAATAAAATATTTAAATTAGACATTTTTTTTATCTCCTTCATGAGGGATCATAACTGTAAACACAACGGAATCATTAAGGTTAGTAGCAGTAACATTTCCATCTAGTCTTTGAGTAGCTTCTCCAACAATAGATAGTCCCAAACCTGTTCCATCTGGCTTGTTAGATATTCCAGGAACAAATAATAAGCCCTCTTTTAAAAGTTGTTCTGGAATTTTCGGTCCATTATTTATAAATTCGATTTTTATATAATCATCTTCATCATTGACTGAGATAAATAACTTTTTTTTATTTTTTGATGTTGATAACCAAAATACTGCATTATCAATAATGTTATTGATTACCATACTAAAATCATAGTGCCAACCAAAAACTTTAGAATTGCTTTCAAAGTTGGTTTGATACTCTATACCTAATCTTTTAAACTCATTTTTATAGAGATTGAGTGATTTTTTTATTAAATCAACAACAGAAAACGATCTTTTTAAAGTACTTTTTTTAATTGAAAAAGGTTTTAATCTTTGTACAATATCTATAATAAATTCACTTTGCTCGTTAATGTTATTGATTGAAGTAATAATCTCATTAATGTATTCAATATTCTTCTGCTTATTATATAACTCATAATATTCATTTATCATTTTGGAATTATCTTTTAAAGTTCCTAATGGTCTACTTATTTCATGAAGTAGTACATTAATCATCCTGCCAAGTGTTACTTGATTTTGATATTCAGCCAGTGTATTCTCTAACTGGTTTAGAATCTCTGTATCAGTTTTTGTTTTTTCATCAATAATTTGATTTATCACTTCAATATCTGAAGGTTTTACATTATATTCGCTAAATTTTAATTCTAATGTACTTTTAATGCTGGAATAATCGACAAGTTCACGAATCATTTTAGTAGTAAGTAATTTATGAGTAAAGTTCGTCGTACTCTTTCTTCTTATACCATACCTTCTAGTTTCGAGTAATTGTATAATTTGATTTACTATCAATTTTAATGTGTTATAACTTTTATTTTCTTTCAGTCCATCTCTCGCACTCTTGTCAATAAGATTAGATTGCTCTTCAGACTCAATCTCAATACTTCCGGAAATTTGATTTACTCCTATTTTTAATGTTGGATTTTGAACTCTTTTTGTATCCAATCCTAACCAATCATAAAATTCCTCTCCATATGGTCTTAACCTAAATCCAAATCTAGATATATTGACTCCAATAATATTATCTATTACTTTTGCTGCACCTCTATAATCTGGTTTATTATTTTTCATAAATAAACCCAACGTTTTTGCTAGATTCTCTAACTGACTTTTATCCCTATCGAACACCCTAAAGTCAACTATCAACTTTCCGCAAGGTTCATATATGTCCATTTCTTCCTTTTTTTTAATCACATTGAAATCAATATCTTCTGAAAAATTACTTACAGGATGTTCAAAAGTTAGTTTTCCAGACCCATCATCATTGATTGTTCCATGTATCCTGTAATGATATTCTTCAAATAATGTAAGTCTTTCAATTGGATGATCTTTACTAATATTTAAACTTTCATAAGAATCTCTGAAATCAGAAATATCTAGATAAATGTTAAACTTATCAACAAGTGGAGTAACAAGTTTTCTTAACTCATAATTAAGATTCTTAAATTCTGAAGTATTCCACTCATTTTTATGATTAATATCACCTGTTACAATGAACTTTGTCCCATTATCCTCATCGACCATATAAGTACTTAAATAGATCTTAATTTCATCCAAATATTTATGTTTAGTAAAATCTGCCCAGTTAAGCATCATTGAAGTTTCTATATTATTTTTAACAGTGATTAATTCTAGTTTCTCTCCTAACATAGAAGTAGCAAATCTACCAATACCTTTTCTACCTTGCATTTTTCTACCCTTAGGGCTAGTTTTTCTATTTTGTTTATCAGATGTTGAAGGCACTAACCACTTTGATTCTATGTCATTTTCTGTCATCCCATGACCATTATCTTTAATAATAATTTGTATTTTATCATTTAAATCCTTAAAAATAATATATACATCATCTGCATCGGCATCATATGCATTCTTGACAAGTTCTAGTATGGCTGATTGTTGGTCTTTTATTAACTCTTTGCCTATCGTCAATAAATGTCTCGCTTCCGGTCTAAATCTTTTTGGATTATCATCTTTTTTCATTTTTTATCTTACCATCCCTGTTTATATAAGTTTTTATATGTTTATTATATCAACTATTATATGATTTACACAATTTAATATCATCTTTAACCATTTGTACTTTAAAAAACAAATAAAGTGGTAGCTTTTTAGACTCAAATTTTGTATAATAGCAATGAGGTATTATTTATGAATAAGAAAAGATTTAAATTTATAGACCTGTTTGCAGGTATTGGTGGATTTCATCAAGCAATGACTTCATTTGGTGGCGAATGTGTATTTGCATCAGAGATTGACAGAGATGCTATAGAAACATATAAAGTTAACTATGATATGGATGCAGATAATGACATAACCAAAGTTGATGCTGAGGATATTCCATATCACGATGTACTATGTGCCGGGTTTCCGTGCCAGGCATTTTCTAAAGCGGGTAAACAGGATGGTTTGAATGATACAAGGGGAACCTTGTTTTTTGAAATCCAAAGAATTCTAGAAAAACATAAAACTAAAATTATCCTTCTTGAAAATGTTAGAAATTTAACTTCTCATGATAAAGGTCGAACGTGGAAAATTATTCAAGAAAATTTAAAGACAATCGGCTATAGACTAACAGAGAAACCATTACTACTAAGTCCTCATCAATATGGCATACCTCATTTAAGAGAAAGAGTGTTTATTGTTGGAGTATATGATCCTAAAAATGTTGATAAGCCCCTTACTTTTGATTTTGGTAACCTCCTAGAAAAAACTGATAATAGTGTTTATTCCATAATTGATGAACACGAGTCAATTCCGAAAAAATATAATTTAACCAAGTATGAAAAAAAAGTCCTAACTACTTGGAATGAGTTTTACCTAGGGATTAGTGAAAAAGTAATTGGATTCCCAGTTTGGTCTAATTATTTCCAATCAAATGGTGAAGATTATAAAGATTACCCGGGGTGGAAAAAATCTTTTGTTGACAGAAATAGAAAACTATACATAGATAATAAAAAGTTCATTGATAAGTGGCTATTAAAACACAATTATTTAGAAGACTTTATACCAACTCACAAAAAGTTTGAATGGCAAGCAGGAACTAGTATTGATTCTATTTGGGAAGGTATCATTCAATTTAGACCTTCAGGAGTTAGAGTAAAAAAACCAGATGTATATCCTGCACTTGTAGCTATGGTACATATTCCAATTGTGGGCAGATATAAAAGAAGACTTACACCTAGAGAATGTGCAAGACTTCAAAGTTTTCCTGAAGATTTTAAAATTGTATCAACCGACCAGCAAGCATATAAACAGTTTGGAAATAGTTTAAACGTTCAAATTGTTAAACACATTTTCAAAAAAGTTAAAGAACAATATATGTAAGCATCAGCAGATTAATTTCTGTTGATGTTTTTTATATTTTGAATCTAGCTATAACAAGATCATCTCTTTTAAGATGTTCTTTTTTTAAACTGATTTTTGCTGTTCTTGGTTTTCCATCACTATTAATAAATCCAAGTTGATAATCCTTGTCAAAATATTTGATATTGTATTCATTGATTTCAATTACGATTAATTCTTTAAACTGTATAGACGATTTAATTGAACCACCTACTGCTTTTACATCTCCTTGATCTAATGAAAATTGTTTTCTTAGTTTATTCATTGATCCATCATCAGGCTTTGATGAATGTTCACCAACTATATACCAAACCTTATTGTCTTTAATGGCTAGCAATATGTTTTCTGTTTTATTTCCTTGAATAATTGCAGATTTACTGTCGTGTGCTTTTAGATCACCATAAAATCCGTATTCCATAAAATATAAATCCAAATCAATATCTAGTGGATTATAATTATTATGAGTGCTTATTTCTGACTGAAGATTATATGTTTCAATGTAATCATCAAAGAGCGTCTCAAAATACCACCCATTCCACCTGTTTTGGCGCCAATTCCTGCTTTTCTTGTGGTACATGTATTCGATTGCATCTATTGCTGTAATAGGCTCTTTTGGCAGGAATGATGCATAAGCCTCAATTTGTTTCAATAGCGGATTTTTAATTGAATAACCCGAGTTTAGATATGCTTCAAATTGATCATATCTGATTAATCTTATAACATTACTATTTCTATCTATTTTCTCATGCTGTCCATAAAGGATGGCTTGTTGAATATCTAGTGTATAAACGTGTGCTGATGAGTTATTAACAATTCTAGGTAAATAAGTATCCTTTATAAAATCAACAAAAACATAGTTATTATCGTATTCGTATATACCAATAAATCTTATATTGGCGTATATTTCTTCTGCTTGTAAACAAAAATCCTTGTACCAGTTAGGTATTTGAATTCTTTTCTTATATAAAGGATGAGGATTACCTAAATAAGATATCGACTTAACCAGTAATATTTCTTTTGACCCATCTAATCTTGTATATTCTAATACTGTTTTATTAAATAACCTAATTTTTTTGATTCTACTACCAAATAATTGAAAAATGGGTTCATATAATTTAAACCCCAATTTAGTAACATCATAATCTAGAACGATAGTGCCATTTGCATTCACTTGTTCAACTTTAATTGCCATAACTATACCTCTTAACACAGATTTCAATATTTATTTATTATCTTTATTTGGTTTTAATTTCATCAATTAAGTCATCAATAAAAGAATCTGGATCTATATATATTTTTGCTGATTCATATAGTGATTTTACTTCTATAATTTCATTATTATTGTATTTTATTATTTCAACTTTATCAAAGCTAAATGAAAATAAAATTTCACTATGTAGAGTTTCAAACATTCCATCTTCATATTCTTTATCATATTCAATCAAATCTAAATTTATATATTCAAACTCAATATTTTTATATGGTTTATATATTAACATTTTATAATTCTCTAATATATATTTTGCAACTTTGTACATATATTGGATATTGCTATCACCGAAATAATATAAGAATATATTTTCTCGATTATTTTGAAAAGTAATATATCCAAATCTCATGTCTTCTGAAATATCTACAAGCATAATTATTTTTTTATCTTTTTTTGATAATAGATTAACAAATGAGTTCCCACTACCTGCTGACAAAGAGATCCCATGTATATCTAATTCAATTTCAATACGTTTATATTCATTCATATAATTTTCTTCTCTTCCTTTATTTAGTCATTATGATTATTTAATTCTTTAATTTGTTTTATTATAGTTTTATTTTTCTTATGTAAATCAATAAATAAATAATCATAAAGGACTTCAATCATCAAATCATAAATAATATCATAAATGTTATCTGTTTCATTAATATATTTTTCAATATTTAAATTTATTTTTTCTGGACTCTTATGTCTGATTCCATTATTCATTAGATTCGCTATTGTATCATATATTTTACTAAGGTCTTTTTTCAATGGTTTTAAATAAAGATAGATCTTATTTATAATATTGAGTTTCATTTCTTCTGTTATATTTAACATCTTATATTTTAGAATTTCTGTTGAAATATCTTCATTATCCATACTTGATACTATGAGTTCAATTTCCTGATTTGTTTTGACTAACTGATAATAAGGAATCTTATTATCGTTATCTTTTAATTCTATGAAATTATATCCCATAAGAGATAGTATTTGTTCATTCCTTTTAATATTCATGTTAATATCTGCAGTATCATTGTGATCATATTGAAAAAAATGAGTTATAAACTGATTTCTTTTAGAATAATAATGATAATAATAATAGTAATATCTAATTAAATTTACAATTGTTTCAGATAATAACAAATAAATACTTTCTTTATCATCATTATTTTTTAAACAATCATACGGTTTATAAAAATACTTATCTATAAAACTAGTAAAACTAGATTCATAAAATCTAAGTGGAAAATCAACAAACAAGCTTTGTTCATTGAAAACCTGATGTAATATAGATAAATTCTTATAAAAGAATGGCTTTAAATAATTTTCCAATTCATCTTCCAGATTAAAATCAAGTTTTTTTTGCTTGTCTACTATAGATACAAAACCCATATAAATCCCTTAAATATACTACGTATATTATCCCTTCTAAATTAAAGGCACTCCTAAAAAGGAATGCCTATTTTTTCTTTATGCCTAGTAACTCATCTGCAGAGCAATCCAGTACATCTATTACCTTTAATAAAGTATCAATGCTCATTGATTTCTTACCTGATTCTATTTCAGAAATAAAGTTAGGTTTACGATTTATTTGCTTAGCTAATTCAGTTTGTGTAATACCTTTTTTTTCTCTGATTTCTTTCAACTTCATACAATCCACCTCTTTTTTTATTATTTCTATTGACTTAAGTATCGCTATGTGCGATAATAAGGTATCGCTGAGGGCGATTGATTGACAAAAAATGGATGTTGTAATTTAGAAATATAAATGGCGCACCCAAGAGGACTTGAACCCCTAACCTTTTGATCCGTAGTCAAACGCTCTATCCAATTGAGCTATGGGTGCAAATAAATGGTGACCCGTACGGGATTCGAACCCGTGAATGCATGCGTGAAAGGCATGTGAGTTAACCGTTTCTCCAACGGGCCACTTAATGCGCATGTATAATTATATCAAGTTATTATAAATTGTCAATAACAATATGACTTTTTTTGCATTTGTTGTATTCAATACATAATGTTTTTAATAAGCCCTTTGGCTGCTTTTTTACCTTGATTTTTATAAATTATTTGATAAACAAAATCTATGACTGCACCAGCAGAACGTGCAGTAATAATTTTAGGTGTCACTACAACTTTTTCATCTTTTAAATATTTGCCGTTTGAGGCATCTTTTTCTGAACCCGGAAAGGCAGTAAACTCAAGGTCATCTAACATGCCTAAACGGCCTAAAAACCGCGGTGCAGCGCATATTGCATAGATGTCTTTGTCTTGCTCATTAAACGCTTTAATTGTATCGTAAATATAGTCGGCATCATCTATGATTTTTGCTACATATGGTCCACCTGGTATGATTAAAAAATCATACGCATTAAACTCTATTTTAGCTAAATTTTTATCTGCTTTAACTTCAATACCATAAGCTGTTTTTACTATAAGATTATCATGGATTGTTGCAGAATCTATTAAAAACTTTGCACGTCTTAATAAAGCAGTCGTTGATAATGCTTCATTATCTTCCATGAAATCAGAATAAATGATTAATCCTTTCATTTATAACACCTCCAAAACGATGTCAAGTGCTTCTAACAATTGATCAGCAAGTGCTGCTTCACTTTTCTTATACGTATCAATTTGATGACTATCACCTAATACATCAGAAACTACTTTAATAGATATAACAGGATATTTAAAGTTATGACATACTTGAAAGATACTTGCCCCTTCCATATCTACAATATAAGGTGCATCTAAAATTGGTTTTGTCGAAAATACATCCCCAGTATATAACCTTACGTGTTTAAAGTTATTGAACTTGTTAAGTAATTGCATATCTGTATAATAAATGGTTGGATATTTAGGAATTTGACCATAATCATAGTTAAATACCGTTAAATCCACATCATGATAGGTTGCTTCTGAAACGATAAAAGTATCATAAAGACCTACCTTATGACCGCCAACAATACCTAAGTTAATAACTTGTCTAATGGCAGGATAAAGTGTAAGCATATGTGATAGTGCACTCGATGCATTTGTCTTTCCAACACCAGAAATAACAAGTAATAGTTCTTTATCTTGATAAGTGCCTTCATATACTTTAAAAGGATGTGAAGATTTTAATTGAAGATGACTTTGAAGTATTTCAACTTCACTTTGCATCGCAGCGATAACTAATATCATTTGGACTCCTTAATTGTTTTTAACATATTAACAATGACATCGACAGCTGTATTATGTTTATCATCATTAGGAATGATGATATCCGCATAACGTTTGGTTGGTTTGACATACTTATGATACATCGGTTTAACCGTAGTAATGTATTGATTAATGACAGAATTCATGGTACGTCCACGATTTTTAACATCCCGTGTTAATCGCCTAATAAAGCGTATATCATCATCTAACTCAACATATAATTTAAGGTCAGCTAAACTTCTAATATCAGCGTCTACTAAACTTAAAATACCTTCTAATATAATAATGGGTTTTGATGATACCTTAACAGTTTTATCACTTCGTGTATATAAGTTATAATCATAGACAGGTTTATCAATGGTTGCACCTTCTAGTAGTTTTGCTAAATCACTTTTAAGTAATTCAATGTCAATACTATTGGGGTGGTCATAATTCATTAAAACACGTTTTTCCATTGGTAAGTCTTTTTGATCTAAGTAGTAATCATCTTGGTTTAAAACAAGTACACTTTGGATACCTGCCTTGTTTAAAATAGACTCAACAACTGTTGATTTACCGGATGCAGATCCACCTGCAACAATCATAAAGAATGGTTTTTTCATGCGTATCCTTACCTACCAAAAATATCTTCATTCGGAAAATTATCTAAATTTAATAATACAAGAATATCACTTAAACTATTAAAGGTGCCAATTATTTGGTCTTGACCATCTCTTAGTTCATAGACAACGCGATTATTAGAAGTTCTATGATAGGTTTTTATAGAATATACCTTATACATTTTCCCATCTAAATTAAATTGCTTGATGGGAGTTTTATTTTGTTTATTTACACGACCAACTATTGAAATGTTATAAATAATAAGAGTTATAAATAGTATAATAAATAAGATGAAAAATACTGAAACAAATCCTGGCATGTTTAAATCTCCTTTAGTTTGGCTCATCTCTATTATATACGATTATAGCTAAATTTTCATGTAAACTTATCATTAACGTATATTTTATTATATTTGATAGCATCATTATATAATTTATATATACATAAGAAAAACTCACACATACATGTGAGTTTTATTATTAAAAAAGTGGCGCCCACTGCTGGACTCGAACCAGCGACCCCCTGATTAACAGTCAGGTGCTCTAACCAACTGAGCTAAGTAGGCTTACAATTGATAATTCTTGTGGGTGACACATTTGTTGCTAAATTTATTTAATTAGAAAGTATATGCCTGGCAACGTCCTATTTTCGCTATTGGTCATAACTATCGTCGGCGCTAAGATGCTTAACTTCTGTGTTCGGGATGGGAACAGGT
>CAZYKH010000017.1:0-30472 GCA_964648225.1 uncultured Acholeplasma sp.
GTTAATTTATCTTTAATAACTTCTTTCATTGCAAGGTATCCAGGGTTTAATAATTTTCTTGGGTCAAAACCTTTACCTTCTAAGTCTTTACCTTCTTCAATGTATTTTCTAGTTGCTGCAGCAAATGCTAATTGTAATTCTGTGTTGACATTGATTTTAGCAATACCTAATGAAATAGCTTTTTTAATCATAGCTTCAGGAATACCTGTTCCACCATGTAATACTAGTGGTACACCATTAGTTACTTCACTTACAGTTTTTAAAACATCAAAGTCTAAACCTTTCCAGTTTGCTGGATATTTACCATGGATATTACCAATACCTGCTGCAAATAGGTCAACACCTGTTGCTGCAATAATACGGCACTCTTCTGGATCAGCTAATTCACCAGTACCAACAACACCGTCTTCTTCACCACCGATAGAACCTACTTCAGCTTCTACAGATACACCAACTGCGTGTGCAACTGCAACCACTTCTTTAGTTTTCTTTAAGTTTTCTTCAAATGGATAGTGTGAACCATCAAACATAACCGAAGTAAAACCTGCACGAATTGCTTTAAAAGCGCCTTCATATGAACCATGGTCTAAGTGTACTGCAACTGGAACTGTAATGTTCATTGCTTTATCCAATGTAGATACCATTGCCATAACATTTTCATAACCACCCATATATTTAGCTGCACCCTCTGATACACCTAAAATCACAGGTGATTTTAATTCTTCAACAGTAGATAATACTGCTTTAATCCATTCAAGGTTATTAATGTTGATTTGTGCAACTGCATAACCTTCAGCTTTCGCTTTTTGTAACATTTCTCTTGCCGAAACTAACATATTTTTGATTCCTCCTTATCGTTTTGCCAATAGATATTATATATCTATTTACTCTCTTTTACAAACATAACGTGTAATTATGACTTATTTTTGTTATTTTTTAGTGAATTATCAATAAAATCTCTAAATAATGGGTGTGGTCTTAATGGTCTTGATAAGAATTCAGGATGATATTGTACACCAACAAACCATGGATGATTGTTTAATTCTATAATTTCAACTAAATTTTGCTCTGGATTTACACCACTAAAGACAAATTGGCCATCACTTAATAAATCTCTATATTGATTATTAAATTCATAACGATGGCGATGACGTTCTTGAATGATATGCTTTTGATAAGCTTTATAAGCTTTGGTGTTTTCTTCTATTTTACAATCATATAAACCCAATCTTAATGTACCACCTATGTCCGTATCTTCTGCTTTTTTAGTATGTATTAAAGGTAGTTTGGTCGCTTGATCAATTTCTGTTGTGTTAGCATCTTTATAGCCCAATACATTTCTAGCATACTCTAGAACTGCAAGTTGCATACCATAACATATACCAAAAAATGGTATATTATTTTCTCTTGCATATTGTATTGCTAACATCTTACCTTGTGTAGCACGTCTTCCAAAACCACCAGGCACTAAAATACCATCCATATCTTTTAATTTTTTTGTCAAGTTGGATTCATTTAATTTTTCTGCATTAATCCAATGAATATTAACTTCAGTTTGATGTAAAAACCCGGCATGATTTAAAGATTCTACGACAGATAAATAAGCATCCTTTAAAGTGACATATTTCCCTACTAACGCGATATTCACCTGATGCTTGGGATGTTTAATAGTTTCAATTAAATTCTTCCATGAAGACATATCTGGTTCAACATTGTTTTCAATTTTGAAATGCTTTAACACATAGTCATCTATTTTTTGATTTCTAAAATTTAAAATAGATTCATAAATGACATCCACATCTAACGACTCAAAAACAGCATCATAATCCACATCACAAAATAATGCAATTTTTTCTTTAACAGCATCTATAATCGGTACTTCACTACGTAAAATAATGATATCCGGTTGAATACCTAATGATCTTAGTTCCTTTACAGAGTGTTGTGTAGGTTTTGTTTTAATTTCATTGGATGCCTTTAAAAAAGGTACCAGCGTATTATGAATGTAAAGTGTGTTTTGATAGCCAAAATCACGTCTTGCTTGACGAATTGCTTCTAGGTAGGGTAAAGATTCAATATCACCTACTGTGCCACCAATTTCAGTAATTATAACATCTGCTCCTGAAATTTCTGCCGCTTCTTTAAGTTTAAATTTTATTTCATCTGTGACGTGTGGAATCACTTGTACTGTGGCACCTAAGTAATCACCACGGCGTTCTTTATTGATAACATTTTGGTAAATTTTACCAGTTGTTATGGATGATTCTTTGGTGAGATTAATATCGATAAAACGCTCATAATGACCTAAATCTAGATCCGTTTCTGCACCATCATCTGTAACAAACACCTCACCATGTTGAAAAGGACTCATGGTGCCCGGATCCACATTAATATATGGATCAAATTTTTGTGTAAAAACTTTTAAACCTCTTGATTTTAAAAGTTGTCCAATCGCTGATGCAGCAATACCTTTACCTAAAGATGATACAACGCCACCTGTAACAAATATAAACTTTGTTGCCATAAATGTGCCTAACCTTTCTTATTAATAAATAAAAGTCCCCTAAAAAGGAGACTTTTTAAATTTCAAAATATGGTGTGCCCTTCTTTATTGTATCAAAGTGTTTGCCAACTTTCAACAACAATAGCTATCTTTTTTTTATTTTATAAGTTATTGGTAATTTCTTTTTCTACCGGATGTCTTTTATGTATTTTTGAGTAGATAAATAAAGTGATTAAACCAATACCCCATAAAGCAGTATGTGCAGTAAAACCAATATATAGACCACCAAAGTTTTCTAAATCATAATATATACATAGCGATAAAATAATTACAATGCCACCTAATAAACTAATGAACTTTCTAAATCGTGGTTTGTAATACCCTATAATCCACCATAATATATAAATTGCAACACCTATTAAATATATATTTACAAACAATCTAGAAGGTATGTGTTCTTGAAAGAATATAGCAACATGAATCGGTGTGATTTCAGGTAAGATAATTGATGGTCCATCAAATGACATATAACCCGGTAAGGTTTCTATAAAGTCAAAGACAACACCGTAATTGATGAGCATAAATATGAAGTATGCGCTCATCGTATATAAAATATCTTTTTTAATCTTTTGTCTGTAGGTTATATGTTCTTCTGTAATCATCTTATAAACTTTAACCATGACAAATACCGTTACAATCATCATACTGAATATAAAAAGTATAATTTCTATAGATTGTATGTGATAAGTTCTTGCAAGTATCCATGGTAAATATACACATAGAAGAAAGATAATTAAACCAAAAATACTTGTAAAGTATATTTGTTTTTGAATACGACCCCTTAAATCTTGGTGTTTTATCTACGTAACGTGGACTTTACTTATATTATATCAGTAACAACGTATATTTAAGGCTTTATTATAAACAAAAAAGAGGTTGCCCTCTTAATTGTCATACATATCTTCATAATCGTCCATGATATCGTTGTAGTCATCTTCATCATAATCATCATCTAAGTCTAAATCGATATCATCTAAGCCGTCATCTTCATCGGTTGAAACTAAATCTAGTCCAACATCAACATATGCTTTTTCTTCTTTAATTTCTTCGTCTAATTCTTCATCTTCTTCGTCATCATCATCTTCTTCGTTGTCTTCATCCACTAAATCAACTTCGAGATCTTCAATATCTGCTAAATCAAACTCAGTAAATTCGATTTCATCATCGCCTAGATCTTCAATTTCTTCAGGTGATATGAATGCATAGCCATCTTTATCCCAGAATTCTAAATGTCCATCCTTTAATGCCCATTTATCATCACCAACAAAAACAAATTTACCAGATAAAGTAATATCCATGTACAGCTGTGTCATTAAATCTACATCTTCAATATCAAGTTCCTTTACTTTTGCAACACTTTCAATTAAATCGTAAATTAACATCGCTTCTTTGTTTTCTTTGAGAATAACGACCATTGTCTCTAATAAAGATAAGTCATTAAATTTTTTGTCAGCCATTTTGCGCCCTCCTAAAAACCGTCTATATTGTATATGAAACATTTCAATAATGCAACACAATTTTGCATTTAATACATATTTTAATACTTTTGTCGGTTTTCTACAGCTTTTGTAAGTGTGAGTTGGTCAGCATATTTTAAGTCTGCACCAACTGGTAGTCCATATCCGAGTCTAGATATAATAATATTTGTATCCTTATAAAGTGTCTTAATGTATTGGGCAGTTAACTCACCTTCTACATTAGAGTTTGTTGCGATAATAATTTCTTTAACACCTTCTAAGCGACTTGTTAAGGCATTAAAGTTTAAATCTTTGGGCTCGATACCTTTAGAAAAATCAATTAAACCTTGTAACACATGATATTTTCCATTAAATATTTTTGTTTTATCGATGGAAAAAACATCTTTAGAATCTGCTACCACCATAATAATGGAGGCATCTCTTTGACTATCTTTACATATTTGACATACTAATTGGTCTGTTAAAAGACCACATGTTTGACAAAATGTGATTTTGTCTTTTAATTCTATCAGATGTTGTCCAAAAGATTTAATTGTTTGATCATCCCATCCGGTTAGATGTAGTGCTAAACGTTCAGCGGTCTTTTCACCAATACCAGGTAATCTTTTAAGATCTTCGATGATTTCTAAAATAATGGTAGGATACATTAAAATCCAAAACCACCCATACCACCGGAAAATTGGCCCATGGTTTCTTCTTGTGTTTTATCGATTTGTGCGAGTGCATCGTTAACTGCAAGTAAGATAGCATCTTGAAGTAATTCTACTTCATCTAAAATATCTTCATCAATTTTAACATCTATGACTTGACGTGTACCTTGCATAATGACAGTCACACCGCTTGCTTTACCGATAAATTCTGATGATTCAATTTGCTCTTGAGCTTCTTGAATTTGCTTTTGCATTTTCTTTAATTTATTTAACATATTTGGGTTCATATTTATTCCTCCACTTTTACTTTTTCTTTTCCAAAATAATTTGTTGCAAGTTCAACAATTTCGGGTTGAACCATTGTTTGATTGTTTTCAATAATTGGTGCTTCATATAAATGTAAATCTATTTGTTTAAGTTGTGGTTTAGAAGTACCTGCATTATATTGATCTGCATAGTCTGACTTTAAAATCAACCATTGTGGTTTAGCAATCACAATATAGTCTTTAACTAATTCTTGTTTATTGTTTAAAATATTTAATACCTTTTGTTTAAAGTCACTATCTAACATGGCTGTTGCGGTATGTATATCATCAGAAACCAACAACATGACATCATCATTACTAATAGCCTCTAGTGAACTTTCACCTAATAGTTGTGCCGCTGGTCTTAAACTAGGTGTTTCATAGTTTTGAAGGGACGGCCAACCTTTATTAAGAAGTGTTCGCTTTTTTCTATTGGCATTATTTAAGATATCTTCTACTTGTTTTACAGTAACTAACGGCTTTAAACCTAATGTAGAAAGCGCCGGTTTAGCTTCTATATCTGCCTTAAGCTCTTGTTGCACCATTATGTGTTTACTTTGAGTATCTTTAAGTGCTTTTAAGGCGTTTTCTAAATTATTTATACGATCTTCTAATGCAACCATTTCAATCGATTGATGATTGATCATCTTTATAATGGCTAGTTCTAAATATGCACGCTTAGATGTTGTAAATTTAAGTTCTTGTTGTAGGACATTTAATATATCTAAGTAAGCATAAACTAAATTGGGTTCCATTTGTTTTAAATCAGGATATTTCTTTTCTTGTCTAATTTTATCTAATAAGATATCTCTTAGTGCTAAGATAATATCTGAAACCATCCTTGGAATATCTTTACCATCTTTAATAATATCATTTAATAAATCTAAAGCCTTTTGAGGTTGTTTATTAAATATCACTAAGAGTAGTTCATTGATATAGCGTCTAGATAATCCACCAGATACTAAATAAACATCATCTTCAGTAATTTTATCATTGGTAAATGACACCACCTGATCTAATAAACTTAACGCATCACGCATACCACCTTCAGCAGTACGTGCGATTGCTGTTAAGGCATCATCTGTAATTTTTAAATTTTCTGTTTGAATAATTTTTCTTAAGTTGCTTTCAATATCACTAATTTCAATATTTTTAAAATCAAAACGTTGACAACGAGATAATATCGTTGATGGTACTTTATGCGGTTCAGTGGTTGCCAGTATAAATACAACATACTTTGGTGGTTCTTCTAAAGTTTTTAAGAGTGCATTAAAAGCTGCTTGAGTTAACATATGAACTTCGTCGATAATATAAACTTTATACTTACCGATACTTGGTGCATACTTTACTTTATCTCTTAAATCTCTAATTTCATCCACACCATTGTTGGATGCCGCATCAATTTCAATAATATCTGGCACATCGCCACGGTCAACACCTAAACATACATCACATTGTCCACATGGTTCACTTACTGGCGATTCTAAACAATTTAAGGTTTTTGCTACGATTTTTGCAACTGATGTTTTACCAGTTCCTCTAGGACCTGAAAACAAATACGCATGTGCAAACTTCTCATTTAAAAGGGCATTTTGTAGCGTTTGAACAATCACTTTTTGTCCAAACACATCTTTAAAAAACTTCGGACGATACGTACGATATAATGCCACATAACTCATAGACTTACAACCCCTTCCTTAAAACTTGTTTAGTTCGACTCATTATATCATATATAATGATAGTTTTTAACTATTTACCAAGACAGAATTTAGAAAATAATTCTGTGAGTAAATCTCCATATTGTTGATTACCTAATATTTCTCCTAGGCGGTTCCATGCAGTGGTTAAATCCACAGCATAAATATCCACAGGCATATCCATATGGATAGCATCAACAACACTTTCTAATGATGCTTCAGCTTCTTTTAGTTTTTGTATATGTCGTATATTAGATAAGTAATTAAAGTCTTTATCCACTAGATTATCTAGTTGTAAAACTTTAAGAATTTTATGTTCTAATTCATTTAATCCTTGTCTTTGTAAAGTAGAAATTTGAACCATTGTCTCAATTTCTAAAGCTTTAGGTAAATCTGTTTTATTACCGATAATAATACGGTTTTTATGTTTTGTTAGTTCTAATAATAATGTATCTTCTTTAGTTAACTTTTCAGATAGATCTAATACTAATAAAATAAGTTCTGCTGCTTCAACAGCTTTTCTACTACGATCAACACCGATTCTTTCAATGGCATCATCTGCATCTCGAATACCTGCTGTATCAATGAGTTGTAAGGTAATGCCATCTAAGTTAACAAAGGCATCAATGGTATCTCTTGTTGTACCTGCTATATCTGTTACAATTGCACGTTCTTCATCTAATAATGCATTTAATAAGCTAGATTTTCCAACATTAGGACGACCAACAATAACCGTTTTTACACCTTCTCGTATATATTGAGTACGTTTGGAACGTCGAAGTATGTCTTTAATTTCTTCTAATAGTTCTGTAACGCGTGGGTAAATAATTTCCTTACTCATAACAATTGCATCATCATATTCTGGATAATCAATGTTGACTTCAATTTGTGCAATCATTGTTAATACTTTAGCTTTTAAGTTTTGAATCATCGTTGATGTTGTTCTATCTAAAGCTTTATGTGCTACTTTGACTGCATTTTCATTGGTTGCATGAATAATATCCATAATCGCTTCTGCTTGAACAAGGTCAATGCGGCCATTTAAAAATGCACGTTTAGAAAACTCACCCGGTTCTGCTAGGATAATACCAGTATCTAAAATACGTTCTAATACAAGTTGTGTAATTAAAATACCACCATGTGTAGACACTTCAACAACATTTTCTTTGGTAAAAGATTTGGGTGCTCTAAAAACAGAGACCATCACCTCATCTAATGGTGTACCATCTGCATTCATAATGTGACCATAATGAATGGTATGTGTCGGTACATTATTTAAGTTTTTACCTTTAAAAATTGTATTTACTTTTTCGATTGCATCGTCCCCAGATACGCGTATAACTGAAATACCAGCGGTACCTAATGGGGTTGCAATTGCAGCAATTGTTTGAAATTGCATATGTCACCTAAATTCTAAATTAACTATCTTTCATATCATCATCTATTGGCGTGGGCTTATATTTCATATCATCAATAACCGGAACGAACGGATTAATGCCGCGTCTAACATCTCTTAAGATAATGAAGCCTGCCACAAATACGCCAAAGACAATACCTTCAAATAAAAAGCCCATACCTAAGACAATACCTAATAATGCACTAAACCAAATGGTTGATGCGGTTGTAATACCGTGAATAATATTATTAGAATCTTTCATAATAACCCCAGCACCAATAAAACCAATACCTGCAACAACTTGTGCGATAATTCTTTGACCTTGGGGTGATTCAATGCCATTGGTAATTTCTTGTAGGTATACTAATCTTTGAATAATTGAAATCATTAATGCTGAGACACCAACTAAAACATGACTAGAAATACCTGCCGCTTTACCGACATTTTGTCGTTCTAAACCAATTAAAAATGTTATAACTACAACAACGAGTGCTGGAATAATAACCATATACAGCCATTGTTCCCATGATAGAAAAGACTCGATCATGTTAAATCCATCTGGTAATTCAAATAATGTTTTCATAAAACCAATATCCCCCTTTAAAACTATAATACGTTGTGAACAGCTTCAATGAACTGATCTAATTCATCCCAGCTATTTAAAACTGCGCCACTTGCTTTAGCATGGCCGCCACCACCAAATTGGTTTGCTACACCATCAATATCTGGACCACTTGAGCGCAGACGTATACGAACTAAGTCGCCATCTTCAATAAAAAGTGCCCATACATGAAAGCCTTGTATGCCCGATAACATATTAACAACTGAACTGGCTTCTTCATAGGTTAAGTTGTATTCTTTTCTAACTTCATCTGTAATTTGTAGGTAGATAAAGCCTTTATCGGTTGTTTTAAAGTTTTGGTATACATACCCTTTGAATCTAAACATATCTAATGTTTCATTAGACATTGCACGGTCAATTTCTTCAACATCCGCACCCTTGGTTAACAACATACCTGCCATTTGATGCGTTAATTCACTAACACCACGATATTTAAATCGACCAGTATCTGTTAAGATACCTGTATACATTGCTACAGCACCAGGTTTTGTAATTTCAAAATCTTTAACTTGGGTTGCCATATATGCAATCATTTGTGCACATGATGGAAAACTTGTGTCTACCCATTGTATATCACCATATTCATCAACTGGTATATGATGATCAATTTTAATAATTTCTTTACCTAAACTATATTTAGGATTTGAGATACGATCTTTATTTGCTGTATCCACAACAATAGAAAGACTATCTTCATAAAAACTGTCTTCTAAATTAGATTGTCCAACAATAATGTCTGGTGTTCCAACAAAACTTACAAAATCAGATGTTTCTCCTGTGACAAATACATCCTTTTCAGGAAATGTATTTTTAATAATATTTTGTAGGCCAAATTGCGCACCATAGCAATCTCCATCTGGTCTTACGTGACCATAAATAATAATTCTTTGGTGTTTTTTTATTTTCTTATATATTTCCTTTATCATGATACATTTTCATCCTTTCATCAAATGCTCGAACAACTTCTAATGAAGCTTCCCAACTATCTAGTATGGCACCACATGCATTAGCATGCCCACCGCCACCAAATTGTTTTGCAATATCAACAATAGAAATGTCCTTACTTCTAAATTCTCCAATAATTTCACCTTGTTCATTTTCGCTAAAATTAGCCCAAATCTTGACTTCTTTAATGCCGGCCATTAAATTAACTGTACCACGTGAAACCTCTTGAAACGTTAAACCAGAGGCTTCTATCGAGGCATAATCATTAAAACGATAAGCAACATTATATTCCGTTAAATTAAATGATCTAAACTTGTCTTTCGCTACTCTTTTAGCAAGTGACTCTAAACTTAGAAAATCATATATTTCTTGTATCTTGACATGATAATTCATTAAGTATGCCACAATGTCAAATGTACTTTTAGCATTTTTACTTGTAATATATTGAAATCTGCCACTGTCACCAACGATACCCGCATAAATATGGGATGCAATAAGATCATTAAACTTTAAGCCACCCTTCATACCTATCATCGCAATCATTTGACTACATGATATTAAATCGGGTTCATGAAAAAAAATATCTGGATCAATATTGGTATCATTTCGATGATGGTCAATATTGATTAAGGTTTTACCTAATTTATAACGTTTATCAGATATCATATAATCTGCGGCTGTATCTAAGACAAAAACCAATGCATCTTCATAAGTTGCATCATCTATCTTATCCATTGAATGCTCTAGTGGATAACTTTGATCATCGCCCACAGCATAAACATTTTTATCTTTAAAGTTTTCTATAATGAGTTCTTTTAATCCCAATTGTGCGCCATAAGCATCCAAGTCTGGTTGTTTATGCCTATGTATAATTATTGTATCGTGTGCCTTAATTGCTTCTATAATTTTTATTTCCATCACTATTACCTATCTTATCTAGAATATATCAGTATAACACAATTCCTTTATTTTTAATAAAGAATATTATCGATTGCCATACTTTTTTACTTTTGATGGCCAAAGATTTCTGTTTGTATCTAAGACCGATAAATAAAGGATGTGGTTCCCACACTCAAGTACGATGGTGACGACATCCTTTATTCATTATTATTTATTTTCTTTAGACTGTTCAATTCTTTCTAAATCTTTAGCTAAGTGTTTTGATGGCTTAATTTTACCAAGTTTACGTTTTGGTCTAAATACATAAATATAGACAGTTAACGCAATAATTAATATCGCTTCAACAATAATCGTAATCAAAACCGCTGTTTTAGTGTTAAGCTCTACTGGTGTTAACATAACAATGAATTCGGTATCTTCAGTTGGGTATGTTTGATGATTTGCATTTACGTAGTTTGTTATAACTGCTTGAAAACTAAGGTCAGTGGCTTCTATATCAAGTGGTATTGTAAAGACCACATCTTCAGCCTCTTTTTCATATGTAATGATGAGATTTTCTAATACTGTTGTTGGTGTTGAAAATAATTCAGATGTTTTAAGTCTTGTTTCATTTTCTTCACTCATGACTAAATAAAATTCTTTGTTTAGAAATTTTAAAAACTTAATGAGATATTCTCCTTCTGATAATTCAAACTCAACTTCAGCAAAACTATCTATGTTACCATGCGTTACTTCAATAAAAAATTCAACATAATAGTTTTGCTCATCATCAATGACATTCATCGTTTCATAACCATGAATTTTTAGTGTTAAATCCTCATTAGAAGCCGTTTTAGAGATAATTGGTGTTTTTGATTGATAATTACCACTTAATAAACCATGGTAGTTTTTTTCTTCTAATAAATCTTCTACATAATTATCTAATTGTTGTGCACTTACAATACCTTCTGTTAAAACAATCCCAGTTAAGAATAGTATTGACATGAAAACAGTATATAGGACCGCTTTGATGTATTTCATAAGATTATGCCCACACACCTAAACGGTTTGCGCGTGCATAACTTTCTGCACGTCTAAACCACTCATTTAAAGTAACACCATTATAAACTAATGTTTCATTTGGATCGTTGTAGTTATTTTCACTATGTCCATGTAAAACAACCTCATAGTTTACTAACTTACCATCATACCAAACAAACGCTAAGTAACGACCATAGGTTTCAGTGTTTCCGCTAAACGGGTCATGGTGTACATATATTTCTGTAGCATTCGATAGTCTTTGTTGTACAAAGGATCCTGCTGCATAAGCAAGTTCACGTACCTTTGGATCCGGATCAGATGTTTCACGTGTATTAATACCCGTAAAACGTACGGATTCATCTAGTTCAACAAAACGTGCAGTATCACCATCATTGTTACTAATATAAGTAACTTTTAACATACCGTTTGGTTGTGTAAAGAAATCAAGTTCTAAATGTTCAGCGTTATATGTAAAACCATCTGGAAACCCAGTTGGATGTTCATCTAAAATTTCATAATGATGTTTGTAATAAATATCCCATTCGTTTGTATCAAATTGATTGTTAGATTGTATAATGTTAGATTTTCTGACTCTGATTTGATTTGCGAAAAATACAATTGCAACACCTTTTTCACCAAATGCATCAATTAATGCACCTTTATGATCATTTAATGTAATGTAGTCATTACCATTAAATGTTAAGGCATCTACTAAGATATCCGCTTTTTCTCTTAATGCTAATTCTGCATCAGGATTTACAAGTAATAATGTATCTTTAGCAGCAAGTTTAGTACCAGCTGCCAATATGTAACTATGTGATACTTCATCACTTCCATCTAAATAAAAGTCTAATGTATAATCACTTAAATCAAGTTCATTGTCTGTACCATTAAATATTTCTAATGCTTTATTATTAGCACCAGCAGCTACATACTTAGATATAAATACTGGTGATTTATATGCGTCCGGATAACTTGCTAAAATGATTGGTACATTTGAGCCTCTATAAACTTCATTACCTGCAGCAAATGTGCCATCATATTCTATAAATAAACCTTCTTCAACATCTAATGTTTGTCGATAACTAAACACAAGTTTGATGTCATAGCCTTTAAGCTTGGCTTTAATACCTGCCTCATCTAGTCCAGTTAAATCAGGTAGAATCATTTTGTGGGAAGCAATATAAATAACTAAGGATTCTTCTTTAGGATCTAGGATTGCACCAGGTACTTTATTATTACCATAACGAACAAAAGTGCCTTCTGTTACTTGTAGGTTCATTTCTTCAAATATTTCAAAATCAAAACCTAGTTCCTCTAATTTTGTTGTAATCTGGGTTTCATTTAATCCATTTAATACTGGCAGCTGTACAGTAGTTGCTTCTGGGGTACATGCATAAAGTGCAATTGAAGCTAACATAACAGCTATTATGCTATAAAATTTTTTAAGCATAAACAATACCTCGTTTCTTCGTATATTACGTAAATATTATAACATAATCACATCTTCAAGACGCTAATATGTTATGTTTTGTGTAAATCATGTGAAAGTAAAAGACTTGGTTAATAGAGTGACTCTATTAACCAAGTCTTTCGTTTAATCATTTATTACTATACCTACTAATTTTGATTTACTATTATGCTGCAAATCCAAATATTTTAACACCATCAATATATAATCTATCATCACTTGTTGGTATTGGATCTGTTACTACAATGGTAAATTTAAATTGAATATCTTCGCTTTGATGTACTTCAGGTACCACGTAAGTAAACTCTGTGCTTGTAGCGGTTAAAGTGAATACTTCTGCTTCAATCCAAGTTACACCACCATCTATTGAGATTGTAACTTCTACATTACTTGCTTGACCATTGTTTGCTGCAAAGAAACTAACTTTTGTTGCATTTGTAGTAGCAAAGTCTGTATACGCGTAAATTGGATCTGTTGTATGAGAACCACTAGCCGCTCTGTACCATCTCATTTGTAATGATTGTGCGCCAATTTTTGCAGCAGTAGTAGAAACAGTTCCATAACGTACTGCCCATTGATTATTTGCTGGACCAACTAGAGCTTCTACATCATTATTATATGAAGTTGCTGCAGTGAATTCTTCTGATGATTCAAATCCTGTTTCATAAAGTACTGTTTCAACAGGCTCACTTGTGTCTACAAACTTCACTGTAACTTGTAGTTCAACATCAACTGGTAACTCTGTACCTAATGTTAATGTTGCTGTTAGTGTTACTAATGTATCTTCAGTAACAACAAACCATTTACCATCAGCAATCGCTCCAGCAGGATCCATTGCCCATGAAACTTCAACACCATGTAGACCTTCAAGCGGTAATACGATATCTGATTCCATGTTAAATTCTTTACCATCAAAATCTATAACTAAATCTGCTTCTGCTTGTGCTAATTTTTCTGCATCTGTTAATTCAACAAATTCGAATTGAGACACTAATGAAGGTATTAATTGTGGTCCATTAAACCAACCAACATGTATACCTGTTACATTGACTGTTTGCCCAACAACTGCATTTAAGAATAATGCATTAATAGGATCTGATGCTTCATTTGACATTGAACGAATTGTAATGTCATCTTCACCAACCGTAACCACTAGGTTTTGTCCTGATGTGTTAACTGATTTTACAACAGCACTAAAGCTAATTCTAGATGCTTGATCTGTTGCTACTAATGTAGATAGATCAGTTACTACAGTTGGTGCACTTACTGCATTACCACTACTTATGAATTCATAAACTTGACCAGCTTGTGCAATTTGCATTAATCCATTAAAGGAATCTAATACACCCTCTACTTCATATTTATCACCGATAGCAATTGTTTCAGGTAATGATGATCTATGAATATAAATAGATCCTGTTTCATCTTCCATAAATACTGCATCAAAGTTACCATATGAGCTATATGGAGTGAAACCTGAAATTGTTCCAATAAAGTTGACAGGATCCCCTACATTACTTGCTAATACTCCGGCAATTGTTTGTAAAGTAACAACAATTTCTTCCCATCTAGCTTCTAAGGTAATATCTGTAGTAATTGGCGTATCAAAGTCAAATGCTTCAGTAGCTTCTGGTTCAAACCAACCTAAGAATGTAAATCCACTTCTTGTTGGTTCAGCAGGTTCATCAACAGTTTGTCCGCTTTCTAGTGTAACAACTGTAGTTTCTTCTTCACCGTAGTTAGGATCAAATGTCACTTGTACAGGTTCAGCCATTTCGACATATGAATGAACTTCAAACTTGATGACTGAAAGTCTAAATTGACTTGTTCCTTCTTGCATGCCTGCAGATTCAACAAATAGACGGACGAATACATCACCTTCTAATATTAACTCAAGTTCATTTAATGCTGTATCACCGGTATCCCAAGTATCTTTAAAGTTTTTACTATTTACCCAAGTTTCTCCATCAGTTGAAGTTTGAATATAGATACCAGTTGCATAATCTAATCTAAATTCAGCATCTCTTGTCCAGTTTACTACACTAAATACCACTTTATAAGCTCCAACTAATTTATCATTTACCTCTAAGTATGGACTTTGGTAATCATTATATGGTTCGCTGCTTCCTTTTCTAAGACCTAAAACTACACCACGAGTTGTGTAATTTGTAACTGTACTAATATTTGCATGTAATCTTGTAAATGATAAATCATCTACATTAAATTCTGTAGGTGTTGTCACATAAGTAGTACTTTGATCAAGTCCGGTGAATGTATACGTATCAACAACTAATGTACCACTTAATTCTTCATAACTTGCATATAATGTAACGTTTTCAGTAATTGGTCCATCTACCCATGGTGTATCAAATGTTGCATCAGTAAACCAACCAAGGAAATTGAATCCTTCTTTAGCTGTTGCAGGATAAGTTTTAATGTTTCTACCTTCCACAACATCTTCTGTACCTAGTTGAGTTTCACCATCCATGAATGTTACTGTAAATGTTTCTAAGTTTGGATCCACTGTAACAACTGCTTGGTCAGATACATAATATCCAATTTGAGGAGCATTTTGGTTCCAACCTAATGGTGCGTTTACAACATTAATTAGATCACCAATTTCAGCATCTTCTAAAACATTTGTACCTGTAATAGGAATTCTTGAATCCCATCTTACATTAATGGTTTTATCGCCAACTTTAACTGTAACAATAATGTTTCCATTGCTGTCAACAGATTTGTTAGCAATGACACCACCAGTAATAGATACCAATTTTGATTGATGAGGTAATAATGCCTCAGCTGTCCAATCTAAGTTTGTAATGTCTACTGTTAAATCTGGGTGTTTAGCTGTTGATAATACTTCAACTGCTGTAACATTTTGGATTTGTTGTAAACCTTGATAAGATGTCTTAGATCCTTCTAAGATGACGCGTTTACCAAATGCACCTTTTAGTGCAGTTGCACTTGTTGATGTTGTGCCACCACCAATAAAGACAGCAATTGCATGATCGCCATCATGAACTATCACCGTATTGTTTGCACTATAACCAACAACAGTTACCTCAACACGTAATGGTATATTCGCTGCTGCCGCTAATGCCTCTTCAACTGTAGATAGTGGTAATTGACCAACTAATACTTTAATTTCAACTTCTTCTGATAATTCACCAGCATTAATTAATGCTGTTAATGTAACTTCTACTTGTCCTACTTCAGGCGGTGTAACTGTACCGTCTAAAGCGATAACATCTGCATTTGATGTTGTCCAAGTAATTGTTGCACCTAAGTATTGATCGACTAGATCAAGTGAGGTTGCTGTTGGAATAATTTCTGGAATACTATTTTCAACAAAAGAAGTTGCCATATCTAATAAGTCTTCATCAGCAATCTCGCCAACCTCGATATCGTTAACTGTTCCACCAAATAATACTGTGTGGATTAATCTATCTGTACGGAATGCATAAAGGATAACATCCACTGTAACTTCTAAACCATCAAGTGCTAAGAATGCATCTTTATTAGATGAGTAGTAAACGATAGCCGCTCTATTTTCATATGGTGTGCCACTTGTTAAGTTCAAGTCTGAACCATCGCCAGTATAGCTTGGATCCACTAAAACAACACCATAATTATCTGTTTGACTTGTAACTAATACTTTTGCAGTAACTCTTGCAGCAGTATAAGGGAATAAGTTTGTATCACTATATGCATCTGGTTGCGTATCTGGTAATAAATCTCCTAATGGCTTTGCTTCACCATAGTTTGGAACTAATGCATCACCTTCTTGAACTAATAGTTCGGTCGGTTTACGGTTGTTTTTGGTTGCACTGATTTGGAATGCACCAAAGTATGCATCTAATGCACCAACCACATCGTATAAAACACCAACTTCTGCATCACGATAAGCATTGGATTGGCTACCGAATGCAAATAAAATATCACCTTCAGAGTCTACAAATAATAGACCGTCAGATACTTTCATAACTAATGATAAGTCATTAATTCTTACATAAACACCATCAGCTTTTTCTTCAGTTGTAGCTGCTTGATATAAATCTTTAGCTGCTTGAACATTAGCTACTACTGTAAATGCTTCTGCATATGCATAAACAACAACTTCAAATACTTTATCAACTGATTGTCCACCATAGGTTAATGTTGCTGTTAATGTAACAACTGCATCTTCTTCACCCGCCATAGGTCGATCAACTTGTCCTTTATTATTCATGTGTTCTGAATTAGATTCCCATGAAATTGCAACAGTATATTGTTCTTCTTCACTTTCACCTTCAACAATAAGTTGTGTAGGAAGATTGATATTTTCCGCTGTTGCTTGTGCTGTTAATAATAGCGATGTTTGTGCTTCTGCTAAAATATCTTCAGCTGGTTTTTCTTGAATAGCAAGTACATCAACGATGAAGTCTCTTTCTTCACCACCAATTGAAGCGGTTAGAATAACACGTTCATTACCTTCACCATATGCAGGTCTTGTAACAACACCTGCTACAGTAATTGCATCTGATGTAGATTGCCAGTTGATAGTAAATCCTAATGAACTCGTTGGTAATGTAATATTAGATGTTGTTGTATAAATTTGACCATCTAATTCTAATGTATCACCACTAATTTCTAATGCTGCAAGTGCTTCTTCAGGTGTTGTAGTAACTTCTACCGCTTTAACATTAATTGTAAAGTTTTTCGTATCAGATGCTTCACCTTTTTTAAGCGTTGCAGTCAATGTAACTGGCGTATCATTTGCTGGTCTAGTTACTTTACCTGCAGTAGATACTACAGATGGATGACTAGATTGCCATGTAATCACTACGTCTTTTTCACCTGATGTAGGTAATGTTACGTCTAATGTAACACTATCTTTTGTATCAGGTGCTGTGAAGCCTATTTCTAATGCAGCTTTTGCAGACTCTACGTCTTTTTTATCTGTATTGGTAGGCGTACACGCGACAATGACTAATGCTGAAACTAATGTCAATGTCATCATAAACAATAGTTTCAATACACTATTTTTCTTTCTCATTTTGACCTCCGTCTTTTTTTATCTATAAAGATAATTTAAATGTATGCTTATTTAGATTTACATACTATTTTATAAATTCTTAATGCTGTATGAGGCTGTGGATCTAACCACATCCCTACATCCTTTTTAATTATTGAATATTTGATTAGTTACCTAAGGTTGCTTCGTTGTAAGCATTTTGTAGTGCTTGTGCAATGTTACCGTCACCAGTAACGATTCTTTGGAATGCAATACCTACTTCTGTACGCGCCTTAGATGAACCAACAAATGCCGGATCATAGAAGAAGAATTCACTTTGTGCATAAGCAGCTTTAGCTGATAACGCATTTGATTTTTGAACACTTGACATACCTGGTAATGAATGGTCTAAGAATGCTTGATATCTTGCAGTTTCATAACCACTTAATCTCACCGGTAAGTAACCTGTTTCAATTGCAAAGTCAACTGTTACATCAGTACTCATTAAGTGTTTCATGAATAACCATGCTACAAGTTTTTGTTCTGCTGTACCGCTATCCACTAAGCTAATGTTTGTACCTTGTTGAATAACTGATCTGTTTTCTGGTTGATCTGCATTATAAGGCACTGGTGCCACACCGAATTCAAATTTATCTGCTGCTGGTAATCCATCAATAGCATTTTGAGTATGTCTTGCACCTGCAGATGATGAGATAGCAAATGCTACTTTTTGTTCTGCAAATGGTGTTGTTGCATAGTCTTGATCCCAGTAGTCTGGTGTAACAAAGATATCACTATGATCTTTAACAAATTGCATTGCTGCAGTTGTATTGGCATTATCTACCCATAGATATTGTCCACGGAATGTTTCGTAGTTAATTGCAGTGTATGCACCACCGAATTGACGTGTAAATGTAATGAATGCATTACCAGTGGAGTCATATGCACCTGCTTTAACTAAATCGTGTTGTTCTGGATTTTTAGATTTACCAAATTCAATTAAGTCGTCTGCAATTGCAAACCATCCTTGCCATGTTGTTGGAATATCTGCTTCATCTGTAATACCAGCATAAGCCAATGCATCTTTGTTGTAAACAAGAATCTCTGTCGATTTATTAAATGGTAATGAATAGAAAGTACCTGCAGCATCATATTGTGAGTTTTCTAAACGATATGATTCAACAATATCTTCTAATGCATCATCTCCATTTAAACCATATACTGAGTGGTTAATGTATGGTGTAAGATTTACTATAGCTCCACCATTTAGGTATTCTGCAACATGGTCAGGGTAACCTTGAACAAGGTTTGGTAATTTTCTTTCTAAGATCGCGTTAATCATATTTGATTTGAGCGTATCATAATTACCTGTACCTGTCATAACTTCAACAGTAAAGTCTGCACCTAATGCTTGATACTTAGTTCTAAAGTTGCCAGCTTCTTTACGAATCCATTCTGTAATTTCGTTACCCATTGCGTGCCACATTTCAATTTTAACTGGTGTTGTAGGTAAGTTCACCGGAATATCTGGTTGAACAACTGTTAAGCGAATTGTAATATTTGCTTGAACACCTGCTGCGTTTGTAACACGTAATCTAACGTTGTATACACCAGGCGTATCTAAACTATAGTGCACACCTTCAGTGTCTCTAACAACGATATCATCTGTGATGTCTACAGTTTTAGTTTCATCTTCCCAAGCCACAACATTTTGTAGTGGATCCCAATCACCTGAACCGATGTAGTATGTTTGGTTTACATCAACAAATTCAAATATTGGTGGTAAGTCTTCCGATTCTACAGTTAAGCGAATTCTTAATGTAGCTTCTAAACCTTCTTTATCCACAACACGCAATGTAATTTCGTGTGTACCTGGTGTGTTGACTGTATCGTCTTCAAAACCTGTTACTTCAATGCTTGCTGTAAGATCACCATCTTTATCATCCATTGCAGTAACGCCTTCTAATGGATCAAATTCATCACCTTTTTGAATGGTAACTTCTTTAAATCCGTCCGCATCAAATCCTATACCAGTTAACACTGGTGCAGTATTTGCGATTGTTACACAAGCCGCGAGTATAAAAGCTGAAAGCAATAATACTGCGACAGTAAATGTTTTTCTCATGTGTTCCTCCTATTTTTTAGCCTTTTGTACCACTACGTCCAACACCTGCTAAGATATATTTCTTCAGTGAGAAGAAGACAATCAATAGCGGCACTGTAACGATTGTAGTTGCAGCCAGCTGCATATTATACATTGGTCTTGCATCAGAGCCTGACCCGACGTTAAAACTTTCTCTTCTTAATGCCACAGAAACAAGTGTCGTTGCTTCGTTTTTACCTACAAGTTGTGGCCAAATATAAGCATCCCATGCACCGATAGAGCTTAAGATAATAATAGTAATAATTGTTGGTGCAGCAATTGGTATCATCACGCGAGTTAGATACTTAAAGTCACTGCTACCATCAACTTTTGCTGCTCTATAGAGTGTGTCCGGTATTTGTCTAAAGGTTTGTCTAAGGAAGAATATATAGAATACACTTGCAGAAAACGGTACGATTAATGCATAGTATGTATTAATCCAGTTTAATCTACTGACCGTAATATAGTTTGTAATTGTATATAATTCCCCTGGAATCATCATTGTCATGAGTAACAATGAAAATATAAATTCTCTACCTTTAAAATCTAATCTTGAAAATGCAAATGCAGCTAATACAGTTGTAAATACTGTAAAGATCATTGTTGTAATCCCTACAAATATTGTGTTACCTATATATTGTAAGAAGTTATACTCTGTGAGGGCTATTTTAAAGTTAACCCACTGCATTTCACTTAATCCTATAAATAATGATGGATTAGTTGCTAATGAAGATTCATAGTATGTTTTAAGTGCCGTAACAACCATCCAATAAAATGGTATGAAAATGAATAATGCAACAAAGGTAAGCGTCCCGTAAGTTAATACAAGTCTTGCAACAGACATGACAACATCTTTTCTTGTAATGTCATCAAGTTCCTCTTGGCTGCGCACACGCTTAGGTCCACCTTCTAATTTTTCCGCTTTTCTTTGTGCTTTTAACGCTTTAGCTTGTTCTCTTTTTTCTTTGTTGAATAATCCAATGAAGCTCAAACCTAATCGTTTAAATAATTTACCCGTTTCAACAAAGCCATGCTGAATACCTTTTAATGTATTAACAACACCTTGTTTGATACCATAATCCCTAACTGCAATTTGAATATCACGTCCATTGATAATACGAATAGCTGCACTAAATGGGTTTAAGGTAATAATTTCAAATCCTGCAAGTAAGTATTGATGTCTATAAGTCCACTCATCAATTTCAATGGTCTTTTTATCAAAATATCTTTGAACCGATTTAAATGTCAACGGTGCTGACACAATTAAGAATCCAACCATTAAAGATATGATAACGTTCATATCTGCTTGATCAATTGTCCCAAAGAAGGTTGAATACATATAATCATTTGAAATATTTGTCCATTCAGTACGATCAGGAACATGCATTAATGTAAACATGTACGCTAAGATAGCTGTTGCTACCGCAATATATAATACGTTCAGTAAAGAGGCATATAAATCTAGACGCTTCATTTGTTTTGTTATACGTTTCATCTAACTTAGCCTCCTTAGTAATGCACTCTACGTTTACCAACTTGAAGTTGGATAACTGTAAAGAACAAGATAATAATAAATAATATAATGGATGCAGCTGCAGCAAGTGACATATTACCTGGTTGCCCTGCATTTTGTAAGAAGTCATAAATGTAGAATACAATCGTACGCATATCAAGTGGTCCATGTCTACCTGATGTTATACGTCCTGTTGCTCCAATAATAGCAACAACAGATGAATATGTTTTAAATGATCCGATTAATGATGTAATTAAAATATAGAAGATCATCGGTGAAATTAATGGTACTGTAACACGTCTAAATGTTTTGTATTTTGATGCGCCATCAATTTGTGCTGCTTGATAATATTGTTTATCAATACTTTGTATACCTGTTAAGAAAACGATAATCTTAAATGCTAAACCATTCCAAATAGTATAAAGTAAGATAACACTCATTGCACTCCAATAAGTTGCACCAATACCTAACCAAGCAATTGGTTGTAATCCAATGCCTTTTAAAATCGCATTGGATAAACTCAGTTGCGTGTTGATTGTGTTTGCATTACCACTAAACATGTATGCAAATACAAGGCCTAAAGCGATTGAGTTTGTAACATATGGTAAGAAATATACCGTTTGAAATAATCCTTTTAATGGCTTAATTGCAGCAAGTGCCACGGATACCGCTAAAGATATAATAATCGTTAGTGGTACAGATATAAAGGCAATCACCGCTGTATTAATAACTGATTGAGCAAAAGCCTGGTGTTTTAAAATTGTTAGATAGTTATCCAACAATGTATATCCAGAAACTTCTCCCGTAAACATGTTATAGTCTTTTAAAAAGGAAATGAATACGGAGTTAAATATCGGATAAAATGTAAAGACACCTAAGATTGCTAATGCTGGCGCTAAGTAAATCATCGCTCTAACAAATGGTGGTAACTTAAAGAGAAAACCTAACCCAATTTTAGATAAACCTTTTTTGATGGTTTCTCCAACCGTTTGGAAAAAATTTCTAAGATGCCACCTTGCACGCGCCATTTTTACTTTAAAGCGTGTACGTCTTGGCTCTGTCATATGACAACACTTCCACTTTCTTTATCAAATAATAACGCTTTTCCTTGTTTAATATTAATGGAAATAACATCTTTGTCTCGAACGCTATCAGAATCAACAACCGCACGAACCATTTTATTGTCTCCCACACTAAAACGGACCATGGTATCACGTCCAATAACTTCAACTTCTATATCTTCACGTTTAAATGTAAAGATACCTTTTTCAACAACTCTAAAGTCTTCAGGTCGAACACCTAATGTATATTCGCCATCTTTAGCATTTGTAGATGCTACTTCAATACCATCAACGATGATCTTTTTGCCCTTAACAACAGCATCGACAACGTTAATTGGAGGGCTGCCTAAGAATTTTGCAACAAATAGGTTATCTGGTTGGTCATAAATTTCTTGAGGCGTATCCATTTGTTGTAGGCGACCCAAGTCTAAAACAATCATTTCGTCACTAATTGACATTGCCTCTTCTTGGTCATGGGTAACAAAGATTGTTGTAATACCCGTTTCTCTTTGAATACGTTTAATTTCTTCACGAGTTTGAAGTCTTAAACGCGCATCCAAGTTAGATAAGGGCTCATCTAACAGTAACACGTCTGGTTTTTTAACAAGTGCACGTGCAATCGCAACACGTTGTTGTTGTCCACCTGATAATTGTGCTGGTTTCTTATCTAATTGATCAGCAATACCAACAAGCTCTGCCATTTCTGTTGTTAGTCTAAGCGCTTCTTTATGACTAACTTTCATGTTTTCTAAAGGAAACATAATGTTTTGTCTAACAGTCATGTGAGGGTATAGCGCATAGTTTTGAAACACAAGTCCAATACCTCTTTTATCTGGGGAAACTCTCGTCACATCGTTGTCACCAAAATATATCTTTCCTCCGCTTGGTTTTAACAAGCCCGCAATCATATATAGGGTTGTAGATTTACCACATCCCGATGGGCCTAATAGTCCGACAAGCTTTCCCGATGGAATAACTACATCTAAGTTATCCACTGCAACGGTTTCATTACCACGCTTATCTGTAAAGACTTTAGTTAGGTTTTTAAGCCTTATTTCCATTTGTATAATGCTCCTTTTTTTGTATTAAATGAAAAAAACGCAAAATCACACGACTGTGTGTTTTACGTTCACAATTGTTTTAGATAAAAAAATGAAGTTAGATTGTGTTGTCTCATTTGTAACTATACTTTTTGAACCAGCACGTAGTAAAATCATTTTTATACCTCCGACAATTGTTATTATACTTCATCAGCCCTTAAATTTCAAGAATTCGAGTATCTTTAATGTAAACTTTTTGCATATTAAAAACATAAAAATATTGTAAAATAAAGTAAACGCTTACATCTATGATGTAAAGAACTTTCTTTTTAATGTCTTTATCTGTCTAAAACTTTTACAATCTAACTACCTTTATTCCATTTGAATTTAATTGCTGTTAGTGCCATAGGATTTTCATTTGTAGTTTAGCTATGACTTTATATTTTAACATACTTTGCGCATGATGTATAGTCAAAAACGATAACGCTTACATTTTATTTCTTTCTTTTTACAAATCACATAACTAAAAATATGTATGTTGCTAGAGAAATAGTCAATACCATGATGAAGTTTACAGCATTGTTTGTTATCATTTTTTTACCGGAAATCAGTATAAATTGCTCAGTGTTTGTTATAATTTCTGCAATTTTTCCACTTTTTAGATCTTTATATTTAGCTTGTAGTAGAACTCCTAAATAACTATCTAAAATGCTACCAATAAACCCTGAAATTGTAATAATACTTAACCATTCAATTGCCAATTTGAAAGAAAATGTATGCTCAATAAAATAGAGCGTAATGAAGATGATACCAATGACAAAAGCACCTATTAAAGATGCTAAAATTCCAACTAAACTTATTGCACCAGAAAGGCCTTTTTCCATCGGTTTAAAGGTCAAAATAGAGTATGTTTTCCCCTTGCTAATTCGACCAATTTCAGATGCCCAAGTATCTGCAGTAGTTGCAGCGATTGCTACTACGGCCACAAGTAAGAACGTGATATCTTTCAATATGTAAAAAAGTGTTAAAAATGCCAAAGATACGACAGCGTTTGACAACACTTGTATATAATTTCTACCGCCTAATTTCGCTTCTTCAGTACTAAGTTTTGATATCACACTCGAACTTAAAAAGAAAAATATAAGTATAGACCATACAACATAACTGCCAAACATATAAAATAAGGTGCCAACCATTGTAGCAGAAAGAAAACCACTTAGGCTTAATGATTTTCTTCGATGTGCTATGTATGAAATTAGGAAACTTAAAACAAAGCCAATCCATGTGTTTATAATCATATATTTATCCTTTATTTTGCTTTATATACCTCGTTAATGATATCTTTTTTCACTTTATCTGTAACAACATTACGAAGACTAAAAACATCGTAATTATTTTCTACAATAGTGTAGAGTATTGCTTCATAAAGTTTTGTAGCAAGTATTAAAGGTTTTCTTGCATCCGGTTTAAATAAACTTATTTTATTTAAACCCTTTTGATATTTTTTATGTGCATAACTGGCAAGTTCATCAAATAAAACTTTAAATTGATCATTGATGATACCAGCTTTTAAATCATTTTCGCTATACTGATGCTTTTCCATAAGTGCTTGCGGTATATATATTCTATTTCTTTTTCGGTCTTCACCAATATCACGTAAGATATTGGTCAGTTGCATAGCTTCACCTAAATCAATGGCCACATATTTAAGTGCTTCAACCGATGATTTCGGTGCTAATATATAACTTAACATTTCACCAACTACACCCGCCACATCATAACAATAATCTAACAAACTATCAAGCGTTTGGGGTTGAGTAAATATAAAGTCTTTTTTTTGACCACGAATTAACCCATAGTATGGTTTAAAGTCGTAAGCAGTAGGATAATAATAATCAATAACTAATTTTAAAGATCTAAAAATGAAGTCATCGGGTGTACGTCCTTTTTTTAAGTTGTCTAATTTTATTTGATAACTTTCTAATAACTCGATATCTTTATACTCATCAATGGCATCATCTACTACTCTACAATATGCATATATGGCATATATTGCTTGTCTATCTTGTAGTGATCCAAGCATACTAAAAGCCTTATAAAAGGTTTTAGAATGCTTTTTAATCACTGCTTCACATTGTTTAAAGTCTTGTTTTTGTTGTTTGGTTAAATGCATCATTTTACCATATCCTTATGTAATTCATTCACAGCAAGTTTGGCGCTATTTAATACAATTGGTACACCAGCACCCGGATGATTACTACTACCTGCTGAATACAGATTCTTAAGATATTTATACTTGTTTTGTGGTCGATAGTAATTTGATTGTAGTAATGTCGGTCTTAAACCAAATGTTGCCCCAAATTGTAAATTAAATTTGGTTTCAAAATCATTTGGACTATATACCTTTAAGTATTCTATATTATCTTTAATATCCTTAAATACTTCATGTTCAGCCATCATATCCAGTATTTTGTTTTTATAAGATTCAACAGCTTGACTTGTCCACTTTTCATCACTATCTGATTTATTTGGTACTGGCACTAACACATAAAGAGATTCTTTACCTTCGGGTGCCATCGTTTGATCAATGCGGCTTGGTGCGTAAACATAGTAAGATGGATCTTTAGGAGTATTACCTTCAAAGATGTCTTCAATATTACCATTAAATTCATTGGTAAAGAAGAATGTGTGTGGTTTTAGATTATATCGCTTCTTTGTACCGATATATAAAATAAATGATGAGGATGAATATAACATTTTACCCACTTTCTTTTCTGTATACTTACCCCTATACTTCTTTTCTTTAATGAGGTTATTGACCATCCATGGAAAATCTGCATTCGATAGGACTCCATCATAATTTTCGGTTATCTTACCATTGACCTTTAACGCCTGAATCTTTTTCTTATCAATGATAAATGCTTCCACATGTTGATTCAGTAAAATCTTACCGCCCATTTCTAAAAATCTTTTTTCCATCGCTTTGGCCATACTATACATCCCTCCTTTAATGTAATAGACACCATAAAGCATTTCAATCATTGGAATGATTGTATAAATGGATGGTCCATTATAGGGTGATATACCGATATATAGCGTTTGAAAGGCTAAAGATTGTCTTAGTTTTTCATTTTTTACATATTTAGCAATGGAGTTATAAGCAGAGTTGAATGTTTTTAGTTTTAAGCCTTGGTAAAGCATTTTCGGGTTATAAAAGTCACTAGGTTTTCTAAAGCTACGATCAATAAAATGATTTTTAGCTACCAAATATCTTTTATAGACATCTGCTAGATATGCTAAGTAGCCTTGAGCATCTTCTTCACTAATTTTTTCATTATCTATCGTCATTTGAACAAGGTCATTGGTCGCGATTAAATTGGTTTGATCTCGGTACTTGATTTCAAACATTGGATCAATTCGCACCATATCAATATAATCTTTATAATCTGCACCACTTGCAGCAAAGACATCTTTATAGATTTGTGGCATCATAACAATCGTTGGACCCACATCAAATGTAAAGCCCTTTTCTTTTATTTGATACATTCTTCCGCCAACTTGTTCATTTTTCTCATAAACGGTTACATCATAGCCCAATGCTTTTAAGCGGATAGCTGCTGCTAATCCTGCAGTACCAGCACCAATGACTGCAATTTTTTTCATATGTCTTTCTCCTTTAAATCATTAATAATACGTAATATAGTAGTGTTGAAACAATTGGAACAGATAAATTATCTAACCCTTTAGGTGTTATATATTCTATGAGGGTTGCTATTAAGGCAATGATTAGGCCAATCCATAAATAAGCGATACCATCCAGGATCATTACAATCGTAGTTGCTGTTATCAGTGATACAACAAACATTGTAAGAACACCTAAAAGTGTTTTTCCGTTGCCGATATCTTTTTTACCATATTTAGAACCAATTACTGCAGCTAATCCATCACCATAACCCATAATCATTACCCCCATTAAACCAAGGTAGGAGTTATTAAATACTCTAAATGAAAGTATTAGGACTACAAGTAAAGCAATTGGGTAATAAACTGTCCCCATATTACCTTTACCATCTCGCTCCATCGAGCTAATTAATTGTTTTTTATAACTGATATAATTTAGTACAACAAACGATATTGGTGGTATAATCAACCACCAAAAATCGTTTGGATCTTCTATAAAAATTAATGCTAGAAAATACCAGTTTGCTACACCAATATGGATAAACTTTCTACTACCTTCACTACCCATTACACCTTTTTTATTTAAAAGTGTTGAAAGTATAATAATGAGCGCTATCAAGCCATATGAACTTAATATGTAATATAAAATATGCATGATTTTTTCCTCTTTACGCGTTATCTTCTCTTAATGTTAATGCACCGTCTACAATGACATATACTTTATCACAATACTCTAATAAACGTTCATCGTGTGTCACCATAATGGTTGCCTTTTTTAGTACTTTTGTTTCTCTTTTTAATAGTTTAATCACTTCAAAAGCTTTTGTTGTATCTAAGCTTGCTGTCGGTTCATCTGCAAAGATAACATTTGGTTGATGATATAGTGCTTTAGCGATTGCCGCTCTTTGGCGTTCACCACCAGAAAGCGCACTTGGATATTTATCTTTGACTTTATCAACACCTAATTTTTCAAATAGTTCATGCATCCACTCTTGATCAACTTTTGTTTTAGTAATTTTATTATATAGTACCATTTGTTCTTTAACAGTTAAAAACGGTATTAAGTTCGATGCTTGTAAAATAAATCCTATTTGATCTAATCTAATTTTTGATTTTTGATCGTTGGTGAGTTCACTAAATGGCTCACCATTAAGTAGAACACGACCCGTGGTTGGCTTTTGTAGCCCACCAAGGATTGTTAAAAACGTTGACTTACCAGATCCTGATGGTCCAATAATACCAATCAGTTCGCCTGCATAAGCTTTAAAGTTTGTCGGCTTTAATGCAGTAATCACATTATCACCTTGTAAAAAATCTTTAGATACATTCATCATTTCAATGAGTGGTTTCATAATTAACCTCCTATGGCTTTTAATGGATCTATCTTTAAGACAGCACGTACTGAAAATAGTGCGCCAAATAATCCAAATAAGAAAAACGCTGCTGTAATAATACCGTATAATAAAATATTTATGGCAAACGGTATAATATCACCTAAAAATATACCGGTTGTTATTGTAAGTATTAAACCTACAACGATACCAAAAAATACGAGTAAGAATGTTTGACTAACCACAGAGTTTCCAATATAAAGATTTGAAATGCCTTGTGCTTTCATCACGCCGAACATCGATGTTTTTTGAATCGTTAAAACATAAATAAATATGCCTAATACAAATGCTACAATAATAATTAAAAAGATTATCATCGTACCAAAGGTTAAAACTTGTGCTGTATAACCTGGCAATGTATTAATATAAGTATCGATTGTATAAGATGTTAAATCACTTGGTAAACTATCGATATTGCCTCTTACGACAACACCACTAAAAAGATTCGGTGGGGTTGTTGTGCTATATCGATATTGTTGCCAAGTATCCATAGCCATATAAATAACCGGTGCTGTTTGATAAGTACTTTGACTAGAAAAACCAATAATTTTATATTGTGTATCGGTACCAGATACTGCAATCATACTACCTACTTCATAGCCTTCTTTTTTAAGTGATTCATCGACAACAACATCATATCCTTGAATGGTTAGATCACTTGCTTCACTAGGCTTTAAGAAACTATCATTATCAATGCCAAAAAAATATACGTTTACTCTTGTATCGACGCCTACATCGGACATAGGATTGTTAATAACCCCTGGAAACAATCCCATTCTTGCTTTGGTACCATCGACATTAATTTCATTAAACTGATCACTACCCATAAATGACATCATTAATGCATCGTTGGCATCGGTGGTCATGATAACACGATCACTTTGCCATTTGTTCACGGCATTGGTATAAGACGATGCTAAGCCAAAAGCTAACGATGTTAAAAAGTAAACCAAATAACTAATTAATACAATAACAGAGATAATTAATGCAAATTTTCCCTTAGTATACTTTAATTCTTTCAATGCTAAAAACATAACATAACCTCCCTATTGTTGCTTGCTAAGTAATTTTTCAATATCTTTAGCAATTCTTTCTGGTTTAACAAGCGGTGCATAACGCTTGATGACGCGACCATTTTGATCAACTAAAAACTTTGTAAAATTCCATTTAATGGTTTTATTTAAAAACCCTTTTTGATGTCTTTTTAAATAAGTAAACAATATCGACTCATCCGCTCCATTAACATCTACTTTGGCAAATCTCTTAAAATCCGTTTTATAATTCTTGACACAAAACTCATCAATTTTATCGATGCTGTCTTTTGCATCATTAAACTGATTACTTGGAAAATCCATGATTTCAAAACCACGGTCTTTAAATGTGTTATATAGTTTTTGTAAACCATCATATTGTGGTGTGAAAAAACATGTTGTTGCTGTATTGACAATTAACAATACTTTACCTTTATATTGATCTAACATAACGACATTATTATCAATATCCTCAACTCTAATTTGATATATACTCATAAAAATTTCCTTTCTTATATTCATTTTTTATTATTTTTATTTATAGTATAATTAAGTAAGCACTTAATTAG
>CAZYKH010000018.1:0-28422 GCA_964648225.1 uncultured Acholeplasma sp.
TGGTTTAGGTATTGTAGATTTATTTTCTTGATTGTTCATCTTATGCCTCCCCCTCAAATGCTGCTCGATACGTTTGAACAGTTGTGTTTAATATTTCAAGCATCGCTGCTTTAGTTGTCGTGGCACCACCATAGCCATCTACAATTTCTTGTTCAGCTGATGGTTCTGTAACAAACGCAATTTCTGGTGCGAATTTTTTTCCAACATAGCCATCAAAGAATTCTTCATTATTTTGAATGCGAGCACCCCAGTTTTCTGATTGTTCATAAATAGTAATATAAACGATTGTTTCAAAGTCAGCTTCAAGTGTTAAGACACCTTTAATTGTTCCTCCGAAACCATCAGTTTCAAATAAGAAACTTAAGGAACCATCATTATTATTTGTATACAGTGTTAAATCATCTTGTGATTTAACTGTAAAGGATGATGCAAATAAGTCTTTATAGTTTTCTTCAGTAAATGCGACACTGTTATTCGTTAATAATGCTTGTTGCCATGCTTTATCAGGATCTACATTACCAAATGCAGCGCGGTATGATTGAACAGAAGTATTTAGTGCTTCAAGCATAGCTGCTTTAGTTGTCGTGGCACCACCATAACCATCTACAATTTCTTGTTCAGTTGATGGCTCAGTAACAAATGAAATTTCAGGTGTAAATTTCTTTCCGACATAATCATCAAAGAAACCTTCTTCATTTTGAATACGCGCGCCCCAATTTTCTGATTGTTCATAAACAGTAATATAAACGATTGTTTCAAAGTCAGCTTCAAGTGTTAAGACACCTTTAATAGTGCCAACAAAACCTTCTGTTTCAAATAAGAAACTTAATGAACCATCGTTATTATTTGTATAAAGTGTTAAGTCATCTTTAGTTTCAACAGTAAATGTTGATTCAAATAAGCCTTTATAATTTTCTTCAGTAAATGCGACACTGTTATTCGTTAATAATGCTTGTTGCCATGCTTTGTTTGGATCAACACCTTCTTCAAAAATTGAGAAGTAGTTGTTTCTTGCATTGGATAGACCTGCAATAAATTGTTTTGCAGTTGTTGTTGCTTCACCAAAGCTATCAACAAATCCATCAGCGTCTAAAGAAGAATCATCAGTAGCAAATTGCTTACCAACGAGCATTTCTAATATTTGTGGATCAGTTTGAATAATTGCACCCATACCTTCTGAGTGACTTAATACATTAATACCTATAATTGTTATAAAGTCGGCATCTAATGTCACAACTGCATCAATTGGACCGTTAAATCCACCTGTTGTAAATTTGAAACTTACGTTTCTATTTTGATTGTTTGTATATAATGTGTATGTATCAATTGTTGTGGTTGTAAAATTATTTGCAAATACAGGTTCATAATTGCCATCATTAAAGTCAACATCATTATGATTCATGATTGCTTTAAACACTGGTGCATTGACATCTACATCAGTAAATAAAGATTGCATGAGTCGATATTCAACACTGAGTAAACCAACAAATGCGTTTGATGTACCAGTTGCACCTGTAATAGCGTCTACTTCATAAGGTAGATCTGGTGTATCTTTTACAGCAACAATACCAAAGGTTTCATCAAACTTAACACCTTTATAGTTGTTTAAATACTCAGTTTCAGCAACAACACCACCAAGACCAGGAGTTTCACCTTGCTGTGTTACAGTAATTTGTTTAATGGTAGCAAAGTCACTTTCAAGTGTAATTACACCACGAATTGTATCCCATAAACCACCACCACTAAATTGATAACTTACAGCACCTGTGTTTTCGTTGACATATAAGTAACGCATATTGCCGTTACCATCTTCAGCAGAACGTACTTCAAAGTTTTCATCAAAGACTTCTGCAAAGTTTGTATCATTATATTCAACTTCATGGTGTGATAATACTGCAGTTTTCCATGCATATTCTGCATTTAATGCAATCCGATCGGCGGTAAGCTCGTTAGCTCCCATTAAGATAATGGAAGAGACAGCCCCCATTAATAATACAAATGCCATCATACTTAAATATTTTTTCATACGGATACCTCCTCTAAATCGGGAATATCTTTAATCTTAGGCACTGTCCAAACGTCAATTAAGCCAACAGTTGCATTCATAAATACGACTGCATAAATAATACCTTCTGTGTTTGGAGCCATTTGATTAAAGACCCATATGTTTTGAATAATCCAAGTAACAACACCTAAACCTAGCCCATAAATAAACTTACCCTTATTATATAAAGGTGCAGTTTGTGGATCGGTTGCTACAAACATAACGGCAAACATTAAATGTCCCATTAAAATAGAATAAGTAGCATAAGTGAATGGATTAATTCCTGATTTTGTAAAACCATTGATTAGTGATAATACAAAGTATGTACCTAAATAAGTTAAAGGTATGCGCCAGTCAGATATTTTTACAAGCATTAATACAAGACCACCTAAGATAATACCTAACTTAAATGTAGTACCAATTGCGCCTGCATAATTACCGACGAGTAAATCCCATATACTATGGTTGTTCATAATCTCCAAAGGATTTCCTTTAAAGACGGTTGCAAAAGTTTGAGCAGAGGCTACACCACTGACTGGTTCTAAAAATTCATTGACATAGACAGGGAAAGCTAATGCAATAAAGATTAAACCGACCATGGCTGGGTTAAAGACATTTTTGTCCTGACCACCCCAAATGGATTTTGCAAAGAACACACCAAACGCTGTTGCAACACTAACCATCCAAACTTGATTAATGATGGTTGGCGTAGTAAGTAGTGTAATAACTAATGGTGTAATCCAAAATGCGGTCCAATCAAAGGTCTCCTTTCTAGCTTTTGCACTTAATATTTCGACTACAAATGATGTAATGATTGCTACTAGCCCTACAATAAAAACTGTTGCTCCAAATATGAAAGCAGCAGCTATGAGTAGTAAAAACAGTATAGCAGCAACAAATATTCGACTTTGTTGTGATTTATTCATTCTATATTCCTCTCAAGTTTTCGTTAACATTATTTTATCATGAAAGGGTGTATTTATACAAATATTTACACTTTGAATATAAAATACTTTTAACAGCAAATAAAAGCTATAAATATCAAGACTTAGTTTTACTAAAAACTTTCAAATAATTAGACAATGACACTTTAATAATGGTAAGATAAGAAATAGAAGTAACATCTTGGAGAATGAAAGGGGACATACAAAATGGACATTAAAGAATTGCTCAAACTAAACGCAACTGACAAAGAAATTTTGACTGCATTAGAATCTATGCATAGTTTTGATATTATCTCTATTTTTGATGAGTTATCTGAAGAAGAACTTAAACGCTTAAAAGATATGATGTCAACTGAAAAGTTTGCTGATGTTATCTCATATTTAGAACCTGAAGATGCTGCCGAAATGTTACAATCTCAAAGTTTAGATGAACAGGTATTAGTTGTTCAAAACTTAGAACCAGATGATGCTGCAGACATCATTAATGAATTAAGTAAAGAAGATCGTTCAGAATTAATTGAAATACTTGATAGTGATGAACCAGTGATGGTACTCATTCAATATAAAGAAGAAACAGCTGGTTCATACATGAATAATGACATTTTAACGGTTGATGCACAAGATGATGTCAAAGATATAACTAAAAAACTCATTTCTAGTGCTGCAGACTTAAAAAGTGTTAAAACAATATTTGTTGTAGATGATACCGACACTTATTTAGGCCAAATATCTTTAAAAACTTTGGTGCGCTCTAAAGTGCCATTAAAAGCCATTGATATCTTAAAAAAAGAACCTAATTTAAATGTTTATGACGATGTAGATAACATCATAAAACATATAAAGCACTATGGTGTTTATGATATTGCAATCACGGATGAACATGATATTTTAGTGGGTGCAATCACGACCGATGACCTGCTTGATATTTACCGTGATGAAGCACTTGAAGATATTGAAAGGCTATCTTATTTACCAGATACGGATGTTAAATCAGGTGTCATTGGTGCTGCACTTAAAAGATTACCTTGGCTCATATTACTGATGGGTTTAAGTATACCGCTGGCACTGATTACATCAAACTATGAAGCGATTTTAACCAGTGTTGTTATTTTAGCTTTATTTCAACCATTATTACTAGATTCTGGTGGCAATGTTGCTCACCAAACACTAGCAGTGACACTTGTGGGTTTAAGTTATAAAGAAGGTGTCAGTTTTAAAGATGGTATTAAAGAAACTTTATCTGGTTTAATTATTGGTTTTGTTCTAGGAATACTTGCATTTGTAGCTGCATATATATTAAGTGATATGTTAGGTGTCGCATCACCACTTCATGTAAGTATTGTTGTGAGTGTTACGATGTTTTTGGTGGTTATATTAGCACCAATTATTGGTTTTGTTACACCGTGGTTTTTAAGCAAAATCAATTTAGACCCTGCAGCTGCATCAGGACCCTTAATTACAACGGTTATTGATATTGTGTGCCTAGTTGCTTATTTTGGTTTAGCAACAGTTTTATTAGGAGGTCAAATGCATGGATAACATTCAATTTGAAACATCTTTAGTAAAACTAAAAAATCAACTCATTAAATATCACCCTTCTGATATTGCAAGTCTTTTTGAAACGCATGAATCCATGCGTACTAAAATATATGAAGCACTTGGTGTTAAACTCTTTAAAAATGTCTTTATTTTATTAGATGATCATGTACAAGTTCAATTTTTTGATACGCTTAATAAAACACAACAAGCATCATTGTTAAAATTTTTAGATACAGAAGATATCAAAGATTTTTTAGATACATTAAAAATGAGTCAACAAATACTAGTTATATCTTTACTTCCAGAAAAAACAAAAAATGAAATTACGCAATTATTTAGTTATGAAGTGGATTCATCAGGTGCATTATCTTCACCGCATTTTATTAGTTTATCAACGACTTTAAATATCAAACAAGCCACACACTTTGTTACAACACAAGTCACAGAAAAAGATGAGATAGACGTCATATTTTTTCATGACGAAGACCAAAAATATGTTGGTGCTATGTCGCTACAATCTTTAATCATAGCTAGAGCAAATCAAAACATTGAAAAATTAATTGATCAAAAATATCCGTTTGTCTATGCAACAGACTCAATTGATATAGCAATCCAAAAGATTAGAGATTATGATATTGACCTTATTCCTGTCTTGAATGATTCAAATGCACAAATTGGTGTGATTTTATCTGATGATGCATTAACTATTATGGATGAGCTACATATAGAAACAATTTCTAGTTTTGTAAAAGCTCAAACCTTAAGTGATACCGATTCACCGCTTAAACGTGCGATGAATCGCCTGCCTTGGTTATTAGTTTGTGCAGTATTAAATATATTAATTGTAAGTTCGCTATCCGGTTTTAGTGATGTATTAGAAGCGCACGTGGCACTCATATTATTTCAACCAATGATACTGGCAATGGCAGGTAATATTGGTACCCAAAGTATTGCAGTAACTATTTTAAAACTACAAAACCAACCACAGGTCTTAAAAAAGGATGTGTTTTATGAGTTGAGTATTGGTATACTCAATGGTGCAGCATCAGGCTTATTAGGTGCAGCAGTCTCATATGCGTTTTTATGGATTTTGCCAGGTAGTTATGATCAGATGAACTTAATTGCTTTGGTTGTTGGACTATCAATTTTCTTATCCATGATTCTATCAGCGCTATTTGGTGTCTTAACACCGATGATTTTAAGAAAGTTTAAGTTAGATGAAAAGGCTGCAAGCGGTCCACTTATCACCACAATTAATGACTTTTTTGCATTAGGCTCTTACTTTATCATTGCAGCACTTATTTTATTCACATAAACATATGTAATATACATGAAACAATTGTTATATGTTAAAATAGTCTGAAAACAAGATAGTCATATGAAAAGATTTGGAGAAGATATAAAAGATGAAAAAAGATTTAGTGATTGTCATATTTGGATCAACTGGAGACTTAACTGCTAGAAAATTGCTACCTGCAATTACTGCATTATACACGTCTAAAAATATTGCAAGCAAAACACAAATTATTGCTTTAGGACGACGTGATTTTAATACGGAAAGTTATCTAGAATACATTCAAAAGCAAACAAAAAAGCCTTTAAACCTTGACTTGTTACGTCAAATTTTAACGTATTATAAGATTGAGATTACCAATCTAAATGATTACAACAATCTACAAAAATATATTGAACCCATGCTAAAAGAAGATACAAAAGAAATTTATTATATGGCAATCGGTCCTGAAATTTTAAAAAGGGTCGCCAAAAATGTATCTTTATCTAAACTCATTGAATATCAAAATCCAAATCAATGTTTAGTGTTTGAAAAACCATTTGGCCATGACTTGGAATCTGCAGTTGCAGTCAATGAAATGCTATGGAAATACTTTGATGAATCCCAAATTTATCGAATTGATCATTACTTAGGTAAAGAAATGATGCAAAACTTAATGACTGTTAGGTTTGCTAATCGAATCTTAAAAGATACATGGGATTCTAAATCCATTCAATCGGTTAAAATACATGTTAAAGAAAAAGAAGGTATCTTATCTAGAGCAGGTTATTATGATAACTCAGGTGCATTAAAAGATATGGTTCAGTCGCACTTACTTCAAATACTATCGATGGTTGCAATGGACCCACCTAAAAAATACCATTCAGATTATATTAAGGATGAAAAGGTAAAAGTCTTAAGAAGTTTAGAAATTGACCCAAAGTCCGTTGTTTTTGGTCAATATAAAGGCTATTTAGATGAAGAAAACATACCTAAAGATTCTAAAACTGATACATTTGTTTATTTTAAGGTATTCATAAACACACCTCGATTTAGAGGTATACCGTTTGAGATTATGACGGGTAAAAAGTTAAAAGAAAAGAAATCCTATATAGAAATACAATATTACCCAACCGATGAACAAGCTAATTGGCATTTAGATATCTTACCAAATAAATTGACTATCCATATTCAACCCAATGATGGCGTTGAGTTAAAAATCAATTCAAAAAAACCAGGCTTAAAAGAAAAATTAGAAGAAGTATCTTTAACATTTAACACATCAGAATCGGTTGAAGGCAACATACCAGAAGCTTATGAAAAACTGATATTAGATATCGTTACAGGTCATCGAACATTATTTACAAGATGGGATGAAATTGAAGCAAGCTGGCATTTTATTGATCAAATCAAAAAGTGCAGTCACGAACTCATCATATATGAAGATGAAGCGGATATTATGAAACATATTAAATCATAATGAGCAATAAAACACTTATATAAAAAATAAGTGTTTTATTTTTTAAATCAAATACAAACGCTTTCATAAGAAAAACATGCCGTAATTTACGTAAAATCACGTTAAAATAATAATTTAGTGCTATAATGGCTATATTAATTTAGGTAAGAAACCTAGTAGGAGTAGGTCATGCAAATATATATAGATACATATAAGGATATGCGCAAACGCCTCCAAGCGTTTGGTTATGCCATGTGGGTATTATCATGGGACTTAGAAACGGATCATCCAGCTGGTGCCATTGAATATCGCGCCCAACAAATAGAAACACTCACCTATGAAATATACACACTGGAAACAGATAAAAAATATTTAAAAGCAATTGATTACCTATATGATCATAGAAATAAGTTAGATGACTTATTGCGGCGTGAAATCGAAAAAGTTTATAAAGAATTACGCTTGATTAAAAAAATGCCTAAAGATGAGTATATCGATTATCAAGTATTGCTTGCTAAATCTACAGCCATTTGGTCAAAAGCTAAAGATAATGATGACTTTGAAAGTTTCTTACCAACACTAGAAAAGATTGTTGCCTACCAAAGAAAAATTATACGTTATCTTAAAACCGATAAACTATCTGGTTATGATGTTTTATTAGATGTTTATGAACCTGGTATGACCATGGCAGAATACGATGTATTTTTTGAACACTTAAGAGAAGAGTTAGTGCCATTTGTATTAATTGCAACCAAAGGTAAAAAAACTTTATCAAGGCGTCTAACTAAAAATACATTTCCTATTTATAAACAAAAGATGTTCAATCAATACTTAACTGAAATCTTTAAATTTGACTTAAATCGTGGGGTGGTTCGTACCAGTGCACATCCATTTACATCCAATTATTCAAGCTTTGATGTAAGGATTGCAACCAGATATATTGAAAACTCCATAGAATCAGCCATATTTTCAACAATACATGAATTAGGACATGCGATTTATGAACAAAATATTGACCCCTCACTTAAAGATACTAATTTAAGTAATGGTAGTTCCTTAGGGATCCATGAATCACAATCGCGTATGTATGAAAATATGATTGGTCGTTCGTATGCATTTTGGGAGGCTCATTTTGATCACCTTAAAGCTATATTTGATAAGGAATTAAGAAATGTGACCTTATTAGAGTTTTATCAATATATCAACCGTGCAGAACGTTCCTTAATACGTACTGAAGCAGATGAACTGACATATTCATTACATATTATGGTGCGCTATGAAATAGAAAAACTATTAATTAGCGGCAAACTTAAACCCAAAGATGTTGCTAAAAGATGGAAAAGGTTATACCAACAATATGTTGGTGTCCGCCCTAAAAATGATACCGAAGGTGTCCTACAAGATATCCATTGGGCAGCTGGAGCTTTTGGTTATTTTCCAACCTATGCTTTAGGTAGTGCTTATGCAGCACAATTATTTTATGCAATGAATAAGGATTTTAATGTTGAAAACGCAGTATCAAATAACGAAATCGGTAAGATTAATGCATGGTTAAAAGAACATATTCACAGATATGGAGAAAGTAAAACACCTAAAGAATTAATGCTTTTAGCAACCAACGAACCATTTAATTCGAAGTATTATATAGAGTATTTAAAACGGAAATTTTCAAGCTAAAAAAGGGATGCAACTCATTTGAGTGCATCCTTTATGTTTTTTAAATACGGGTTATGAACTTTTTCATGACCAATGGTTGTTTGTGGGCCATGTCCAGGATAAACGACTGTATCATCAGGTAATGTCAGTAATTTTTGTTGAATGGATGTCATCATAGTCTCGTGATCACCAAATGGAAAGTGTGTTGCTCCAATGGAGTCTGCAAACAAAGTATCACCACTAAATAAATAAGGAGCATGATATAGTGCAGTAGAACCTGCCGAATGACCAGGAGTTTCAATGACAGTAAAAACATGTTTACCAAAATCAATTTGGTCACCATCGACCACATACTGATCTACAGGTATATCATAAGAGTAATGATTATACACTGTATCTGTTAACCACACTTTATCTTTAAGTGGCGCATAAACAGGTATGTGATAAAGTTCTTTAAGTTGTTTTACACCACCTGTATGATCATAATGACCATGTGTGATATATATAAATTGTGGAACAAGCTTCCTTGATTTAATGTATTCGATAATTTCAGGACCCTCATAACCTGGGTCAATAATAAAACACTGTTTATTTTCTGAAACTACATATGCATTCGATCGAGCCTCTCCCAACTTTAATCCAATGATTTCCATAATTTCACCTGTATGAGATTATACAATAGTTTTAGTAATTAGACAAACATTTCGATAAATTGTCTTAATTATTTTATATTTATAATTTTTATAAATAAAAGTGTTGATTCACCGTTTGATTTATTATATACTTAATGTAGATTCATTGTAGAACGAAAGGAAACTAAATCATATGTATGTAGTTGTACGTACTTTAAAGACTATAAAAGGTCTTTGGACAAATATGCTTGAGCGCTTGCCAAGTCGAAATTTGTTGTCTAATTATATGAGTTATTTGAAAACTTTTTTAATATTAGATATTAAAAAGTTTCATATTCAAATGATGACAATTAAGTTTTGACGTCTTAAAGGTGCTTTTTTTATTTATTCAACGTATGATTTAAGAGCTTGAAAGTAGAAACTGTATACATAGTTAAAGGCTAAATATTATGACCCATAAACGCATCATTAGTATTGTATTGTTTATTATTTTAATCATTTTATCTTTGAGCATCGATGCAAGACGTGATGTTAATTTACTAACGTTATTTAAATTTACTCCAGAAACAGTAGAAATTCTACTGATTTCAAGAATACCTAGAACGTTAACCATTATATTAAGTGCGTCTGCTTTAAGTGTGGGTGGCTTAATTATGCAGTCGATTGCTAAAAATAAGTTTGTATCACCCGGTATTATTGGTACGACTCAAGCAGCTACGATTGGTGTTTTGGTAGCTCATTTATTTTTCCCAGGCATGGCTTTATGGGTTCAATTTATTTTCTCATTTATCACATCTTTAGTAGCAAGTTTCGTTTTTATATGGTTTTTAAACAAAATTCAATTTAAAAATGAAGTTTATGTGCCCTTAATCGGTATGATGTTTGGTGCCCTTATTAGTTCAGTGTCTATTATGTTAGCGCAATCCACCAACACGCTACAATTTTTAAACAGTATTGGCGTGGGTAGCTTTACCAATAAAACGATTGGTACCTTTGAGATGATATTCTTTGTTGTACCAGCTTTAATTATGGCAGTGATCTATACCAGTGAGTTTAATATTGTATCCTTAGGTAAAGATTTTTCAAATAATCTAGGTGTAAATTACAATAAAGTTATTATGATTGGTATTATGATTGTTTCAGTTATTACAGCATCGACATTTATTGTCGTAGGACCCTTACCATTTTTAGGCTTAATTATACCAAATTTAGTCTCACTATATTATGGAGATCATTTAAAGAAAAGTATTTTTGATTTAATGATTTTAGGTAGTATCTTTGTATTAGTTTGTGATATTATCGCAAGAAGTGCACTCTATTTAATTACAGGTTATAATTTTGAGGTTGCAGTTGGCTTTGTTATGGGGATTATTGGTGCTGTTATATTTTTATATTTATTGTTGAGGAAGACCAAAGATGCATAAAAAAATTAGATTTTGGGTTGTAATGTCTATCATAGCTATCATTATTTACTTAAGTGTTTGGTTGGTTTCTCAACTAGATGTCATTATCTTTAGTTTAAATGATCCAAATAGAGCCCCGTATGTATTACAAATGATGCAAAAAGTCATCGGTAGAAGATCGGTACAAGTGATTGCACTAATTATAGCAGCAACGATTATTGCCATGACAACATCTGTTTTTCAAACGATGACGCAAAACCGTATTATTACACCAAGTTTATTAGGGTTTGATGCCATATTTGTTGTCACACAAACAACACTTGTCTTTTTTACAAGTATGTCTAGTTTGGTTGTAAATCCGATATTAAACTTTTTAGTCACTATTGTACTCATGATTGGCGTTGTACTTTTAATGTATAAAACGATATTAAGTCGACATAAAAGTAACATCTTATTACTCTTGTTAGTGGGGATGGTTATATCTACACTAGCATCAAATTATTCATCATTTTTACAAATTCTTATGAACCCAACAGAGTTTCAAACTGTGATGAGTTTAACATCCGTTTCGGTTGCTAACATACAAGCATCGCTTACCCTTATTGTTTTACCACTTGCAATAATTGTAGTAGTATATTTTTTAACAAGAACGCATGTGTATGATGTCATTGCCTTAGGTAGAAATCATGCGATGAATTTAGGTATTGATTATCATAGACAAACGTATACGGATTTAATATTTATTGCTATTGGGGTTGCTATGACAACCGCATTAGTCGGACCATTATCATTTTTAGGATTAATTGCTGTAAATATTGCAAGAGAGCTTTATGATAAATATCACCATAAGATTATATTTATCATGTCAAGTTTAATAGCGATTGTGGTCTTGATTTTGGGCCAAGCAGTTGTGGAGTTATTAGGATTTAAAACACTTGTTACAACCATCATTAGTTTAGTCGGTGGTATTTACATGATATATTTAATTGTAAAGGAGCATAAAGTATGATCAAGTTGCATAATATACACCAAAGTTATGGTACAAAAGATGTCTTAAAAAACATCAATATTGAAATACCAGAAGGTAAAATTACTGGTATTATTGGGCCCAATGGTGCTGGTAAAACAACGCTATTTAATGTCATTAGTCGTGTGATACAATCCAAATCAGGTCATATTGAAATTGATGGCGTTGATATTTCAAATCATAAGATCAATTTATCTAAACAAATTGCTGTTTTAAAACAATCGAATCATTTTAGTTTAAAACTTACAAGTTATGAACTGATTTGTTTTGGTAGGTATCCACACTCTAAGGGACGCTTAAATAAAGAAGACAAACAAATGGTGGATAAAATGATTAGTTATCTTAATTTAGAAGATATTAAAAATCAACACATTGATACATTAAGTGGTGGTCAACTACAAAGAGTATTACTCGCGATGGTTCTAGCTCAAGATACAAAATACATAATGCTTGATGAACCACTGAATAATTTAGATATGAAACATGGTGTTGAAATGATGTTGTTGTTGCAACGATTCGTCGACGAACTTGGTAAGACAATTGTTGTTGTCATGCATGATATTAATATTGCGGCAACATTTTGTGAGCACATTATCGCCATTAAAGAAGGCGAGGTCTTCTATGAAGGACCTGCACACGATATGATGGTAGAACACACATTAAATGGGATATATGATTCAGAGTTTTGCATAAGAGAAGTAGACGGTAAACGCATTTGCATTTACCATAAGATTCAACAAGATTTAATCACATCAAAAGAGGAAAACATATGAAAAAAATATTATATTTAATGCTTACATTAAGTATGGTGCTTATCGTAGTTGGTTGTGGTAGTAATTTACCAACACAAAGCGGAGAAACTGTAACCATTACACAAACAGTTTCAGTTCAAGTGGGTAAAAATAGTGATAATGAACCTATCTATGAACAACAAACAGTGACCTCAACAGTTCATACAAATCCAAAGGTTGTTGTCACATTTGCACTTGAAGTTGCAGATATATTATCTGTTGTTGGTTTAGAAAAAGCAGGTATTACATATTTTGGTTTACCAAAAGCGAACTTACCTGAAAGTATTTATCAATTTGCATCCGATAAATATCCAAACACTGGTACACTTTTTGAACCAAACTATGATACATTAGATTTAATGATGCCTGATTTAATCATCATTGGTGGTCGTAGTTCAAGTCTTTATAGTTCGCTAAAAACAAATTATCCAAATACCGATATTTTAGATGTCTCAAATACGACATTTACTTTCGAGCGTCAAAAAGAAGTCTTTACGAATTTAGGTCTTATTTTCCCTGAAATCAAAGTAGATTTAGAAGCTCAACAAGCAAAGATTACACAAAACTTTGAAACTGTACGTAACAAAGTGGATGGACATAATGCTTTATTCTTACAAGTCAATGGCGATCAAATATCCGTATTTGGTGTCGGATCTAGATATGGTGTTTTATATAGTGGATTTAACTTTGTTGCTAGTGATCCTGACCTAAAGACATTAGAAGCACATGGTAATATTGTAAGTTTTGAATACGTCTCAGAAGTCAACGCACAAATCATATTTTTAATGGACCGTTCTGCTGCAGTTGGTTCTAGTGGTGCTATTGATCAAATTATCAACAATGCCTTAATTCAAAATACTGATGCCGGTAAAAATGATGATATTTACATCCTAGATCCAATGAGCTGGTATATACTACCAGGCGGTATTAATTCAAGTTTACAAATGATTGAAGATATCGACCAAGTTTTCAAATAACATGATATAATGTTATATAGATTATGAATTGACAAATAAGCTTAACTTTTGTTATAATATAAAAGGCTTATTTAAAGGAGAATGAATTATGCAATTTCCAGACTGGATCATATTTATCGCAAGCATATTAATGATTGCAATATCGGCATTACAAAGTTCTAAAGATGATGTTATGAGTGCTTTTACAGGAAACAACTCTGAATTGTTTAGAAATAAAAAAGTACAAGGACCAGATGTATTTTTCAATCGTGCAATGATTATATTAGGTATATTATTTTTTGCAATGATTATTTGGAGTAATAACATCGATAGATTCTTTATGTAATTGAAAAGAATAGGTAAGCGTTAGCTACCTATTTTTATAAAGGTTTAAAATATGCAACGTTATTTTTTAGATGACAACAATCAAATACAACAAGAAGATGCGCATCACATTTTAAATGTGATGCGTTTTAAATCGTCTACTGAAGTTGAACTTTGTGGTAAAGAAGGTTGTTTTTTAGCAAGCTTAGAAATCCAAGGTAAACATGTAAGTTATGTAAAGATATCACCACTTAAAAGTAACCTACCATTAAACATTACGATCATACAAGGATTACCTAAAGGTGATAAAGTTGATATGGTCACTCGATATGCAACCCTGTTTCAAGCAAAGGGAATAATCTTTGTTCCAATGAAACGTAGTATTGCTAAGTTATCTAATGTAGAGCATAAATTGAAACGCTTAAATAAGATTGCTAAAGAAGCAGCAGAATTATCTAAGCGTAGCCAACTGCCTGTAATCGATTTTAAAGATCATTTAGATCGGATAAACTTTGAAAATAAATATGTTATTTTGTTGGATGAATTGGAAACCAAACGAACGTTAAAAGACAGTTTAAATCATACTAATGAACAAGAAATATATGTCATTATCGGCCCGGAAGGTGGTATTGATGCCACGGAGCGTGAGGCATTAATCCATCAGGGTGCAACCCCTATGAGTTTAGGTCCTACGATATTGCCTACAGAATTAGCACATATTCCAATTTTAAATGCGTTTTTGTTGAAGAAATTATAGAATTCTTTTGACATATGCATGAAAATGCATTATAATGATTAAGGTTTGATGAATCAAACATAACGGGAGGAGGGCAGAATTATGTCAAGAACTGAAGTACGTAAAGGTGAGACGATAGAAGATACACTACGTCGTTTTAAGCGCACCGTAAGTAAAGAAGGTACTCTCGTAGAGGCTCGCAAGCGCGAATACTATGTTAAACCAGGCGTTGATCGTCGTATGAAAGCTAAAGCGGCTAAAAGCAAGAAGAAAAAAAGATAATTAAATGCATTTTTGAAAACACCTTATCAACAAGGTGTTTTTTTAACCTTTACTCCTTTTTACGTTAAAATGTCATAATTTATATAAAGTGGCACTAAAATGGACTAATAATTGTTATTCTACGCTAATAACGGTGCAATTTATAGCGTTTTAAGGTAAAATATAGGTAGTTAAAATTGGAGGAACTTGAATGAAATTAAACATAGATGTCAATCACGTAGAAACACTACAATTATTAGTTGGCATTGAAGATAAAAATCTAAATGTTTTCAAAGCACACTTTGGCTTTAATGTCTCTGTTCATGATGGAAAAATCATTGTTGATGCTGAACCATCTTATAAAAAACTATTAGAAAAAATATTTAATACGCTTGTACAATTAGCAGAACACAAAGTGATTCTAACTGAAAGAGATGTATTATATATTATTAAAATGGCAGAACAAGATAGACTTCATAACATTTTAGATTTATATAAAAACCAAAGAAGAATTTTAATTTCTGACCATGGTAAAGCGATTGTACCTAAGACATTTAATCAATTAGCTTATAGTGAGGCTTTACTTAAGTATCCTTTAGTATTCGGTGTAGGACCAGCTGGGACCGGTAAGACTTACTTAGCGGTTGCACATGCAGTTGCTGCACTTAAAAAAGGTATTGTTAAGAAATTGATTTTAACAAGACCTGCAGTTGAAGCGGGTGAATCTTTAGGTTTTTTACCAGGTGATTTAAAAGAAAAAGTGGATCCTTATCTCATTCCTTTATATGATGCTTTACATGACTTTTTAGGAATTGCTACAACAAATGGACTCATGGAGCGTGGTGTGATTGAAGTTGCTCCACTAGCCTATATGCGTGGACGTACCCTTGAAAATGCCTTTGTTATCTTAGATGAGGCACAAAATACGACTGAAACACAAATGAAGATGTTATTAACAAGACTGGGCTTTTCAAGTTTCATGGTGATTACAGGTGATCCATCACAAACTGACTTGGGTTACAAGCATAAATCAGGACTCAAACAAGCCTTAAGAATTATTGAAGGCATTGAAGATGCCAAAGTCATTGAGTTTGAAAAAGTTGATGTTATTAGACATCCACTTGTACAAAAAATATTGGAAAGATATGAAACCGATGAAAGTTAATTATTTTAACCAACAAACAATGGATACTGAACCTTATGAACTTATTTTAGATAAAGTGTTTGAAACCATTGATGAAACAAAGTCCATGCAAATTATTTTTGTTGATAATGATACCATTCAACAAATGAATCAAATGTATCGACAAAAGAATCAACCAACTGATGTATTGTCTTTTGTCAATGATGAAGAGCAAGATGATTCGTTAGGGGATATATTTATTAGTATTGATAAAGCACAAGAACAGGCTAAAACTTATGGACATTCACTTAAACGAGAAATAGGGTTTTTAGCAGTACATGGTTATCTTCACTTAAAAGGCTATGATCATGAAACAAAAGCCCAAGAAGAAGCCATGTTTAAACTCCAAGAAGATATATTATTAAAAGCAAATTTAACAAGATAATAAAAGAATATAGAAAAGAGGCAAATCTATGAACTTTGAAGCAGCAAAAGCCGCAAGATTAAAAGCATATGTACCATACTCAAATTTTAAAGTTGGTGCAGCAATTGAATTAAATGATGGCACAATCATCCATGGTGCAAATATTGAAAATAGTAGTTACGGTTTATCATCATGTGCTGAACGTAATGCATTATTTTCACTCATTTCGCAAGGGTATGATCCTAAAGAGATTAAATCAATTACTGTCATTGGTTCGTCTAAAGAACCGATATCACCTTGTGGTGCATGCCGCCAAGTAATGAGTGAGCTTGTACCAGAAAGTGCTACAATTTATTTAACCAATTTAGAAAAATTAGTTAAAGAAACAAACACAAAAGAATTATTACCATATAATTTTGATTTAAAGAAAGATCGTACATAATGTCAACAAAATCTGGATTCATCGCTATTGTAGGTAAACCCAATGTTGGAAAATCAACTTTACTCAATGCCTTAATTGGTGAAAAGGTTGCCATTACATCACCTAAAGTTCAAACAACTCGTTTTAGAATAACGGGTATTTTAAATGATGGTGATGATCAATATGTATTTATTGATACTCCAGGTATGCATAAACCATTTCATGGTTTAGGTAAACTGATGGATAAATCGGCATCAGAAGCGCTTTTGGATGCGGATGCCATTATGTGGGTTGTTGATCAAACATTTAAAGCAAGTGATCAAATTATTTTAGAACGTATACAACAAGCAAAATTACCAACGATTTTAGTGATTAATAAAATAGATCAGTTACCTAAAAAATCAGATATTGATCAAATTATTGTCTCGTTTTTACATGTACATGACTTTGTAGATATTATTCCAATATCTGCACTTGAATCAACACATCTTGAACATTTAAAGATAGCTCTTTCAAAACATTTAGTCCAAGGACCTCACTACTATCCTAAAGACTATATAACAGATCAAAGTGATGAGGCAAGAATGACTGAAATTATTCGGGAACGCATTTTATACTATACAGAACAAGAAGTACCACATTCTGTGGCAGTCGTATTAGAGTCATTTCAACATTTTCCGGATACAAACAAGATGGACATTGATGCATTAATCATTGTTGAACGTGATAGTCAAAAAGGGATACTTGTTGGTAAAAACGGTGAAAAACTTAAAAAAATTGGTAGCGAAGCTAGAAAAGAAATTAACCACATTTTTAAAGTGAAAAGTCATTTATCATTATGGGTGAAGGTTAAAAAGAATTGGAGAAACGATCCGAATACCGTTTCAAAATATGGTTATGGTAAGTAAGTATGGAAGGTATTGTCTATAAACAACAAAGTTATTTAGAAAATGATCGTCTATTATTTGTGTATACAATACATGGACGTATCACATTGGTTGCCAAGGGAAGTCAAAAAATGACGTCCCCGATTAGAAATGTAGCCCAATATTTAAATTTAATTGAGTTTAAAGAAGTACCTAATAAAACAATGTATACCTTAATGGAAGGTAAAACATTAAATGATTACATGTTGATTAAATCAAATTATGATGATGTCATACAAGCTAGTATCTTATTTGATTTACTGACCTTTGTTGCAGACAATGATCGTCACGAGATGATTTATAAATTATTAAAAGGTGCATTAGAAAATTTTAGTCAACTCAGTGTATTGTCATTTGGATTAAAGTTATTAAAGTATTTAGGTTATCAAATATCATTAAAACCAGATGGCAGACGCGTCAAAGGTGTCAATATTCAAACAGGTTCGATCGTTTATGAAAAAGATCCATATGTTGCCCATATTAATGTTGAACAAACAACAATGCTTGTTCATTTAATCTATCAACCATATGATAAAATAGAACCAATTGATGAAAAGAATTATGAAGCATTAAAACAATTTATGTATGATTATTATGAATATCACACAGACCACAAACTAATACGCAAATAAGGAGATAAAAACATGGTTACATTAGAATATTTAGTACAATATGCAAAACAAACAGGTTATATATTTCAAGGCTCTGAAATATATGGTGGTTTGGCAAATACTTGGGACTATGGTCCTTTAGGTCATTTATTAAAGAAAAACATTAAAGCAGCATGGGAACAAAAGTTTGTGCGTCAAGCACCTAATGTTGTTTCTATTGATTCTTCAATTTTATTAAACCCACTCGTTTGGGAAGCCAGTGGCCATTTAAGTGGTTTTTCTGATCCTTTAATAGAAAATAAAACTTCAAATCAAAGATATCGTGCAGATAAACTGATTAAAGACTTTGATCCAACCCAAGACCCAGATGGTTGGACCGATGAACAAATGTATCAGTTTATCATTGAAAATAAAATTAAGGACCCAGTATCTAAAACAACAGATTGGTTACCAATTCGTAAATTTAATATGATGTTTAAAACATTTCAAGGTGTTGTTGAAGCTACTTCAAATGAAGTATATTTACGTCCTGAAACAGCACAAGGTATTTTTATTAACTTTAAAAACATTCAACGTAGTGCAAGACTTAAAGTACCTTTTGGTGTGGCTCAAATCGGTAAAAGTTTTAGAAACGAAATTACACCAGGTAACTTTACATTTAGAACCAGAGAATTTGAACAAATGGAATTAGAGTTCTTTTGTAAACCAGGTACTGAAATTGAATGGTTTGATTATTGGTTAGACAAAATGATACAGTTTTTAACCAATTTAGGCGTTAACAAAGAAAACTTAAGAGCAGAACCACATAAACCAGAAGCATTAAGCCATTATTCAAATGCTACAACAGATATTGAATTTAAATATCCATGGGGCTTTGATGAATTATGGGGTATTGCAAGTCGTACAGATTTTGATTTAAAGAGTCACCAAAACTTAAGTAAAGAAGATTTAAGTTACCTAGATCCTGAAACCAATGAACGCTACATCCCATATGTGGTAGAACCATCGGTTGGTGTTGAGCGTTTATTATTAGTCTTTTTATTAAACGGTTTAGAAAAAGAAACACTAGAATCTGGTGATCAACGTGAAGTCTTAAGACTACATCCAGCTCTGGCACCATATAAAGCAGCAGTTTTACCACTTGTACGTAAAGAGCATAGTCAAAAAGCTTTAGAAATTCATGAAATGCTTAGTGAAAACTTAGATGTTGTGTATGATCAAACACAAAATATTGGTAAAAGATATCGAAGACAGGATGCGATTGGTACACCATTTTGTATTACAGTTGATCATCAAACAATGGATGATGATACAGTGACAATTCGCCACCGTGATTCTATGGTGCAAGAAAGAATTCAAATAAAGGATATTAAAGCATTTATAAAAAATGCAATGAAATTTTAAAAATGAAAGGATGAAAAGGTATGCAAGAAAATATCTATGACAAAATTAATGAGCAAACAGATATTGTTGCATTAGTCTCCGAATATGTAGATTTAGAGAAAAAAGGTAAAAACTACATGGGACTATGTCCTTTTCATGATGAAAAAACACCATCTTTTTCTGTAACACCAGAAAAAAATCTTGCCTATTGTTTTGGCTGTAAAAAAGGTGGAGCACCCATTACATTTTTATCGCAAATTAAAAACATTAGTGCATTTGATGCCGCTAAAGAACTCGCAGAAAAGCTAGGTATACCATTTGGTCAGACAACTCAAAAAGTAAAAGATCCAAATGAAACACTATATCAGTTAATGAAAGATGCATCGAGTTTTTATCAATTTGCATTAAAAAATTCTGAGTCAGGTCAAAAAGCTTACAACTATTTACTGAACCGAAAATTAGATGACAATTTAATAAACCATTTTGAAATCGGTTATGCACCGGATCAAATTGATGGTTTATATAAAATGTTGCGTTCTAAAAAATATAGTGTTAGTGACATGATGTCGCTTGGTTTAGTCAAACAAAATGAACAAGGTCATTACTATGATGTTTTTAGAAACCGAATTACGTTTCCAATTAAAAACAATGAAGGATATATCGTTGGCTTTTCAGCTAGAACTTTAAACCCACGTGAAAAAGCTAAATATATTAACTCTACTGAAACACCGATATTTAAAAAAGGACATTTACTTTATCATTACTCAGATAGTATACGTCCTGCTGTCAAACAAAAACATGTGATTTTACATGAAGGATACTTTGATGTCTTAGCTTCTTATAAAGCCGGTTATGAAGCAGTGGTTGCTACCATGGGTACTGCAGTAACTAATGAACAAGCAACACTATTACGACGTATCACCAAACATGTAGTCTTAGGCTATGATGGGGATAACGCTGGTATTGATGCAACACTTAAAGTGATTCCAGTATTAAAAAGAAATGGACTAGATGTTTCAGTTCTAAATTTACAAAGTGGTTTTGATCCAGATGACTTTGTCTTAAAAAAAGGTGTAAATGCCTATCAAAAGTTAATGGAACAAAGATTAGACCCTTATCAATTTGGTTACACACATTTTCAAAAGGGTAAAGACTTTAAAAAGTCTGATGATATTACTGCTTATAAACAAGCGATGTCAACACTATTAAGTGGTGCGGATCCAACGATTATTGATTTATATGAAAGACGAAGCTATAACGAATTAGGTATACAGCTACTCATTCACGATAAAAAATCAAGTTTACCGGTTAAAAGACCGGTGGTTTCCAAAGATGTTATTAAACGCTCTGAACGTGCATTTGATGAATTGTTGATCGAATTGTTGATAAGTCGGAAGTATTTTGATATCATTAGTAGCAAAATCAAAATCACAGAAGTAACCCAACCAGAAAAACGTGAACTATATAAAGAGATCATGAATTATTATTTGGCACACCCAAATGAAGATATGGACTTAGAATTGTTTAAAAAAGCTTATACAAAGCATGTTGATCTTGTTGATGCCTTTTGTCAATTATCAAAATATAAAAAAAGGTTAACAATTATAAATGAAATATCTTTAGAAAATATTATATTAAAATTTAAAGAGTATCAAATTCAATTAGATATTGATACATATATCATGAAATCTCAACAAGCTAAAAATACTGAAGAACAAAATAAGTATTTAAGCTTAGTAGACCAATTAAGAAAGCAGGTAAAGAAAATATGAGTCAAAAAGATATCATTAAAAAACTCGTAAAAAAAGCTGGTAAAGATAAAGCACTCGTTCAATCTGATTTAACGGAGTACTTTAAATTAAACTCACCAGAATATTTCGATCTAGAAAAAGAATTAGCAAGTTTAGAAATTGATGTGTTATTAGATGATGATGAATTAGAAGAAGATGAAGAACTATTTGATGATGAAGATATGGGCGTAAACGATGATGAGGATGAACCGGATGAGTTTTCATTATCAAGTCTTGAAGTTGAAGAAGTTGAGGAAGAAGAATTACTTAATGTTGAAACAATTCCTTCAACCATTAAAGTAGATGACCCAGTTCGTATGTATTTAAAAGAAATCGGTCAAATTCCATTACTTAAAATAGATGAAGAAAGAAAATATGCCATTATGGTCCATGAAGGTCGTGTCGCTTTAGAGCAGTTAGAAGCTTTCCGCAATGGTGAAATAGATTTACCTGATGAAGATATCCAAGTATTAGAAGATACCATTAGAAAAGGTCATTACGGTAAAGAAAAATTAGTTGAAGCCAACTACCGTTTAGTTGTAAGTATTGCAAAAAAATATACACAACGTGGGCTCTTATTCCTTGATTTAATTCAAGAAGGTAATATGGGACTGATGCGTGCGGTTGACAAGTTTGATTATGAAAAAGGCTTTAAGTTTTCAACCTATGCTACATGGTGGATTCGTCAAGCAATTACTAGAGCTGTCGCTGACCAAGCAAGAACCATCCGTATTCCAGTCCATATGGTTGAAACCATTAACAAAATGATTCGTATACAGCGTCAACTTGTTCAAGAATTAGGTCGTGATGCAACGATTGAGGAAATTGCAGAAAAGATGGATATTACACCTGAAAAGGTACAAAACATCCAAAGAATTGCAAAAGAGCCAATTTCTTTAGAAGCACCAGTAGGTGAAGAAGAAGATTCGACATTAGGTGATTTCATTAGTGATCCAAATGCATTAAATCCACATGATTATATGATGCAAGAAATGGTTAAAAAGACTTTAGATGAAGTATTAGAGACATTAACTGATCGTGAAGAAAAGGTTTTAAGACTTCGTTATGGGCTACTTGATGGTAAAACACATACACTTGAAGAAGTAGGTCGTGAATTTGGCGTAACACGTGAACGTATTCGCCAAATTGAAGCCAAAGCTTTAAGAAAATTAAGAAGTCCACAACGTCAAAATAAATTAAAAGAGTTTTATATTTCAAGAAAATGAATCGAATTCAATTTATAGCGAGTTTACTACAAGGTTATGATATAGCCATTGATATCGGCAGTGATCATGGTCTCGTACTAAAATATGCATTAGACAACAATTACATAAAACATGCTGTGGCATCTGATTTAAATGAAGGTCCTTTAAATCATGCAAAACAAAATCTAACAGGTTATTCTGTTAGGTTTTATTTATCAGACGGCTTTAAAAATGTGCCACTGGATTATGACATTGCTGTCATTACTGGCATGGGACCACACCTGATTTTAGATATTCTAAAAAATGTTTTACATTTAGAAGGTAAAACCTATATATTAGGTGCAAACGATAAGGTAGAAGTTTTAAGAGAAGGATTGATGCAATTAGGTTTTAAAATCATCGATGAATATGTTATCCATGATGGTTTTTATTATGTCTTTTTAAAGGTTGTAATAGGCAAAATGACATTAACACAACAAGATATTTATGTAGGTCCTATCCTTAAAAATAAGCCTGAAGCAAAATCTTTTTTTGAGCATAAATATAACTATTACTTAGACTTAAGCAAGAAAGTTATAGGACATAAATTAAAAGAAATTAAAACCATCTTAAAATTTTTCACATTTTTATAATTATAAAGCCTTATACATCTATTCATAGGTGTAATTTGGTATAATGTTTTTTAAGATAAACAAGAAGGTGGAAGCATAACTTATGATAAAATCTTTTAGATTTTTAAAACCATACATTGGATGGGTAATATTAATATTTGCATTAGTGGCATTAAGAGCGGTGATGACGCTAGCATTACCAATGCTTTTAGGACGCTTAATTAATGATGTTATTTCTACAACATTAACAAATGCACAAAAATACGATAGTTTATGGATGCATGGACTACTTATGTTAGGCTCAACAGTCATTGGAATTGTTGCTGTTTTATGTTCAGGCTATTTAGAATCTAGAGTTTCTAGTGCTTACGGTAGAGATTTAAGAAATGCATTATATAGTCGTGTTCAAAAATTTTCATTAAAAGAGATGAACCATTTTACAACATCATCTTTAATTACTAGAACAACCAACGATATACAGTCGTTACAAATGATGTTGGCACAACTGATGCGTAGTGTCATTATGGCACCAATTATGGCGATTGGTGGGGTTGTAATGGCTTATGCATTAAGCCCTAATTTAACTGTATTTTTAGCAATATCTGTTGTTGTTATATTAATCTTTTTAACAATTTTATTAGTTATTGTCATGCCGAAGTTTAAATTTATCCAAAGATTAATTGATAAACTGAACTTAGTGACACGTGAAAACTTAAGTGGCTTAAGAGTTGTTAGAGCATTTAACACACAAAAAGTTCAAGCAGATAAAACAAAAGCTGTAGCAGAAGAAACAATGCATAGAAACGTGTTTGTTCAACGTATTTTTAACTCAATTTGGCCAGTATTAGGCTTAATTATGCAATTGACAACTGCGATGTTATATTATGTTGCTGTATCGCAAGGTATTATTAGTGTGGGTTCAGCATTTGAACCGGGTGATATATCTGCAATCGTTCAATATGCATCTCAAGCACTCATGAACTTTATGTTTATTACAATGATTTTAACAATGATTCCACGTGCTGCAGTATCTGCAAGACGTATTATGGATGTCATTGATGCAGATATCATTATTGAAGATCCTAAAAATCCATTACCTGTAGAAAATGTCATGGGACGTATCGAGTTTGATAATGTAACATTTAAATATCCTGATGCAGATGAAGCGGTTTTAAGTAACATTTCATTGGTTGCTAATCCGGGTGAAGTCACTGCTTTTATTGGATCAACCGGTAGTGGTAAATCAACCTTAATTAATTTAATACCTAGATTTTATGATCCAACAGAAGGACGTGTTTTATTAGATGGTGTCGATATTAGAGAATTTAGGCAAGATGATTACTTAAAATATATTGGATATGTACCACAAAAAGGTAATTTATTTAAAGGTACAATTGCATCCAATATCGCATTTGGGCAAGAAACCATAGATATGGACATTGTTAAAAAATCAGCAGAAATTGCACAAGCAACAAACTTTATCGAAGAACTTGATGAAAGTTATGATGCACCAATTACACAAGGTGGAACTAATGTCAGTGGTGGACAACGTCAAAGATTATCAATTGCTAGAGCATTAGCTAAAGAACCTAAAATCTATATATTTGATGATTCTTTTTCAGCACTTGATTACCAAACAGATTTAAAATTAAGAACTGCTTTAAGACAACATGTAGATGCAACCATCATCTTGGTGGCACAACGTATTAATAGTATTAAAAATGCCGATAAAATCGTTGTATTAGACAAAGGTCTTATTGCAGGCATTGGTACGCACGAAGAACTTATGAAAACATCACAAGTCTATAAAGAAATAGCAGAATCTCAATTAAGTCAGGAGGAGCTTTTACGATGAATAGAAGGCGCGGAGCACAACATAAGGTTAAGGCCAATGACTTTTGGGGAACTTTAAAACGTTTAATCAAGTATTTAGGTAAAGATAAGTGGATTGTTGCAGGTGCAGCATTATTTGCAGTCATAACTGCATTAATCACTGTTTTTACACCAATTTTATCGGGTAAACTATTAACCTCAATTGAACTGATATGGTCAGGTATAGACGGCCAAGGGGTCGTCGACTTATTTGGATTTAATCTTACTTTTTACGAAGTATTGATTGGATTAATTATTACAGCATCATTATCGTTTGCTTTTGGATTAACACAAGGTTATTTACTCATTGGTGTTACCCAACGCCTCACATATAATATGCGTGCTGATTTAGCAGATAAGATTAATACGCTACCACTTAACTTTTTTGATAAACACAAAATTGGTGATGTATTATCAAGGGTAACGAATGATGTGGATATTATTAATCAAACCTTAACACAAAGTATTTCTGAAATATTTAGATCCTTTACTTTAGTAACAAGTATTTTAACAATCATGTTTATTATGCGTTGGGATTTAGCAATTATTACAACGGTTGCAGTTATTATTTCACTTTATGTGGCATCTAAGTTTGTTAAGTTATCACAACGTTACTTTAGACAAGCCGCAAAAAATACGGGTGATATGAACGGTCATATTGAAGAGATATATCATGGCCATCAAGTCGTAAAGGTCTTTAATCATCAACCACAAGCTAAGCTTGAGTTTGATGAAATTAATGAACGAATTTACGAGACATCTTGGAAATCACAATTTATCTCATCCATTATGATTCCAATTCAATTCTTCTTTACTAACCTTTCATTTATAGCAATCGCAATGATTGGTGGTTATTTACTGATGAATGACCCGTTATTTGAAGTTGGATTTATTATGACATTTATTATGTATTCAAGACAAGTATCCATGCCAATTCAATCAATTGGTCAAACAGCATCAGTTCTTCAGCAAACAGCAGCATCCGCAGAACGTATATTCTTTATGATGGATGCAGAATCTGAACCAGATGAATCTGATAAACCCAAAATGCTTGAAAAAGTTAAAGGTCATGTTGAATTTAAAGATGTACATTTTAGATATCTAGAAGATACACCTGTCATTCAAGGACTATCTGCAGAAATTAAACCCGGACAAATGGTTGCTATTGTAGGACCAACTGGTGCTGGTAAAACAACTCTAGTCAATTTACTCATGCGTTTTTATGAAATAGATCAAGGATCGATTTTAATTGATGGGGTCAACATTAAAGATATGAAACGCGAAGAAGTAAGAAGTTACTTTGGTATGGTTTTACAAGATTCATGGATCTTTGATGGTACGGTATTAGAAAATATTAAATATGGTTCTGAAGATGCAACATTTGAAGCAGTTGAGGCAGCAGCAAAAGCAGCTCAAACAGATCACTTTATTCACTCATTATCCGACAATTATAACTTTAGATTATCAGAAGATGGTGAAAATATTAGTCAAGGGCAAAGACAATTAATTACCATATCACGCGCGATGTTAGCAGACAAACCGATGTTAATTTTAGATGAGGCAACCTCTTCAGTGGATACAAGAACAGAAATATTGATCCAAAAAGCAATGGACCGCTTAATGAAGGGTAGAACAGCCTTTGTTATTGCACATAGATTATCTACTATTAAAAATGCAGACATCATATTTGTTGTAAAAGATGGTAATATTGTTGAACAAGGAAACCATAAACAATTGATTGAAAAAAATGGATTTTATGCACAATTATATAATTCACAATTTGAGTCATAAAAGGCTTTACATTCAGCAATGAATGAGTTATAATATTCATTGCTGACTTAAAGTGTCCGAATAGCTCAGCTGGATAGAGCAATAGCCTTCTAAGCTATCGGTCGGGGGTTCGAATCCCTCTTCGGACGCCATCGTGGAATTAAATAATGCTACACTTCGGTGTGGCATTTTTTTTATGCTTTTGAAGTATTGTTGATATATGTTTGAAGTAGCATTGAGAAGGAAAGGGAACTTTTATAAAAAATCCCCATATTTTTAAATTTCAGATGAAATTATAAATTTATTAGTAACTTTAATTGAGGGTTGAATAAAGGCTACTCGATAAATATTGCCTTTTTACTAAGGGTTGCATAAAGGCTATTCGAGATTTTAAGCCTTTTACTGTTAGGTTAAATAAAGGCTATTCGAGATTTAGTGTTTTTGTATGTAGGGTTGAATAAAGGCTATTCGAGTTAAATTATAATGATTTGCCACTTAACGTCTATATTAAGCCGAGTTTGAATAAAATTAAATGTTCCAGATAATAAATGTTTATTATTTAATTCATCAGCTAAATCTATCTCATCAATGTTTCTGTTTGATAAATGTATACATAATAATAAATAATCTCTATCTTTAGCAATAATTAAATTAAATATTTCTTTTAAATCAACATCCTCTTTATTTTTGAGTCCTCTTAGTTTGCTCATTAATAAGGGGATGTTTTTTTCATATGTATAACGCATGAGCATTTGATACTTAAGTTTTAATAATTTCTCATTTGCATCATTTAGTTTTTGTGATAAATTGCCTTTGATTTGTTTTTGTGCATCAGAAGTAATGGCAGATGTTTCAATAGATGATAAGTCACTATTTAAAGTGTTTATTTCTCTAGTTAGTGATTCTATTTCAATAATAATACCTGCTTCATTAACTTTATATTCAAGTTCATTTTCAATATCAAATTTAATAGTCTTAATTGTTTTAACAAGTTCACTTGCTGCATTTTCAAGTGCAATATCAATCTGTCTATAATAAATGTTTTTGGCATCTAGTATTCTATTTCGATTGTTATCTAAAACTTCAAGAAGTTTAATTTCATGTTTTGTATTACGGTGATTGATCTTACTTTTATAAAACTTCTGGCCAATGATAGAATATACATAATTTGCGTATTCTAACTCTGTTTTATTAGATGCTTTCTTGTAATATTTATCAGCTCTTTGTTTTATCATTTCTTG
>CAZYKH010000019.1:0-21112 GCA_964648225.1 uncultured Acholeplasma sp.
ATAATTGAGGTATAAATTAAATAAATCATAATCGGTGGTATAAAAATAAAAATGCTGCCCTTTTTAGGCAGCATTAATAAATATCAAAATGGTGTATCCGACCAGGTTCGAACTGGCACTCTTTCCCTTCGGAGGGGAATGCTTTATCCAGTTAAGCTACGGATACATATAAAGATGGGCTATTTAATATAGACCATCTTTTGGTGCCAAATACCGGCATCTTTATATTTTCTACCAACAATTTTAAAGCCTAACTTTTTATAGAAATCTATTCTAATGTCCTGACTGCTGATTGCTAGTACATCATGTTTATTTTGTAAGTATGTAATGATTTTTGTTGAAAACCCTTGTTTTCTATATTCAAAAAGTGTGGCTACTCTGCCGATAAAGAGTTGGTCTTTTTCATCAATAAGTCTTGCATAAGAAACAATCTTGCCATTTTTTTTGATAAATAGATGTGTACATATAAAATCATGATCATCAATGTCTACTTCCATAATCCCTTGTTCAATCATAAAAACTGTTTGACGCAATTTAAAGATTTCTAGTAGTTCTTCTTTTGTAAGTTCTTTAAATGTTTTTTCAAATACCATATTACACCTTTAATAATTTAAATACATACATGGATAATGCACTACCACCAAAACCTACAAACATATATCGAATAAAATCTAATAATAAATTATTTTCATCAATTAAATCAAATACTAAACTTAAACCGACATAAAATATCGCTACAATCAATAGACCCATTAATGCTCTATAAAGAATTTTAATGCCTTGTGGTTGCTCATCATATCGAATGAATAACTTATCAATTGCATAACCTACAAAGAAACCAGATAAACCACCAACTGCTACAAAGAGATTTTTTAATTCTTCATAAGGTTGACCTAAAGCAGCAATAATAAATATAATCGCTATTAACGGAACGATGATTAATAATCCAAATAAGTGTTCTTTATCACCCATCATATCCACTAATACCGATACTGTTAAGGCAATTACAACACCTAATGCTAAACCAGCTAAGACATCTGTTAAGTAGTGCTGGCCTAAGTACATACGAGTAAAAGGAACAATAATCATCGCTGCCAGCAATACCCACTTAAGCCATCTATTTTTGTTACCGTAATTTTTATATAATACAGTGGATAAAACACCGGTATTTTGTGCGTGACCTGATGGGAAACTATAACCATGAGTTGGTGTACCAACCCCAAGTGTTGAATCTTCTACATATGGCCTATTTCTTGTAAAAATTCCTTTAAGTAGTTCGTTTACAATCGCACTACTTATAAAAACAAATACGAGCTTAAAAGCAACCCTTTTATTAAAAAACCAATAAACTGTTAATGCCACACCAATAAATACTAATTGATCTCCAAATTCTGTAAGTATTTGCATGAGTGTATCTAAAAATGGGTTCCTCATGCCTTGTATAAATCTAATAATATCTAATTCCATCATGCATCATTATCCCTTCTATTTTTCTTCTCTCTTTTTTTCTTTTTCTTATTTTCTTTAATCAGACGCTTCATTTTTAATCTTTGTTGTAGTTTTAGATCTTTAATGTGGATTTCATCAAATCTAGAAAGTTCTAATACTTTAAAACCTTCTTTTTTAACAAACCAAGTAAATCCAAAGCGACGTTTAATATAGCCTTCGGTAATCATTTTTTGAATCATTATTTTAGCAACCTGATAACCGAGTTCTTCTTTTTCCATCTTAAAACTATCATTGAACTTCATAACATCAAATAAATCGGCAATTCTACTCGTTTCAAATGCAGATGTCGATGTGAAGTTTATAATATTGATATCTTGATGATCATGGACATACGGATTAAACCAGTCATCTAATGCCACAGCAATAATAAAGTTACAGCCACTTTCAATTAAAGGCTCAATGGGATAGTTATCAATAATACCACCATCAACATACTTTTTACCATCAATCGTAGTTGGTCCAAAGACCACTGGTATCGATGAGGATGCCATGGTTGCTAAATAGGGGTCTTTGACTTTATTTAAGTGAAAGACTTCCTTTTGCATCGTATCAGTCTTAATTTGATGTATAAATGATTGTTTATCATAAATTAACGATGCTGTAGCATAAGCTTCAAACTTTGATTTACGTACATTCTTTAACGGTACGTTTTTAATCAACTCTTCTGCAACAGGGACAAAATCGTATAAACGCTTTTCTTTAAAAAGTGATTGGCCCTTGGTGCCAAAGACATTTTCACTGTCCATGATTTGCCAGATTTTGACCATATCTTCATGTTTGATTTTACTCATTAAAAGTAAAGTATTTATGGCACCAATAGAAACACCTGATATGACATCAATGTGTTTTAAAAGTTTTAATTCTTCAAATGCTCGTATAAATCCCAATTGGTAAGCACCCTTGGCGCCACCGCCCCCAAGCATCAGTCCCACTTTAACTTTTGCCATTTATCTTTTCCCTTTTAGTACTTGTTGTTGTTCTCTTTTTAAATCCCTATCTTTAATGGTTTGTCTTTTATCATATAACTTTTTACCTTTTGCCAGTGCAATCACAAGTTTCACTAGCCCGCCATGAAGTTCTACTGATAATGGTATCACTGTCATACCATCTTTTGTTTGAGCACCCATGATCTTATTAATCTCATGACGGTTTAACAAGAGTTTTCTAGTTCTAGTTTCATCATGGTTAAATATTGATGAGGCATCAAACTTAGCAATATGCATGTTTAAAATAAATACTTCACCATTTCTAAATGTGATGTATGCCTCATTAATAGATACTTTACCTGCACGGATGCTTTTAACTTCACTACCTTGAAGTTTAATACCTGCAACAAAAGTTTGTTCTATAAAATATTCAAAATGTGCTTTTTTGTTTTGTGTAATCTTTTTCATTGAATACTGTCCTTTATCTTAAATGAACCTCTATCTTTTTTTAGATGTTCTTCTTTTCTTTTTCAAACTACTTTGACGTTTGCTTCGACTTCGTGTTGATTTATTTTTTTGTTTGCTTGTAGTTTTTTTATGTTCTACTGCTTTATTTTTAGCATCAATTGTAAAGTCAATATTATTTTCTAATGGATCTACTTTAATGAGTTTAACTCTTATTTTATCACCTAAGCGGTAACGATTACCGCGGTCTGTATAAAATAGGAGTGCCTGTTCATCATAAATTAAATATTGATTCACATTGCGTACATTCACAAACCCTTCAATTCCGTTGTCTAATTTAACAAAGAAACCGCTAGGCATCATTGACACAATTTGTCCATCAAATGATTTATTGATAAAGCCTTCCATATATTGACGGCTCTTTAGTTTATTAACTTCGCGTTCCATATTAATCGCTTGACGTTCTTGGTTACTTGTATGTTCTGCATAAGATGGTAATATATCTTGATAATGTTTCTTTAATTCTAAAAACTTTTCTTCACCCGGTTTATTTAAAATTAAGTCACGAATCATACGATGTAATAAAAGGTCGGGATAACGTCTAATTGGTGATGTAAAATGAGAGTAATACGGGCTAGCTAAGCCAAAGTGACCTACTGGTTTTTCTGAGTAGATTGCTTTTTGCATACTACGTAATAATGTCATATTAATAATATGCTCATACGGCGTGTTTGCTACTTGTTTCGTTAGTCTTTGTAGCTTTTGAGCTGTTGATTTAGCAGTTTGATCGACTCTAAAGCCAAGTTTAGAAGTTGTTTCAAAGGCAATTTCTAACTTATCAACAGTTGGTTTTTCATGGATTCTATAAATACCCGGTAAATCATTAAAGATAAAGTGTCTAGATACTGTTTCATTGGCTAAAATCATAAATGATTCAATTAAAGCTTCAGCATCGTCTGTATGACGTTCTTGAACATCTAATACATTACCATCAATATCTAATACAAACTTTAGTTCGGTTGATTCAAAATCAATGGCACCACGTTTGGAACGTATCATTTTTAATTGTTGTGCAATCTCATTCATGTGAACTAACATATCATCGACTTGCTTATCACCAGTAGATTGATTGTTTTTAAACAGTAAGTTGACATCATCATAAGTAAGACGATACTTACTTTCTATAATGGATGCATAAATATCATAATTTACAACTTCTGCTGCCTTATTAAGCTCCATTTGGCAAGTAATGGTATATTTTCTTTCTTGAGGATTTAAACTACATAAATCATTGCTTAAACCATGGGGAATCATCGGTATAACTCTATCTGCTAAATAGACAGATGTTGCCCGGTTATATGCTTCCTCATTTAAGTAACCACCATCTTTAACAAAATAAGATACATCGGCAATATGTACACCTAAAAGATAATTGCCATTATCTAGTTTTTCTAAACTAATAGCATCATCTAAGTCTTTCGCATCCGCACCATCGATTGTAACAATCAGTTTATCGGTAATATCTTTTCTTGTTTTTGCTTCATAATCATGGTCTACTTTAATATTGTGTAATTCATTTAATACATCTTTACTAAATTTAAGTGGCCATTCATAGTCATATACAATTTTAACAATTTCCATATCAGGATCATTAATATGACCGATAACTTCACTAAAACGTGTATGTATTTGTGTACGCGTAACTTCTCTTACTTCTAATAAAACAACGTGACCATCCACTAAATAATCGGGGGTATTTTCAACAACAATGAGTTTGTTGGCAGCATCCGCTGCATCAAAACGCATCTTACCGTCTTTTCTAATTTTAACATCCGCAATTAACTTTGTTAAATGCGAATGGATAATTTCAGATACATAAGGTTGATAACCTGATATATCTACTAATACAATATCGCCTTCCATCGCACCGTTTAAATCAAATAAGTCAATCGCAATATCTTTAGTATCTTCTGGCATAATTAAAAAGGCAATCGTTCTTTTGATCGTTAGTTTACCAAGTGCATAGTCATCTTTTAAAAAGAGACCTAGTTTTTCATCGATATTAAAATAAGCTTTGTTTTGTTCGATGAGTGTATTGGTTTTTTCACCAAATACTGATTTTATTGTATCTAATTGAATATATTTACTATGTTGATCATAAAACCATTTTATAAATGTTTTATCCATGATGTCATATACCTCTTTTCTTTAATTTTATGTATGACTAATGTATCTCGGTATCTACATCTTTCAAACTTTGATAAAACCTAATTTCTGCTAATGCCATTTGTTTTTCATTCAACATCGAATCCTTTTTTTCTTTACGTCCAATAATAAGTTGTGAGATGGCTTCCCAAACAATGACCCAAACAAAGATAGTTACTAAACTTTGAATGACACTTTGCCACGTTTGATTAATACCCAATTGGTTAAAATTAATAAGGTTAAAACCAACGATCAGTAAAAATCCTACAATGAAGTAAATAAATATAAAAATGAAATCACGTTTCAATTTAGCTTCCATTGCTTTATAGCTAAACCAATAATATCTTTTTAATGCTTCTTTAACAAATTCTTGATTAATCATATTAATGTCTTTAATAATAAAATTTATGATTAATGGATAGATATTTGGGATAGGATCTGCAATGGTGTCTAAGTATGTAAAAATTTCATTTTTAAGTAGCATCTTATTAGAATACGGTGAAAAAAGTTCACTTCGATCATTGATGACTACATCGACAATGGCGTTACCGTTGTCATCAATGTAGTCTTTATTGATAAAGTCTTTAACATTTCTTTTTTTACGTCTTTTGCGTTCCATTTTTTGAAGTTCTTTTGGTGTAAAGGCTTCTTTCATAGACGGTTACTTTCCTTTTAAGTGTCTTATAAATAAATCTGCTGCTGCATTGTTGGTTGCTAGTGGTATATCATAGACATCACATAGTCTTAATAATGCAGAGACATCCGGTTCATGTGGTTGTGCAGTTAGTGGATCTCTAAAGAAAAATACTAAATCTAGTTTGCCATTAGCAATCATAGATCCTATTTCTTGATCCCCACCAAGTGGGCCAGACTTTTTGAGATTCACTTTTAAATTTGTATGTTCCATAATACGCTTTCCAGTTGTACCAGTTGCGTATAATGTATGTAATTTTAAAAAGTCTTCATGGTCTTTACTAAACTGAATGATCAAATCCTTCTTTTTATCATGTGCAATGAGTGCAATTCTCATTGTTTTACCCCCGGTTTCTATATGTTTTGATAATTTTTTGTCTATATTTATTATAACATGATACAGCCATCTTACCGTAATGATTTAAGATATTAATGGTTGTTTATAAGTATTTATCATTAAAATAATACAGTAATGTTGCTCACAATAAAAATGTGCTCCAATAAATATTGGGCACTTATTAGTTATTTTACATATATAAATGATTGTGGGGCATAACATATGCCGTAATCCTTTAATGCTTTAGGTTCATTAAATAGTGTTATTTGCCCAAGCTTATTTGCATAAGCTATTTTTCTATACTAGAGTATACGCTTGTTTCTTTCCATAGTTTCTCAGGGCTTAATGCAATAACTTTTACTATTTTTGCTTTTGTAACAACTTTTTTATTGGTGATGTCGAATATATAATCAAGCTTTTTATATCCCTTTTTGCTACTTTAGTTTTGTGTTAAAATCTTTTCAAACCATCTAGAATTTCTATAACAAACCTAGGCCTTATTGATATTAATATTTTCTCCATTTGATACCACCTATATATCTACTTTAGTTGATTATAGCATTTATAGCCAATAAAAACTCGAGATTTTAAAGGTGATTTTTGTTACTTTTTTAAAAAATGAGTAAAATACACTATATTTTTTTACTCATCTTAATTTAATCTTTAATAATTAAATTTCGTTATTTTTAACTCTTTGAATTAATTTTAATACTTTATTCTTAATTAAGTCTCTAGTAACCCTAAAGTCCTCAATTGGACCACCAGATGGATCATCTAATCCCCAGTCTTCTCTAAGTCTACTAGGTACCCAAGGACACTGTGCACCACAACCCATTGTAATTAAAAAATCAGCTGGTGGAATCTTATCTAATGTTTTAGGATATTGTTTATCCATTGAAATACCAACTTCTTTCATCACTTCAACTGCTAATGGTTTAATTTCATGGTAATCTTCTGTACCTGCTGAATATACATTAAACATATCGCTTCCTAATTCATTTGCCCAAGCTTCAGCCATTTGACTACGGCATGAATTATGTACACATACAAAAGCTATATTAATTTTTTTTATAAAATCCACCTCACTTTAGGATATCAAGCATATATATTATATCATGGTAATTAATATCTTTTCATGAACACATGTAAAGTATATGTAAATAAAAAAGTGCTGCAAAATTAATTGCAACACTTTATTATTTACAATTTATTTTTTTAAGTTATAGAATGAATCTAAACCTAAGTAAACTGCGTCTTCACCTAATTGATCTTCAATACGCATTAATTGGTTGTATTTAGCAACACGGTCTGTACGTGATGCAGAACCTGTTTTAATTTGACCTGTATTTGCAGCAACAGCAATATCAGCAATTGTTGTATCTTCTGTTTCACCTGAACGGTGTGAGATGACCGCAGTATAACCTGCACGTTTTGCCATTTCAATTGCATCAAATGTTTCAGTTAAAGTACCGATTTGGTTGACTTTAATTAAAATTGAGTTAGCTGTACTTGTTTTGATACCTCTTGCAAGATATTCTGTGTTTGTAACAAATAAGTCGTCACCAACTAATTGAATTTCCTTACCTAATTTATCAGTTAATAACTTCCAACCATCCCAGTCGTTTTCATCCATACCATCTTCAATAGAAATAATTGGATATTTTTTAACTAAACCAGCATAGTACTCTACTAATTCAGCAGATGTAAATTCTTGTTTTGTAGATTTTTTGAATACATATTTGCCTTTTTCTTTATCGTAGAATTCTGAAGCAGCAACGTCAAAACCGATATATACTTCTTCACCAGCTTTATAACCAGCAGCTTTAATCGCTTCTAAGATGTTATCGATTGTATCTTCATTCGATGCTAATGCAGGTGCAAATCCACCTTCATCACCAACTGCAGTTGATAAACCTTTTTTCTTTAAAATAGCTTTTAATGCATGAAATATTTCTGCTCCCCAACGGATAGCTTCTTTAAATGAAGGTGCTCCAACTGGGAAAATCATAAATTCTTGGAAATCGATTGGTGCATCTGAGTGTGCGCCACCGTTAACAATATTCATCATTGGTATTGGTAATTGTTTTGCGTTAAAGCCACCTAAGTATTGGTATAACTCTAAACCTAAAAGGTCAGCAGCAGCTTTAGCAGCAGCAATGGAAACACCTAAAATAGCGTTTGCACCTAATTTACCTTTGTTTTTTGTACCATCTAATGCGATAAGTTTTCTATCAAGTGCAACTTGATCTAAAACTGAATCTCCTAAAATAGCTGGTCCGATAATGTCGTTAACATTTTCAACAGCTTTTAAAACACCTTTACCTAAGTAACGTGCTTTATCACCATCACGTAATTCAACAGCTTCGTGTTCACCTGTTGATGCACCTGATGGTACTAATGTTCTACCAAAAGCACCTGAATCTGTAACAATTTCAACTTCAACAGTTGGATTACCACGGCTGTCAAGTACTTCTCTAGCGTATACGCTTGTAATATATGGCATATATTATTCTCCTTTATATAATTTTATTATGTTTGTAATTTACGTATGTATTATACATTATTTACCTATTTATATAAAGTAAACATAAAATGAAAACGCATACTTAAATAAATAACGTATTTTTAACTAAATCTTTTTATAGATTAAAGATAACCGTTTGTATAAGATAAATGTAATTGCACTGACCAAACTAGATAAGATTAAATTAAACGGTATGACTGCATATAATATATACATCAACATATAATTGTTTTCATTAATCCCCGGAATCACAGTTAACATACCTAATACCGCATCAAAACCGTATAAATTCATATAAAACGGTAAGATAAATAACCAGTTAGATAATATACCTGCAACCATCCAAACTACTACAATTGCAAACGATGCTTTTAGTGCTGTTTTTTTAGTTTTGTTTCTATGATACATAATCGATGAAACCAATACTGTAGCAAGTCCGATTAATAAATCAGCTAATTCACCAGTGCCTAAAGTAGATGAACCTGGTAGTTTGACAACAAAGCGAATAATTGCAATAATACTACCAGTGATTGGTCCAAACATATAGCCACCAATATAAATTGGAACAGCTGAAAAATGTATATCTAAAAAGCCCGGTATAAATGGTAAAATCACACCTAACGGAAACTTTACAAAATAGTAAAGCACCACGCTTAAAGCTGATAAAATAGAGATCATCACCATTTTATTGACCTTTTTCGAATTGCTTTCTGATTTATCTTCTATGCGCCATGCAAAGATAAATAAGAAAACCAGTGCTAGGATAAATACTGAAATTAAAACAACTTCAATAGTACCTATATTGTCTTGCAGAAACTTTATGATTTGTTGCATGTGGCAACCTCCTTAATAAATAAAAAGTTACCCAAAAAATAAAGTTCGGGTAACAAAAATACCTAAAAAGGATAATTTCTTCTCTCATCCAGACTATACTGTCGGTACCTGAATTGCACAGGATCCTGCAAATAAAATTTGCTCGCAGACTATTACTGCCGGTGAGGAATTTCGCCTCGCCCCGAAGATGATTTAATTGGATCACATAAATTATAACATGCACATCTTATTTATACAAAAGATATGATAATTTGGCTATAATGTGCCAAATTATGCGTAAATCATACTAAAAAGATGTGAATATTTTAACATATTTAAAATGTATACCCTTTTATATATCTAATCATAATCATACATTTTTAAAATGTAGTATAATACATTTGACATAGAAACGAGGTATAAGTATGAAAGAAAAATTTGCAGCTCTAATCATTATGGATGGATTAGGTTTAGCACCTGCATCCGAGTCAAACTCTGTATCACTTGCAGATACAACATATTTAGATAATTTATTAAAGACTTACCCGAATAATACACTAGTTACATCTGGTGAAGCAGTTGGCTTACCAGAAGGCCAAATGGGCAATAGTGAAGTAGGACACCTAAACTTAGGTGCAGGACGTGTGGTTTGGCAATCTTTATCACGCATTAATGTAGCAATCAAAGATGGTTCCTTTTTCAAAAACCAAGCATTCTTAGATGCAGCTTCACATGCTAAAAAGAACAATTCTAAACTACATATCATGGGCTTAGTATCCGATGGTGGCGTGCACGCTCATATTGAGCACTATAAAGCATTATATGAGTTTTCTAAAGCACAAGATTTATTAGATAGAACTTATTTACATGTATTTACAGATGGCCGTGATACACCACAAGAATCTGGATATGAATTCGTTAAAACATTAGTAGACTATGGTTTTAATATAGCAACTGTATCTGGTAGATACTATGCAATGGATAGAGACAACAACTGGGACCGTATCCAATTAGCATTTGATGCAATGACACTTGGTGAAGGACCACACTTTAATAATGCATTAGATGGTATTGAATCCAGCTATAAGAGTGGTGTACAAGATGAATTCATCAAACCATTTGTTGTAAACGACAATGGTTTGATTGAAAATAATGATGCAGTCATCTTTGCAAACTTTAGACCAGATAGAGCCATTAGAATTGCTACAGCATTATCTAACCCAAGTGAAGCGAAAACAATCTACACAGATGGTAAGCCAATGCTTAATGTTGATAAAGCACCTAAAAACATCTTCTTTGTTTCCATGATGCATTATAAAGAAACTGTTAAAGGTCCATTAGCATTTGAACTACAAACATTTGATGATCTATATGGTGAAGTTATTGAAAAAAATAGCTTAAAACAAATTAGAGCAGCTGAAACTGAAAAATATCCACACGTTACCTTCTTCTTTGACGGTGGTAAGGAAGTACCACTTCCAAACTCTACACGTATTTTAGCTGAATCACCAAAAGTTGCTACATATGACTTAAAACCAGAAATGTCAGCATACGAATTAACAGATAAAGTTATTGAAGCTTTAAAAACTAAAGCGTATCAAACAATGATTTTAAACTATGCGAACCCAGACATGGTTGGTCATACAGGTGACATTGAAGCAACTAAAAAGGCAGTTGAAGTAACTATCGAATGTGTTGGTAAAGTAACAGACTTTATAGTAAATGAATTAGGTGGTGTAGCTATTATATTAGCAGACCACGGTAATGCAGAACAAATGCGCGATAGTGAAGGTAAACCACATACTGCACATACAACTAATGAAGTACCTGTAGTGATTACTAAAAAAGGTATTGAAGTTAACCATGGTTCACTATGTGATGTTGCACCAACATTATTAGATTTATTAGGTATTGAAAAACCAAAAGCAATGACTGGAACATCACTCATTAAAAAAGCATAACATATAGTAAAAGCACTTCATCTTAGGATGAAGTGCCTTATTTTTATAATGATAAATCTTTTCTTTTAAATACATATATTGAAACAGCATATAGTAATATACTCATCAGCAATAACCCTACATTATGATAGATAGTTATAACATCATAGGCCAGGACTTTATCAACATCAAATAGTGAATATGGTGTCAAGTATTTTATAAACTCATATTCAGAACCTAAATTACTAATTAATTTTAAAACAAATAAAACAACATTTAAACCAGTAAGTAGGCCGCTTGCTAATCGACCTTCAAAAATTGTAATAACTGCAAAAGATACTGCAACAATTAAGTTTAGTAACATAAAATATGAAAAGTTTAAATATAAAAGTTGTGGCCAATCTACATATGTAGGAAAATTAATCGCACCACTGATACCTAATATAAGCACAATCGTTGTAACAAAAATAACTACATAAGTAAGTATGACTGCTAATTGACTTAAAAGCACTTTAATTCTTGAATTTGGGGTTGTTAAGTAATAAACAAATGCACCATTATCTAAATATCTAAATAATAAACGATTCATGAGTAATATGATAAAAATAAGTCCAAATAACAATAGCAACATCCCATATAAATAGCCACCAACAAATGATTGATAGTTCGTTAAATTATCGACATTAAAGCCAATAAAATCCATCATCTCTGGATATAGATCTATAAAAGCATCCATCCAATTAGCAGCATTTGGATCCGGTGAGAACATACTAGAAACAATGGTGCCATACATGAGTAATAATCCACCAAAAATAGCAAACAAAGATATATTTCTTTTCATTTCTTTAATATATAATTTTTGATTAATCATTGTTATCACCATAGTATTTTAAAAATATTTCTTCAATACTTTGATCCTTTCTAGATAAATCAATAACATCATATTTAGTTAAGTGTTGAATCAAATCATTAACATTTGATTCAACTAAAAATGAAACTTGTTTGTCACTATAGCTTTTACCACCGTATCTATCGATAAATTCATTTTTATCTTTTGTTGTTTTAAATTCAATGATATATTCTTTACCGAATTGTGCTTTGATTTCTTCAATGATATCATCTTCAACGATTTGTCCATTTTTAATAATTATTACCCGATCACATGTCTTTTCTACTTCCTCAAAGATATGTGAAGATAAAAAGATTGTAGCACCCATTTTTTTATGTTCTAAAATAAGTTCAATTAATCTTTGTTGCATGAGTGGATCTAGACCACTAGAGGGTTCGTCTAATAATAAAACTTCTGGCTTATCCATAAATGCAATAATGATGCCCAACTTTTGTTTCATACCTTTACTCATCTTTTTAATGGGCATATTTAATTTGAGTTCAAAAGCATTGATAAGTTTATGGGCATAGCTTAAATCATGAACACCTTTTAAGCCTGCCATAAAGTTTAAAAACTCTTGACCATTAAAACCATCAATAAAGGTAAGTTCGCCTGGCAAATAACCCGTAAATCGTTGGATGTGTGCTTGTTCATTAAAACAATCCAAATCTTTAATAAAAGCCTTAGAATCTTTATATGATAAAAGGCCTAGTAAAAAACGGATTGTCGTTGTTTTACCAGCACCATTAGGTCCTAAAAAACCAACCACTTGTCCTTTGGGTATGTGGAAATTTAAATTATATATACCTCGTCCTTCACCGTAGTCTTTTGTTAGGTTTTGTGCTCTAATCATAGCTTATCCACCTTTATATATTATTTTAAACGTTTACCGGTTTCATCAAATACTAAAATGTGTACTTCTTTTGTATGGACAGTATTGGCATCAATACCAATAAAGTTATCCATTTCAAAGATATCATTACTTTCAATGCCTAACTCATAATAGTTCATGGCACTTGCATGTGCATGACCAAAAACATAGTAATTATCTTTCGTATCAAAATGTTTTAAAAAGTATGGTGTAGAAGCAAAGTTATAAACATACCACCCACGCTCATTACTATAAGTATAACCAGCATGTGTAAAGATATATTTTCCGAGTCTAAATTCATCTTGCATACTTTCCAGTATTTCTATTAAATTGGGAAATCTTTCATTAATCGATGAACGCATCAGTGGAATGGTGTTGGCATCTTTTGCTGCAAACTCAATTAATGTATTACCAAATCCATTTTTTTGAATATTAAATACACCATCGCTCTTACCCTTTAAAAAATCCAGTAAAAAATCATCATGATTACCGCGAATCATAATAATTCTTCCTAATCGATAAAAATACATTATATAGCCTAAAACCTTTAAGTTTTCTATCCCACGATCAAAATGATCGCCTAGCGAAAGCAATATATGGTTTTCATTATCCATATCAAACCCTGCTTCATCTAAGGCTTTAACTAGTGGTTTTAAATTGCCATGAATATCTGAAAAGACAAAATACTTTTTCAATTTAAATCACCTCATACATCCATTTTAACATTTTATAAACTACATTCCATGATAAATAACTCTTTTAGTTTATAATAGAGATAAGACCGGTTTAGGAGGCAAGTCATGGACAGTTTAAAACGCACATCATTATATGATAAGCATGTTACTTTAGGTGCACACTTAATCGATTTTGGTGGTTTTCATATGCCACTATATTACACAACCATTACCGATGAACATCATCAAGTAAGAAACGATGTAGGCATGTTTGATGTATCTCATATGGGTCAAATTGTCCTTCAAGGTAAAGATGCCCTTAAGTTTGCTAACTTTGTTTTATCTGCAAATATTCAAGTTACAGATAAAATACAATATGCACTCTTACTAAATGATAAAGCAGGTATTGTAGATGATTTAATGGTTTATCCATTTAGTGATAACCAAATATTATTGGTGGTAAATGCATCCAACATCCAAAAAGATGTTCACCATTTAAACCAATTCATAAAGAATTATGAAGTGGACATTAGAAACTTAAGTGATGCATTTAATTGTTTAGCAATTCAAGGTCCTCGTAGTTTTGAAGTTTTATCTAAAATATTTGATACCCTACCAAAACATTCATCAGACTATATGTTCTTTTCAGATGAAGGTGGTCCACTACTTATTTCCAGATCTGGTTATACGGGTGAAGATGGTTTTGAAATCTACGCGCATGATCAATTTATGCTAACACTTTGGGATAAACTTTATCAAGCAGGTGTAACACCTATTGGTTTAGGTGCTAGAGATACATTACGGTTTGAAGCAGGTATGCCTCTTTATGGTCAAGAAATGGATGAATCCATCAACCCATTTGAAGCTGGTTTAGCGTTTGCAGTTGATTTAAATAAAGAAAAATTTATTGGTAAAACTGCATGTCTTAGCGCTAAAGTTAACTTATCCAGAAAAAGTGTCGGTTTTGAATTATTAGAAAAAAATATTGCAAGAACTGGTTATGAAGTTTATAAAGATGGTACTAAAATTGGTTATGTAACGACCGGTTATTTAACCCCTAGTACTAAAAAAGCATTAGGGTTTGCATTAATAGACGTAAAGTATGCAAAACTAGATACTAAAATAGAGATTAAAATTAGAAATAAATTTGTTCAAGCACTTGTTAGAAACAAGCGCTTTATACAAAAAAATAATAAAGTATAAAAAGGAGAAAATTAAAATGAACAAAAATGATATGTTATATGTAGATACACACGAGTGGGTACACATTGAAGGTAATAAGGCAAAAGTAGGTATTTCTTCTTATGCTGCAATGAGCTTAGGTGACATTGTATTTTTTGATTTACCTAAAGTAGGCGATACTTTTAAAAAAGGTGAAGTGTTTGCTGCTGTAGAATCCGTCAAAAGTGCTTCTGACTTATATATGCCATTAACAGGAAAAATTATTGCAGTCAACGATCAATTAATAGATGCACCAGAACTTGTCAATGAAGATCCTTTTAATAACTATATTGTAGAAATTGAATTTACAAACGAAGATGAAACTAAAGGTCTATTAAGCGTTGATGCTTATGAAGCTACCTTATAGGACAAAGTATAATGCATAAATATTTGCCACATACCAAAGAAGATATTAGGCATATGTTAGATACCATCGGTATCAAACATATCGATGATCTAACAAACTATATACCTAAATCGTTAAGACACCATAAACCTTATGGTATTCCTAATCAGTTATCTGATGTAGAATTATCAAAAGTACTTTACCAATTATCCAACAAAAACAAACCTCTAACAATATTTAGAGGTTTTGGTGCATATGACGTCTATACACCATCCATTGTCAAATCATTAACTTCTAGACAAGAGTTTTTAACTTCTTATACACCTTATCAACCTGAGGTGAGTCAAGGTACCTTACAATATATTTTTGAATTCCAATCCATGATTTGTGAAATCACTGGTATGGATATTACAAATGCCAGTATGTATGATGGTCCTACTGCGACTGCTGAGGCCATGTTTATGGCGCTTGCAGAAACAGGCAAGAAAAAAGTATTATTATCAGAAACAATGAATCCACGTACAATTGACATCATACAAACTTACGGTAAATATCGCGATGTAGAATTTATTATCGTACCTGAAACAAACGGTTTAACTGATTTTAATCATCTAGGTTCTTTACTTGATGATGCAGCTGCATTGATTGTACAAACACCGAATAAATACGGTCACATTGAAAAGTTAAATGGTATTAGTGATATCGTACATGCAAAAGATGCATTATTTATTGTTAATCAAAATCCACATAGTTTGGCCCTTTTAAAAACACCACATAGTTTAGGTGTTGATATTGCAACTGGTGATTTACAAAGTTTAGGTATGCCGTTATCCTATGGTGGTGCTTATGCAGGGTATTTAGCAACGACAAAAAAATTAATTAGAAAAATGCCAGGACGTATTTGTGGTGTAACAAATGATGTCGATGGTAAACGCGCATTTGTCTTGACTCTGCAGGCACGAGAACAACATATTAAACGTGCTAAAGCAAACTCTAATATATGTTCTAATCAGTCTTTAATGGCACTGAGTGTAGCCATCTACCTATCAAGTTTAGGCAAACAAGGTTTTATCGATATTGCTCAAATGTCTTTAAATAGAGCGCACTACTTAAAAGAATCTCTACTTAAACTACCAGGCTTTACTGATCCATTTAAACAACACCATTTAAATGAATTTACCTTGCATTTTAATCAAGATACGAAAGCTTTAGATAATTATTTAATTGAAAATGGCTTCTTAGGTCCAGTTGATTTAGGTAATGGCTTATTAACTTTTGCTGTCACTGAAAAAAGATCAAAAGCTGAGATAGATGCCTTAGTGAAAGTTGTAGGTGCATTCAAATGAGATATTATGATAAATTAATCTTTGAATTATCAAAAACAGGTCGCATAGGCCATAATCTACCTAAAGATGAATTTGAAAACGTCGCGCTTCCAAAAGATTTACTTAGAGATGAACCAGCAAAACTACCAGAAGTTACCGAACTGGATGTTGTAAGACATTACACCAATGTTTCACTAAAAAACTTTGGTGTTGAATCAGGTTTTTATCCACTAGGTTCTTGTACAATGAAATACAATCCAAAAATCAACGATGAACTGGCAACATTACCTGGATTTGCTCATACACATCCTTTACAACCAAATCATGTTTCTCAAGGTTTCTTACAAGTTTATTATGAACTAGCTACCTATTTATCTAAAATCACTGGTATGGATGCTTATTCATTAAATACATATGCTGGTGCGCAAGGTGAACTGGCTGGTTTAATGATTATAAAGAAGTATCATCATGATCGTGGCGATTTTAAACGTAATAAAATTATCGTTCCCGATTCAGCACATGGAACAAACCCTGCTTCTGCTACTGTTGCAGGATTTGATGTTGTTGAAGTTAAATCCAATTTAGATGGTACGATTAATGTCGAAGCACTTAAAGAGGCTTTAGATGATACAGTTGCAGGACTTATGTTAACCAATCCAAATACAGTTGGTATGTTTGAAAAAGACATCTTAGAAGTTAGTGACTTAATTCACCAATACGGCGGACTACTTTATTATGATGGTGCCAACTTAAATGCATTATTAGGTATTGCAAGACCAGGTGATATGGGCTTTGATATTACACACCTAAACTTACATAAAACCTTTTCTACACCACATGGTGGTGGTGGACCAGGTTCGGGCCCTGTTGGTGTTAAAGACTTCTTAAAAGACTACCTACCAGGTCCTGTTGTATATAAAACAGGCGACACTTATCAATTTGAAACTCCAAAAGCAACGATTGGTGCCCTCTCATCCTTTTATGGTAATGCTTCTGTTTATTTAAGAGCTTATGTCTATATTAGAACACTTGGTGAAGAAAACCTACATAAAATTGGACCACTAGCAACATTAAATGCCAATTACATTAAAGAACGATTAAAACATCTTTTTAAATTACCAATTAAAACACATGCCATGCATGAGTTTGTCTTTGATGGTTTAATTGATCAATCCACTGGTGTAAAAACCTTAGATATAGCTAAGCGTTTACTAGACTATGGTATACATGCACCGACGATATACTTCCCATTAACCTTTAGTCAGTCTTTAATGATTGAACCAACAGAGGTTGAAAGTTTAGAAACACTTGATCACTTTATTGAAACGATGGAAGTTATCGCAAACGATGCAATTAAAAAGCCTGAGTTTATTAAAACTGCACCACATCATACAGTTGTACGCCGATTGGATGAAGCCAAAGCGGCTAGAAAACCAATTGTTAAATTCAAAGATTTAAATGAACTTTAAAATGATAAAAACCGAGCTTGGGGATGTAAGCTCGGTTTTCTTTTTACTGTAGATATAAAGATATCCACAGTAAGATCTTTCATACCATAATTTGGGGAGCATTATGGTTGGTTAAATGTTTAATTTAATTTGAAGATTTAACTTTATCGAGATTTTGAATTGGGTCTTTCATCATCATGTTCATGATAATGGTTGCCTCTTCTTATTTGGTCTAATAATGTTTCTTTAAAAGATACTTTAAGTGCTTTTAAATCCTCGATATATTGATTTCTTATCGCTTTAAATTGTGTTCTAAACTCTAATTTTAAAGCCAAATAATCTTCAACTAATGCTTTAAGTTCAGCTGCTAGACTTTCTTTTTTAAAGTCATCATCAGTCATTTCGATTTGTGCCTCAATTTGAGCGATTTGAGTTTCATAATCTTCAAACTGTGGTACATATGTTTCGCGTAATGCTGTCAAATCTGCTTTAAACGCTTCTTTTAAAGCTTTTCTATCTGTTTTAAATTGATCTTTTGCATTTCTAATTATGGCTTGAAGTTCACTAACAGACATTTCAAGTGCAGCTTCTAATGTTAAATTCTCATCACTATAAACTGCTTTTTGAGCTAAGAAGTAAAACCCTGGTGAAACACCATAACTTCTAGCTTCAATTAAAAACTCAGGAATATACTTATGGTCTTGTTTATCTTCAGCATGACCAGGAATTTCTCTATCTTCCATTGCTTTATCAATTTTATCTTTTACTTTTTCTTTCATTAACTCCGCGATACGGTTATTTTCTGAAATTGCAGTCACTGCGACTACTGTTTCAACACCGACTTCTGGTTCGATAAATCCAAGTTCAATTGATTTTTTAATAATTAAATCAATACCTACATCTAACTTCTTACCAACGATCTGAAGTTCTAATAATAAAACTTCGCCATCTTCATTTAAAGCATTGGCATAGATGATGCGTTCACTTGGCGTAACGATTAGTTCAATACTCGGATTAATATCCAAGGTCATATACGTATCTGTTGCAGCAGTTTTTGGTGTAAATACCCAAATGCCAAGACCTAAGGCACTAACAACTAGTAAACCAATTGTTTTTTTCATAAAAGAATACCTCCTTTGTACTTAATATACAAACGAGGTATCCATTTTATTGGTAGATTTTATTATTTTTTGTTTTTATGCCCAATATTTCGGTTAAATCTTAACATATAAGGCTTATCATGATCTGGTTTAACTAATATAAAGTATATATGCATACCATCTGCTTGATCAATACGTACTTTAAGTTCACCAGTTTGTGTTGGATCACTGATGGATTCATAATGAACATTTAACATCTTTTTTCTTGATTCAATACCCATTTCAAATGTGTAATTCATTTTTTGTTCATGTTGACCAGTTTGTAGTTCTACAATGTAGCTATCATCTTGTGTAACTACTTTCATGATGACATGATCGTTTAACATATCATTTAAAGTCATTATAAATTCAAAAGTGTAGTAATCATCATATTTTTCAAACTTAGTTTCAACAAAGTTGTGTGTATTTTTTGATGTTATCATTACTAATGCATTAGGATTATCTTCTAGAGTTTCTCCATTAAAGATAAATACTTCGCTGCCTACGATGATTTCACCTTCTAGTTGTGTTTGGTTTGTTTGATTTTTAATTGCTTGATTATAGTTTAAACGATACTCAAATTGCTCATTTAAGAAGTCTTTGGATTTAAAACGTATACTTTGTCCATAATTAGATTTAGGTTCGACAAACTCCTGATTAAAGTCCTTTTGACTCGCAAAGAGTTGTTCTAAAATATTTAGATATTTACTTAAGTCTTTTAAGTTTTCATCCAATGTAAATGTTTGATTTAACGTTGTAACAGATAATGGTTGAACTAAATTATGATAAACTGGTGCATCATCCGTATCATTTAACAATGATGTTGTTGAAATACTAGAAAACATAACGACATTATCTATATTTTCAAATTCCGGTGGATTTATGCTTTCAGTTGGTCGTTGAGCAAGTATGAAGACAGTTATCACTACAATCACTATCGTTAATAGCGCACCAGCATATAATAGTTGTGGTTGTAAAGTTTTCTTTTGAGGTAATACAATTTCTTTTGGAGTTAAGTCTTTAACGCGTGCTAAAATCTCAAGCTTTTGATCTTTTAACTCGACTTGGTGTGCTTTACTTTTTATGAAGTTTTTAATATCTTTATGTCTCATAAAAATTCTCCCATATGTTCTTTTAACTTTTTAATTGCTTTACGATATATCCATAACACCGTGCCTAATGGTTTATCGACTATTTTAGCAATTTCTCTAAACTTTAAATCATTGATAATATGTAGTGAAACCACTTCTTTTTCATCATCATCAAGATATGATAAGATCTTAAAAATATCAGGTTCATTATTTGGTATATAATCATCACTTGCTGGTATACTTTCTATAAGTTCTTCGGATGCAACTATTCTTTTATTTTTGTTATATACATTAATCGCCAGGTTTCTAGCAATTGTTGATAAGTAAGCATAAGGGTTTGAGTCTTTTTTATATTGATCGATTTTTTCTAAAAACTTTACATAAGTATCTTGCATAATATCTTCTGCTAGATCCTTATCTTTTACAATATGGATAATGGCGTAAAAAACCTGATTTTTGGTTAAATCATAAAAAACGTCAAAAGATTCATAATTTTTAACCCTCAACTGTTCTATAATGTCATCTATCTTATCCATAATGCTCCTTGCACTTAATATACAATTAAGTTCGTATATTTATTGGTATATTTTTATTTTACCACTTTATGACATATAAAAAAGGCTTACCAAATCGTATCAAATTGTAGTGAACCCAAAATATTGGACTAAATAAAATTTAATAGTTTATTTAACTTAA
>CAZYKH010000020.1:0-20908 GCA_964648225.1 uncultured Acholeplasma sp.
AATTATTAAACCCTGGATACCTTGCAATGAAAGAAGTTATTAAAGATAAATTAACGATGTTTGGCTCAGTAAACAAAGCTTAATATCGATTTAAGTGAGGCAAGTCGCATGGAAAATGAACTAATATACAATGAGTATGCAGGTTGGAAACTAGAAAATGATGAACTACTTTCAAATTTAAAAAAGTTAGATTCTTTATTACTGTTTAGATTTGAAAACGTCTTAAATGTTATAGATCATTTATATGATAAGCTCATCGATGATCCTTCCTTTGATCAAGACGATCATGACAATTTTACATTTGGATTTCATTATGTACATGCCCAAGTTGAAGAAATTAAAAAAGTGTTAGAAAACTTTTATGATAATGATTATTTTGCACTCAACATGGATGCAAAACAAGTCAATTTATTATTAAATACAATAGATTTTCAACATGAGTTACTTGACTTGGAAAATTATGATGCAGAAAGTATGGAAATATTACTTAACTTTGAAACTTTAATCATTGATAAGTTATCAAAAAAAGAAAAAATTGATGAAAAACTTTATGAAGAATTAGACAATATCAGTCTAAAAATATTTAAAAAGTTGGACATTGATTATTATCCAATTGACAGTATCTATTTAGAAATTGCCGATCAACTAGGAATTATTAAAGAATGATTGATTTTAGCTTTATTGACGAATAATATGTTGATAACAGTTAACAACAACTATTTAAAATAAGACCTATAAATATTATAGAGATATCATACTTATAAATTATAAGTGAATATCTCTATTTTTTAATTTTGAACCAATAAGGGTAGTGTCAAATATTTTAAACTTTATTTCAAGGATAAATATAATAACGTGGTTAATGTAACACTTAATCTATATAATATATACACAGTAAAGCAATACATTTAAAAATAACGTATCATGATGTAAAATAAAGATATGAGAAAATATAAAGTAGGAATTATTGGTATTGGCAATATTGCTTATGCACATATCGATGCACTAAGACAACTAGACAATGTTGAAGTGATCGCAATTTGTTCAAGAAACAATATTGAAGCCAAAGCCAAACAACTTAATATCAAACATTATTATACGGATTACAAAATAATGTTTGAAAAAGAAAAATTAGATAGTGTCCACATCTGTACGTCCAATGATGTTCATTTTGATATTGCCAAACTTGCCTTAAATAAAGGCGTTCATGTCATATTAGAAAAACCAATGACAATCGATGTGAAAGAAGCATTAGAACTTGTTCAGTTAGCAAAAGAAAAGAATTTGGTTGCTAAAGTGCATTTCCACAATCGCTTTTATGCTATTAACCAGTACATTAAAGAACACATTAAAGATATTGGACCCATCATGTCGATTCATGGTGAGTATAGTCAAGGATGGGCGACTGAACAAAGGGTGTTTAACTGGCGCTATCAACAAAAATACGGTGGAAATACCCGTGTAATAGCCGATATTGGCACACACTACTTTGACTTGGTTGAATATGTAACCGGACACAAAATTGTTGCAGTATCTGCACTTTTACACCAAGTATATGACAAAAGAGCTGGACATATAATCGACACCGAAGATATTGGAGTTGTTATGTACAAAACTGACAAAAATGCGGTGGGTACTGCACTATTTACGCAATCCTTAGCAGGCGTTGGTAATAAGTTATCTTTTAATATCGCTGGACAAACAGGTTCATTCATATCAGAGGGTACAGATTCAACAAAAGCTTATTTTGCAAAAGGAAATGAAGATCAAAAATTAATCACCCAAACCAAAATTAATACTTTAAAAAACAAACAAATGTATCCAGCCAGCCATTTTATAGAAGCCTTTAAAGAAGCTTTCAGGCAGTTTTATTATGAAATTGAACATAAAGACTTTAATTCCGATTATGCAAACTTTGAAGATGGGCTGCACTCCATGAAACTACTCGATGCAATTTATCAATCACATATAACTAAACAATGGGTAATGATTAAGTAAGGAAAACACATATGATAACAAAAGAAATATTAAATTTAAAAATTAAATCAAGAAGACGCTATGCCATGTTTATCACCTTGGCATCACTAGTTGTCTTAGGTTATGCAATCTTTGATATAGTAACCCAACAAAGTGATCAAGCTATGGAGATATTTAACTGGATAGTTGTCGTTATTACAGGATTTTTGTCACTATTTGGTATATATATCTTTATCGGTTCAAGCTTGGATTTAAATGCGATTAAAAAGGATAAAGCACCGATTATCGATGCGAAGTTCATCAAGTTTAATCGCCGTGGTGTATCACCCAAAGATCGTAATGAGAAAGTCTATACGGGTCAAGTCTTTTTAGACTTAAAAACAGAAGAAGAAAAACTATTAATTGTAAGTAATGTTGAACTCAATAAACGTTATAAAATAATGTATGGTAAACACACCAACATCGGTGTGGTCATAGAAAGGAAATAACTATGAAAGAATTACTTGAACTACTACAAAAAAGATTTAATCAAAATATGCATAGACACGCCAATACCAATTGGCAAACAGTTGAAGATAAACTTCACGCACATAAAAACCACTTAGATGTTTTACAAAAAATGGAAGATACCGGTGGTGAACCGGATGTCTTAGAATATGATGGTAAGCTTTACTTTGTAGATTTTTCAAAAGAATCTCCAAAGGGGAGAAGAAGTTATTGTTATGACGAAAAAGCACTTCATGACCGTAAAAAGTTTAAACCAGAATCAAGTGTTGAAAAAGTTGCTAAAGACATCGGTATTGAGGTTGTTGATGAAGTAATGTATATCTTTATGCAAACAGTTGAAGATCTCGATTTAAAGACATCTTCATGGCTTAAAACACCCAATGATTTTAGAAAACTTGGTGGTGCTTTAAATGGAGAAAAAAGATACCAAAGAACGTTTATATTCCATAATGGTGCAGATAGTTATTATGGATCAAGAGGATTTAGAGGATATATCCAACTATAAAATAAAGGTAGCCTGCAGGCTACCTTTTTACTTAAATTATTTTGTTTTTTGTCTTGCGTGTGGGAATAAGATAACATCGCGAATATTTGGTGTATTTGTAAGTAGCATAACAAATCTATCAATACCAATACCAATACCGCCTGTAGGTGGCATACCATATTCTAATGCTTCAACAAAGTCAACGTCCATTTCACTTGCTTCATCGTCGCCTTTTTCTTTTTGTTTTAATTGATCTAAGAACCTATTTTTTTGATCAACTGGATCATTTAACTCTGAAAATGCATTGGCATATTCAGAACCCATAATGAATAATTCAAAGCGGTCGGTAAATCTAGGATCTTCTTTATTTGTTTTGGCTAGTGGAGAAATTTCAACAGGGTGACCATAAACAATGGTTGGTTGTATAATGGTATTTTCAACAAATTCATCAAAGAATGCTTCAATAATGTGTCCTACTGTAAAGTGAGGTTCTACTTTTACTTTATGTTCTTTAGCAATCTTTTTAGCTTCATCGAGTGTGTATTCTTTAAAGAAGTTTACACCGGTTTGTTCTTTGATTAAATCAACCATATGTGCACGTTTAAAGTCTTTTAAATGAATGGTTTGATCTTTAAAGACAACATCATATGAACCAGTAACTTCATAAGCAACGCTTGATAAGCAGTCTTCAACAAGTTCCATCATATCTGTAACATCGCCATAAGCCATATAAGCTTCAACGGTTGTAAACTCTGGATTATGTTTAGAACTAATACCTTCGTTTCTAAATAAACGACCAATTTCGTATACACGTTCCATACCACCAACGATTAATCTTTTGAGTGGTAACTCGGTTGCAATTCTTAAATAAAAGTCCATATCGAGTGTATTATGGTGCGTAATAAATGGTCTAGCGGCAGCACCACCTAAGATTGGATGTAATACAGGGGTTTCTACTTCAATATAACCATGAGCATCAAAGTAATGTTGGAAGGCACGAATAATTCTTGGACGTGTTCTTGCAACATGCATTGAGTTTTCATTAACAATTAAATCAACATAACGACGACGTCTTGCTTCCTCTTTATCTTGAAGACCATGATATTTATCAGGTAGTGGTGTAATAGCTTTTGTTAAATGTGTAAAGGACTCAGCCTTAACCGTTAATTCATCGGTTTTAGTTCTAAATAAAGTACCTTCAATACCAACAATATCACCTAGGTCAGAATGTTTAAATAATTCAAATTGGAATTCTCCAACATTATTTAAACGAATATAGACTTGGATACGATCTTCTCTGTCTTGAAGTTGGATAAATCCAGCTTTTCCTTGTGTACGTCTTAAGACAATACGCCCTGCAATAATGACTTTAACATTTTTTTCTTCGAGCTCTTCACGACTTAGTTGGTCATAAGCATCAATGATGTCTTTAGATAAATGGGTACGTTCAAAACGATGGCCAAAAGGGTCAACCCCTAACTTTCTAAGTTCTTCAACTTTTTCTAATCTTATTTTTTGTTGTTCATTTAAATCATCAGGAAACATATCTATTTCCTCCTTATCGTTACTTATTATAATATAATTTTTAAGAAAAAACGATCATAAAGACCGTTTTTCTTCAGAAATGAGTGTATACATTGGCTGGTCTTTTGAATAATTAAGAGAAGTGACCTCAATTGTAATAATTTTTAAACCAAGATGTAATTGGATCTTGTCACCTATCTTTAATTGCTTACCAGGCTTAGTAAGAACGCCATTGAGGTATATGCGATCGGCATCAATAGCATCTTTTGCAATTGTACGTCTTTTAATTAAACGTGATACTTTTAAAAATTTATCAATTCTCAATGTTAGTTGTCACTACTTTGTTCATGTTTATTTTTATCATCACCATTAGCTTCACGGTTATCCCACCATGCAAGCTTACCGGTTGATTCAATTTCTTCGATATCTGTTTTAGTTAAGGTTTCAACAGCAATTAAGTATTTAGCGATATTATCTAATAAGTCTCTATGTTCATTAATTACTTTACGAGCAAGTTCATAACATTCTGTAATGATAGCACGAACCTCTCTATCGATTTCTAATGCAACAGCATCAGAGAAATTTTTATCTTTTAAGTAATCTCTACCTAAGAAGACATTACCGCTATCGGTTTCATATTGGATAGGTCCTAAGTCAGACATACCATATTCTGTAACCATACTACGTGCTAGTTTGGTTGCACGTTTGAAGTCATCATAAGCACCAGTTGTTACATCATTGAATATGATTTCTTCTGCAACACGTCCACCTAAAGCAGAAGTAATCATTGCGAGTAATTCTGATTTAGCATAGTTAAATTTTTCTTCAACTGGTGTATAAAGGGCATAACCACCAGCACGTCCACGTGGTACAATTGTTACCTTTTGAACGATGGATGCTTTATTAACCTTTAAGCCAATGACAGCATGACCGGCTTCATGGTATGCCACCATTTTCTTTTCATCTGGCGTATATTTTCTAGATTTCTTTGCAGGTCCCATGGTGACACGGTCTGCAGCTTCATCAATATCTTGTAAGGAAATAACAGTTCTATTTTCTCTTGCTGCTAGAAGTGCTGCTTCATTGAGTAGGTTTTCAATATCAGCACCAGTAAATCCTGGAATACGCATAGCAACTTCACTGTATTTAATATCTGGATCTAACTTTTTACTACGTGCATGTACTTTAAGAATTTCTTCGCGTGATTTTTGATCAGGTACTTGCATTGTAATTTGTCGATCAAAACGACCGGGTCTTAATAATGCTGGGTCTAATACGTCTGGTCGGTTCGTTGCAGCCATAATAATGATACCAACATTAGCACCAAAACCATCCATTTCAACTAATAATTGGTTCAGTGTTTGTTCACGCTCATCATTACCGCCACCCATACCAGCACCACGTTGGCGACCTACAGCATCGATTTCATCAATAAATATAATACAAGGTGCATTTTGTTTAGCAACTTTAAATAAGTCTCTTACACGGCTTGCACCAACCCCTACATATAGTTCAACGAAGTCTGAACCTGAAATAGAGAAAAACGGTACGTTTGCTTCACCAGCAACGGCTCTAGCAAGTAATGTTTTACCAGTACCTGGTTGACCTACTAATAAGACACCTTTTGGTACTCTAGCACCCATATCTGTATATTTTTTAGGGTTTTTAAGGAAGTCAATTAACTCTGCCATCTCAGCTTTTTCTTCATCAGCACCAGCTACATCAGAAAACTTAACACGTTTACCTTGAGATAGTTTAGCACGATTTCTAGTAAAGTCTTGAGCACGGTTTGTTTGAGAACTCATGGATCTAAACATAATAATAACTAATACAATTGGTGCAGCCACTAATAAAATGGTTGTTAGAATGCCCCAAATATCAACTGTTACATGTGGTATCACATCGGTTTTAATTTGTGCATTTGGGTTTGCTGTATTATAAGTATCAACAACTTCATAAATGTTGTTGAGTCGATCACCATGCAAGATGATGATGTAACTACCTACACCTTCTGGTGCTTGACCAGATACAAACGTACCGGTAACTTCCCAAATGTTGTAGTTATCGCCACCAACATATTCTGTTGTTATGGTAGCAATCTGACCATCTTCAATTGCTGTAACAAATTCAAGTTCATTTTCAAACTTTTTTACACCTGGTTGCATCATCTCGGTAAAGAAGAAGTACATACCAATTGCTAATAATATAATAATTATAATAACTAGGTAATCCGGACGGATCGGACTTCTTTTAGGTTTTTGTTGTTTGTTCATAATGTTCCCTTTCTATTTAGAGTATACATCGGGTTTTAAAACACCGATGTAAGGTAAATTTCTATAAAATTCGTTGTAGTCTAAACCATAACCAACGACAAACTTTTTAGGTATTGTAATACCGATATAATCCGGTACTAAATCGACTGTTCGTCCAGATGGTTTATCTAACAATGTAACAATTTTTACGGACTTCGCGCCACGATGCATTAAAAGTTTAGTAATAGTTGAAAGTGTTGCACCTGTATCGACAATGTCTTCTACAATAACAACATCGCGATCTTGAACGGAAGTGTTTAAATCATATTTTATTTTAACATCACCAGAGGATTTAATGCCACCGTGATAACTTGAAACAGCCATAAATTGAATTTCAATTGCGGTGTCAACCTGTAAAATCAATTCTGACATAAAGGGTACACATCCATTGAGTAAACCGACAAAAAGTGCATTTTTACCGGCATAGTCTTTTGTAAGCTGTGCACCTAATTTTTTTGTAACAGTTTTAATTTCTTCTTCAGAGACTAGTATTTCAAGAATGTCTTGATGCATATGGGTTACTCCTTTAATGAGATATAGATTTTATGTTCATTACCTAAGGTTGTGTTTAAATAGAGTTCTGGTATCCATAAAATGGTGCCAGAACTATCCACTACGATGTTTAATTCATTTCTTTTTTTTAAAGGTATTTTTTTATCAATTAAAAAGTCTTTTAACTTTTTGCTACCAAAGGTAAAATGTAATTTATCACCTTTTTGACGTTTCCTCACATGAATAGGAAAATCCAGTTTATTATAACACAATTCGACAAAATTCTTTGAAAGGTCGGCTTTATTGTGGGAAATCATGAGACGTAATGGCATACTTTCTATATTTGAAGCATTAATATTGTGGATATAGACATCATTATATGCTTTAATCATATGAAAGCTTTTACTTAAAGTGATATCAATGTTTGGTTTATTTGAACTTAATTGTTCAATAATCGTTGAAATTTTAACGAAGGTTTTATCCCCATTTAACTTTTCCAAGATAAAAGATATTACATCCATTTGAACTGCTTTATGTAGACTCATAAATGCATCAAGTTTGAAACTTAAATCGAGATTCAAAAATGATGTTGTTTGACTTCTAATAAAATCAGCGGCTAAATAACTTTGAGTAGAAAAGTTTTTAAAATGTGATAAAACAGCATTTTCTTTTTTTAATAAAGGCATGACATGATGTCTTATACGATTTCTTAAATAAGCATCTTCTAAATTGGTGTGATCCTCTAAGTAACGAACACGATGCTTTTCTTGATATGCCTTGATGTCTTCTTTACTGTAATCTAAAAGTGGTCTTAGGTATGTAAAACCATCAATGACAGTTTTAGGTTGGATTGCTGCATAGCCTAAAAGGTTAGAACCGCGTACAAACCTCATTAATATTGTTTCTGCTAAATCATCTAAATGATGGGCAGTAACAATATGGTTTGTTTGTAGTTTGGAAGCTATATTTTCTAAATGCTCATATCTTTTATTTCTTGAAATTTCTTGAAAATTACCTTCATCGATATTTAATTTGATATAATAGTAAGGAATCTGGTGTGCGCGACACATACTTTGGACAAGTTCATGGTCTTTAATTGATTCAGCCCGTTTTTGGTGATTAAAATGCACAACAACAAAATTATATTTATATTGAATAAACAAGTCAAAAAGGACCATAGAGTCCATACCACCTGAAACTGCAAGTACATATAATTTTGTTGAATCTAAAGATAGTTTTATTGCCATATTTTACACCATTTTCATAATTGATAACTACATTTATTATATCATGTTTAGGGAGAGATATTTATGTTAATATTAGGTTCAAAATCAGCAAGGAGAAAAGAACTACTAGAAAGCGCAAGTATTGATTTTGAGTTAATATCTAGCGACTTTGATGAAACACAAGTTATCTTTGATGGTGATGTTAATTTATATGTACAAGAAATTGCCAAACAAAAGGCACAAAACTTATTAGAAAAATATCCTAATAGAGTGATTTTAACAGCAGATACGATGGTAGAGTTAGACGGTAAACTTCTGGGTAAACCAACTGATAAAGCGCATGCTAAAGCGATGTTAGAACAACTCAGTGGAAAAACACATAACGTATGTACTGGTGTGTGTATATTAAAAGATAATCAGATAGAAGTTTTTAGTGAATGTGCTAAAGTAACATTTAATAAACTAAGTCCATTAGATATTGAATCTTATATTATAACGGGTGAACCAATGGATAAGGCTGGTGCCTATGCGATTCAAGGTGAAGGGGCGAAACTTATTAAAGAATATCATGGTGATTTTCATACAATTATGGGCTTACCGTTAAAAAATTTGTTGGAAAAATTAAAGACATTTGGCATTTATCCAAACTTGAAATAAATTGGTTCTATAACTAATAAATTATATGGATCCATAAATATAAAATAAAAACGGCTTAGGCCGTTTTCTTTTTGGAATCTATCATTGCTTGTAGATCATCTTTAGTATATAAGTATTTTTTATTACAGTATTGACATACAACCTCAGCTTGACCATCTTCTTTAAGTAGCATCTCTAATGCCTCGATATTTAATTGAGATAAAGATGTATAGTACTTTTCAAAACTACAATCACAAATATATTTAATGTCATGACGCTCTAAGATTTCAGCAGTGTTGTCACTTAATATATTTAACATATCTTCTGGTGTATAATCTTGTCTGAGTAAATCAGTAATAGATCCTATATTTGCCACAATCGACTCTAACTTAGAAAGGGTTGCCTCACTAGCATGTGGTAAGACTTGTATAATAAACCCTCCTGCATGAATGACTTTTTTACCACCAGATACTAAGACGCCTAAACCAACTGCAGATGGTGTTTGTTCACTTGCTGCATAATAATATGTAAAGTCATCACCAATCTCACCTGTTTGTAGTGGAGAAGATGAAGTAAAGTAATTATTTTTCCAATCCTTAGTCACGAACAAATGACCTTGGCCTACTGCTTTGCCTACATTGAGTTTTCCTTTTTTAGGACCATCTTCATAAACCAAGTAAACATTAGGGTTTTGAATGGTTGAACGTACAATGCCGGCTTTAGCTTCAACGGTCATTTGTCCAATTGGACCATCACCTTCTATTTTTAAAGTCAGTCGTTCCCCATCTTTATACATTAAAGACATCATGGCTGATGCAGTTAAAAAACGTCCCATAGCTGCAGAAGCAGTTGGTAATGTTTTATGAAACTTTCTAGATTGTTCAACAAGCTTTGTTGAAACGGATGTATATATTCTTATTTGTTTATCATATGCTAACGCAATTAAAGTATAATCTTTCATAACAGAACCTCGAAAACTATTATACCTTAATATCATATTGAATTCATATATGTGGACCTTTTTTAAATGAAAAATTCATGATAATTTAACGATGTATAAAAAATAACACGATTGATGATTAAAATGCTTGCATTACGATAATTGGTTTGATATACTTGGAAGAAATGTAAGTCCTAAAAGAAGAAACTTTAAGGCCTATGCAACACACACCTTTTATTTAGGACACTTTAAAGTGTCTTTTTTTTAAGGGAATTACATTTAAGAAAAAAGGAGAAGATACATATGAAAGAAAAAGATGTCGTAGGTTACTTACCTGATGACAAACCGTCGTTAGGTAAAGCGATTGTATTTGCATTACAACAATTTCTGGTGATGTTACCAGCAACTGTGTTAGCAGCAATCATCATGAATGGTTTTGGATTAGAAATATATTCTATTCCAGCAGCAATATTAGCAAGTGGGATTGCTACAATTACCTTCTTATTGGTAACGAATTTTAAAATCCCATTATATTATGGTTCTTCATTTTCATATATTGGAGCAGTTGCAATTGTCGTTACTTATGGTGTTGACAATTTAGCTTCATCATCTACAGTTTTAGGGTCTGTTTTAATCGCCTCCGTACTTAGCGGAATAATGTCGATTGGAGCAGGCCTTTTAATTAGGTACTTTGGTAAAGACAAAATTGATAAGATTTTACCTGGTCATATTACAGGTATGATCGCTATGATCATTGGTTTAGTCTTATCAGGTAATGTCATGGATGGTATTTTAAATACAGGGCCAAATGGTGTGGATTGGTTAAGTGTTTTAGTAGCATTAGTGACATTTTTAACAATTGCTGTGTTAACAGTTGTTTTAAGAAAAGGATTTATTTCCCAAATACCTATTTTAATTGGTGTGGCAGTAGGTGTTGTATTATCTTATTTAGTATGGGTACCAAGTTTAGGTGCAAGTTGGTCATTTAATAATATGGGTGCTTACTTTGATGGTATTATGAATACCCAAACAGTAGGATTGTTAGATGTTATGCCGTGGGTAACAATTCCTGCAGCATTTCAAGCCCCTGAATTAATTGGTGTTGCCGTAATAGCAATCTTCCCGATTGCTTTTGCAACCATCCCAGAATCAGCAGCACACGTCAATCAAATTGATTTATATGTCAATAACCTTTCTAAAGAAAAAGATGGTAAAGACTATCAAATTAGAGATATGTTAGATAGTAATTTAATTGGCGATGGTATTGGTGATATTGTTGCAGTATTAAGTGGTGGTCCAGCGGGTACAAATTACGGTGAAAACGTCAGTGCATCCGCAGTGACAAAAAACTTTTCAAGTTATGTATTTTTAATTACAGGTGTGCTTGCTATTGTAGTAGGGTTATTACTTGAACTATTAAAATTAGGTAACTTAAGTTTGATTTTAACCAATCCAGTTGTCCAAGGGGTATCACTTTACTTATTTGGAGCAATCGCAGTTCAAGGTATTGCTTTGATGATTGAAAAGAATGTGGATATCTTTGATCCAAAAGTTATTGCAGTTATGGCGTTTATAGGTATTGTAGGTTTAGGTGTGGACTCAATACCAGTGACATCAACCTTTGTATTACCAGGTATTGGTGTTGCAGCACTCGGTGGTATATTACTTAATATTTTTCTATCATTTCTAGAAAAAAAGCAAATACAAAAATAGAATTCAAATAAAAATTAATTACATATAAAAATTGAAATAAGCACCTACTATTTTAAATGTGATCGATTGTAGGTGTTTATTTTTATTTGAAGTAAATGCATCAATTTCTTTGACTTATTCATTGGGGGGGGTATAATATGGTCTACATAAGTAACCAAGGGGGATATTATGAAGGGATTTGGTCTTATATTATTACATGTAACAATATTTTTATTTTCAATGGTGTTATATTTAATGACGATTGATTGGTTATTGGGCTTATTAAGCTATGTCATATTATATATAACTATTGTTTTAATGATAACTTTAAACAAAGATATTAAAGAAAAGTTTTATCCACACTTAAATATAAATAATTTAGCAAGTTTCTTTTTGTTCGGTGTTGTGTTTTTCTTAGGTTTATATGGTCTAGGCTTTAATCAGTCAACAAACTATTTGTATGGAGCGCTTCAAAATACAGTACCATTATTATTTGTTAGTACAATAGCTTTTACCTATATAATAATGATTCCAATCAAATATTTAATTAGTAAAAATAATCAACATAAGCATAAAACACATCTTTCAATAGATATCCTATTGTTCGTTGTCAATATTGTTACACTCGTATGGATGATATTTTATAGCCCAGTATTCGTTATAGGAAGATATGCTGGATTAATATATACATATGGTTTATATGTATCCATACCTACGATATGCATCATTCTATGTTCAAAGGCGATTAAGTTTTATCAAGGTAAAAAGATATTAGTTTAGTATAAGAATCTTTTAAAACTATCTATACTTAAAAGAAAGGTCCTATAACTAATATGGAGGTTTAATCCATATCGACCTATAACATATATGGAGGTACACCACACCTATAACAGATGTGGAGGTACCTCCATTTTTGTTTGCTGTAACGATATACTTATTATTATTTTTAGTTTTTTAGTGGTGTATCTTTATTAATGGAATACATAATTTTATTTCTTAATCTGCGAAAGTCTCTAATACCATTAGAAGCTTTAATAATGGTCTTTATTTTAGAGTTTGTAGATTCAATAGGACCATTGGATATACGCCTACCTTTAGACATAATAAATGAGTTTTTAATCTCCACTTTCCAGTTTTTAAGCATTCGACCGAAATCTCTAAACTCTTTAATAGGATTCGATCTAAACTCATCAATTAACTCATCTAATGCTTCATCACACGTATCATAATAGGCAGTTAAATTAAAGTAGCGATACTTTTCTTTCAAATTAAAACACATAGCTAGCGTTTCATCAATATCTAGTAGATATTTAAGAATAGTTTGTTTGTCCCAGTAAGTGTTAAGCTTTGCTATAAAGACGGGTTTAAAATCTCTTAGACGGTCTAAATCAACTTTAAAGAAGTAATGAAACTTCTTTAACATGTAGTAATACATGTCATTGTTAATTAATTTACTACGCTCTAATTTAAACCGGTTCATAGTATCAATCCGAACTCTATCCATTGCTCGATTTAAATTAGCGATGACGTGAAATGAGTCTACTGCGATTAAAGCTTTAGGAAATGACTTTTTTAAAACATCGCGATAACTTTCCCACATATCGATAATAAAGACGTTTACACGGTCTTTTTCATCAATCGGTATGCGTAAGAAATACTGATGTAAATAGTTTTTATGGCGTGTAGGCATAACGTCAATAATCTTTTTTGAATCAAAATCATATAATACACATGCATAAGGTGATTTTCGTCGTTTACTAATAAAGACCTCATCCATACAGATTGTTCTGCCAAGTTTTAGTCTAGGTGCATCAACTGCTTGATCAAATAATCTTATCACCGATTGACTGGATAGATGGTACTGTGTTGCGATATCATTAAAAGTTCTTTGGGGTGTTTTTAAATCCTGTAGTATTGCGTGTTTTGTCAGTCTTGAAATATTTTTATGTTTATCGCCAAATGGATTAATTTCTGACTGGTATTTACCGCATGTGGGGCATTTATATCGCCTAGATTGGTACTGGCTATTATAGGCTTCAAAACTTGTAATACCGTAGTGGATTTGTTTTAATCGATAACTATGGAACTTCATTTGATCCTGACATATTAAACATTGAAGTTGTTCTTTTTTTAATCTAATATCAATAAACAATTTATGATCTATTCTATAAGTTTCTAAATGTTCAATTCTATTTTTTATTGAATCTAGAAATAATAGTTGTATAATATTATCATGCATGGAGCCTCCTTATAATGTATGTTACAGCCAACTATAATTATAAGACAGCTCCTTTTATTTTTTAATATAAAATACCCCTATAAAAAATATGGAGGTAGACCTCCATATATGTTATTGGGTATCTTCAACCTCCAAATATGTTATATACCTGAAAAAGCATTCACTCCAGCTCAGTGAATGCTTTTTTACTAAGTATTTATATAAGTAAAATTATAGAAGATTTGCCATTAAAGCAAAATAAGCAATAAATAGAATACTTGATCCAAGAATGATTGGATGAACCTCTTTAAATTCACCACGGACAAGTTTAATTAAAGTATAAACGATAAAGCCAAAAGCTATACCATCAGCAATACTGGATGTAAATAACATCCCTGCAATAACTACAAAGGCAGTAATTGCAGAAGTCATGTTTGACCAATCAATTTCTTTTAATTGTTGTGACATCAATACCCCAACTAATACAAGTGCACCCAATGTAACAGAGGAATGTGTAAAGACATTAAAGATTGGGAATAATGCTAAGGATAATAGGAATAACACCCCGACTACGATGGATGAAAAACCAGTTCGAGCACCAGCTTCAACACCAGTAGTAGATTCTACATAAGAAGTAATTTCAGGTGTACCTAAAGTAGAAGATACTAAAGTACCAATAGAATCTGCAAGTAAAGCTTTATCTAAATCTGGAATATTACCTTCTTCATCTTCTAAGTTTGCAGATTTACCAACAGCAACTAAAGTACCTGCGGTATCAAATATATCAACAAATAATAAAGCAAACACTAGAAAGAAGGTATTAAATAAGGGTTGACTAAAGACTGTTTTAAAACCTTCAAATACACCAACGAAAGCAACCTTAGGAATATCAGCGAATGCATCGTAATTAAATTCACCAAATGAAGGCATACCAGCAACACCAAATTCCCCTAATAATAAACCAACTAATGCAGTAACAACGATCGATAAAATAAAAGAAAATTTAGATATACCATGCTTTAATGAATGAATAACAAAAATAAGTAGTACACTAAATAATCCTAACAATACAGATGGATTGGTTAGATCGCCTAGCATTAAGCCATCATTCCAAATAAAAACACCAGATAAGCGTAAACCGACAAATGCTATAAAAAATCCAATCCCAACACCGATTGCGGCTTTAAGGTCATTAGGTATAGCATTAATAAGTGTTTTTCTGATAGGTGTTAATGAGATGATTAAAAATAAAATACCACCGATAAAGCTAAGTGCCAAAGCCTCTTGCCAAGTATAGCCGTATTGGCCAATGATAATACCAACAAAGAATGCATTCACACCCATTCCAGGTGCTAAACCTATTGGTAAATTGGCTAGTAAAGCCATAATCATTGTTGCTATAAAGGAACCCATAACAGTAGCAAAGAACACGCCACCATACGGAATACCAGCTTCACCAGACCATGCTCCAGATGCAATACCTGGATTGACAACTAAAATGTAGCTCATCGCTAAGAAGGTGACTAGACCACCTATAATTTCAGCACGAAATGTCGCACCACGTTCTTCAAACTTAAAGAACTTTTTGATTTGATTCATTGATTTTCTCCTTTTTCTTTTTGTTTGAAAGATTGCCAAAAAAACAAAAAAACCATTTGAACTTGCTGAAGGTACAAAGGGTTTCTATCTACATGACAACTTAAAAAGAAAAGTTGCTCATCGTAGTCGCAATATTTACGGTATTGCGGTAGAAACTCAGGCTACCATATTTAGCCAATTATACGACAAAACTATCAAACATGAGTCAAGTATATCATGTTAAAAATTGTTTTACAAGTAATATATATATTGAATTTATTTTGTAATATATACCTTATATAAATTATATAAGTGTGGTGTTAAAACTGCCTTTAAATGCATACCATCTTCAGTGTATGTTGTATCTAGAATTGTTGTTTCATTTTTTAGTTTCTCATAGATACCACCTTTATCAAATGGTAATGATAATTTAAATATCCTAGAATCTTTGTAAATGTGTGCACTAATGGCTTGATATAAATCATCAATACCTTCACCAGTTTTATTTGAAATTAGAAAATAATCTTCCATAATGTTTGGCGAATGATATAAAAGATCTTTTTTAGTAACAACTAAGAGTCTAGGTGTTTCTTCTAGACCTAAATTTTTAATAATTTGTTTTGTGAAGTTAATTTGTAGATCAGCATAATTTTTGCCATCTACAATATGTAAAATCAAGTCAGCAGTAGCAATATCAGCTAAAGTAGATTCAAAGGATTTAATGAGTTCAGGTGGTAGTTTAGAAATAAACCCAACAGTATCAATTAATATAAAGGGTGGTTGATTATCTTTTTGGATACGTTTAGCCTTTGTATCAAGTGTAGCAAACAACATATCTTTTTCAAATACTTTATCTTTGTTGGTACCATATTGATCTGTTAAGTAGTTCATCAATGATGATTTACCAGCATTCGTATAACCAACTAATGCAACAACAGGTATATTGTTTTTGATACGTCTTTGGCGAGAAACACTGCGCTCTTTTTTAATTTGTTTAAGCGATGATCTTAGTCGAGAAATCTCCGTATTAAGACGTCTTCTATCTGTTTCAAGTTTCGTTTCACCAGGACCTTTAGCATTAAAAGAGCCACCACCTTGACGTGAAAGTGATTTACCCATACCGACGAGTCTTGGCAGCATATATAATTTTTGAGCAAGTGAAACTTCTAATATAGCTTGTTTGGTTTGGGCACGTTCTGCAAATATTTGTAAGATTAAAAAAGAACGGTCATAGATTTGTACATCTAAAGTTTCTTCTAAATTTCTAATTTGACCAGCAGATAACGTATCATCAAATATCACCATATCAATGTTTAAAACATCAATCATTTGTTTGATTTCTAAAACTTTACCACTACCGATAAAGTACTTTGGTTCAATGCTATCGGATGATTGTATAACTTTTTCAACTGTTTTAATTTTAACTGCAGCAGCTAAAGCCTCAAGTTCATCAATAGATTCTATTGTTGATGCCATAGGTGTTTTGTAATTTAATGCAACTAAAATGGCTCTATCAAGCTTTTGCATAGGTTTCTCCCCATGCACGTAGTGCATCGATGACAGGTTTTAGACTATAACCCAATTCAGTGAGTTCATATTCAACCTTAGGTGGTACAACTGGATAGACAGTGCGTGTTAAAAGTCCATTGGCTTCTAAAGATCTTAAATTTTGAGTCAAAACTTTTTGAGAGATTTTTCCAATAGAGCGCATAATTTCAGAAAAACGCATCTTACCGTTCATTAAATCTCTTAAAATTAAAAATTTCCATTTATCACCAAAAAGATTGACTGCACGTTCAACCGAACATGTTTGCATAGTATCTTACCTCCATAGTATGTATCCGTTGTTTAGTATCTTTTAGATACCATAAAATTATATCATGAAATATCATAAAGACAAAATAATAATTAAGAATATGGTATTGTGTTAAAAATATAATATTTTAATAGATAGTATAAATTGACAGGACTAAAAACTATATACTTAAATATGGCTATGTTATGATATAATCATAAGTGAACTTGACTATCGTAAAGCGGGTGATTTTATGCCAGATTGGGCAGCTAACTTAAGTTGGCAAACTATTTTAGATTTTTATTTAATCTATGTACTCATCGTACTTGTACTAAAATTTGTTTTAAGAAACAAACGTGTTTTTTCTATGTTTTTATTTTATATTAGTATGTGGGGTATTTTTGCATTTGCAGATTACTTAGGTTTAAGTATCGCAAGTGTAGTTTATGAAGAGTTGCCATTGTTATTACTCATCTTTATCATTGTCATTGGTGCGCCAGACTTTAGATTGACCCTTGAATCACTTTGGAAAGAAACGACAAGACAAGGCACAATTATTATGGGTAGTGAACGCACTAAAAGCGAAATTATAAAAGCTGCAGTGACATTATCTAGACAAAATATTGGTGGTTTAATTACGATAGAAAAGCATAATAATCTTGATCAATATGCTCAACGAGCAATTACATTAAACTCAGAAGTATCTAATGAGTTACTTGTTAATATCTTTACACCAAATACACCGCTACATGATGGTGCAGTCATTGTTCGTGGCGATAAAATTATTTGTGCAGGGGCATACTTTATTTTATCTAGTAATGAAAACTTTGAAAAAACAACGGGTTCAAGACATAGAGCAGCATTAGGTATATCTGAGATTACAGATTCACTGACTATTGTTGTATCTGAAGAAACTGGATCCATCTCACTTGCTATTAATGGTGTTATGACTAAGATGAAAGATGAAAATACTTTAAATGAGTATTTATCATTGTTTATGAAATAGGAGGCCAGACTAATGAAAGCATTTTTTAAATTTTTAATAGAGCCCATTAGATATCTAGGCTCAAGAGGTTTTGCGGATGTGGTTGTTAAATTCTTTGACCGCCACGAATGGTTAATATATGTTGTAGCATTTGTAGTTGCTTTAATTACAATCTTTATCATATATATTCAACCAGCATTGTAGGTGGACAAAATATGGTAGCTTATGCACAACACCCAATTTTTGGATTAATAATTGCTATCTTCATTGTTGTATTTGTAGTGACGGAATCAATACTCAAGGAAAACCTACTAAAAAATAGATTGACATTTTCATTTTTAAATCTTGCTGTCTATGTTGTATTGTTTTTCGTATATGATTCTCATATCTTAACAAATGAAGATTGGTTATTAGGATACATCATCTATTTATACTTTACGTATTTCATATTTTTAATTTCTTTATACAATACATTTAGAAACGCTATTACCAATGCAAGCCAATATCGTTTATTCATTAAAGGTGTTAAAAATACGAAGTGGAACGTCTATTACGTTGTTGATCACAAAGAACGTATTAAAGATATTTCTATTTCATTATTAAGAGAACTTAACATGGATAAAGCAGATGTTATTGGTAAAAAGCTATTTCAAGTGTTTGGCGCTAAAATCAGATTTACTAAAATGAATGGTGAAGATATTAATAATAGAACATTAGAAAAGTATTTTAATGATTATAAAAAAACAGTTAAAGCTAACGATAGCGAAGATCAGGAACTACATTTTCAAAACTTCAATGGTGAAACAGTTATCCTACACTTAAATATGCAACCACTATTTGCTTTAGGAAAATATAGAGGACGCATGTGTGTTGGTGAAAAGAAAACCGATGAAGCTTTAATGGAAGTAGAACGTGAACTTAAACAAACAGACTTTGAATTAGAAAGTATTCGTCATAAGTTTATTGCCACACTAGAACTTTCTGAAGATGGGTTGTTCTATGTAGATTTAGATGATAAAACTATTTGGATAAACGATATTGTAAGAGAACAATTAAAGCTACCTTCAAACACACTAAAAGTAGAAGATTACCGAGCTTTAATTGATCAAGATGATATTAAAAAATATTTACAAGTGACCAATGACTTAACACCCAATAAAGCAAGTTATGTGGTGACATATCGATTATTAGTTGATGGACAACCGGTATGGATTAAAGAAAAAGGTAAACGTTTATTTGAAGATAAACAAAATGCGGTCATTATGGGGATTATGACACCAATGCATTCTAAACACTTTAGAAAAACAGGTGTTGAAGTCCTTGATTCATTAAAAGATGAAAACTATATACTACCAGACTTAAAAGCGCTCATTAAGACAAAAAGACCATTTCAATTAGCAATTATCAACTTGAAAAATATTCCTAAAATCAATGAGATGTACGGTCGAGAAATAGGTAACATGCTGATGGGACAATACATCTTAAGACTGAAACAAACATTTGTTACAGAAAGTTCAGATCTATATCGAATATCTGGATTAGAGTTTGCATTAACAATTACTGACCAAAGAAAAATGGCATCATTGCATAAAGGTATAAAAGCAGAGGAAAATCATTTAAACATGACGATTGAGTACGGTTCAATTACTGCAGAACTTGAAGTTTTTGTAGGTGTTGCACAAATGTATGATGATGCAGTCAATGCGCAAGATTTATTCCAAAATGCATCTTTAGCATTAAAGACTGCTCAATTACCACAGTATAGGGGGCAAGGATGTTACTTTAGTGACATTAAGTAAAGACTATGAAAAAAGAACTTAGAACACAAATTATTGAAAAAAGACAAGGGATAAGTGAAGCAGAAAGAAAAAAAGCAGCAGAAAATATTATCCAACAATTAAGTGAAGATGAACACTTTTTAAAGGCTGATTTTATTGGTATATATTATCCAACAAAAAATGAGATGGATTTAACATCGCTTATCGATATGTATCCTGATAAAATATTTGCTTATCCAAAAATTGTGAATGAAAAAATTCAATTTTTACAAGTGGATAAAAATATTGATTTAAAAAAATCAAGTTTTGGTGTCTCAGAACCAAGTTATGGATTTGATATTACATCTAAACTAGAAGTTGTTGTTGTACCAGCACTTGGTATGACTAAAGATAATTACCGATTAGGTTATGGTAAGGGATATTATGATAAATTTTTTAAAGTCTATCAAAATCCGCATAAAATTGGTATAATCTATGCACACGAAGAAGTGACATTTAATAGTGAACCTTGGGATGTTGCATTAGATGATTACTTAAAAGGATAGGATGTATAACATGATTATTGAAACAGAAGTAGGTACCTTTGAATTACTTAAAAACCATAGAGATGCTTTTGACATCATCAAGTTCCAAGAACGCTATGTGGATGTTGCATTTGATCGCTATACCTACTTAGTTGGAGATATGGCAAGCGACATATTAAGAATTAAAGGTTTTAGCCAAGATCCTAAAAGCCCAAATGGATATAAAAAGATACCAGATTA
>CAZYKH010000021.1:0-16433 GCA_964648225.1 uncultured Acholeplasma sp.
AAGGTGTACCTTTTAGGAAAAAATATCTATTAAATAAAGCTTTTGATGTTAAAATCTTATCTATAATATAAACATTAGGAGATTACATCATGACATACGCATATATTAGAATATCTACAAAACAACAATCGATAGATAGACAACTATCTGACATCCAAAAATTGGATATTCCTTCTAAAAATATTTTTATCGATAAAGAAAGTGGTAAAGATTTTTATCGAAAGCAGTACATAAAATTGAAAAATAAGATTAAAAAAGATGATCTATTAGTCATTAAAAGCATTGACAGACTTGGACGAAATTATCAAATGATTATTGATGAGTGGTCTTATATAACAAGAGTTGTTGGTGCTGATATTAAGGTTATTGACATGCCACTACTGGATACAAGAGCGCACCCTGAAAACTTAGTTGGAAAATTTATTAGCGATATCGTTTTACAAATATTATCTTTTGTTGCAGAAAACGAAAGAGATAATATCAAACAAAGACAAGCTGAAGGTATTAAACTTGCAAAAGAAAAGGGCGTCCACATGGGACGCCCTAGGTTTGTTAAACCTCATAATTTCAATCAAATTGTTGATCATTATAAATCCGGAAAGATATCGCTTAACGAAGCCATTTCTACACTCAACATTTCTAAATCAACATTTTACAAATATATTTCATAATATTATCTTAAGATATCAAATAAAATTTCTTTAATAAAACTATATCTTCTAGAATAATCATTACCGATTCTAATAATATCTATATTATTTTCTTTACAAATCTGTTCTTTCAATTTGTCTCTTTTTATAACGTCTTTATTTGATGAGTGCTCTTCACCATCTAATTCAATAACCAATATTGGTACTTGTGTCTTATTAATAATTTTAAAAACAACCAAATCAAATTCTGCTTTCAATCCATAATCAAATTGCTTTGGGGTCGTAAATTTATCTAATATAGATGCCACCCTTACTTTGTTTTCTAATTTGTATTTTGTATTCAAAGTAAGTATATGATTGATCGTATCAAAAAACTCTGCTTCTTTTTTTGTATTATAGTTTTTAAAATTTGCACCATTGATAAAGCTTGTTTGATTCGATTCAGTTAAATTTACCTCTTTACCATTGTACTTAACATAGTCTACTAACTCATTTAAATCATTGTTGATAGATGAACGTTTTTTAATTTCATTTAGATCTCCAACGAGAACCAATTTTTTCTTTGCTCTTGTTGTAGCAACATTTAATAACTCTTGGTTATTTTTTACCCATTCAAACGTTTTGTCTCCACTATGACTAGTAATTGCAGTGCTTAGGTAAACGACATCTTTTTCATCACCTTGAAAAGTATGGATCGTGCCAGAATCTACATGGGACAATCCTAATTCACCAAGCGTTACTTTCAAATAGTCTGCTTGATTCCTAAATGGCGTAATAATACCAACATTTTTATACCCTTTTTGCTGAATATCTTGAACAATAGCTTGAATTTCTTGTTCAGCTACATTTCTAACACTAGATCTTGATGTTTGACTTGTATCGATATCTATAAAATCTAAAGCATTTGATTGTAGGTTTTTTTCCTTATTAAAAATAAGTTGATTTTTATAGTATTTCTTATTACTAAATCCAATAATTTTAGGATCTGATCTATAATGATATCTCAATAATACAAATTTGGATATTGTATCATTTTTTTGAAATGTTAACAAAATAGGATTTTCAATATAATTATATGCATTTGGTACTTGATATTTATCCATTAACACTTTATTTGTTTCAGGAGGTAATGAAATAACTGGTTTGAGTTGATTTTGATCCCCCACTAATAAGAGTCTGTGCCCACGGCTAACAGCAAACAATGAAGGACCTGTTGCACATTGTCCCGCTTCATCTATAACAACTAAGTCAAATTTAGGATATTGACTACCTAATCTATACGCCGATTGATTTGTAGTTAAAATAATCGGGAAAATCCTTTGAAGATTCTCAAAGTTTTTATCTTTACTCGTATATTCATTAAAGGCTTTAACTCTTTCCTTACTATCTTCTAAATATATAATATTCTTTAGTTCTTCATTTTTAGGTTCTAAAATTCTTTTGATGTGTTTAATAGATGTAAAAAACAACCAAGTTAACAGTCGATTATCAACCTTTTCAATAACATTTTGGATCTCATATTCAGAAACTTTTGGTAGTGAATCTACTTGTCTTTTCAATTTATCTAATTTTGTCGAGATAAGTATTTCAGATCTAAAATCGGTACTTGTGATTCTTTTTTTGAATGTTTCTAATGCATCAATTTCTTCAATTAAATCCATACGGGTTTCATAAGTTTCTAACATTTTATTCATGCGCTTGATGTTGTTCTTTTTGTTTTCCTTATGAAGTTCTAACTTTTCATCATCACTTTCATAGTGCTGATATTTCTTTAAAATATCTTGAATATTATCTAATGATTTATTAACTTCAACTTCATTTCCAAGCCTTATAATTGGCAGTGGTATGTTTTGATACCTGCCTTTTAAACTCATTAATTTATCATAAATATCATTAATCGGTTTGTTATTATTTGAGGATATTAGTATCTTTTGTCCGTTAAAAAATGATGATATAACTACATTGATAATGGTTTGTGTTTTACCAGTTCCTGGAGGACCTTGAACATAGGTAATCGGCTGTACCAAGGCATTATAAATAACTCTTAGTTGATCTATATTCACCTTATCATCAATAGCTACAACGTGAACTTCTTTTTTCCTTTTAATCATTTGCTTTGTCATATTGCCAAAAAATGCTTGTAATGGAACAGATAATCGATGCTCTTTTTTATGCATTTTAATACTTTCAATTTCTCTATCTATATGTGCATAATATGATCTTCTAAGGTCCATGATATATGGTCTATCGTCTATTGATTCGTTATATCTTTTTACTTCTTCCATTAATAAGTCTTTTGCATGCTTTTGATCATGAACAAACAACTCGGTAAAATCATCTGTTTCAATATCCAAATAGTTTTTAAGATTATGTTTAAATGATTTTGTTTCGTCACTTGCAAAATCATAATTAAATATGATTTCATCTGATACCGTTAGTGCTCTTTTTACCGGATTAAATTTAAGTTCTTTATAAGCCACTACAAATAAGCCCTTATCTGTGTGGATAGAAAGCAAGTTTAAAATTAGATCAACTGTTTCAAATTTTCTTCTATGATCTTGTTTTGATAATCTTTCTAATTTTGGAACCAATTCACCAATTTGTTGTATAGATAGTTCATATACATTATTTATTGATAGATTGTCTAGTTGCTCTTGGTCTATACCACTGACAAGTGCGGTTTCTTTTTGATAAGCGACCTCTTCATATTTCATACTTTCTCTAATGTAATCAAGGATTGTATCGTTATAAAAGTCATACTCAAGCCAGGAGAGTCTTTCTAAGTTAGACTCTATTTTAGGAATAAGTTCACCCGGTTGAGGATAAGTGGTCATATCAATCATCGTTGCACTTAAAATTTTATCAAAATATATCCTTATGTTAATTACACCACCTGTTTCATTATTTATTTTAGAAACATTAAAGGCATCAACAAAAAACATCTTTTGATCAATATCGATATCATTGATAGCAATCCAATATGATGTTGTGTCATTTTCGCTACTTTTGTATTTGATTGACAACCATTTTTGTTGTTTAATGGCTTTTGAGATTTCTTGTGTAATTAGTTTAATATGATCATCCCCTTGTTGTGCATAAAACTAATACTTGTATAAAGTAAATATAAGATCTAACTTAAATTAATATTCAAATTTATATTTATAATGCTTCAATAATTGGTAAGTCAGCAGCTGCAAAATCATAATCTTTCATTTCTTCTTTGGTTAAAAACTTTGTATCTAGATGTTCATTTGCATTAAATTCACCAGAAATATAGGTTGCATAATATGCATGTAATGTAATGATAAATCCATTGTATTCATGGTTTACCGTGGTAATGTAATCACCAACTTTAATGTTAACATTAAATTCTTCCTTGATTTCTCTTGCAAGCGCAGCCTCTTTAGTTTCACCAACTTCTAACTTGCCACCAGGAAACTCCCATTTTCTTGCTAGTTCTCCTGAATCTTTTCTTTGTGCCACAAAATATTTATCATCTTTTGTGATGACTGCCGCTACAACTTCTATATGTTTTTTCATTCTGCCTTTCCTTTCGAGTAATTATATGTAAGTTTTTCATAAACATCTGCTGGAACTTTATGTTCAAATCTAAGTACAAATGAGATTGGTGCTTCACCTTCATAATTTTCAACAAAGACTTTGCCTAAATATATAAAATCATTACTATATCCCTTACCACCTTTGGCGTCAGTCGCTGTTTTTCTAACAAATAGATGTAGGTTAAAACCTAATTCTTGATGGTTAATTAGATTTTTACCCGTTTCATTTCTTGGTGTTGTATTGTTTTGGGATTGCCAGTGGAATCTATTTTGATCAATGAAATAATCATCAAAATCAATACTTTCGTGAACATTTTCTTTAATAAGGTTTACCGTTAGAAAGTAATCCATTCCGATACGAACAACGCCTTGCATGAGTAAGCCTTGTACATTTTTATCAAATAACCCTAAAGTGTACATATCGGTTTTGGAGTATTCATGATAAAGTTTTACATATGGATATGGTGCAACTGTTCTATCAAATTCATGGTGGTATCTTGCCAGACCATAACTAAGTGTGTCTTTAATTATATCTGTGGCAAATGCATCTTTTAATAATCCACTAAATTTCTTAGATAGTGTAATATCAGTTTTATTTGATTCTATAAGTTTAATATATTGATTAATATCTCGTTTATCAGAAAACTTAAAATTTAAATTATCTATTGCATGATTAAAACTTTCGATATTGGGATTGTCAATATATTTTTTCATACCATCATATAAAGTCTTTAAATTAATGCTGTGATATTTAATCAATTCTATAATAATGGCAAATTCATAGACCCTTTTAATTGGTAACATTTTGTTTAGGTATTTTATTGATTTAGAAAAATGATCATTTCTAATTAATTGGTTTAAAATGACATGATCTTTTTCTAAATCAGTCATAAAATGTACATAAGACTGCTTCTTTTTAATAAATCTTACTGGATCAAATTCATCAAAACCAAAATCGGTTAGCCTTGGGATGCGACCAATATCTTTTTTCTTGTCTATATATGCTTCTTTTAAATAACGCATCTCATTAAAGTTCACCGATTCTAATTGTTCGAGTATTTGTTCTTTTGATATTGAGTCTATCCTTATAAAAGTATCACCAGGAATGTCAAAAAAATCATTAGCCGTTGAAACAATTAGATCATCTTTGTCATAAGCCTTATCACCGGCAAGTGCTATGGGTAACAAAAAGTTTTTATTATGATTTCCAATGAAATCTAGTACAGTTAAATACTCTTTATCTTTATACTTTCTTAAGCCTCGTCCTAATTGCTGTGTAAATATAATTGCAGAACTCGTTGGTCTTAACATTAAAACTAAGTTAACAGAAGGTATATCGATACCCTCATTAAATATTTCAACTGTAAATATATAAGAAAGATCATCGTAGTCATCTTCTAGTCTTTGAATATACATTTCACGTACTTGTTCTGAACTCTCTCCTGTTAATGCAACCGAAGGATAACCTCTTTTGTTAAACTGATCTGCCATATATTGGGCATGTTTAACATTAACGCAATAACATAATGCTTTCGTTTTCTCTCCGGAGTGTTTATATTTTTCAATGTTTTCTATTACTAAATCTACACGCGCTTTGATATTTAATTTTTCAGCAAGCTTATCAATTTCTGTATTTATATTGATTTTTGATAGGTCTGTTGTAGCATCTCTAATCCCAAAATAATGAAATGGTACAACTAACTCTTTTGCTAGTGCTTCTCTAAGTCTAATTTCAACACCGATCTGGTTATCATATAACTCATAAATACTTTTTGAATCTGTACGCTCTGGTGTCGCTGTCATCCCTAATAAAAATTTGGGTTTAAAGTGATTAATAACCCTTTGGTAACTATCTGCAGCTGTCCTATGCGCCTCATCTATAATAATATAGTCGAAATGATCACGATTAAACTTCATTAAATTATCTTTTTTAGAAATTGTTTGAATAGATGCAAAAATAAAGTCGTTATCTAACTCTTTAGTCTGTCCAGTATATTGGCCCATTGAAATATTAGGAAGAATTGTTTTAAATGTTCTAAGTGCATCCATTAATATTTTTGAGCGATGCACAACAAATAATAACCTTTTGGGCATAATTTGTAGTGCATCAAATGCAGATAGATACGTTTTACCAGTACCGGTTGCAGCAATAACTAATGCTTTATCTCCGCCACTTTGACGTATACTATTTAAGCCCTCTAATGCAATTTCTTGCATTTCATTGGGTTTTATTTCTTCTTTTGATAATGTAGAAATATCATCTAAAAGTGTAGTTTTATCAATGACATTGTTGTCTATCATTTCATTGATAAACTCATTGTCTGGATATTTTTTTAAATACTCTGCAAAGAACTTAAGTAAAGTTTTTTCGCCTCTATCAGTAAGTTTGCGGTTATAATAATCTTTTTTATACTTTAATATAAAATCCTTTGTAAGTGGTAAAGACTTTTCGTCATTAAATAAATTATCAAACTCAAGTAATAAGTTATTATTAAGGTCACTATCTGTCTTTGATGCATACTTTAAGTTCCACTCATGGTTTGATTTTAAAGCATATTGTGTTAGGTTACTAGATCCTACAACAATCTCAAAGCGATCATTCATTTCAAATATATACCCTTTAGTATGAAACTTTCTTGAACTGTTTAAGGCATCAAAAACTTTTACCTCAACATTAGAAAGTTCGGATAACATTTCTAATGCCTTTGGAGTTGTTCCGTATTCATAGTTGGTTGTAAGCAGTCGACCTTTAATGCCTTTTTTTTCAAGTCTTTTAAGTTCATCAATAATTAGTTGTAAGCCCGAATCACTTATAAAAGCCACACTAAAAGAAAAACTTTGACACTGGTCTAAAGATTGTTTTAAATAATTATAAAAACTATTTTTCAAACTGTTTGTTAATAGTTGGATTTGTGGTTGTCTTGTTATCATTTATAATCCCCTGATTAAATACTTACACTTTATATTGTATCATTATAGCCCTAAATAGTCATATACATCCTTAACCCTGTCTATGTTATCATCGCTAGTAACGGATTGAATGCGTTTCTTTGTATTTTTAACTTTAAATGATTGTTTCAACAATCTAACCATCCATGCCCATGGTAATAACCATGGGTGTTTTTTTAAATAAGGATACGCCTCTTGTATGCGATGTCTACTTGGAAACACTTCACCAAGAATATATCTAAACTTTGATTTTTTAAGTCTTGATTGCTCATGAGCTCTTCTATTTAAATATAGATCATGGTCACTACCTGTCCCATGTATACCGCTTTTCATAATAAAGTCTATTATGTTTAAATCTTCTTCATTTGGTTTTAATTGATTGGTAAATATGTTGTTTAATCGAACAACTTTATTATTAAATGTTTCTAACTCATATGTCTTTAAATAGCCATTTAAGATAGTTTCATCGATGATAGATTGGTATGCTTTATAAAATATTTGAATATCTAATAAACTTCTTATACCAACACCAGATGTTCTAATATGACGTACTAGGTGTGTTAATAAATATACATATTCAAATTCAGGTTTGAGTTGATATGTAAATTGATCTTTAAGTGTGACATGCTCCCATAAGTCTTTTAAAAATGCCTCATTTTCATATTCATTCGATGATGTAATACTTTGATGTAATTCAATAAAGTTACCATCAACTGATTCATAAACATGGTGATGTGATGTGGCTGATTTAAATTGATAGCCTGCTTCTATGAGCATCTTTTGAACTTCTTTAAATTGTTTTAATGGTACGACAACATCCATATCACCCATGCCGCGCATATAGCTTTCTGGATAAAGTGATTTTAAATGACTTCCCTTTAAAAATATATGTTGTATTTTATGGTCATTAAATAGTGTTTTTAAATGGCCAATGATTGCTTGTTGCTGGATATCTTTAGAGACAAAAGAACCAAATGCTTGTTTGAGCATTTGGTAGTATTTAGTCGTTTTAAAACTTGATGGATCAATAGATTCAAATAAAAGTCCTACTAATCCGTTTTCAAATATTCTTTGTGTGAGTTCTTTTTCATTTGTCGCATCAAACTTAAAAGTATCACGTTTTAAACTGTGCTCAATTAATGTATAAATAATTGTGTTTGTATCCAATTTTTATGACCATCCTTTATGAACGTTGTGGTTCATAAGTTTTTATAATGTCAGCAACATGTTGTTTAATTTCATCATTTGTATATGTTTCAAAATTGTTTAATAATTTTTCTACTTTTTCTGTATCTAGCTGATTTGCATCACCATTTTCAATAAAGATTAATTTGTTATCTGTCTTATGAATGTTTGGATTGTTTGTATCTAATAATAACTCTTCATAAAGCTTTTCACCAGGCCTTAAACCTATGATTTCAATTTTGATATCTTCATTAGGTATATAGCCGGCTAAGCGGATCATCTTTTCTGCAAAGTCATAAATTTTAACAGGTTCACCCATATCCAAGATAAATAGTTCACCGTTTTTAGCATAAACACCACATTGCAAAATAAGACTTACTGCTTCTGGAATGGTCATAAAGTATCTTGTAATATCTTTATGGGTTACAGTCACTGGGCCGCCATCTTCAATTTGTTTTTTAAACAGTGGTATAACTGAACCATTAGAACCTAAGACATTACCAAAGCGAACTGCTGTAAAGCTAGTTTCGCTTTGTTCTTGTTCTTTCATAACAATCAGTTCTGCAAAGCGTTTAGATGCACCCATAACATTGGTTGCACGTACTGCTTTATCAGAACTTACTAAAACAAATTTTTTAACGCGATATTTTGTAGATAGCTTAGTTGCATTATATGTACCTAAGATATTTGTTCTTACAGATTCAACAGCACTATCTTCCATTAAAGGCACATGCTTGTAAGCTGCTGCATGAAATACAATGGTTGGTTTAAATTCATTAAAGATTTCTTCTAAGCGTTTGTTATTATAAACACTACCAATACGGACATGAAGCTCTGGATATTTATGTGCTTTATCTTTATAGATTTTGCGATTTAACTCCATTTGAATTTCATAAGCATTATTTTCATAAATATCAAAAATGATCAGTTGTTTAGGTTTTAAATCAAATATTTGACGTGATAATTCACTACCAATTGATCCACCACCACCGGTGACTAAAACTATTTCATCCTTAATAAAATCACTAATACCTTGATTATCTAAATTAATCACAGGTCGATTCAGTAGGTCTTCAATTTTCAAATCAACCAATGCAGTTTCACTGGATTTAACATCTTCAATTAAATTTAACTTTTTAACTCGAATATGTTTTTCAACTAATTTATTGACCAATACATGATATTGATGTTTTGGTAATTCCTTAATAGCAAGTATCACTTCTTGTATGCCTAATTTGTCAATTACTTTATCCAGGTCATCTAATGTACCAACGACACTTACACCCATAATTTGTTTACCGAGCTTTTCTGGATTGTCATCTAAAAAGGCAACCGGTATATTGGTAAGTTTATCGTTTTTAACCATTTCTTTTAAAGCCATTTCACCAGCAGAACCTGCACCAATAATTAAGGTTTTATCACCAACGTTTTTTAATGTTTTAACCCTGTAATTAACAACTTCCATCGATCTTCTTAAAATTCTAGGAAATAAAATACCAGTGACTTCAATAAATGTTACTAACACAAAGGCACGTTCATCAATAAACGGGCGCTTGATAAATAGCGTAATAAGCAGTAAAAGTAAATTAGAACCTGTTACAACAAGTACAATTCTAAAAAAGTCTTCAAACGATGCATGACGTGACATAATTTTATAAATGCCTAGTAAGGCAAATAATACAAGCTTTCCAGGTATGATAAAAATAAGCGCTAACCAAAGTGCCTTATGACTATATGGAAAAGTTGTTCCATCCCCAAAATAGATCCATATGGTCAAATAGTAAGATAAAATGATTGTTGCAATATCATATACAACATACTTATATACTCTTAAATATTCTTTAAATTTTTTCATTTTGTTTATACTAGCCTCATTTTTACTCTTATTAAAACATATTAACTAATAAAAGTATATCATAAATCCTAAATTTTATAGAACTTATTGTTCATCTAATCCCCTTACTAAATGAAGCTTATGCTTTGACCTCAATAATAATATGCCCTAAATAAAACTCTTCTCCGATATATATTTTAACTTTATATTGTCCTGGTGATTCTGGTAGTATTGGTTGAACTTCTTCCCCACCATTAATAAGTAAAGTGTTTTCTAATCCATAAGCTAAACCGTCTAACTTTAATTCACCAGAAGTCTCAGACTCTCCAATGATATAATAAGTATTTTGTATTTGATCATCTAACGTTGTAATTTCTAACTTACCATATTGTTTAAATAAACTAATATACGACTTAACAAATTCCAGGCCATTCGCATCACTAATTTCTAGTTGTAAGAATGCGATATCTACAGATATACCAATACCGAATAAATCAAGTACTTCACCTGGTGCATATGTAATTTTCGTTGGATTAAATAATTCCCATGTAACTGGGTCTCCTTGGTTATCCCAACGTCTAATGACGATGTCTCCTGCTGGTAGTGCGAAATAGTCAAAACCACTAGCAATCAACTCAATCGAGTCTGCTTGACTCTTACCACTACCAATTGGTAATAATAATGGATCTTCTGAATTAAATTTAAACTCTCCTAATAGTTCTAAGGTTGCCTTGTCTTCAGCCAAATTGGTATCATTATCAATTCTAACACCAACAAGGCCACCGGAGATAAATTCTACATCTTTAATCGTTACATGTGATTTATTTACATAAATACCAGAACCAAAATCTCCACTTAAAAACGAAGTAGGACTAGATCCACCACCAAGTTCATCAACTTTAATGTTTTCCAAATAAATATTTTTAACACCAGTCATCATTAAGTTATAGCGGTTTGCTCTTAAGATGGTTACATTTGATAAATAAACTTGATCGTGTGTTACACTAATAAATACTTGAATTTCTTTACTAGATAACGTGTGACCATCACCATAAATGGTAACAGGATAATCAAGTAGTAAACTACTTGATTCATCCGAGTATTCAATATCATCTGTTAATACAATACCTGAAACTTTTTCTTCTAAGGCTGTAAGTAACTCTGCTTCTGTGCTGACTTCTGTACCATTAATAATAAGTAATGGTTCTGTTTTTAGATAAGGTCCAACACCAGTTGGTTCAAAGTGAACTTCATATAAGTAACCACCTAAATCTGAATTGGTATGTTGATAGCTTAATCCCGTATGGTTTAATGGTACACCATTTAAATACCATACATATTCACCTTCACCAACTAATGATTCATCTAGTTTAGTGACACTGAGTGTTCTAGATGTAATACCAGCTTGTAAGGTTTGTACTCTAGATTCTTCTAATGAAATAGCAAAATGTCCATAGCCTACATGAATATGGGTTGAGTTACTTAAATATCTATTAGCATCTTGACTAATACCATCACCGGTTTGTAGGGTGACAATAAAGTTACCACTTTCTTCAAAGTTATATACTAACACTGCAGTACCTTCGCCATCTTGAACCGTAACTTCTGCAATGATTTCTTCAACTAAGACAGGTTCACCACTTGTTTGTTTTTGAATAATCCATTTAAATACTGGTTGGTTTAAATTACCAAAAATACGTGCAGTAAATTCTACTTCACTTTGTCCACCTAATGTCACGGATATTCTATGTGTTGTTGTATCTAAATTGTTGGTTACAATAATACTTGTTGGTGTTTTAACAACATTAATGAGTTGGTTTTCTTCCAACTTCTTTTCTTGGCCCTCAAATGTAAAAATCACCTCAACACGAATTGGTATTTCACCTGGTGCATTGACAATTTGAGTGTAAGTTGTCTTATTGGTAAATTCGTCAAGTAATTGATCTCTAACATACCAATGAATGGTGACATTTTCTAATTGAATAGCATTTTCTGTAAATTGTTTGAAAACGACTGTGAAAACCACATCTTCTAATTCAACATTTTCATCATATATTTGAATCAGTTCACCTTTGTTGACTAATTCAATAGCAGGTTGCTGCCTTTGGTTGTAATCTTCAGTAATTTCCTCACAACCAACAATCAGCAATACCGTACTTAATAATGTTGTTATGATTAATAATTTTTTTAACATAATTTACTCCTTAGGATATTTTTCTGGATTCATCAAATAAATAACAAATGGATGTGTACCACCAACTAATCCAACTTCAATGAGACCATTTGGTGTACGTGATTTTTCAATCAAATCTTCTATTGTAGCATCCTCTTCAAAATGAATGATACTACGATTTCTGCCACCACCTCTTAACATAATGACTGGGTTGACATAAAAATCTTTGCCTTCTTTATAGTAAACATCTTTATATGTATCAGACTTTAGCTCTGATAATATATAGCCAAAATTATTAGCACTTAATGCACCGGTTGCATCATCTAGATTACGCCATGATGTGGATTGTATTGCTTGAATACCCTCTACTGTTTTCAAATACACAATACTACCTGGATTGCTATTACGGTTATTTTGTACTAAAACACCAATAGCTGTATAACTTATATGGATACGCGATAAATTAACAATCGTTGCCCAAGAATATGTGGCACTATATGAGTGTGAATCAATTTCAAGAGATGCAAAATAAGCACCCACTAAATTGATTTTATCTAAATCAAATACGGTTTGCTCATCATCAAGACTTGTAATTCTTCCCCTAACCGATAAGTTATATCGTCCATTTTCAATAATGACATCATTGACAACCATATATTTATCATCCACACCTTGAGCATCCATACCAACATTGGTGATATTTTCATATGGTTGATTATTTTCATCAAGAGCACCTATGATGTGTATTTGATGTAGTCCACTGTTATGTCCAATAAATGTGATTGCTTTTTTGCCTATATGTCTTAAGTTGCCACTTTCATCGACATCTGTATATTCTTTTAAAGATGCATGGTTTATCGTATGATAATTACCATATAAATTTGTTCCATTTCTAAATGTAATGAGTTGGCCTAATTGTATATGATCTAATAAAAATAGATTACTACCTAAATTACTGTAAGTCATCAACTGTGTCTGATTATATATATTATAACCGTTTTTTACATTAAAATCATAAAAAACATCTTTATCGATATCCACTTCAAGGCGCATCCGCCCTTCAAAATTAGGACTATTAGAAGTGATTGTAATTTGTCCTCGACCATTAGGATAAATTTCAAGACCGGATAATCGACCTCTAGTACCAATAAAGTTTAATTTTTTTGCATTTTCAATGAGTGCTTCATTTATAACTTTTACTTCAGCATCACTTACACCAATTGCATGCTTTGGATAATAGGTAAAGCCAACAACAATCTCATTTTTATTACCAAATAAAAATGAATCATTGGTCATATTGTAATCTAATACAACACCTTGAATTTCGGTTGGATCTGCATCTTTATCCAACACCATAATATCGCTGTTGACCCGATGATTTCCATCTTTAGTTAAAATTGTTAACCTAGAATAACCAATATTTTTTGTTAGTACTTTTAGTTTAACTAAGCCATTTTCAATAAATACGCCTTCATTATATATTTCTACAATGTGTGTTGGTAAATTGTTTAATTGTATACCTGCTTTGTCATCATAATCTACAATTAAATGATTATTTTCATCTCTAATTTCAAAAGACATGTTACGTGCAGTTTGAGGTATAATTTGAAATTCAAGTTCATGAATGTTGTTAACACCAACATCAGAAATGTCACTACCTTTAACCATTTCTACACGCTCAACAGCTAGTGGAACATAATAAGAAATGACACTAGATGTGAGTGTAACAATTGTAAAGATAATAATTGGAAATGACAGTAAAAATAAAACTAATGTTTTTTTCATTGCATTTTTACCACCTTTCTCAAACTTAAAAAGCCAATTAAGACATAGACAAAAATTATGACAATCACTGTACCATATAATGCATAGTTAATGGTTGTTTTATCAATCATAATAATAAATATATCTAATATACTAAATACTCGTCTATACTCAAATAGTTTTCTAATAAAAGGTGTAACACTAAATAAAATACCAACAACAATAGATAATAGTAAACCAACAAATAAATTTTTATACATGTTTAAACCTTCTTCAAAACCTGCAACATTGGTTGTTATTTGTGGGTTTTTATAATCACTAGATATTAAAATCAATGTATAACCTGTTGAAAACAAGATACTTAATATACCAATAACTACTGCTTCTATGACCGTAATAAATCCAAAGCTTGCAATAAGTACAATGGTAACAAGTATCATAAAAAGATTAAGTAAATAACCAATAGCTAACTTAGAAAATAATTGTTTAAGTATTTTAACTGGTGTAATTCGCATAATAAAATACGCTTCTTTTTCCCTACTAATAATCATACCTTGAAAACTATTTGTAAGTAGAATAAATATCAGCATTGTCAATAATGTAATACCCGGGACAATTTCTTGACCAACAGTAACTTCTCCTGCCCGATATGTCAGCTGAATTGTTAAATATATAAATATCGGCATTAGTAAATTTAAAACAATCGCTTGAAATGCATAATCAGGATTACGTAGCATCGTTTTAAACTCTTTTTTAAATATTGCCATACTCGGTTTATGCATTTTAATTTCTTTTTTAATTTTAATCTCAATGCGTTCGTTTTCTTTGTTTAGAGTTTTGAAATAATAATATTTTAATAAGAAATATACACCAACCATTAAAACAGAAATAACACCAATGATAATCAATAAGTTCATAATGAACTGATCATTCATAAGTAAGTTATAAAAAACATTGCTTAATAATAAACCATCCGTAGCATTTCTCAAACCCTCGATCACTAAGGGATCTATAACCGGTGATGTACTTAAACTTGTTAAGTTAATAAAACTTAAAACAACATTAATAAACTGAATGTAAACAACAAAGAAAACGCCAATAACAAAAATTAAACTCAACAATAATATAGTTTTATGTTTTTTTAAAAAACCTAAAATCGATGACACAGGAATGGATAAAAAACTAGATATAATTAAAGATAAAAACGGAATTACAAATGCTACCACCAATAATCTTAAATAATAAAAGATTGTAATATCTGTTTCTACTAAGCCATATACACCTGCTGTCACTGCTAAAAATACTATACAGATAATTAATTGTCGGATATATAAATATATAATCTTAGAGATAAATAATTGTTCTTTAGTAATTGGAAGTTTTAAATAAATTTGATTATCTTTAGACTGGAATAATTCTTTAATAATATTAAATATTTCAAAGACTGTTAAAACAACAATCAAAATAAAAAACACAGTTTTTAAGTAGATATCCGGTAGTCTTAGTCTAGCAAAACTCTGGGTTAGTAAAAATAATATATAACCAAAAATACCAAGAATTGTTGCAGTAAGTATTGCAAGCAATACAACCCCAACAATATTTTTGGTATGCATTTGTTGAATGCGAGGTTTGCCTCTTTTTAATTGGTTCTTAACGAGTGTTATGACCATATCTATCTACTATTTCCTTAAAGTGTTTATCAATATTATCAATATCTGATTTCTGATCAAAAAGTGCCTTAATAACACCATGATCAATAATAGCTACTCGATCACATAGTGATTTAACAAGTGGCATAATATGTGATGAAAATATAATGGTATTCCCCTCTTTTGCATAACTTTTCATGAAATCCATAATTTCATCCATTGAAAATGTATCTAAACCAACTAGGGGTTCATCTAATATCCATAATTTAGGATAATGAATAATACCGCCCATAATTGCGATTTTTTGTTTCATACCATGTGAATAAGCTTTAATCACAGTATTTAATGCTTCATGCATATTAAACATCTTTGCAAATTTGTTAATACGCTCAGTTCTATCTTCTAATGATACTTTATAGACGTCTGCCATAAAGTTAATATATTCAAGCCCTGTTAACTCTTCAAAGGTTGCATGGTTATCTGGTATATAACCCAATGATTGTTTGGCTTGTAGCTGGTCTTTTAAAATATCATAACCATTAATGGTAATTGTACCTTGATCAAATGATTGAATACCTGTAATACATTTAAAGGTTGTTGATTTACCAGCACCATTTAAGCCCAAAAACCCGAAGATTTCTCCGGGTTTTAGGCTTAGACTAATATTGT
>CAZYKH010000022.1:0-11912 GCA_964648225.1 uncultured Acholeplasma sp.
AGATAAATTAAGTGCAGATACTGTTTCAGATCCAGGTGAAGTTATTGAAAGACCTATTAATTTAGAAGATAGAGTTACAAAACAACTTGCGCCTGTTAGAAAAACTTATGGATCTAAAGCTTTTACCCACTTCAAGATTAGATTAGCAAGTCCTGATGAAATTAGAAACTGGTCTTATGGTGAGGTTATTAATCATGAAACGATTAACTACCGCACATCTAAACCAGAAGCAGGTGGGTTATTTGATGAACGTATTTTTGGACCAACAAGAGATTACCAATGTGCTTGTGGGAAAAAACAAAACGTCAACAAAGGCCAAATCTGTCCAAAATGTGGTATTGAAATTACAGAATCTAAAGTACGTCGTGAACGTATGGGACATATTAACTTAGAAGCACCTGTTGTGCATACATGGTATTTAAAAAACTCACCTTCAAGACTTGCAATCCTTTTAGGTATTAAAGCAAAACAATTAGAAGAAGTTGTTTATCATGCTAGTTATATTGTTACCGATCCTGGTCAAAATACACCACTTGCTAAAAAGCAAATTTTATCTGAACAAGATTACTCCTCATTAGTTGAAGAATATGGTAATCGATTTACAGCTTTAACTGGTGCAGAAGCGGTTAAAAAATTACTTCAAGATCTAGACTTAGACCGTGAAGTACGTAATTTACGTCGCCGTTTAAAATCTAGTTCTAAACAAAAGCGCGATAAAATTATTCGTCGTTTAGAAGTTGTTGAAGCATTTAACCAATCTGATAATAAACCAGAGTGGATGGTCATGGATGTTATTCCTGTTATTCCACCGGATTTACGTCCAATGGTTCCATTAGATGGTGGACGTTTTGCAACAACGGACTTAAACGATTTATACCGTAGAATTTTAAATAGAAACAACCGTTTAAAACGTCAAAAAGAACAAATGGCACCACGATTAATTACTAAAAACGAAAAACGTATGTTACAAGAAGCAGTGGATGCATTATTTGATAATGCGAAACGTGGTAAAAAAGCGGCAGTTGAACGTAACCGTCACTTAAAATCTTTATCAGATTTACTACGTGGTAAGCAAGGTCGTTTCCGTCAAAACTTATTAGGTAAACGTGTCGACTATTCTGGCCGTTCAGTTATTATTGTTGGTCCAGACTTAGAAATGTATCAATGTGGTATTCCACGTGAAATGGCAATCACTTTATTTAAACCATTTATTTTACGTGAACTACAATTAACACATGGTACTGAAAGAAAAAATGCGAATGCTAAATATGAGCGCCGCGATGATGATACATGGCGTGCACTTGAAAAAGTTGTACGTGAGCACCCGGTTTTATTAAACCGTGCACCGACACTACATAGACTTGGTATTCAAGCATTTGAACCAAAATTAATTGATGGTAAAGCAATCCGTCTACACCCGCTTGTCACCCCTGCGTTTAATGCAGACTTTGACGGTGACCAAATGGCGGTTCACGTACCATTATCACCAGAAGCACAAGCAGAAGCTAGACTTTTAATGTTAGCATCTAATAACATCTTAAACCCAAGAGATGGTAAACCAGTTGTTACACCATCACAAGACATGGTTTTAGGTAACTATTACTTAACGATTGAAACAACAAAAGATCGTGACTTTGGTGATGATGTTGAGCGCCGCCAAAAACATCAACACATCCACCGCAATGAAGCTAAATTCTTTGCATCAGTGGATGAGTTAAAAATTGCCTATGAAAATAAAGACATTGGCTTACATACACGTATTATCATACGCCCTGATAGTATTAAAGGTACTTTCACAGACGAACAAAAACAAATGTATTTAGTGACAACTTTAGGTAAGATTATCTTTAACGAAATATTGCCTGAAACATTCCCATATGTCAATGAACCAACATTAACCAACTTAACAGAAAAAACACCGGATATTTACTTTATTAAAAAAGGTGTGAATCCAAAAGATGCACTTAAAGATATTCCAACTCCAGAACCATTTAAGAAGCGTTTCTTATCGATGGTTATTGCACAGGTCTTTAAATTATTCCACATCTCAGATACATCTAAGATGTTAGATAAACTAAAAGATTTAGGCTTTAAGTATTCAACGATTGCAGGTATTACTATTTCTTATGCAGATATTAACGTCTACTCTAAGAAAAAAGAAATGGTTGCAGAAACTGAAAAAGACATTGCTGAAATTGATGAATGGTTTGAAGATGGATTATTAACAGATAGTGAACGTCGTAAACTTGTTATTGATAAGTGGACAAACGTTAAAAATGATATTCAATCAGGTATTATGCAAGAGTTTGACCGCGACAACAACATCTTTATGATGAGTGACTCTGGTGCACGTGGTAACGTCTCTAACTTTACACAGTTAGTCGGTATGCGTGGACTGATGAGTAACCCTAAAGGTGAAACCATTGAAGTCCCTGTTCAATCTTCATTTAGAGAAGGTTTAACCGTATCTGAATTCTTTATCTCCACCCACGGTGCGAGAAAAGGTTCTACCGATACCGCGCTTAAGACCGCAGAATCTGGTTACTTAACCCGTCGTTTAGTAGACGTCAGTCAAGATGTAATCATTGTTGAAGAAGATTGTGGTTCACAACATGGTCTTTATGTTGAAGCGATTAGAGATGAGTCAAATAAGGAAATTGTTCCATTATATGACCGTATCTATGGCCGCTTTGCAGCATCAGATATTATTGATCCTAATACAGGAGAAGTACTTGTAAAACGTAATGAAATGATAACAGAAGAAACTGGATCAGCTATTATTAATGCAGGTATTCAAAAAGTTGAAATTAGAAGTATTATGACATGTACATCAAGTCATGGTATTTGTGCCAAAGACTATGGTGTCAACCTAGCAACTAACCAACACGTTGAAGTTGGTGAAGCAATCGGTGTTGTCGCTGCGCAATCTATTGGTGAACCTGGTACTCAGTTAACCATGCGTACATTCCATACAGGTGGGGTTGCTGCTGGTGCCGATATTACTCAAGGTTTACCGCGTATTCAAGAGTTATTTGAAGCACGTAATCCAAAAGGTAAAGCAGTGATTTCTGAAGTCAATGGTAAAGTCAAAGAAGTATCACGTCGTGGTGGTTCAGTGACAGTTACAGTACTTGATAATGAAGGACTAGAGTATAAATATACACTTGATCCAAACGTTGAAGCACTGGTTAAAAAAGGTCAAGAAGTTGTTGCAGGTCAAAAGCTATCTAATGGATCGATTAATCCAAAAGAACTATTACGTGCAACCGATGTCGTTACAGCTTCTAACTATATATTAGAAGAAGTTCAAAAAGTATACCGTGCACAAGGTGTTGAGATTTCTGATAAGCACGTTGAAGTCATTATTCGTCAAATGTTACGCCGTATTATGGTTATTATTGAAGGTGATACCAACATCTTACCTGGTACAGAAGTATCGATTGATGAATTTAGGCGTGAAAACAAAGAGGTCATGAAAAAACGTGGTCGCTTAGCAGTTGGACGTCCAATTCTATTAGGTATTACGAGAGCTTCCTTACGAAGTGATTCATTCTTATCTGCTGCATCATTCCAAGAAACAACAAGAATCTTAACAGATGCTGCAATCCGCAGTAAAAAGGATGAACTACACGGACTTAAAGAAAACGTCATTATTGGTGGCCTCATTCCTGCAGGTACTGGTATCTTACAAGAAAAATTCTTCCATTATGATAAACCAGAAGAAAAGAAACCATCATACGATGATTTTGAATAATCTATAATCAACAAGGCATACTTACTGTATGCCTTGTTTTGTTCATATAACTTGAATAAATATGCTGAAAATAGTATAATATATATACATAAATTAAGATATTAAGGTTATCGGTACTCAGGGAGAAAGTACTGATAATCATAAAAACCTAAAGGACTATAAAGTTATGTGGAAATCACTTTTCATGATTACTTTAAAGTCCTTTTTTAAACATTTGTATCCGCATGTTTTATAATTTATGTTTGGTGTATAATATAAGTATCACCACAAAAGGAGGAATCAAGGGATGTTTGAACATGAAAAAGGTCGTTTTTACATGAATGATGAAAATGGTCAAATGCAAGCTGAAATTATTTATAAATATGTCAATGATCATATTGCTGCAACACATACATTTGTCGATCCAAAATTAAGAGGTCAAGGTTTAGCTCAAAAGCTAGTTGATGAAGTTGTTCAATTAGCACGAGAGGAAAAGAAGAAAATCGATCCTGTATGCCCTTATGTATTAAGATTATTTGAACAAGGTGAACAATATAAGGATGTCTTCTTAAAACCTAAGCGTAAATAGTTTAAATTTTAACCATTTATATGAGTAGATAAAGCATTATATAGACATATTTTTTAAACATGTCTATAAATATTAATATGTTTATATGGATTATCAACTCAAATGTGATCAATTAAAGGGGTCTAGTTATAAGTGATAGCAGATAACAGTATATTAAAACAACTACATGATAAAGGCTTTATAGTATCTAAAATTAAAGGGGTTAGTATGTGGCCACTTTTAAATCAAAAAAATACCCAAATATATGTAGCTAAAGCAGATCAGTATGTAAAAAATGATTGTATATTATTTTTAAGAAAAAACGGTGAACTCATTATTCACCGTATTTTAAGTGTGAAAAAAGATTATTATAGGGTTTGTGGGGATAATCAAGCAATTGTTGAAAGGGTATACAAAGAACAAGTCCATGGTAAACTCATTGAGTATTATAAACACGGGAAAACTAAACAATTAAAGGGCATAAAATATGATGTATATGTATTGTTTATACGTATATTAAGACCAGTTAGGTATTTAAGAGATGTTTGTAAGCATGTTATTAAAAAAATATTTAGGCTCAATAAAACTTCCAAGTGAAGTTTTTTTGTGGTCAAACGATAAAGAATTTCAAATAATGAAAAAAACACACATAAATCCATTAATAATTGTAAGGTGTTGGTTCTACATAGACTATTTCATATATAATGATAGAAAACACTTACAAGTGTGTTTTACTTTTTAATCATTATCAGGATACATAATAATATCCAATTTAAAATGTTTGAAGGAGTTAGACATGAAGAAATTTTTAACAATATTGACCCTAGGTTTGATGATGCTATTATCCGGGTGTATCGAACAATCAAATCAAAAAGATCCGATACAAATAGAAGTAGATTTAGCGTTGAAACTCAATAATGAGTTTAGAGGTATTGATTTTGAAGTAACATTATCAACGGATGCAGATTTAAATAAGATATCTGAATTAAGTGTTGATATCTATTATAAAATAAATCCTACAACAGAAGATTTAGATTATAAACTACAACTACCAGGGGTAGATAAACATACTGGTTTTGAGTTAGAAGGTAACAAGTATGTCTTCACCTTAGAAAATGTAGATATGGATTATGAATATGATTATATGAGTGCATATGCAAGCATTAACTTTAAATACAATCAGCAATCATACAAAATCGATATTCAAAATGTTGTTACTAAAAACTTATATGAATTGGCATTAGTATCTGAAGGTGCATTTGCTGATGAAATTATAGAATATGTAACAGCAACACCAGAAGAGCCTGAACTACCATCATTTAGTATTGAGCTTGATGCAAGTTTAAATGGTGAAAAAAGAGGCTTTAACTTAGATGCAAACATTGTAGCTAATGATGCAATGCCTAAATTAGCTATAACATACGGTTTGATATATACGTTAGATGAAGTCATTGACTTAAGACTATCTACTACAGGAAGTCATATTACTATTTTAGATGATATCTTATCTTTAGATTTATTAGATGTATTTTCATATACTTATGCATCTTTTGAGTATGAAAGTGCATTAGATACAATCTATGCTAGAGCTTATGTTACAGTGACTTTAAATGAAGAAAATCATACCATATATTCTGAGATGTTAGACTTTAGTTTATATGAGTTAGCCCAAAATTCAGAAGGTGCATTTGCTGCTGAGATTATCCAATCTGTTGAAGGTGATCATAAAGTACATCAAGTAACGTTAGAGCTTGATTTGGAAAACTATCAAGTTACAAGCAAACCAGAAAATACTGATGTTAATATAACAACCGATTATATTGAAGTAACTGTCACAGTTTCTTTAACGAATGACTTAGAATTTGGCGACCAAATCATTTTCAAAGTCAATGGAAAAACAGTGGGTTCATCATTATATACAATCGATAACAACACATTAACCTATACGTTTGATGATCCTAACTGGTCAGATATTTATTAATGGAGGTATCATCATGAAGAAAATAACAACGTTACTAACTTTAATAACACTTACTTTGATGAGTGTGGTTATATCACCAAAAGCTTATAGTAATTCGACACAAAGTGTCGTAGAAGATAAAACAGAGTTTCGTGCAGCTTGGGCATCACACTTAATTAGTAGTATGCCTAAATATACAACTGAGACACAATTTAAAGCAAGAGCAAATGAAATTTTAGATATATTACAACACTATAACTATAATGCATTAATTATGCATTTTAGAACGCATAATAATGCATACTATGTTTCAGAATTAAATCCAAAAGCAGCAGCTTTTGAACATGTTAATTTTAACGAATTTGATCCAATGCTTTGGTTTATTGAAGCAACCCATGCTCGCGGTATGGAGTTTCATGCATGGTTAAACCCATATCGACTTGGTACAAATTATGTCGGACAAATGCCAGCAGAAAATCCTGCAAGTAATCCTGCAAACATTTTAAGTTATGATGGTGCATCGATTTTAAACCCGGGTCTACCGAATGTAAGACAATTTCTTTCAGATACAATTGTTGAAATTCTTGACAGGTATCCCGTGGATGCAATTCACTTTGATGATTACTTTTATATTAATTTAGGTGCAAATGGTGCAACAACTGGTGGCAATACCATATTAAATGAACCAGACCAATCAACCTTTATTACATATGGTACTGGATATAATACCGAAAGCGCTACTTCTAAAGCAGACTGGCGACGACATCAAGTTAACTTAATGGTAGAAGGTGTATCTAATACCATTAAAAATTATAACCAAGCCAATAACCGCCATGTACAATTTGGTATTTCACCAACCGGTATTTATAAAAATGGTAATGGTGAGGTGACCTATGATAGCAATAATCATCCAATCACAACTGGATCTGATACTGGTGGTCAAACCCACTATTCAAGTTACTTATTTGCTGACTCTGTTAAATGGGCAACCGAAGGTTGGATAGATTACTTAATTCCCCAAAGTTATTGGGCAGACTCACACCCTACCGCAAGCTATACAAAGTTGATGAGTTGGTGGAATAAAGTCTTTAAACACTTAGATGTTAACCTATACTCTGGTATGGGTGTTTATATGGCAGATAGTAGTGGTAATACCTATGGTTGGAAAACCAATCCTAATGAACTTAAACAACAACTAGAATATATTAGAAGTCTAGATCATGTCGGTGGGTTTAGTATGTATAGTTATAACTTTATAGATAGTGCGTATAAAAATGCAGCAAATTACTCTACAACTCAAATAAAAAATGCTGAAAGCTTATGGGGTAATATTGCCGTCTTGCCTGAAATAAAAAGCATGACACCAATCCAACCTGGTGTCGTATCCAACTTAAAACATGAAAATGGCATCTTAAGCTTTAACAAAGCAGATGATGCAAAGCAATACTACATTTATCGCTCACAAAACGAATTTACTTATGATCCATCTGAAATCATTGGTGTGATCCGTTCAAATGATTCAACTTTAAGTTTTGATACTAAAGATACATTAAGTGCATATCAATATGATGTACGAGCCCTTTCTTATACAAATACATTAGGAAATCCTTATGTGCAAAGTGATGTTGAAGTCATTGATGGTGCAGCAATTAGATCTACTGGGCTTGATAACAATCAAGCGCTAAGATTTTATGCCAAATTAGATCCATCAATTCATCCTGATAGTTTTGGTTTTTATATGATGACGGGTGATGTTTCAATATCTAAATTACAACAAACAATTAACGCGCAACAACAAGATAATTATATAATTGATGGTGTAGAAGTAACACACGTTCCATCGACTAAATTAGATACAAACAATGAGTTTTCTGTTGTTGTTAAAGATATTACACCAAATAATTTTAGTCAAATATATAAAGCCGTTGCATATTATGAAATTGGTGGTGACATTTACTTATCTGCCAATGCAACCACAAGATCTGTTCTTGAAGTGGTTTACCGTATGCACTATGCAGGTGATGGCAATACAGATAGTCTAAATCTCATTAAAGATATCAAGCTATTTGGCAAAAATGCATTTGGTAACTACCAAGTAACAAGTATATATGAAACCAATTACCAACATTTAAAGGCGGAATTTATTAAAGATTGGAATCAAACATTTAATTTAAGCATGACAGATATATTACCAAATGAGTTTTTTAATATCGCAATAGATGGTAAAGTATCAGATCAAAGTAGTTTAGCAGGTAGTAGACTATATAACTTCTTTAATCATAACAACATGAAAGTAAAGTGGGGTTGGTTACTAGATTACATCGTATCAGTAGATGAAAAAGTTTGGCCAACTAGACAAATAGAGGCTATCCGTGGTGATGGTACCTATCCTGGTCAAGCTAACATATGGGATGGTCGTCACTTCATTACAAGTCTCATTGGATTTTTCAATCATAGTGATGCTTATGATGGTTTTCCAACCAATGACTTTACCAATGTGTCTTTATATGATACTGTCGTTGACTATAATGATCAAATTTTAGCAAAACCAGATAACTTTATTTATGTATATGTAGGTGATGAAATTATGCTACCTGAACATAATATACCAGGCTTTAGTCATTACTTAGTAGGTGATTTAAGCTATCAACCAGGTGACATTCTTGTTGTAGGAAATCATATGATCATCGAAGTTATTTATACATAATTTATCCATATTAGATAACTATAATATTTACATAACCCTTTTATAAAGGTCAATACCCTGATGATAAACACATCATAAATTACCAAAAATCCATGTGTTTATCATCAGGGTTTTTCATTGAAAACAACTGAAAACGTATTCATTATAGTTTCATTTGTATTATTTTTTAAAATGTATAAAATATGGCTATAAATCAATTCAGAAAACACAAGGAGAAATTTAATATGGAAAAAGACAAAGCCATCTTTGACGAGATAGATTTTTTAGTGACCTCTGCTTTAGAGTCGTTAGAATCGTATATGGACTATACTCAAGAAAAGATTGATGAGATTGTTGCTAAAGTCTCGGTGGAAGCCATCGATGCACATGGTCGTTTAGCTAAGTTAGCGGTTGAAGAAACCAAAAGGGGTGTATTTGAGGATAAGGCAACAAAGAACTTATTTTCTGTTGAGTATGTCATCAACCACATGAGGCACTTAAAAACTGTGGGCATTATTTTAGAAGATAAAGTAACGGGTATTACTGAAATAGCAGATCCGGTTGGTGTGATTTGTGCGATTACGCCAGTGACAAATCCAACATCCACAACAATTTTTAAATCGCTCATTGCGCTTAAAACAAGAAATCCGATTATATTTGCATTTCACCCAAATGCACAACAATCCTCGATTGCAGCTGCAAAAGTTATTAAAGAAGCAGCGATTAAAGCTGGGGCTCCAAAAAATTGTATTAGTTGGATAGAAAATCCAAGTTTAGATAATACAAATAAGTTAATGAATCACCCGGGGGTTGCAACCATTTTAGCAACCGGTGGTAATTCAATGGTTAAAGCGGCCTATTCATGTGGTAAACCTGCACTTGGTGTTGGGGCCGGTAATGTACCTGCATATATTGAAAAGACAGCGAATCTAAAAACTGCAATTAACGATATTGTCATGTCAAAATCATTTGATAATGGGATGGTGTGTGCATCAGAACAAGCAGCCATTATTGATAAAGCAATTTATAAGGAAGCATTAAAAGCATTTGAAAAGTTGCATACTTTTTTATGTAACAAAGAACAAAAATTTATGTTAGAAAAATTTATGTTTCCTGACGGTCATAAACTGAACCCATATATTGTAGGTAAAAGTGCACATCACATTGCAGAATTAGCTGGCTTTAAAGTACCAATGGACACTAATATTTTATTAGTTGAATGCCAAAGTGTTGGCCCTGAAGAACCACTAACAAGAGAAAAACTCTCGCCTGTTTTAGCTATTTTAAAATCTAATGATCATGTAGATGGTATTAACTTGGCTAAAAAGATGGTAGAACTTGATGGACTTGGTCATTCTGCTGTAATACACAGTGAAAATAAAGAACTGATTAAAGCGTTTGGTTTAGAACTTAAGGCCATAAGAATTATTGTCAATTCACCAGCTACATTTGGTGGTATCGGAAACATTTATAACCGCTTTATACCATCACTGACATTAGGGTGTGGCTCTTATGGTAAAAACTCTGTTTCTGATAATATAAGTGCTATCCACTTACTCAATATTAAACGTATTGGTGAAAGGAAAAATAATATGCAGTGGTTTAAAGTACCTTCTAAAATATACTTTGAAAAAGATGCTATTGAATATGTAAGACAAATGCGAGATGTGCATAAGGTTGTCATTGTAACAGATCGTGTGATGGTTGAATTAGGCTATGTTAAAAAGGTCACTGATCAATTAAACTTAAGACGTAATCATGTTGTCTATCAACTATTTACAGATGTCGAAGCAGATCCTTCAATTGAGACAGTTAAAAAAGGGTATCAATTGATGAAATCCTTCCAACCTGATACAATCATCGCTATTGGTGGTGGTTCACCAATGGATGCTGCCAAAGCAATGTGGCTGTTTTATGAAAATCCAGATGTTGATTTTAATGATTTAAAACAGAAATTTATGGATATAAGAAAACGTGCATTTAGATATCCTGATTTGGGTAGAAAATCTAAACTAGTTTGTATACCAACAACATCTGGTACTGGTAGTGAGGTTACACCATTTGCAGTCATTACAGATGAAAAAGAATCTAAGAAATATCCACTAGCTGACTATTCACTGACGCCTACGGTTGCCATAGTCGATCCAGCACTGACATTAACACAACCCAAATCAGTTACAGCAGATACCGGCATGGATGTATTAACACATGCTGTAGAATCTTTTGTTTCTGTACTTGCTAATGATTATACAGATGCACTAGCAATTCAATCTGTGAAAATGGTGTTTCAGTATTTAAAGCGCGCATACGATCATGGTAATGACTTCGAAGCACGTGAAAAAATGCATAATGCATCGACCATGGCTGGTATGGCATTTGGTAATGCGTTTTTGGGTATATCACATTCTATGGCGCATAAAGTGGGTGGCAGATACCATATACCACATGGTCGTATCAATGCAATCTTATTACCACATGTTATTTTATATAACGGTACAGTACCATCGAAATTATCTACTTGGCCAAAATATAAATACTATATAGCGGATGAAAAGTATACAGAGCTTGCTAGAGCAATTGGACTAAACCCTAAAACAAAAGAAGAAGGTGTCAAGATGTTTGCTAAAGCATGTTATGATTTAGCAAAATCAGTAGGCATTGAAATGAGCTTTAAACTGCAGAATGTCGAAGAAAAAGACTTCTTAAATCATAGTGAGAACTTAGCTTATTTAGCTTACGAAGATCAATGCTCAACTGCAAACCCTAGATTGCCAATGGTAGAAGATATGAAAATTATCTTAGAAAATGCATTTTACGGTAAAATAAATGTTGAATAAGACCTATAATTTAATATAAAAACTTCAATTTTGATACAAACCCCAAAGGCTAGACCAAGTAAAACTGAAAAGACTTTGGGGTTATATTATGTAAATAATGTTAAAAGAACATAAAACAGTGCTTTATA
>CAZYKH010000023.1:0-9235 GCA_964648225.1 uncultured Acholeplasma sp.
TAATTGAGGTATAAATTAAATAAATCATAATCGGTGGTATAAAAATAAAAATGCCTCCCTTTTAGGCAGCATTAATAAATATCAGATATATAAATTATTGTGTGGTAACAGTATACCTATCCATTATAGTGTGGTATACCACATAATTTTTTAAAGGGCGATTTAAAATGATTAAAAAAATGAAGACCTAGTTTAAAATGAGATTAGCTGATAATCCATTGAAAGCGAGGTCTTCATGTATGATAATAACATAAAATTATTAGAATTAAACGCATTGAAACATAAAATTGAATCATTAGAAATTATCACAGAATCAAATCAACTCATCACAATCATAAAAATGCATAAGGCATCTGTTTCATGTCCAATCTGTAACTCAGATAAGATCAAATTTAATAGTTACCGATTAAAGAAAGTCATTTATAGTATCTCAACTCAAAAGCCATGTATTATTCACTTCAAACAGCGACGCTATCAATGCTTAACCTGTGGCAAAACTTTTAGTGAATTTAATCCATTTGTAGCACCCAGATCAAATATTGGCTACTTGACGAAACTATCGATTCTTGATTACTTAAAAGATTTTAATCATACCTTTACGTATACAGCAAAACTATATAATGTATCGATTCAAAGTGTCATAGATATCTTTGATCAAGCGGTTGATGCAAAACGCAGGAAACTACCTGAAGTGATCTGTATAGATGAAGTATTCACAAATAAAATGAATAAATACAAATATGCGTATGTGCTACTGGATTTTAAAAGTTCAAAACTAATCGATGTCATAGCGACCACGCATAAAAATTATCTCATTGAATATTTTGGTCGAATCCCTTTGAGTGAGAAAGCGACTGTAAAGGTGTTTATCATGGATATGTGGGACCCTTATAAAGATGTCATTAAACTCTACTTCCCAAACGCTTTAATTGCTGTAGACTCTTTTCATATCATTAGAGGGTTAAATGAAGCGATAAAAAAATCCGCATTAAGGCTCAAAATAAACACCATATAAATCGTAGTAAATTGGCATCTAACGATATGTATTATTACATGTTAAAGAAGTTCCATTATTTTTTCGTTAAAGATTATGAATCTATTTATGATGGTAAAATCAAGATGAGTAAGTATCAAACATACTGGCATAAATCTGAAATACTTGGTTATCTATTAACAATCGATGATGATTTAACTAAAAGCTTATCGACTTAAAGAACGATACAGAGCATTTAATCTAACAGCAGATTATGAAACCTGTGATGAGGATTTAGAAGACTTAATCGATGAATTTAGAAACAGCCATTTAGAAGAAATGAGAGCAATGGGCAAAACCTTAGTCAAATGGAAATCTGAAATAAAAGTCTCATTCATTAAAATTGATGGACGAAGAATATCTAATGGACTCATTGAATCAACAAATAATAGAATTAAAACAGTTATTAAAACTTACAATGGCATTAGAAAATTCACGAGATTTAGAAATAGAGTTTTATATTCTATCAACAAAGATATACATATTCAAAATAAATAGTAATTATAGATTATCAGTATATAAAAAGAGCACTCCTAAAGTGCCCTTTTGACTACCACACAATAATTGAAAGCGGTAGTTTGCCACATAATTTTTGAAAGCCCTATTTAGCATTTACCACACTATTTTTTAAAGGGCCGTTAAAACTAGGTTACAAGTTAACTAGAGTTTCTTACTCAATTTACATTTGAAGTTCAACTCCGTGTTACCTTAAATTTTAATCTCAATTTTTTGCAAAGAAAAAGTCTATCTCAAAAGCCGCTAAGCTCTCTTGATAGACTTATTTTATTAAAAAATGCCCTTAATAGAGCACTTTTATGTGATATTTGGTAGTTTTTACTTACCAATTCATGATTTTTATGGTGCGGGTGACAGGACTTGAACCTGCATGCCGTAAAGCGCTAGATCCTAAGTCTAGTGCGTCTGCCAATTTCGCCACACCCGCATTTTTTATGTTATTTTGTTTTTAAATAAAAATGGCAGGCCCAGCAGGATTTGAACCTACGAGTGACGGAGTCAAAGTCCGTTGCCTTACCGCTTGGCTATGGGCCTACATAATATGTAATTTGCAAATATGGGGCGGCCGAGGGGAATTGAACCCCCGAGTGTCGGCGCCACAAGCCGATGCGTTAACCACTTCGCCACGACCGCCATACTTTGCGCAAGTATTATTATACCAACTTATTTTATTTTGTAAAGTTATAAATTTAGGAAAATTAAGTTTTTTATACCCTTTATAAGATATATTTGATATTATATAAAAGAAAGGAAGTAAATGCAACATGAAATGGATTGGAAGAATACTATATATTTTATTTGTTTTAATAGTCATTGGGTTCGTTGAACTCATTGCAGGTGGAACTGAAGGTATCCGCGTTTCTGAATATGTACACAACAATGTGACTAAATATGCTAAAGATAACCCAGATTATGACATTTTTGATGGTTTGGCGCACTTAAATGCTGTTTCTAAAACATATTACTCAAAAGACTCTATTCATACATTAGATGGCCAAACACATTATGATACAACAGGGGAAAGTATAGCTGATGAATACAAAATTAAAATTGGCATGTACCCTCACACTGTAGTCCACAAAAACCCACAATTCAACTTATACAGTGATGGTGTATTTATTTTAATTGAAGACTACTCTGATGAAGTTGCTTATTATAAATTAGAAGTTACAGGATATTATGCAAATGATCCTGATAAAAAACAAATTGTTTTAAAAGATCAAAGTTTTTTAAATATTTATACAGATGTAGTTGATGCGAATATGGCAAGAGGTTCCTTTAAAGTAGCCTTAATTGCTAATAACACTTTTGCTAACAGCATATTGCAAAGTGATAATGATTTTAAATTCCCAGATGATTATAATTTTGAATACCATATTCAAGCAATCGATGTACACGCTATCTTTGTCGATCCAGATAAACCTGATACACCTGAAACAGTGCATATCTACAGAATGACTGATGGTACAACGTTTGCATCAGGCAATCCTGAAGTTTTACATGAAAATTTAAATTTAAGTCCTGATACTTACAACTTTTCTAAACATATGAATGGCCAATTACCAACCGAAGATAATAACCCATATAATTTAGTTTTAGATTATCACCCAGTTGACTTGTCACCTTATAACTTTGCATACTGGATTGTTTATGGTATTTACTTCTTATTATTTATAGTCGTTCCTTACTTCTGGTTTATCCATAAACCACTCATGCGTGCAATCCGTAAGAAAAAAGATGATGACGACTTAAATAATACTGATAGAAAACCATTACCTCAAATATTTAGTGATATTGAACCAAAGAGCGAAGAATAATCGCTCTTTTTTTATAAATTTTTAAAACATAATATAAACTTATACTTTGCAACTAAAAGCTTACATCAAATTACCTTAAAGTTGGTAGTTTTATTATCCAAACTGGTTATAATATATGTCACTGAAAAACCAATATATTATAAGGCCAGACGCACTGTCTTTATAATCGTGGTCATCATATGGATTTTATTTTTCGGAATGTTTATAAGTAATATACAACTATGTAGTTTGTTGATTATATCTGCTACAGTGATGAAGCTTATTGCCTTATTTAAAGTGAAAAACAACCAAAGCACCAACACTATCAGTGAATAACCCTTTACTAAAACTACATAATTTAATGAAATTAAGTTTTCAATGATGTGATTTGTTCATTTTCAATTGAAAACTTAATTTTGTTATGCTATACTATTAAGGCGTGTACGGGGGCATGGTGTCAACGGTAGCACACAGGTCTCCAAAACCTTTAGTGTGGGTTCGAATCCTGCTGCCCTCGCCATTTAATCAATAACGTGCATGATGCACAATGAACACCACTTTTTAGTGGTGTTTTTTTTTATTCAAATTTGAATAAATCTTTCTTTTTTAATCACTTTATAATCTATTGATGTAAAATGATAGTCAAAGCCCATACACTACTTACAGAAATGGAGTTTATATGAAAAAGTTAACTTTAACGATATGCTTGATGTTATTGACACTATTACTTATATCATGTACAACAAACGACACTTTAGAACCTGTTGATATTCAATTTGACATCAATGGTGGTTATTGGTCTAAAGAGGACTTAGAAAAAACCGATGCTTTACTAAGTATTGAAATTGTTGAATTTGATAATTATTTGGGTTCAAATACCGACATAACACTCTTTAAACCAAACGATATGGGACTTAGATGGTATTATAAGGCATTTATTCGATATGAAGCGGATTTAAATACATATGTGGTTCTTGCCTCAGATCCATATACTGCTGGCCTTGAACATTTAAATGTGCCTGAATACGATTATATTTTAGCGGTACACTTCCATAACCCCGATATTGAATCCTCACCAACATTAAATAAACTATTTACAGATGGTGTTGGTATGCAACTTATCTTTGATGAAGCACTAGATGATGAACTTACAAGTGTGAACCTTGAAATTTATACGGCAACACCATCACCATCAAGCTATGTATTAAAATCAAATGCCAAACAACCGTTGCCAATTCCAGTGCTACCTAATTTTGATTTTGTTGGATGGTATTTAGATGATGAGAAAATTGAACAATTATCCGATATTACTTATACAAAGGAGGATACTGTGAAAACTTTAACTGCAAAGTGGGAAAGTTACTCTTTAGAATCCTTAGATGAACTTTTAGACAGTTTAATCCCATCCCATGCAACTGAAAACATCACGTTACCTACAACCTATAGTGGTTATACGCTCCAGTGGTCTTCTTCTCATCCGTTAGTCATTAGCAGTAACGGAAAATTTAATTACGCATATGAACCTACAATAGTAACTTTAACCGCTACAATCACGAATTTAGAGCATCAAGTTATTACAAGAACCTACAACATCACAGTACCTCATAAAAAGCCTTTAAACAGGCCAATTGCATCCGGTTATATATGGCGTAATTATAATACAGTAGATGATCGTTTCTTCCAAACACTAGATATTATTAATACAGCCTTCTTAACAGCGGATGCCAATGGTAATTTTTCTTCTACGACTGCTTTAAATGATATTTATGATTATATTTTTCCCAAAGCTAAAATACATGGCAACTGGGTTGTCTTTTCAATCGCACCAGAATCTAAGTGGAGTGATATTGCAATCAGCGCAACTAAGATAGAAAACTTTGCCAACAATATTGTAGATATCATCAATACACACGGATTTGATGGGGTTGATATTGACTGGGAAACCCCTAGATCAGGCGAACAAGTCAGATACTCCAATATGATGAAAGTCATTTATGAAAAGGTGAAAGCCAACAATCCAAATCACCTTGTTACCACCGCTATTACAGGTGGCATGTGGCAACCACCCATGTATAATTTAAGTGTGTCCAATGCCTACTTAGACTATATTAATGTTATGACATATTCTATGTCTAGTAGTGCTGGTAGTTACCAAAATGCATTATACAATCGAAGTGGTTTTCACAATCCCGAATCCAGAGTTGGTCAAACACCAACAAGTGTATCCATTGATGCATCGGTTCCAATATTTAACAGCTATGGTGTACCAAATTCAAAACTAATCTTCGGCTTAGCATTTTATGGTGTTAGACAAGCTCGAACCTTTAATACTTCTACAGAAGCATGGGGTCCATGGACCGCCACATCACCAAGCGCTCACTATCCGGAAATTATAGCATCTTATCTTAATAACCCAGATTATCAATACTACTTTGATGATGAAGCAGGTGTACCATATTTATTAAAGAAAGATGGTACAGTATTCTTAAGTTATGATGATCCAAAATCTATACGCCTTAAAGCAGAGTACGTTAAAGAAAATAATTTAGGTGGTCTCATGTTTTGGGAGTATGGTACCGATCCAACCGGTACACTCCTAGAAGCTATGCGCACACACTTATCCAAATAAATTAAAATAAAAGCACCGCATACGAATTTGTATGCGGTGTTATTTTTATGTTTAAATCATTTACGCCAGTAAGTATCTAAACCTTTTTTATCTTCCATATTATAATCAATGATACGCTTTAATAAGTCATAATCAATTGGGTTTTGCCATTTCATTTTATAAATAAAATTCGTTGATTGATAATTAGACTTTTTAATATCTTCTTTAAACACTTCAATTGCTTTATATTCAGGTACCACCGATATGTGTTGTTTGGCATGTGTAAAGGCAATAATAAACGTATTATTGTGGACAAAGTGTGGTTGATTCCAGGCTATTTTTTTATCAAGCATTGGGTAATTGGTCATTACCCAACTTAATAAACCCTCCATGATTTCACGGTTTTTTTCGTCTTTGATTTTAACTAAGTATGGTTCAAATACTTTCATAGACTACACCCCCACTTACCTTAAAAACTTATGACAATTATATTGATAATATCAATAATATGCAAATGATTCACTCATTTTATAGTAAAAAAGCTTGGAAACCCAAGCTTTTATACATCTATTTTTTACCAACGTGTTTTTCTAAAAATGTTAATACAGCTGATGGTTGCGTCTTTGTTAAAGCTTCATTATTGGCAATCATTGCTGGTAGTGTTAAAATGCCGTGCTCTGCTGCTAGTTTATCAAACATTTCAACATCATCTTCTTGGTTAACAATGGTAATATCCGGTTCATATTTGTTGTTTAAACCAAATTTTAAAAACATTTTTAATTGTGCACATTGTGTACAATCATTTTTAGTGAGCAAATAAACACTCATTACTTTTTACCTCCAAAGGTAATAATTTTTTCTTTCTCAAATACAAAGTCAGAGTCCTTAAGCATCTCACTTTTCATCTTTTGATAGCCATTACCCTTCATTGAGAAGTTATCCATTGTCTTTGTTTCAGTATTTAATCCATTTAAAACTACCGGGTTGACATCTTCTGGTTCAAAGTATGGATCAAAACCTAAGTTCATTAATGCTTTATTGGCATTATAACGAACAAATATCTTAACATCATGAGATAGTTCAACTGGATCATAAATAGATTCTACAAGTTCATTTTGCTCATGATACAGTTCTAATAAGAATTCATGTACCCAAGTAGTCAGTTCTTCTTGTAGTTCATTAGAAAAGGTTTCAAAGACTTCTTGTGCAAGGCGTCCAACATAAAGACCATGAATAGATTCATCTCTTAAAATTAAGTTAATGATTTCTCCTGCTTGCATGAGTTTACCTTGTCCATAAAAGAACAGTGGATAATAAAACCCTGAATAGAATAACCATGTTTCTAAATAAACAGATGCAACCATTGCTTTAAATTGAGCAACGTCAAAATCTGTTTGGTTATAATCTGGGTCTTCTGCATGGAATTGTTTAATGTAGTTATAACGGTCTAGTTCTTTATAATAACCAACGATTAATTGCATAATACGTTGTAAGTTTGGATGTTTTTCACCCCATAAAAATAAATCATCAATATCTTGAATTGACATATAAGTCATAAAAATATTGGAATAACTTTTGGCATGGACTGCATTTTCCATAGCACCCATAAAGTTTAATACTGCTTTACGTTGGTGGAAGTGATCATCTAATGATCTAGATACAACCGGCATACCAATATCACCTTGGTGCGTATCTAAAAATGTTAAAACAAGTAAGTTTTTAGCATACGCATGTTGAATGTTTTCTGGTAATGAGCTCCAAAGGTTTAAGTCTGGTTGTAGAGAAATGTCTTCAGGACGCCAAAATTGCGATAAGTTTTGTTCATAAAAATGTTGTGTATAATCATCTTCTGGTTCGTTCCAGTTTGCACCTTCATAAAGAACTTCTTTAATTGGTGTAATTTTAATGTTGGATTTTTTTGTTGTTTGTTTCGTTACTTTTTTAGCCATCTTATCCTCCTTAGACTGCACAAGATTCACACTCTTCAATTTTTAACTTTTGTGTACGCGTATAGTAAAGTGTTTTAATACCTTGGTAGTGTGCATATAGATAGTATTTTTGTAGTTCTCTTGTTGTAATATCTGATGTAATACATAGTTCAAATGAAATACCTTGATCCACATGTTTTTGTGCGGTTGCAATGACATCAATTAATCTGTATTTATCAATACGGTAGGCTGACTCGTACATAAATCCTGCAGTTTCAACAGCTGGCATTGGATAATATGTTTTAGAGTTACCATATGTTCTTTCTTCAACTAATTGTTTAATTGGTGTTAATGAAGGTGTTGCACTCATCACATAACCGATTGAACCATTTGGTGCAACAGCTAATCTATGTGAGTTATATAAACCATAAGTCATAACATCTTCTTTTAATTGTAGCCAATCATCATTGGTTGGAATATAAATGTCTTTAAATATTTCCTTGACTTTATCTGTTTTAGGTAATATTTGACCACGACCATCAAAGTAAGAGCCATCCGCATATTTAGATTTTTCAAAACGGTAGAATTTCTCACCTGTTTCTTTAGCTTTTTCCATGGAATGAACTAACGAATAATAGTTAACAATACTAAAGAATACATCAATTAAATCTAAGTTTTCATCGCTTCCATACATAATGTAGTTTTCTGCGATAAAACCGTGATGCCCCATAATACCAAAACCAACAGAACGGTTTAAGCGGTTTGCTTTAGCAACAGCTGGCACATGTACAATATCTGTTTTATTTGAAACAGAGTTCATAATATCCATTGCTGCAAAAACTGTTTCTTTAATCGTATTATGCTTAATCATATTACCCATATGACCACTTGCTAGGTTACATGAAATATCCATACCTATTTGGTCATTGTTTGCACCATAATCACCATATTCTGACGTGATTGTAGGTTGTAAAATCTCCGTACATAAGTTTGAAAACTTCACTGGTAAATCCAGTGGATTCGCACGATTGACATTATCTGAAAACATGATATATGGATAACCTGATTCACCTTGTAGTTGTGCAATCATATCTAAAATTCTACGTGGATTGACTTTACGTTTTCTAACCTTTGGATTGGCTGCTAAAATATCATACCAATGATCCATATCTATTGAAATATCTGCAAAGTTTTTACCGTACTCTTCAAATACAGTATGTGGGTAGAATAACCACATATCTTTATTGTCTCTTGCAAGTTCCATAAATTTATCTGGTATAACTACACCCATAGATAAAGTTTTTGCACGAACGTCATCGTCAGCATTTAGCTTTTTAGTAGCTAAAAAGTCTTC